>JBGQKZ010000008.1:0-155987 GCA_041499805.1 Gemmataceae bacterium
GTGGATTAGCGGCCACTGGGCCACCTTCCAAGAGCAGCGCATCCAAAACGAAACCGAGCGGTTATACCCTCAGCGCAAACTCGTCGCCGGTGAGGCTTTCTTCGCCTTGGCGGCGTAGAGGACGAGCGGTTACGCCCGAAACATTCGACCTTCGGCTGCCGCCTTCGGGGGAAATGTGTCGGCGTGGATCAATCCGCTACGTCTTCGTCAGAGCCGTCCAGTCAAATCTCTTTCCCAGGAAAGTTGCCCATTTAGCGCGCTGTTTCTCCGTTAGGAGACCCAGGATTTTGTTGTCGAGTTCCTGAGCCAAGGCGCAGAGTTTTCTCTCAGCATTTTCAGACCGGGTCACGAAGCCGGCGCGGTGGTGAGGAGCTGCTTTGTCGCAATATGCATCTACCAGGTCGCGGATGGCGTCGAGCTGATCGTTGGACAATTCCAGCCGCGACGCATAGTTGTTGAGCCGCAGCGCCATTGGTCCGGCGAGTTGGCAGGATAGCTGCTCGAATCTCGCCTGCTGTTCGGCTGTCAGCGTTTTTCGGAATTGAGCCAAAATGCGCTCTTCCATTATGTCCATTGCCTTTTCCGCGGCCTTCGCGTCCCCGCCATCGGGGGCTGATTCGAACGCTTTTCCCATGGACTCCAGTAGCTTGGGAAACTGCTCGGCTCGGAGCTTGAGTTCGGCGTGTAGGAGCTTGGCCGATTTGCTCGGCCCGCTCTCGCCGTCCAAAATAAGCATCGCTAAATCGACGTGGTGGGAGCGCATGCCGGACACGGCGATCCCGTGCTGCTCCGGCACTGTGCCAGCGTCCGCACTCTTGGCGGGTGGCGGCTCCCCTGCGCACAATGCCGCGGCAACACAGAGGGAAAGGCCAGACAGAATCAGCGCGAGGCTCCGAGCGCTCATGGTCGACTCCTTTCAGTTACAGCGAGAAGGCGGTCATGGGATTGATGGCTCTGCCGACAACGTGGGAACCGGCGCCATTTTCGCCATTTCGAATTCCGGGTGAGAAAAAACTTGCTTCCAATCCGTCTTCCAACGGCGTTGCGCATCGGCAAACGCAGCGTTGTGCGGCGCCGTGTAGTTCCGCAGCGGCACTTCGGACATGAAGCAGCCGAGAAAGTTGGCCTTCGCCAGTATCTCCACGTCCACAAACGTGCCTTGTGCTTGGATCGGGATACGAGCGAAGATTTCGCGGCGATAGAGACGGAAGGGACAGCATGCGTCGCTCAGCCGCACGCCGAATTGCAGACGAATCCGCCAACGCAACAGGGTCTCGCGCCAGCCGAGCCAGCCGGGCAGCGGGTCGAGCGGCAGGCCGAAAAGGATGCGCACGAGCAAGCGATAGACCCCGCCGACAATCCTCAGTGGCAGGGGCGTCGGCCGCGCGGCCCGGACGCCGGTGACGAGATGGACTTTTTCGATGTCCTTCAACAACCGTTCCAGGTCCGCGGGTGCGAAGCAATAATCGGCGTCCACCGCGGCGACCAACGGATACTGCACGGCTGCCAGGGCCAGGCGCAATCCCGCGCCGCGGCCGCGGCGTTCCGGATCGCGCAGCACACGCACGCTCGGATGACGGGCGGCGAGCTTTTCGGTCCAAGCCGCGCTCTGGTCGGTTAGCGCATCCTGGACGAGGAAAACCTCGTATGGCTTGCCGCGCGCTTCAAGAAACTGGACCCAGGCATCCACCCCGTCGCCCGGTACGTCGCTCACGGAAGTGGAAAGCAAAACGAGACTGAGCGGCTCGGCGGCGATGGGCGGAAGTTCGGGAACGTCCGGCATGGTGCAGCTCAATCGGAGGACGGCGTCAGGACGGCGGTGCGATACAGAACTAACGGTTTCTCGTGCCAGGCGCCGCCGAGTTCGCGGCCGTCGAGCACCGGCTCGAGGACGAGTCCGGGAAGCAGTTGCGTCGCCTCCGCGACCCATTCCGGCGGCATGACGACGTAGTGCGGCCCGGGTCCCATGCTCCAGTGGGCCAGGTCAGACCATTCTACTTGGAGAGCGAGGGGCCGGCCCAGATGAAACGCCAGCGCGTGGGGCTCCGTGCGGAACAAAAGTATCGGCTGCGGGGCGGGCACCGCTTGACGCACGGCGGTCGCGAACGGCCGTTGATCGCGTCCCGCTTCTTCGCCCGGAAGCACTCGTTCGACATACCAGAGCCAGCCGCCGGAATATGCGAGCAGCACCGCCGTCAGGCCGAAGGCCCAACGTCGCGGTACGGCGGACTGCGAAATGCACCTTTCCGTCAAGCCGCCGATCAGAAGGGCTGCTCCGGGGAACGCCGGCAGTAGGTAGTCGGCGCGTTTGAATCGCATCAACGACAGCAGGCCGACGACGGTGACGAGCCAGACCGCGCCGAAGCGGGCTTCCGCATCCCGCCACAAACGGCGTCGCCACAGAAACCAGACGGCGACCGGCAACAGCAGGCTCCACGGCAACATGTCGAATGTTAAGCGCGGCGCGTAGAACCACCACGGATGCGCGCGTAAACCGGCGTGCCCGTCGTCCGCGCCGCCGAAGCCGCGTTCAAAGTTGTGGCGCCAGAAAAAGACGCGGAAGAATTCACCGTTCGTGGCGGCGTTGGCCCACAGGAACCACGGCAGCGTCAGGGCGACGACGAGCGGGATGCCCCACCAGAGGCCGAAACGGTCGGCGACGGCGGCCCACGCGCGAAGTCGCCACGGCGCTGGAACTTCGCGTTCGACGAGCAAATGAACGAAAAGAACGACTGCGGGAAGGACTATTCCGATCGGTCCCTTCAGCATCACGGCGGCGGCAATGGAAACATAGGAGAAAAGGAGCAGACCCAGCCACGGAGTTCTGAGTTCTGAATTCTGAGTGGCCAGATAAAACCCTAGAAGGGCGGCCGTTGTCATAAACGCGAGCGGCATATCAATCCGGCCGACGCGCGCCAGCCAGGTGAAGTGCATGGAGCTTAAGAGAACCATCGCGGCGAGGAATCCGAACAGCGATCGGCCGCGGATCACACCGAATGTGAACAGCAAAAGCGCGGCGCCGAGGCCCGCAAGCGCGGCGGGCAGTCGCACCGACCAGGCATCGACGTGCCCGCCCGCGAACGATGCGAAGGACGCGACCAGCCAATAATAAAGCGGCGGCTTCTGCATCTCGGGCCGGCCGTCGAAGAGATGCGGCAAACCCCAGGCGCCGTCATCGAGGATGGTCTGCGCGTCCTGAGCCGCACGAGCTTCATGGCTGCTCGATAGGTCACGGTCGGCGAGGCGGTGGAAGAGAAGCGGATAGCTAACGGCGAGAAGAAGAGCGAACGCGCCGGCGGTGCGGACGGCAGGCGCTACGGGGACGGACAAGCGCCGTGGGGCGTTCCGTTCCAGGATCGGTGCATCAAGGTTGGCGAGCATGGTTGACTCGAACCATCGATCTTCGTTTCGCGGCGAAACGAGAAACTACGCGCACAGCCGGCGGAACTGGGCTTCATGCAAGCGTTGGTAGGGCAAGCACGCGGCCATTAGCTCGCGGTGCGTGCCGACCGCGGCGATGCGGCCGGCCTCCAGCACAACGATCCGGTTGGCGACTTCCAGCGTGTTCAGGCGGTGCGTGATGACCAGCGTCGTCCGTCCGCGCATGAATTCCTTTAAGGCCTGATGGATCTTCTCCTCGCTCTCCGCGTCGTACTGGCTCGTGAATTCATCGAGGATGAGGATGGCGGGATCGCGGAGGATGGCGCGGGCGAGGGCGATCCGTTGCTTTTGGCCGCCCGAAAGCTTGGAGCCCGCCTCGCCGATGGAGCTGTCGTAGCCCTTTTCGAGCTTCAGGATGAACTCGTGGGCAAACGCTTTTTTCGCGGCGGCCTCGACCTCCTCGCGGCGGGCGCGGCGGTTTCCGTAGGCGATATTCTTGAAAATCGTGTCGTCGAACAGGATCGTCTCCTGCGTCACGAGGCCGACCTGCTGGCGCAGGCTGCGCAAGTTGGCGTTGCGAATGTCCACGTCGTCGATCAGGATCGAGCCGTGATCGGCGTCGTAGAAACGCGGAATCAAGCCGACGAGCGTCGTCTTGCCGCTGCCGTTGTGGCCGACGATGGCGACCGTCTCGCCAAACGGAATGCGCAAATGAACGTTTGTCAGAATCGGCCGGCCCGGCTCGTAGGAGAAACAAACGTCGCGGTATTCGATGTGCGATTGGTGCCGGGCGAGCCGCGGGCCTTCGCTATTCGCCTTCACGCGCGGCTGGCGGTCGAGACAGGCGAAGATGCGGTCGGCGGCGGCGGCCCCGGATTGCAGGCGCGTGTAAACGCTCGATAGCTTCCGCACCGGATCGGCGATAGCGCCGAGCAGGGCATAAAGCTGCAAAAGCGCCGGCGCCTTGAGCGGCTGATCGGTCATGCGGATGCCGAATAGGTGCGTGTGGCCCGTGATGACGAGATAGGCGCCGGCGAGCAGCGCGCCGACGACGGCGGCGACGCCGAACGTTTCGATGATCGGGCTGGCGAAGGCGTCGATGTTCACGACCAGCATCGCCTTGCGGTAATACTCTTTCGTCGCGTTGCAAAAGCGCTGGCGTTCGCGCGGCTCCATCGTGAACGCCTTGACGACGCGGATGCCCTGAAACGTTTCTTGCAGAATCTTGTAAATGCTCGACATCCGCTCCAACAGCCGGCGCGTGGCGCGTTTCATCGCCCGGCCGAGCTTGTTCAGAATGAACAACGCCACTGGCACGAGCACGAGGAACATCACGGTCAGTTGCCAGCTAATGAAGCAGGCCAGCACGACGAGACAGATCGCCTTCAGCGGCTCGCCGACGAGCTTGCCGAACAGCGTCTTCGTTCCCTGGCCGAGCAGTTCCGTGTCGTTGGTGAAGCGAGCCATCAGCTCGCTGGAGCCTTGCTCGCTGAACTGGTTCACGTCGAGGTGGATGGCGTTGCGGAAAAAACGATTGCGCAGGTCGAACAGCGACAGGTTGACGACACTGCCGACGAGGGAATCCTGAAAGAACTCGAAGACGCCCTTGACGGCGACAACGGCGGTGAGGACGCCGAGCAACAGGGCGAGGGTCTGGAACGGGTCCTTCGGCAAGCGATAGATGAACTTGCGGGCAAGTTGCTGGCGGTAGATGTCGGAACGCGCGTCGCTTAGTTTATCTTCCAGGCGGGTCAGCAGTCGGGAGTTGTCGCGGCGCTGGTGTTCGATTTCCTCGTTGGGCCCCTCGCGCGCGATCTTGGCGACGAGGCGGTTCTCAATTTCATTCGCGCGGTCCAGTTCTTTGGCGAGTCCAAGCTCGTTTTTCTTCTGATCGCCGTCGATGAGCTTCTTTGTTTCCGCGATTTGCTCGTCGATCCAATCTTGCAGACTTTGCCGGGTAGTTACGATCGCCAGCACCGGCGTAATCGATGTAAAGCACAGACTCCATAAATTGGCGGCGAGAATCGCGCAAAGAAAGGACAGAATCAGGCGGCCGCGGTAGGGCCAGGCATAGCGGAGCGCTCGTGCGAAGTTCTTCATGGCCTCGGGTCTGTACCGGGAGCGGGTAGGCGGCGAGGTGCGCGTCGAGCGTGGACGGGCGTTGTAACACATCCGTTCCGACCGGACAAGGCAGGCTGGCGCGAACTTGGGCCAATTGTTCCTTTGCATTTGCCTGGGAAATCTGGCATCTTAATAGAGGTTGCGCAAGGCGCACATCGCGGGATTGGTATGGATCACCAGCTCATCTGTGAATGGCTGGGTCTCGATTCGCGGACCTGGCCGCCGGACCATTATCGACTGCTCGACCTCGATCTCGGGGAAGCGGACCCGGAACGCATCGAGGAACACGTCCACGAGCGGCTGGAGAAGGTTCGCTGCTACCAGCTCATCCACCCGGAACAAGTCACCGAGGCGATGAACCGGCTGGCCCAGGCGTTCGTGTGCCTGACCGACCCGGACGCGAAGCGCGCCTACGATCGGGAATTGCTCGGCGAGGAAGCGGCGGCGGTTGCGGCGCCGGTCGCCGTCGGCCGCCGGCACGAAGAAGTCGAAGATCCCCTCGCGTGGCTGTTCGCGCCGTGGCGCGCGCAGGCGGCGGCACAAGCGATGCCGGGCGCCGCGCCGGCGCAACGGGATTGGAAGACGCCGCCGCCGTCGCGCCGGCCGCTGGCGCAGATGGAGATTCCGGTTTTACCGACCCGTCCGGCGCCCGCCCAAGCGGAATCCGCGGCGCGGAAGGAAGCCGCGAAGCCTACGCCGCCGCCGCCGAGCCGCGTCGAACCTCTCAGCCGGCCCACACCGCCGCCGGCGCCGGCGGAGCTGCCCGCGACGGCCAGCGTGCAGAAGCTGGATCACGTGGTCGAGGCGGCGAATTCATCCGCCGTCGCGCGGCGCGGTTTGGGGACCAAGCGCGCCCTTTTCCAGCGGATCGTCCGCACGCGCCGACTGCTGCACGCCTGGGAGCAGGCCGGCCGTTACCTCGGCCATCCCAAGCGCAAACTCTCCAAGCCGGCCGAGGCTGCTTCGTTCATCCGCGAGCTGGCGGAAATCCGCGACATGCTGAGTGGCTTCCCGCCGATGCTGGGCGCGGCCGGTCAGCCGGGATATTTGGTCGTTTCGCTGGCCCGGCAACAGATCGTCGTGCCGATGTTTCAGACCCTTCTCCCCAGCCAGCGCGAAGCCCTCGCCCGCGACTGGCAGGCGGGGCAGACCTTGCTGATCGCCCACCGCCAATTTCTCCGCCAAAAACTGCGGACGGAGCGGAAGCGGCATCCCGTCCGCCGCGCGGTGCGGGCGACGCGGGCGTTCCTGAACGAAGAGCCGGGCGCTATTCTTCTGCTGCTCGCGCTCGTCGCCATCAACATCGCGATCTGGCGAAGTTACGTACCGCTCGACTTTGGACGTGGCGACCACCCAGCCCCAGCCAACCACGGTACGTCGAACCCGCCGGACGCGCATTGATCCCGCGGCGCGTTCCGCTCGCCTTACGGCCCGCACGACCCATACGCCCTGCTTTTGCGGGCGTAGCTTGCCGCGCCGACGCAGCTTTCCAATTGACAGTCGTGTGTCAGTATCGCTACCTTAGAAATCAACACTTGCACATTCGGAACATTGTCCCGCGTCCCGGCCCTTTCCGGCTCCCCAGCCGCACGGTCTTTGCCCGGGAAACAGCGTGGGGGAAGAGCCGTCATGGTTGCCACCGGTTCCGGGGTCCGCTTCGAGGACATCGCGCACGACCTGTTCGGCGTTATCACCCAATTCTGTCTGGTAACGACCCGCGGCCGGCGTCGTCCCGGCGACTTGAAAGAAGCAGAATACCTGACGCTCAACATCCTGCACGCGCACGGCACCATGATCGTGGGCGACATCCAACGGTTGCTCGGCGTGCTGCCCGCCCAGATGTCGCGCATCATTCGCTCGCTCGAAGATCGCAAGGAATCGCTGATCCAGTGCCGCATCAACCCCCACGACAAGCGGAAGATCGACGTTTGTCTTACCGACGCCGGCGAGAAAACGCTGCTCGACTACCAATCCAATCGCGTGCGCGGCATCGCCGATTTGCTGCGGAAGCTGTCGGACGACGATCAAGAGGATTTGAGCCGCGTTATCGAAAAGCTGCACGGCTTGCTCGAACCTACGTTGGGGGCAGAGCAGGGATTAGGGATTAGGGATTAGGGATTAGGGATTAGGGATCAGTCCCTGGGGCGTCCGGGGCGACTCGTCTTCTTACCCGATCTGGGCGAGGTCGAGCGTTCGACCGTAGCGGTCCAGAACCACCTTTCGCAACAATTCATGCTCGGGCCAGCGTAGCCCCGCGTCGGCGGTGACGATGGCGAAGGCGTCTTTGCGCGCCTCGCGCAGGATGGCGGCGTCGGCGCTCAGGTCGCCGACGCGCAAATCGCCGCCGCCGTGTTGATGGGTGCCGAACAGCTCGCCGATCCCGCGAAGCTTGGCGTCCTGTTCCGCAAGGGCGAAGCCGTCGGTGGTTTTGACGAAAGCGCGGATGCGTTGGCGGGCGTCCTCGCTCGTCGGGTCGGCGAACACGTAGCATTCGCCCGCGACCGGGCCGCGACAGACACGGCCGCGCATCTGGTGGAGCTGCGACAGGCCGAAGCGCTCCGCGTGTTCCACGACCAGCAGCGTTGCGTTCGGCACATCGACGCCGACTTCCACGACCGACGTGCAGACGAGCAGGTCGATCGCGCCGGCGCGGAAGCGGTCCATCACGGCGTCTTTCTCTTTTTCCTGCAACCGGCCGTGCAAAAGACCGACGCGCGCGTCGCGGAACGGTCCGTCGCGCATTTCCTCGTAGGTTTTCTCCGCGGCTTTCAAATCGAGCTTCTCCGACTCGGCGACGAGCGGGCAGACAAGAAACGCCTGCCTGCCGGCGGCGAGGCCTTCGCGCAGCTTGTCGTAAACGCGGTCGCGTTGTTTCGCCGTCGCCCAGCGTGTTTGCACCGGTTGCCGTCCGGGCGGCTGTTCGCGGATCGTCGTCGTGTCCAAATCGCCGAATACGGTCAGAGCGAGCGTCCGCGGGATCGGCGTGGCGGTCATGACGAGATAATGCGGATCGACGCCGAGCATACGCACGCGCGCCCGCTGATTCACGCCGAATTTGTGCTGCTCGTCGATCACCACCAGGCCAAGCCGGGCGAACTGCACGTCTTCCTGCATGAGCGCTTGCGTGCCGACGACGAGATCGACTTCGCCCGCGCGCAGCGCGTTGAGAGCGGCCCGGCGTTCGCGCGTCGATTTGCCGCCGGTGAGCAGCAGGCGGCGGACTTTGCTGGCGGACAGGTAGCCTTCGAGCGTATTCCAGTGCTGCCGGGCCAGGACCTCGGTTGGTGCGGCGAGAACGGCCTGATGTTTGTTCGCGACGGCGGCGAGCAGCGCGTAGACGGCGACAGCGGTCTTGCCGGCGCCGACGTCGGCTTGCAGAAGGCGCTGCATCGGCCGTTCGCTCGCCAGGTCGCGGCAGATGTCGGCGACGGCCTGGTTCTGGTCGTTCGTCAGTTGAAACGCGAACAGCCGGCGAATGCGCGCGTCGATGGCGGGCGTCACGGCGAGCACCGGGGCGCGCTGCCGATCGCGCAGCTCCCGCCGCCGCAGAGCGAGGGCGAGCTGGAGAATCAGAAACTCCTCGAAGACAAACCGCCGCCGCGCCGCCTCGGCGTCGGCCAGCGCAAGGGGGAAGTGCAAGTCGCGCAGGGCCTTCTGCACGTCGGGCAACGCACGCCGCAGGCGCATCTCCGGCGGCAGCACTTCCACGACGTGAAGCGCGAACTGTTCGACTGCCCGCCGAATGAGCGGGCGAAGTTGTTCGGACTTCAAGTCCTCGGTCAGCGGATAGATCGGCACGATGCCCTGGCCGTCCGCCGGCGTGTCGCTGTCGAGAGGCTGCACGCGCGGGTGGGTCATCGTCCAATGATCGCGGAACCACTTCGGTTTGCCGCTGAACGACAAGCGTTGGCCGTAACGAAATCGGCTCGACGCGTACGGCTGATTGAACCAGATCCCTTCCAGACAGTGTTTGCCGTCGTCGCAGAGGACAACGCTGACGACCGGGCGGCCGTCGGGGAGTCGCTTTCCGCCGATCTCCACCACCTCGCCCTGCACCGTCTGAATTGCCTCCGCCGATAGCCCGGCGATGGGGCGAACGTCGGTCAAATCCTCGTAGGAACGCGGGAAGTGGAAAAGGAGGTCGCGGACGGTGACGAGGCCGAGGCGGCGCAGTTGCTCGAAGCGGGCGGGGGAAACGCCCTTGAGCGCTTGCGTGCTTTGGTCCAGGGGGCTGGCGAGGCCCGCGGTGGGATGGTCGGCTGGCAAGGTAAATCACACCGATTGTGCGGCCGTGCGGCATTCAGCGGAAGCAGGCTTTTGCCCAGCCATCCGCGGTTTGCTTCCCCGTCGGCACGCATTCGTGAAAAACTTGAGCTATTCTTTTCAAAACGCATTGTAGGTTCCGTCGCCGACGCTTGTAAGTCTCCCCTGCCAAACGCCGCACCTGCCACCCAGGCGCTCCACCGCCGCGATTTTTTCTCCCCTCGAAACAGGCCGAAGTCACGGTTTTGAGCTTCATCGGCGAGCGCCGCCGCCTTTTGTTCCGCCGTTGGTATCGCACTTGCAACTTTGTGGAACCGCTAAAGAATGCACGTCCACAGGAATGGAGGACTGGCCATGCAAGTCGAGCTTTATTGTCCGGAGTGCGATTGTCGTTTCGCCGCCGCGCCCAGCACCCCGGCCGCCGAGATCATCGACCGGATGACGGAGGAAGGCCCGTGGTATGCGCTCGGCGACGGCGAGACGTTTGAAGATATGATCTTCGCCGCGCTCACCGCCCGCGGCGCCATCCGCTGCCCGGAGTGCGGCGATCCCGTTTCCGTCAGCGAGGAAAGTCTCGGTGAATTGGCGATGAAAATGCTGGCGAGCTGGTAACGCTCCAATTAACCTTTGAAATGCAGTAACACGGTGCTGCCTCCCTTCACTTTATCCCCGACTTTGACGAGCAATTCGATCTTTTCTCCCGCGGGAAGCAGCACGTCGGTGCGCGAGCCGAACTTGATCATGCCGAAGCGTTCGCCCGTTTGAACCACGTCTCCCGGTTTCAGCCAGCAGACGATCCGCCGCGCGATGGCCCCCGCGATTTGCTTGACCCGCAACACGCGCGGCGGATTCTCTTCTTCAAAGTCGATCCAGAGTTGTTCGTTGCGGCGAGCGCACTCGGCGTCGCGGGCATCAAGAAAACAGCCGCGAAAATAACGCACGGCCGTTACCGTCGCGGTCCGCGGGCTGCGGTTCACGTGGACGTTGAAGACTGACAGGAAAATGCTGATGCGAAACGCTTGGCCGCCGGGAAAGTCGGGCTCTTCCACCTCGCCGACGTGCGTAATCGTGCCGTCCGCCGGACTGACGAGCGCCGTTGCCTCCACGGGAATAACACGGTGCGGGTCGCGGAAGAAGGAAATCACGAACAGCCAGAGTCCGGCGTCGATTCCGAACGGAATCCAGAAGAGGGGATGAACGGCGACCGCCGCCGTGCCAAGAACGAGCGCGGCGGTGAGGAACAGGAAGCTAAAACAGGTGACTTCCGCCAGACCAGGCCGGGCAAGGGGGATGCGCTCGCGCCAGGCGAAGCGATCATCCTCGGGTCGAAAGGAGTAACCGCAGACGTTGCGGTGATGCTTGAGATCGCGCGCGTCGATGATGTCGTGGCGGCAATTCTCACAATGGCCTTGGCGCTTCTCGGCCATACGACGCACATAGGCGGGACGAAAACGCCGCAGCCATGTGCGTCGCCAGCGGCCCCACGCGAGCTCGAGTTGGGTGCAGAGGCCGGCGCCGCCCGGTTGGACGCTGGTGGGTATTTCCGGTTGAAGGGGCTCCATCCAGTCACGATACGGCCGCGCCTTCGGCCCGGCTACTTGGCCTTCATCCGGGAGCGCAAGCGCTGCAAGAGGGCTTCCTTACCGGGGAGCGGCGTTTCCTTCGTTTCGCCCGCAAGCGGGACCGGCAGCTCGCCGTTGGTGATTTCAACGTCCGGCGTTGCCTCAGCAGTGGGATCCGCCGTTCGTGCGGCCGCGGCTACGGCGGGGGGCGTTTCGCCGTAGTAGCTGAAGATCGTCGCCTCGGTTATGGCCTTGTGGAAGCCGAGGAAGTTGATTTGAGCGTAGGGAATAAAGAACGTGCGTCCCGCATCCGTGCTGCCGGATAACCGGCCGCGGACGACCATGTACTCGTCCTCAAGGCGCACAATCGACTGCACGGCGAGTTCGATGCCTACCGTCGTCGTGAGCATCAGGTTGTTGTGCTGTTCGCGCGGTATCCGACGGAACAGCGCCTGCCAGGTTGCGGGCTGCATGGCGCTCTGGTGCTGATGTTCCAAGGAACAGGTCCGCTCAACCTTAGCTCACGTTCGTGGGCCAAGGGGATTGACGGTTCCGGGCGAACTAGTTCAGCGAGAACGCGGCGTGGTAGAGCGACGGCGACAGCCGGCGGGTGAAGCGAACGCGGTTGCCAACCCCGGTCTTGCGAACCCGCACGACGAAGAGTGCTTGTTGATTGGCCATTCGGGAGGCGTTGGCGAGCGCCACGGCGGCGACGGCGACGCAGGCGATGCCGAGCACGGACAGTGTGCGAAACATGACTTGCTCCGGAAACGGTGCCACGTTGCACCCCAGCCGCGCGAAAAATGCCGGCGCGGCCGGAACGAGTTAATGAAGTCTAGTCAATGATCGAATTTTGGGCAAGCGCGAGCCCAAGCACAAAACAGAGCCCGAAGCGTAAGCGAGGGAAGGAAGTATCTCTCGCTTACGCTTCCGGCTCTGACTACGTCGCGCTCTGAAAAAATGATCGTATCGGCTACGTGTTAATCAGCGGCCGGCTCTTCTCCCCCTTGCTGTCGAGCCGGTCGAGGTGGGCCCCCCATTCCTTGGCGACGGCGATGGTCTTCGCCTTCAGCTCAGTGGCCTCGTCGGTGGTCAGCGGCTTGAACGATTTCGCCCAGCCGAGGTTTTGCTCCAGTTCTTTCATTGTGCCCATGCCGATGACGGCCACCGCCACGCCCGGAACGCTCAAGGCGAACCGGAACGATGCTTGGCGCAAGTCTTCCGGCATTTTGCACGCCGTCATGCCGCCGCCGAACACCTTCATCGCGGCGAGGCCGACGTTTTTCTTGCGCGCCAGCGGCCACACGATCGTGTCGAACGAATAAGTATGCCGGTCCACGACGTTGACGGCGTTCATCATCACGTCGATGTCGCGGCGGGCGATGACCTGAGCGAACTTCTCGGGGCGATTATGGCCGGTGATGCCGAGAAAGCGCGTCAGGCCGTCCTTCTTCGCCTTCTCCATCACGGCCATGGGGCCGTTGTCGCCGGTCAGGCCGTCGAAGTCGTAGACGGCGTGGCCGATGGAGTGCGTGTAGGCGAGGTCTACCTGATCCACGCCTAATTCTTGAAGATTCTTTCTGAGCAGATCGATCGTCTTGGCGCCGTCGGTCTCCAGACACTTGGTGACAAGGAACACTTCCTTGCGACGTTCCTTGAGGGCGGCGTTGATGTATTTCTGCGCTTTGCCGTAGCCGGTGAAGGCGGCGATGCGCGTCGCCGGCGGGGCGGTGTCAATGTAGGTAACGCCGAGGTCGATCGCTTTGTGCAGAAAGGCGACCGCGTCTTTTTCGTTGGGAATCGACCCAAATGCGACCGTGCCAAGGCCGAGGATCGGCACCTTGACGCCGGTCTTGCCGAGCATGCGCTGCGGCAGCTTTTCGGACGTGTCCGCGAGCGCGGGCAGTGCGCCGCCGAGCAACAGGGCAGCGCCGGCGGCGCTGGTGCGGACGAAATCACGTCGTGACAGGAGCTGTGGCTTGGTCATCGTATCTCCTTTGACTGCCCTTTCGGTTCCGCCGATTATTGCGCCTTGCGGTCGTTCACGAAGTCGATCCAGCCGATCATCATCTCTTCCCACGTCTGCTCGCCCCAGCGCGCCTCGACGGTCGAGTCGGGGTTGTTGGGGTTCTTGTCGGAATTATCGAAGTGGGCGAGGCAGTGAATCCTCGTCCCCTTGGGCATCGGGAGCGATTCCTTCAGGCGATAGACGCTCTGCCAGTTGAAATCGTATTTGGGCACGGAAAGCAGGGTTTCCCTGTGGCCGTCGGGATAGATCGCCTCGTACAGGAAATCCTTGCCGCGCAGGTGCATATGCGGCATGAAGGCGATCAGGTGACTGTCCTCGCGGAACGTGAAGGAGGATTCGACTTGATGGTTCGCGTCGCCGGCCGGAATCTTGAGGGCCATGTTGGCGACCGGGAGTGTATACACCTGCCGCTCCGGCGGCTGCTTGGCGAAGATCAGACCTACCGAGGAGCGATCCTTGCGGGCGATGCCGTCGGGCGTGTAGTGCATCTGGAAGACGAGCTTGGAGCCCTTTGGAATCTTCTTCGCCATGCCGTCGGGCAGCACGGCCGGCATGTCGCCCGGCGCGGTGCCGACCAGCACGCGGCCGCCGGGACCGCCCGGAACGAACTGCTGGTTCGGCGCCGAGACGAAAACAATGATGTGGTGAACGACCGAAGTAGCTTGGCCCTTCGCCTCGGCGCGCACCACCCATTTGTCTTCCGTGAAGCCGGGATCGACGCTGATGTACTTGTACGGCACGCCCCCCTTCGGCGCGACAGCGGGGATTTCTTGCTCGCGCGGCAGCGAGATCACCACATCGGGCGTGCCGATGCTCCAGCCTTCGGGCCAATTGCGCGACGGCGGCAGCTCGGCATCGGACCCCTTCGCGCAGCCCTGGTCGATCCACGCCAGCAGCGTGTCGCGTTCTTCTTGCGACAGGCTGCGGTTATTCGAGAAGTGGCCGTAGCGCGGATCGGCGTGCCACGGCGGCATGCGCTTCTCGTCGATCACTTCGCGCATCGTCGCCGACCAGGCGCGGGCGTCGTCATAAGTCAAGAGCGCCATCGGGCCGATCATGCCGGGACGGTGGCACTCCTGGCAGCGGTTTTGCAAGATGCGCGCAACCTGCTTGGAGTACGTCACGGCGGCGTCGTTCTTCGCCTCTTTCGGCCGTGCGATCAGGCAACCCGCGACGGTCGTCTCCGGCGTGCTCACGTCCTTGCCGGCGAGCACTTCATCGAGAGCGATTTGCAGGTCGTCGCGCGTGGCTTTCGGCCGCTGGAAACCGACGCCGAAGCGGTCGTCGATGCGGCCGTGGTAACGCACGCGTCCGGCACTGTCGAAGAGGAATGCTTCCGGCGTGCGTTGGGCGTGAAACGCTTCGGCTGCCTCGCCCTTGTCGTCTTTGAGGAGAGGAAACTTGAGGTCGTTCTTCTTCGCGTGTGCGGCGACGCGTTCCGCGGTGTCGTGCTGGTTCGCGTTGACGCCGACGAATTGAACGCCCTTCTTGCCATACTCTCCGCTCAGGTCGTTGAGCCGCGGCAGGTACGCGTTGTTGATCGGGCATTCGGTGCCTAGAAAAATGACAACGACGGCTTTCTTCGCTTGCAGTTCCGACACGCCGATACACTTTTGATCGCGGGGATCGCTCAGCGAAGCGAGCACACTTAGACTCGGCGTGCCGGGTTTTTTCTCCGCCGCGTGCTGGGCGTTACCGGAAACGAGTACCAGGGGGAGTGCGACGGAAAGAATGCAGAAGAACCGCTTCCTCATGGCGAACGACTCCTTTGCCGTTTCGATTCGGAAAAGCGTTCTCGCAAAGGCGCAAAGAGCGCAAAGACAAACGCAAAGAGTAAGGCATTTTCTGCGATCCTTGCGTCTTTGCGAGAGACGATTCTCTCAGATTCCAGACACGGGCTTCACTGCAACTTCAATCTCCTTGTCGCCGCGTTTGACAACGACCTTGGCCGCTTGTCCCGGTTTCACAAATCCGGCCGCCGTGTAGGTGTCGGCGACGGTGTCGGTCCAGCGGCCGTCGAGCGTCAGCAGGCGGTCGCCGGCCTTGAGGCCCGCGGCAGCCGCGGCGCTGCCGGAACGCACTTCCTTGATGGTTACGCCAGGTTCGTCATCGTCCGCCTTCTTCGTCACAACGAGGCCCCATTGTGCGGCCGGGGCCAGAATCTTGGGCGGCGGCTGTTTGTCATTCATCATCGCCATGATCGTCGTCATTAGCGACGCCATGACATCGGGCGGATTGAAACCGTTGGGCACGAACGTCATCTCTTTCGCCTGGTAGTCGAGCGTCATTTTGTAGCGGGCGAAAAACGGAAAGCCGACGATGCCTTCGATCGGACCGAGCGCTTTCGAGATCGCATCGACGGTCGGGTGATCCATGATAATGGCCGGCACGTCTGCCGCCTTCAAATCACCGACTTGCAGTTCCTTGATCTTCGCCTGCCCCGCCATGCCGAACAGGCCGAAGCCGCCGCCCTTGGCGTTCTTGCCGAGCACGCCGCTTTCCTTGGCGATCTTCGTGTTGAGCAGCGTGACCGGGGCGCCGGTGTCGAAGATCACGCGATACGGGCCCTTGCCGTTGATCTTAATTTGCACGGCGATGTGTTTAGTCTGAATCAACTCGAAGGGCACGGTAACGGGCTTATTGGCTTCGAGCTGCGCGGTCGTCGCCTGGGCGCGAAGCGCTGCGGCAGCCAAAAATACAAAGAGGATAGCGGCGGGCCAGCGTTTCATGCTAAAAGCCCTCCGCGGCTTGAATCGTTAGCGCTTCGGCTTTTGGTCCGGTTTCCGGATGCAGAATAGTTACTTTCACCGTGTCGCCTGCGCGAACGCTGTTCGCAAGCTTCTGAATGTCATTCGCCACTTTCACGTGCTTCGCCTGAAATTCGCGAATCACGTCGCCGACCTTTAGTCCGGCCTTCGCGGCCGGCCCGTCGGCGACAACACTATTCACGACGATTTCCGCCGCTTCGGTTTTCGGATTCTCCTTCTCTTCCCAAGCGAAACCGAGAAACCCGCGCGGCACGATCTCCGGCTTCGGCCGCTTGCCGAGCAAGCCGGTGACCATTTTCACCATGCCGGCCATGGCGTCCATGCCGGCGGTGCCGCCGCCGTCGAGACCGCGCGGCAACGGCGGGTTATAGTCGAGCGGCGTCCAGGTCATTTTGTCTTTGGTGAAATCGAATTCGATGCGAAAACGGGCCAGCACGGTGTAGCCGATCATGCCGTGCAGCTCCGCGCCGGCGAGGCCGAGGCTGTTCATGCCTTCGAGTTGGAAGGGGTCTTCAATGCGGCCCTTTGCCTTGGAAAGCACCGCCCCGCCTTCGACCTCGAACTTCTCGAACGTGCCCCAGCCGTCTTTGCCGGGCGCCACGCCGAGTTTCTTGCAGACGGACGTGGCGACAAAGAGAGCCGGGGCGCCCGTATCGAGGATGAAATTGAATGGGCCTTTGCCGTTGATCTTCGCGCGGATCAAAACGTGTTTCGTCTCGGTCAAGCGGTAGGGAATCTGCAACGGCTTGGCTTCGCCGGTCGTGGGCTTGGCATCCGCCTTTTTCGGCTCATCGGCCCCCAAGGGGAGCGCAACGCCGAGCAGGGCGAGCCCCAGGAGCAGCCAGGGCAATCTCATTCGGGAAACTCCAAGGAAAGGGATTTGGGTTCGATGATTTCACGTGCCGCGACATTATAACCGGGACGGAGCGAAACGCGCTACCGAAAACCGCCGTCTGCGGCTTCGCGCGGCTTCGCGGAAGAGTGCAGCGTTCGTCGTAGCGGAATTCGCTGGAATTCCGAACGGCTGCCGGCGGAATCCCGGCGAATTCCGCGACGTGCATACAGCGGTTGTGTCTTCCGTTTCACGGCGGCTTGGGCGCATCGCGTCTCGCCGCCTCGTAGCGAATGCGCCCCGGTTTGTCCGACGTGAGCCCGAGGAACACGAAGCACATCTCGTCGGTTGTCTGCTCACCGAACTTCACGAGCCGAGGCGGGCTCGACGGGTTATTCGGGTTATTGACGCTATTGTCATACCGGGCTTCGACCTGGAAGCGCGTGCCTGCTTTG
Source organism: Gemmataceae bacterium (assembly GCA_041499805.1). GTDB lineage: Bacteria > Planctomycetota > Planctomycetia > Gemmatales > Gemmataceae > JBGQKZ01. Next base: position 17,412 of record JBGQKZ010000008.1, read on the forward strand.
ATCGCGATCGGTTTTTCCAGGAAGTACGTCTCCTGCCAGCTGTAGTCCCAATCGTTGATGGCGATGAGCGATTGCTTCGGACCGTCCGGCGGAATGATGGTGACCTTGATCTCGCGACCGAGCATGTGCATGTGCGGCATCACCGAGTGCAGCACGCAGTCCTGGGTCACGGGGGGCGTTGTGTTGTCCACTTTGAAGTGATCGTTGCCGCTCGGAATGAACAGGAAGCGGCCGGGAATGACCAGGCCCTGGAAGCGTTTGCTGATGGGCGTCTTGGCGAAATAAAGGCCGATCTGCGTGCGATCCTTTTCGAGTTTGCCGTCGCGATGATAGTGAATCTGGGCGACCACATCGGCGCCTTTTGGCAGGTGGTAGCCGGTGTTCTCCGGCAAATAGCGGCCGATCTGGCCCGGCGCCCAGCCGCCGAGCCCGCCCTGCGGCAGGAAGCCGACGCCCATGGACACGCTGTAGCCGGGGCCGCGGTCGAGCGATTTTTCATCGGCGGGTTTGGCTTTCTCTTTCGCTTCCAGCTTGCGGCCTTGCGCGGTCGCGTCGATGAAGAGCAGCGCGTGATGGACGACGCGCGGGTTGCCGGGACGGACCTCCACCGCGGTGACGAACTTGTCTTCGGTGAGGTTCGTCGGTAGGACGAAGCAGCGGAACAGATCGCGGCCGGTCGGGCCGACTTGCATTTCGTCGCCGACGGTCAGTATGAGATCGGGTTGGCCGAGCTGCCAGCCGGCGGTGAACTGCTTTGGCGGCGGGGCGTCGTTCGGATTCCCCGCGGGCGTGCCGCCGTCTACCCACGCGGCCAGGGTGCTCAAGTCCTTGTCGCTCAGCCGGCGTTCGTTGTGGAATTTAACGCCTTCGTTCGGCTTCCACGGCGGCATCTTCCGCGACTGCGTGTAGTCCTTGATGTCGCTCGCCCAGTTGACGGCGTCGCGATAGGTCGTGAGCGCGAACGGGCCGACTTCGCCGGCGCGGTGGCACTGTTGGCAATTTTCTTGCAGAAGCGGCAATACGTCGTGGTAGTAGGTGACGGCGGCCGTCGCCGTCTTGGCGGATTCGCGCGGAATGGGGCAGCCGACGACTTGGGTGACGGGCTGGCTGACCGGCTTGCCCGCGAGCACCTCGTCGAGCGCTTGCCGCAAGTCGTGCTTCGTCGTTTGTGCGTTCCTCTTGAGGCGGGCGGAATAGCTATTGTCAATGCGGCCGCGATAACGGAGCACGCCTTGGGCGTCGAGTAAAAAGGCTTCCGGGACGGTCGCGGCGTGGAACGCATCGGCGGCGGCCAGACGTTGGTCCTGCACGACCGGGAACGGCAATTGGTATTCCTGCGCCAGTTTGCTTATTTCGCGCGGCGTCTTGTCTTCGTTGGTGCAGACCGCGAGGAAGTTGACGCGGTCGCCGTACCTCTTTGCCAGCTCGGCGAGCGGTTCGGAATAACTGGTCGAGACGGGGCAATCGAACGAGAGGAAGAAAACGACGGTCGGTTTCCCTTTTGCCTCGCCGACGGCGAGCGATTTGCCGGCGCCGTCCTTGAGCGTCACGGGGGTGATTTTGTTGCCGATGTTGCTCGCCGCCGCATCGCCGGCCCGCAGCTCCACGGCCGCCGTTGCCACACAGAGACACAGCGTCAACGAATAGAGCGATCGCATAGCTTTCTCGCGGTTGGTGTTCGTGCCCAGCGGCCCCGTTGCCGCGCGGGCTCACGCTGATTCTACTCTCTTAAACCTGCGGCGGTTTCGCGTGTTCCGGTGGTTAGCGTTCCAGGAGCGGTGTCTGCCAGCTTCGCAATTGCGCTTGCAGCTCGGCGAGGGAGATGCGGCGCAAGGGCGTCAGAATGCCGTCATCGCCGGCGTCGCCGAGCGCCGTCATGGATTCCGCCACTCCGTCCACTTCGATTTCGAGACGCTCAATCCACGGCGGCACGTCGAGACCGGTGCCGGTCGGCGTTTCGGCATAGCGGCGCAGCTCGTCGCGGAAGCGCCTGAGCGCTTCCGTGTCGCCGCCTGCTTGGGCCGCGCGCATCGCGGGTTCAACGAGAGCGCCGAGTCGATCGAGGGCGAGCGGCTTGACGAAGCGCTCGTGCAGGCGATCGGCGATGGACCGCAGCCGCATGAAGTGCCGGCGTTCCAGCTCCGCGAGCTGTTGTTCGTGCTGGTCGGCCAGGTTCTTGGTCAAGCGCGTAAGGGCCTGCGCCCACATCAGGGCGGCGCCGGGGCGGTTTCTACGGGCGAGCGTTTCGTGGACCGCCAGCAACGGCCGAAGCTGCCAGGCGTGGCGGTCGTAGCTGATTTTGAGCCGCAAGAAATCGAGCAGCAGGTGCAGATTTTCGCCGTAGTCGGACTGCGTGGTGGTCGTGTTGTAGTCCTTATAATCCTCGTAATTCTCAACAAGCGCCCGCAACACCAGGTCGATCTGCCGGATCGCCTGGTCGCGCGGCACGGCCCGATCGAGGTCGTCGAGCAGCTTCAGCGGGTGCAGCGGGTCCGCGTTCTCCGCCAGATAGTCGAGATACGGGCCGACGCCCTGGAGCAGGATGCCGCGCAGGTTGCCGAGCGTCATAAACTTCGCGTGGAACAGGCCGCGGCCGTAGTGCTGGATGAACCGGCGCAGCGGCTGCCATTCGTCCTCGTTGCGCAGGGTTTCGAGCGAGGACAATTGCAGGCTGCGGCTGTATTCGACCCACAGCGCCTGGAACGGGGCGGCCAGCGTTTCGAGCAGGGCGGCGAGTTGCTCGTCGCCCTGGGAGGCAGGCTCCCACTCTGCGGCGGAGTCTAGGACGCTGTCGAGCACCGCGGTGAACGCGGCTTGGAACAGGTCGTTGAACTCCGACACGCCACGGCGGTCGGGCCGATTCCGCTGTTCCATTTCGCGCGCGGTTTTCAAAACGCGCAGCGTCTCGCTGAGCATCCCGAGCCGCGGCAGATTGCGGACGAGCGTTCGCAAAATCTCTTGCGCGAGGCGCACGCGGAGCATTTGCCGTGGATCGCCGCCGTCGGCCAGCGCCACGTAAAGCAGCGGCTCTTCCTGAAAGGTCGCGAGGAATTCGTCGAGCAGTTCGCGGACGGCGGTCACATCGCCGTCGAAGAGCGCCTGTTCCAGATCGATGATGACCGGCCACCAGTCGGGCTCGCCGCTGTCTTCATCGCTCTCCGGCGCGTCGGCGGCGCCTTGCAGCGTCAGCATCGCCTGGGCGGTTTCCAGGCAGGCGACAATGGTTTGGTGCAGCAATTGTTCCTTGATCGTTCGGCGGCGGTCGAACTCCACGAGCGAATCGTGCGACCCGGACGGCTCCGGGACCGTGTGTTGATGGAGCGCGTCGAGCAGGTCGAGCAGGCGGACCTGATTCTCGTCGGCGTTTTGCAGCCACTGTGCCAGCGTCGCCCGGCGCTCTTCCCGATGCCGCGGTCCGGGATCAAAGCGTGCCGCCTGCCGCCACAGTTGCGGTACGAGGGCGAGGAAATTGAGCCTGGCCGCGAGGCGTTCGGCGTCGTCTTCGAGATCGAAAGGCGGCTGTTCCTCGCCGCCTTCGGCGACGGCGCCCTCCTCGCCGTCGGCGGCGCTGTCGCGAAAGGTGACGCCTTCGTAAGCCGCATCGAACAGGCCGCCGCCGCTGCCCCGCTCCTCTTCGTCGTCGTCCTCGTCCTCGTCGTCGTCGCGCGGGCCGCCTTGCAGCGTCGGCGCCTGCCAGAAATCCTCGGCGTTGGCCTCCATGTAGTCGAAGAATTTCTTGATAAGCGGCCAGCGGTCGTCGCTTGCCGCCGCCGTGACATCGGCCATCCACTGCAGGGCGAGTGTGGCGAAGGCGTACTCCCGATCTTCCAGGGGCACTTCCTCCGCATGGCCTAGCCAGTTCATCAAGAGGGCCAGCCCTGCCTGGTAGTCCGCTTTGCGCAGCAGGGCTTCGACCACGAGGGCGAACGCTTTCGGCGAGCGGAAGCCTTCGAGGTGCTGCCGCCAAAAGGCGAGATCGGCCGTCGCCGCGCCGCGTTCGCGCCAGCGGGCCAGGGCCTTGCTGACGTGCTCGGCGGCGGCCGCCGCCTCGCCGCCGTGCAGCCGTTCCACGTCGCCGACTTCGTAACTGGCGAAACGATCCCACCAGCTCGTCCGCCGCTTCATCGCCTGAAGGAGTTGCCGCGCAAGTCCCGCATTGCCGGTTGCCGCCGCCTCGCTGATCACGCGGATGTAGAGATCGAAGAGCTGTTCCACGATGTAGATCAGGTCGTCGATGTCGGAATCGTGGAGGCTGTCTTCGCGCGAAGTGAACAGCGGAAAGAGCCCCTGGAAACCGAGAATGTTCCACGGATCGGGGAGCGCGCCGCAGGCGATGCCGCGGTCGACCAAGTCCTCGACCTCCGGCAAGAGCGCGGCGGCCGCGGCGGGTTCACCCCGTTCCACCAACAGTTGCCCGGTCCGCAACCGCGCTTGGATCGCTCCGAGAAAACGAAACGCGACCACGGGGATGCGGCCCGCTTCCTCGCGGCTGGCCTCGGGATAGCCCATCGTCGCGAACAAGAGCGCGATGTGACGTTGTTGCAATTGAAAGGCGCGGTCGCGGGCGAGGAACTGATTCAGGTGTTGGCGAACAGCGCCGAACGGCTGCCGCGTCTGCTGTTGCTCCTCGCGCAGCCGCTCGGCGCGCGGGCCGGTCAGCGCTTGGTGCAAGTTCTTGTAGAAAGCGTCACGGCACTGGGCGATCTTCGCGGCGAGGGTGGTCATCGTCACGGTGGAGTCGTGCGTGTCGGGACCGCTGCCGCTCGTGGCCGAGGCCATGAGCATCGTGCCGGCCAGGACCGCCGCTGCGTCAAACAACGCTTCCGCGGGGTCGAGGTCGCCGGGATGCGCGATACGATCGAGCAACGCATCGAGCACGATTTGCCGCACGACAAAGCGACGGTAGCGGCCCTGGTTGTCGATCTGGTGCGGGTCCCACTCGCCGAAGATGTAGTTGATCCGGCGGTGGACAGGGTGGAGTTGATTGTAGGCCCGCGGATCGACCGCCAACTCGTCGAGCAGCTCGAAATCGAAATAGGCGTCGGCGAGCGAGCCGGCCACGCCGCGCGCCGCAGCGTCTTGCAAGAGTTGCAACGCCTGTTCAATCAGATCGTGATAACGGCCAAACGCGACGCCGGCCCCGCGAACATAGAGCGGAATCGGGCGGACACGTTCATGGTCATACGGCTCGCCGCGCGGCCGGGTCTCCAGCACCGCGATGGGGCGATGGCCGACGAAGTCGTTGAGCTTTGTCAGTGCGCCGGTCACAATCCGTTCGGTTTCGTTCCACGGACCGCCCTGGGCTAGCACGGACTCGAAAACACGGGCGAGGAAGAAAGGCTGGAAGAGATCACGGTCGCTCAGGTGGGCCAGCAGGTCGGCGTGATGCCGAAGGTAGGCGGGAAGTAAATGCTCGAAAACCAAGCGCAGCACCCCATCGGCCTGAGCAATGTCTCGGAAGGCGCTCGCTCCGCTCTTGTGCAATTCCTTAAGGCGGACGGGGAGGATTTTGGCGAGGGCTTGCCACGGCTTCTCGTCACCGTGCTCAGTCAAGAAGCGATAGGCGTCGTCGATGTGCTTCTGGATGCGCGGATCGGGCCGGCCCTCGGAGAAATTGAGGTAGCCGAGCAGCCCCTGCAGTGGGACCGCCTTTTCCAATTCTTCCGAACTTGCGGCCAAACGTGGATTCCTTTTGTCAATTCTTCCCTTAACGAAGCATACCGGGAAGCGCGTTGCACTGCCAATAGCCGCCGTCGAACTTCCGTTGCCCAAAGAGCGCGGCGAAAGAGCATGTCGCTTTTTGTCGCCGATTGTGAGCATTTGGCTGCGCGGCCGTTTCGTGTAAGCAATTGTCATTTCCAATCTTGCGCCGAATTTGACGGCGACAATTCTTTCAAAGTATGACACGCTCTCAAAAGTCGCTTATGGGGCGCGTTCGCCGGATCGAAGCAAACGCCCTGGAGCACAAGAGATAGGGCTGCGTCACTCCGCGCCTGACGCCGTCCGCGACCGGGCGATTGTGGCGCCCAACGAAAAAGCGGGCGAAACGCGGCCGCGAATCTGGTTGAGCAGGCCTTCGTTCAGCGTCTATAATTAGTGGGGCGCAACGAACTTGGCATCGCCGCGCGCGTCGGCGGTTGCCAAGCCTCTCGCGGGGAAGCCGGCCGCAAGACAAGGAACCCTTCATGGCCACTGATCTCGGGCACACCAGGGCGGCGCCGACGGCGAAGTATGAAGCATTCGTGGAACAGCAGCTCACGCGAGCCAATCGCCGTGTTCGCGTGTTTGACGTGCTGTCGGCGTGCCTCGGCTTCCTGCTGATCTCGGTCAGTTACTTCCTTGTCATGCTGTTGTGCGATCTCGTCGCGATCGGCGATCGGCGGCTGGAGCTGAATCCCCTGTTCCGCCAGGTCTCATTCCTCGTTTACGTCGTGGCGGGGTTCGGCTATCTCGCCTACTTCCTCGTCGTGCCGTTGACGCGCCGGGTGAATCCGTACTACGCGGCCCGGCGTGTCGAGCAGTTGGTGCCGAACGCCAAGAATAGCGTCGTCAATTGGCTCGATTTGCACGGCGAGAACCTGCCGGCGGCGATACGCGGGGCGCTGGGGCAACGGGCGGCGAAGGACCTGTCGCGGGCCGATCTTGAACGAGCGATCAGCGGCCGCCGTGCGGGATGGCTCGGCAGCCTGGTGGCGATCGGCGGCGTTTTTCTCTTCCTGCTGCTTTTGAAGGTTGGCGGCACCCAATTCTTCTCCATCTTCCGGCGGGCGTTGGCGCCGTTTGAGGACATCGGCATCGCGACGCGGACACAGTTGACGTTGACCAAGCCGGAAGGCGGCGACGTCACGGTCCCGGTCAATCGGGCGGTGAATTTCGGCGTTCACGTTCAAGGCCGCGTGCCGGACCCCGGCAAACCGGATTCGCTGCGGCTGCTCTTTCGCTATCAGCAAGCCAATCCCTACGAAGAATTGCCGCTGGAGAAGGAATCCGGCCGCGACTGGAGCACGATTATGCCGTCGCTCCAGGTGCAGAACGGCTTCTGGTACAAGATCGTCGGCGGCGACGCCGAGACGCCGGAACATCGCGTCACGGTTCACTCCACGCCGATGCTGCTCGGTTTCGACGTTCATTACAAGTATCGGCAGTACACCGGCTGGCACGACGAAACGGGTCGCGATCCGAACTTGAAAGCCTTGCGCGGCACGGAAGTGACGGTCACGGCGCACACGAACCGCACCGTCGCGCGTGGTCAGGCGGACATCGAGCCGTCGGCGGCGAACGCGAACAAAAAGAGCGTGCCCGGCGAATTGATCGGCGACGATCCGCAGGCGATTCGCTTCCGCTTTGCGCTGGAAGACGAGGGCAAGTACCGCGTGTCGTTCACGGCGCAGGACGGCGAGAGCAACACCGACCCGATGCCGTACAACATCGAGGTCATTCCGGATCACGCTCCGCAGGTCAAGCTCACCAAGCCGGAAACCGGCGCGGAATTGCCGGCGAACGCCGTGCTCCAGATCGAGGGCGCCGCGAGCGACGACATCGGCGTGCAGTCGTTCGTTTTGCGCATGAAAGTCAGGGACGGCGTCACGCTGCAAGCGAAGCCCTATCGCGGCGGCAAGGATTTCCGCCTCAAGGACGGCGGTTATCCGAAAATGCTCGATTACAAGGAAGTCGTGGAACTGGCCAAGTTGCTGGACGAGTCGAAGCAACCGTTTCCGCTCGCCATTGGAATGCAGCTCGAATACTGGCTCGAGGCCGCGGACGCCTGTGATTTCCCCAAGCCGAACGTCGGCGAGAGCGACCATCATTTCTTGACGATCGTTGACCCCGAGAAAGATCAACCGAAACAAAAGAAGCAACAGGAGCAGGCCCAGAAGGAAAAGAACGAGCACGATCAGAAACAGGACGAAGATCTGAAGAAGGAAAATCAGGAGCGTCAAGACAAGGGACAGCAAGGCGACCCGCAAAAGAACGAGAAGAAAGATCAAGGCGGCCAGGGGAACAACCAGAAGGATCAAAAGAACGATCAGGGACAGGGGCAGGCGTCCGATAAGAATCAAGCGCAAGACGCCAAGCCTGATGGCAAACCCGAGAACAAGAACAACGCGGACAATACGAACGGCATGGGCGAACAAGGAACCGACGCCAAGCCGAATGACGACAAGAAGCAGAATCCGAGCGACGCCAAGAAACAGCAGGGCAGTGACGGCCAAGGAAACGACGCCAAGCCGAATGACGACAAGAAACAGAATCCGAACGACGCCAAAAACCAGCAAGGCAATGACGGCCAGGGGAATGACGCGAAACCGAATGAGGGCAATCAACAGAACCCGAACGACGCCAAAAACCAGCAAGGGAAGAACGCCGGTCAGGGCAATAAGCCGGACGAGAAGACGAAACAGCAAGCCGAGAATCTTCTCAATGCCATAAACAAGGCCGACGAGAAAAAGCAAAACGGCGCGAAGGAAAACAGCGGCCAGCAGCAGCCGATGAATAACGACAAGAACGGCGAGCCGCAAAAAGGGAACCAGACTGCGAAGCCTGAGCAATCGCCAAACAGCAATCAACCCAAGAAGAGCGATGCTGGCGAGAGGAAAGACTCGAGCGCGGCAAACAAGGGCGATAAGAACCCGGAGCAGTCGCCCATGAAGAACGATGCGGGCGCGAAGCCGGACGCGAAAAACGGAACACAAGAGAAGAAAACGGATGCCGGACAGGCCGCCGATAAGAAGGAGAACGCGGGTCAGAAGCCGGAGAAGAACGAAAGCGGCAAGGCCGACACGCCACAGAAAAACGACACGCCGGACAAGAAGGACAATGCGCAAGGCGGAAGCGGCAACGAAAACAAAACCCCCGAAAAGGGCCAAGAGAACAAAGCAGACAACGCTGCCGCGGACAAGCCGATGCCCATGCCGAACGCCGACAAGAAGGACGGCGCCGGTTCTCCAGAGCCGAAGACCGGCATGAAGGATGACAAAACGCCAATGGATCATGGTGCGCAGCAGCCGCAGCCCGGCGCCGGCAAGCCCGATGTCAAACCGAATGAGACAAAAGATGGGCAGAAAAACCCAAGTCCGGTGGACGCGGACACGCAGAAGAAGATCGATGACCTCGTGAAAGACCAAAAAGGCAACGACCCCAAGAAAAGTGAAGAAGCCGATAAGAAGCTTAAGGAGATGGAGAAGCAATTCAACGAGAAGCAAAAGCACGACGCTTTCAAGAAGGCGAAGGAGGAGGCCAATAAGAAGTGTGACAATCCGGCTCCCGGCAGCAACGAGCCGAAACCCGGCGATGGCAAGAACGGCGACGGCATGGGCGACGGACCAGGGAAGAACAACGCCAAAAAGGATTCGCAAGGCGGCCAAAAGCCCGGCGACAAGGCGCCGGAACAGCCGGGCGACAAAGGTTCCGAGAAGCCTGGCGACAAGGGCCCGGATAAGCCCGGCGACAAAGGTCAGCAGAAGCCCGGAGAAAAGGGCTCGGAAAAACCAGGTGACAAAGGCGAGCAGCCGGGTAAGTCAGGTGACAAGGGCGAGCAGCCGGGTAAGCCCGGCGACGCGAAAGGCCAGCAGCCCAATCAACCCGGTTCCCAGCCCGGCGCCGACGCCGGCAACGTTAAGCCTACTCCGCCCGCTCAAGCGGAACCCGTGCCGACGACCCCCGGCAACGACCGCTATCACGACAAGGCGGGCAATCTCCAAATTCAAAAGCTTGACATCAACAAGCTGAAAAAGGAGATCGACCGCGACGATGTGCTCAAGGAAGCCGGCTGGAGCAAGGAAGAGGCTCGTAAGGTACTCGAACGACTGGAAGCCGAGCAAAAACGACTGGACGCACAGGACACCGAGAACGCCAAGCCGCTCGCCCCGCAGTCGGGCGGCGCGCTGGGCAACCTCGGCGCCCGGCAGGCGACGGCGGGCGATCCGAGCAAGAACGCCGACGCCAAGACGGGGGCCAAAGCGCCGCCGCCACGCGACTATCGCGATGCATACGAGGAATTGACGCGAATCATTTCGGAGAAGGGGAAAACGCCGGGGAAGAAATAGACCTTCCAGGCTCTCTCACGCATGGCTCGCAAACAGCCGTTCACCGTGATCTTTGCTCCGCAGGTGATGGACCATTTTGATACGATTGAACCACGGCACCATTCGGCGATCCGGGCCAAGATTGAAGAGCAATTACTGTTCGACCCGACGACAGAAACACGCAATCGGAAGCGATTACGGGAGCCGGGTCTGCTTAGAGCGGACTGGGAGCTACGCTGCGGGACGAAAAACCAGTTTCGCGTTCTCTACCGCGTTGATGCCGACCGTGCGACCGTCAATGTGCTCGGTCTCGGCGTAAAGGAAGGGGAACGGCTTTTTGTTGGCGGAGAGGAATTGGAAACATGAAAACCGCGACCGTCGCGAAGCTGAAGGCGCAGCCAGACGTCGTTCTCAAGCAAAGCAAGGCCCAGCCCGTCGTGGTGACACGCAGCGGTCGGGCCGTGGCCGTATTATTTGGCGTCCGCAACGACGACGAAGCGGAACGCTTGCTGCTCGCTCACTCACCCAAATTGCGCGCCATCCTCGACGCCGGCCAGCGGCAGATCGACGCAGGCCAAGGGATACCTCACGACGAGTTTTGGCGAGAGCTAGAGCGCAAGACCCTGGAGCGAACTCAGGACGGCGCCGTGACAAAAGTGGCGTCGAAGCGCGCCCGTGGCAAACGGGCGTGATCGTCCGCACAAGCCTCTTCCATGCTCGATCACGATCAACGTTTCAAGACCCTGATTCGCGAGTTCTTCCGCGACTTTCTCGCCTTGTTCTTCGCGGACTGGGAACGTCGTCTCGACTGCGACGCCGCCGAGTGGCTCGACAAGGAAGTGTTCCCCGACCCGCCGGAAGGGCCGCGACGGATTCTCGATCTCGTTGCGAAGGTTCCGACGCGCGAGGTCGTTCCGGGCAAGCGGCCGGTGAAGCCGGCAGCTGGATCGCGCTCGTCCATGTCGAAATTGAATCGCCGGACCGGGCAACGCCGCTGCGCTCGCGGATGTTTCGGTCGTACGTGAATCTGCGCGACCGTTACGCTCTGCCGGTGCTGACCATCGCGATATTTCTCCAGGTTGGTCTCGATGGAATCGACGTCGATGTATACGAGGAACACTTCTGGGAGTTGCGGCCGGTGCATTTCGAGTACCTTTATGTAGGCTTGCCGGCGCTCGACGCGATAGAATACCTCGAAGGCGATAATTGGCTAGGCGTTGCTCTTGCGGCGCTGATGAAGATTCCGCGGGAACGGATCGCATGGCTGGGCGCCGAAGCGTTGCGGCGACTTCGGGAAGCTCCGCTCAACGATCAAAAGCGCTTCTTGCTCGGCGAATGTGTCGAGGCTTACCTGCCCCTGGACGATACCGGCAAACGCGAGTTCGAGCGGCTGCTTAGCAGTGAGCCTTATCAAGGAGTGAAAGCCGTGAACGTTACAACGTTTGAAAAGGGCGTCACTCAAGGTGTACAGCAGGGCATTCTCCAGGGAAAGCGCGAAGTGCTCCGCGAGCAGCTTGACGACAAGTTCGGTCCTCTGCCCAATCGCGTTACGGAGCGACTTCAGAGCCTTTCGGAAGAGCGCGTCCATGCGTTGACCCGAGCGATCCTGCGGGCGTTGTCGCTGCAGGAATTGGGGCTCGAAGATGAGTGAGGCTCTGTCCGCGTCTGTCGTTGACGAAATCTGGTACCACAACACCGTATGCCTTCCACCCACCGCTACCTGATTCCCTTCGGCCCCAAGCAAACGCCGCACCGCTTTACCGACGTTCTTATCATCGGCGCCGGCATCGCGGGCCTGCGGGCGGCGCTGGAAGTTCCCGCCGATCTCGACGTCCTCGTCGTCACGAAGGACGCGATTCAGCAGAGCAATAGCAGCTATGCGCAGGGCGGCATCGCCGGGGTGCTGTCGCCCGAAGATGCGTTCGAGAATCACATCGAAGATACGATCACCGCGGGCGCCGGCCTGTGCGATCGCGACGTTGTCGAGATGGTCGTTCGCGAAGCGCCGAATCAAATCAACGAGCTGGTGCGCTGGGGCACGCACTTTGACGAGGAAGACGGCCACCTCGCTCTTACGCGCGAAGGCGGACACAGTCATCGACGAATCGTTCATGCGCTCGGCGACGCGACCGGCCATGAAGTCATGCGGGCGATTATTGAGCGCGCCGGCAAGGCAGCGAACGTCACGATCTGGGACAAGACGTTCACACTCGATGTGCTGACGGACGAAGGCCGCTGCGCGGGCGCGCTGATCCATCATGACGAACGCGGCGCTATGCTGGTCTGGGCCAAGCAAACGATCCTGGCGAGCGGCGGGGCCGGCATGGTCTATCGCGAGACGACCAACCCACCGGTCGCGACCGGCGACGGCATGGCGGCGGCCTATCGAGCCGGCGCCGAGCTGCGCGACATGGAGTTCATGCAGTTCCATCCGACGATTCTCTATGTCGCCGGCTCCAGCCGATTCCTGATTAGCGAAGCGGTCCGGGGCGAAGGCGCCTATCTCCGCGACAAGAACGGCGTTCGGTTCATGCCGGCCGAAGACGCGCGCGCGGAGCTGGCCCCGCGCGACGTGGTCGCCCAGGCGATCGTTCGCTGCATGGAACGCACCCAGCATCCGAACGTCTATCTGGATCTGTCGCACCTGCCGCCGGAAAACGTGCGCCGGCGCTTTCCGGGCATTGCAAAGGTGTGTCAGAGTTTCGGTCTGGACATCACGCGCGATCGGATTCCCGTGCGCCCCGGCGCCCACTACATGGTCGGCGGCGTCACGGTGGATATGCAAGGCCGCACGACGTTGCCCGACCTTTGGGCAGCGGGGGAAGTGACGTCGAGCGGCCTGCACGGCGCCAACCGCCTGGCGTCGAATAGTCTGTTGGAGGGTCTTGTTTACGGGGCTTCCTGCGGCCGCGGCACGGCGGCGGCAGCGCGGCGCATGCCGGATACGTTCACCGCCCCGCCGTTGCACTTCCAACGCGACCACGCCGCGGCGGAGGTTCTTGATGTGGCGGACATCACGAACTCGCTGCGCAGCCTGATGGTTCGCAAAATGGGCATTGTGCGCGACCGGGCTGGACTCCTCGAAGCGGAGCGCGACGTAGCGTTCTGGTGCCGCTACGCACTCACCCGAACCTTCGATAACCGGGCCGGCTGGGAATTGCAAAATCTGCTCACCATTACCCGCCTCATGATCTGGTCGGCCCTGCAGCGCGAAGAATCACGCGGCGTCCATTTTCGCAGCGATTTCCCCCAGCGCGAGGACGAGCGCTGGCGCCGCCATGTGGCCTGCCCGCCGGCGCTGCGGGAAATGGCCGGCACTTCTTTTTCCTGATTTGACCTATATTTTTCCTGATTCCGACCTATACTTGTCCGGCTAGGTCCTCCCGTCCCTACCCTCCCAGCGCAAAGAGGGCCGCCCTGGGTCGCGTCCAGGGTTGCGGATGGTACGCGCCTTGCTCTTCGGGAAGTCATCGCGCCGTGATTCGGCCAAGGACCGGTTGGATCGCAGCGGTTCGTGGGGAGGAATTCATGATGCGTATGGGTCAATGGTTCGTTCTGGGCGTCGTCGTGGCGGGGCTGAGCATTGCCCTCATCTGCGCTTCGCCCGTGCATTCGCAACGGCAGCCGGCGGAAGAATCGTTCGCGCAGAAGCTGGCGCACTCGGCGAAGCTAACGGAGGAACAGGCCACGCGCTTTTTGGACGCGCTCTCCCCGGTGTTTCAAGACGAGCTGAAGGCCGGCAAGACAATTCAGATCAAGGGGCTCGGCACGTTTCGCGTGGTCCGGATCGCCGAGCACAAAGACATGGAGCTCGGGACGGGCAGACCGATCACGGTGCCCGCGTCGAATACGGTCGAATTCGTGTCTACGAATGAGCTCGACGCCGCTGCCAACAGCGCCAACGCGAAGCCGGCCGAGACCGTGCTGCCGTTCCAGTACAATCCGTTGCCCGGTCAGACGCCGAGCCAGAAAGTCGGCCGCACACGGGTGCCGCCCCAGCGCATCCGGTGATTCGGCGTCTACGCCTTCGTGGTCCGACGCGTGAGCGCGGGACGCCGCCTGCCCACGCTCACGTATCGGGCTTCGTCCGTTAAACGACAACATTTCTTGAACAGGCGTCATGCCACATCTTCTTGGTCCTGTTGCACTACGAGCAATTGACAGTCGAGCGCTCGGCTTTTACATTGACGAGAGTTAAGTTTCACACCGCGAGGTCCTGTTCCGTGGGAAGCGCTAAGCGAATTGTCGTGCGGATCGCCATCGCCGAGGCGCAGGGAGTGCGCCCGTCGGTCGTCGTCGTTCGCGCGGTGCTTTGACGCCAGGGCTCGATCGCCATTCGTTCGCTTGACCGGCCCTGAAGCAACCGCTTCAGGGCTTTTTTGTTGCAGGTGGAGCACATGCCACGGATCCGCATCTACGACACGACGCTGCGCGACGGCAGCCAGGGCGAGGGCGTGAACTTCTCCCTCCAAGACAAGCTGCTCATCACGCAACGGCTCGATGATCTTGGCGTCGATTACATCGAAGGCGGCTATCCGTTATCGAATCCGAAAGATTTCGCATACTTTCAAGAAGTGCGCAAACTTCCGCTCAAGCATGCGCAGGTCGCGGCCTTCGGCATGACGCGCCGGAAGGGCGTGGACGCGGCGAACGATGCCTGCATCAAGGCGCTGCTCGACGCCGAGACGGCGCTGGTCACGATTGTCGGCAAGACGTGGGATTTGCACGTCCGCGACGTGCTCGGAACGACGCTGGACGAGAACCTGCGCATGATCGCGGACTCGGTCGCGTGCTGCAAACAGGCAGGTCGAGAGGTGTTTTACGACGCCGAACATTTCTTCGACGGGTACAAGCACAATCCGGAGTACGCGCTGCAAACGCTGCTCGCCGCCGAGAACGCCGGCGCGTCGGTAGTCATTCTGTGCGACACGAACGGCGGTTCCTTGCCGGAGCGCATCGCCGCGGGGGTCGAAGCGGCGCGCAAGTGGCGGAAGGCGGAGGTCGGCATCCATTGCCACAACGACTGCGACGTAGCCGTCGCCAATTCCTTGGCCGCGGTGCGACACGGCGCGACCCAGGTGCAGGGAACCATGAACGGCATCGGCGAACGCTGCGGCAACGTGGATTTGGTGAGCGTCATCGCGAATCTGGCATTAAAGCTCGATTGCGAAGTGCTCGAACCGGAGCGGTTGTCGCACCTCACGGAGGTGTCGCGCTACATCTATGAAATCGCGAACATGAATTTCCGCAACAGCCAGCCGTTCGTCGGCCTGAGCGCGTTTGCGCATAAAGGGGGCATGCACGCGCACGCCGTCGCCAAGAACACGGCCAGTTACGAGCACATTGACCCGGCCCTCGTCGGCAATGAACGCCGTATTCTCGTGAGTGAGTTGTCCGGACAATCGACGATCCTCGCGAAAACGACAAAGTACAACATCACGCACGATAAGGCGCTGATGAGCAAGATTCTAAGTCGCGTGCAAGACCTGGAACATGAAGGCTACGAATTTGAGGCGGCGGAGGCGTCCTTTGACCTTCTCGTGAAGAAAGCCGCCGGGCTGTACGCGGCAAGACTCGAGCGGCTCTCGTATCGGGTGAATGTCGAAACCGACGCGACGGGGCACACGATCACCGAGGCGACGGTAAAGGTCCGCGTCGGCGCCGAAACGCTGCACACCGTCAGCGAAGGCGATGGTCCCGTGAACGCGCTCGACGGCGCCCTCCGCAAGGCGCTGCAAATGATCTATCCCCGCCTGGCGGAAATGCAGCTTGTCGATTACAAGGTGCGCGTCGTCAACGCGAAGGCCGGCACCGCTGCCCGCGTGCGTGTCGTCATCGAATCGCGCGACGACGCCTCGGTCTGGGGCACCGTCGGCGTCAGTGAAAATGTCATCGAAGCGAGTTGGTTGGCGTTGGTGGACAGCTTTGAATACAAACTGTTCAAAGATGAAGAATCCGGCACTTGACTTGCTTTCGCGTGCGCCGAAGGGATCGACCATGAAGCTTTGGACCCGCAATTCCTTCTGGCGCCTTTTCCTCCTTTTTCCACTGATACTTGTCTTCGCTTTCGCGATTGCCGTTTTCGCGGCATTCTGGCTCACTAGCGACAAGTAAGTGAAGGAACGGGCCATGGCGACGGAACTCCCCAAACAATACGACCCGCATGAAGCGCAGCCGAAGTGGCTGCAATTCTGGACCGAGCACGGCTATTTTCACAGCCGGCCCGATCCGAATCGGGAACCGTTCTGCATCGTCATCCCGCCGCCGAACGTCACCGGCGCGCTGCACATGGGGCATGCGCTGAACAATACGCTGCAAGACATCCTTATTCGCTGGCGGCGCATGCAAGGGTACAACACGCTCTGGATGCCCGGCATCGACCACGCCGGCATCGCGACGCAAGCTGTGGTGGAACGCCGTATCCGCGATGAGGAAAAGAAGACGCGCCATGACATCGGCCGCGACGAGTTAGTGTGTCGTATCTGGAAGTGGAAGGACCAATACGAATCGCGCATTCTCCGCCAGCTTCGCGAATTGGGCTGCTCCGCCGATTGGAGCCGGACGCGCTTCACGCTCGACCCGATTTGCGCTCGGGCGGTGCGGCACACGTTCTTCAAAATGTTCCAGGACGGCCTTATCTTCCGCGGCAAACGGCTCGTAAACTGGGACACCGCCCTGCAAACCGCCGTGGCGGACGACGAAATCTTCCACGAAACGGTGAAGGGCGGGTTTTGGACGTTTCGCTATCCGGTGAAAGACAGTCCAAACGAGTTCATCCGTTTTTCCACGACGCGCCCTGAAACGATGTTGGGCGACACTGCGGTGGCCGTGCATCCCGACGATGCGCGCTACAAGCACCTGATCGGCAAATTCGTCACGATTCCGCTCGTGAACCGCGACATCCCGATCATCGCCGACCCGCTCCTCGTGGACCCGACGCTCGGCACCGGCGCGGTGAAGGTGACGCCGGCCCACGACGCGAACGACTACGCGAGTGGGCAGCGAAACAAGCTGCCGATGATTAACATCCTCAACCCGGATGGCACGCTCAACGAGAACGGCGGACCATACCAGGGTCTCGATCGCCTCGTGGCCCGCGAACGCGTCGTCGAGGATATGGAGAAACTCGGCCTTTTCGAGGGTCGTGAGGATCGCGAGATTGACCTTGCCCACAGCGACCGCAGCAAGACGCCGATTGAGCCGTATCTGTCGGATCAGTGGTTCGTGAAGATGGCCGACCTCGCCCAGACGGCGATGGACGCCGTGACCGACGGCCGGGTCCAGTTCCATCCCGCGCGTTATGCCAAGACTTATCTCGATTGGCTCGGCGAGAAACGCGACTGGTGCATTAGCCGTCAATTATGGTGGGGGCACCGCATCCCGATCTGGTACGCGCGATGCTCCGAGGCGCAGTTGAAGAAAGCGTTCGCGGGCCGCACCGACGTGACGTGGCGTCTCGACGAAGAGAATGCGCAATGGCTCATCTGTGCCCTCGACGACTCGGCGATGGACGCTCAAGGATTGCAATCCTTGGATTTGCAGCGCGACCCTGACGTGCTCGACACCTGGTTCAGCTCCGCTCTCTGGCCGCACTCAACGCTCGGCTGGCCTGGACCAGCTCTGCCCGACCAGCCGCCGGGACCGCAGAATCCGGACTGGCAGTCGATGCGCTACTACTACCCAACGAGTGTGCTGGTGACGAGCCGCGACATCATCACGCTCTGGGTGGCGCGCATGGTCATCACCGGCCTCTACAACGTGGGCCAGGCGCCGTTCCACCACGTCTACATCCACCCGAAGATTCTCGACGGCTTCGGCGAGGGGATGAGCAAAAGCAAAGGCAACGGCATCGACCCGCTCGACATTATCGAGCGCTATGGCACGGACGCCCTGCGCTTCGGCATGGCTCACGTGGCGACCGAGACGCAGGACAGCCGGATGCCCGTGGCCAATGTGTGCCCGCACTGCGGCACGCTCGTGCCGGTGAAGCAAGAGCACCTCTCAATGCGGACGCGGAAGATCACCTGCCCGAGCTGCAAGAAGCCGTTTCGCCCCGGCGGTCCGTGGCCCGCGGACGATCCCGAATTGCCGACTGCGAAGCAAGCGTCCGAGCGCTTTGAGCTGGGCCGCAACTTCGCGAATAAGTTATGGAACGCGGCCCGGTTCATTCTGATGAATCTCGACGGCTACAAGCCCGGCGCGATTCGCGTACAGGATTTGCCCATCGAGGACCGCTGGATTCTGAGCCGACTCGCGACGACGGCCGCCGCGATGACGGATCAACTGGAAGGCTACCACTTCGCCGAGGCGGCGCGGTCCATTTACGACTTCACGTGGTCGGAGTTCTGCGATTGGTACATCGAAATGGCGAAGGGGCGACTTGCCCGAAGCGCCGGCGAGGGACGTTCGGCGGCTCAGCGCGTCCTTGTCGGCGTGCTGGACGGCATTTTGCGACTGGTGCAGCCCATCATGCCGTTTGTCGCCGAGTCGCTGTGGCAGGCGCTCGGCGAGGCGGCATTCGAGCGTGGCGTGCCGAACCCCGATCCGGCGTCGGAAAGCGTAATGATTGCTCCGTGGCCGACGTATCCCGCCGAATTCCACGACGCGGCGATGGAGCACCGCATCGCACGCATGCAGGAATTGGTGCGGGCCGTGCGCGAGGTGCGCAACCGCTACGGAATCACCGACAGCCGAACACCGCTTAATGTGTTTGTGCGCGCGAACGCAACCGTTGCAAATGATCTCACGTCGCTCGATCCGTTCATCAAACTGCTTGCCGGCGTAGGCACGTTGGCGTGCGGCCCGGACGCGAAAAAGCCGCCCCAAGCCGCGACGAGCGTGTCGCCGGAATTTGAGAGCTACGTATCGCTTCAAGGCTTGATCGATGTGCCGGCGGAGAAAAAGCGGCTCGAAAAGCAGCTCTCCGAGAAGCAGAAGCATTTGCAGGGCGCTCAGGCCAAATTGCAGAACGCCAGCTTCGTCGGCAAGGCGCCGGCGGAGGTGGTGCAGCAGCAGCGGGAGTTGGTGACAGAGTTGGGGAATCAGATTAGAGTAATAGAGGAGAATCTGCGAGAATTACAAGACGGCTGAAGTACTTGTCCCCGATTGGAGCAAACGGATGAAGGGCTACAAAGGAACTGTCAAAGGCGGTGTGATTGTTCTCGACGCAGGCACGCACCTACCGGAAGGCATGGAGGTGGTGGTGCGCGAACGCGAAATGAAAGACCGTGAAGCAGCCCTTTTGAAACGGCTAGATCGAGCCGTGAGACGAATCTTGGCCCATCAAATCAAGCACCCAGTCGGTATGGACGAGATTATCCAGGAATGCAAACGGGAGCTTGAAGAGCGAGTATCGTTTTCTGACAATGCGCCTCCATGACGAGTGCTGTGCCGCGAATGATGGTCGATTGCAGCGTTGTCACGAAATGGCACATTCCGTCAGAGCAGTTTGTCGCCGAAGCCCAGGAGATGATGTGGGACGGCCATCATCGTGCCATCGAGCTGTGTGGTCCCGATCTACTTCATGCCGAGGTCTTGAACGCGTTCGTCGGTGCTTTTCGAAGGGGCCGAGTCAGTCTGACCGAGGCGCAAGACGCCGTTCGTGATCTCCTCATCTATCCGTTTAAGCTCTTCAAAACGACGCGAACAATCGCACGACGGGCGTTCGCACTCGCGCTTCAATATCAACGGCATCCGTACGATTGCATCTACGTCGCGCTCGCAGAAGCCAAGGGGTTGGAATTCTGGACCGGCGACGACAAGCTCTATAACGGGCTGCACGTCACGTTCCCTTGGATACGCCGCATCGCGGATTACAATCGGAGACGTCCCCGACGATGAAGATAAACCGGGTCGAACCAATCCATCTCCGACTGCCCACGATCACTGACCGCTGCGACGGCAGTCAGGAAACGCTGATCGTCAAAGTCCACACCGACGCGGGCATCACCGGGGTCGGCGAGGTCGATTCCTCGTCGCTCGTGGCGAAGGCGATTATCGAAGCGCCGCTGTCGCACAAGATTTGCCGCGGGCTCGCCGAGTGCGTGGTTGGACAAGATCCGTTCGAGATTGATCGCCTGATCCACCGCATGTACGAGGGGACCATCTTTTTCGGCCGACAGGGGGCCGTCATTCAGGCGATGAGCGGCGTCGAGATCGCACTGTGGGACATCGTCGGCAAGGCGACGGGGCGGCCGGTGTATCAGCTTCTGGGCGGCGGGTTTCGCAAGAAGTTCCGCGCTTACGCCTCAATTCTCTTCGGCGATACTCCGCAAGAGACGGAACGGCTGGCGGCGGAGCTGGTGGACCAGGGGTACCGGGCCGTCAAGTTCGGCTGGGGGCCGATGGGGCAAAGTGCGGAGAGCGACGTCGCCCACGTGGCGTGCGCGCGGCGGGGTCTGGGAAGCGGCATCGAACTGATGGTCGATGCCGGACTCTGCTGGGACGCCGTGACGGCCATCGACCGTGCGGAACAATTCGAGAAATTTCACCTGACCTGGTTGGAAGAGCCGCTGCACCCCGACAACGTGCAGGGATATGCCCGGCTCGCCGCGCGCAGCCGCATTCCAATCGCCGCGGGGGAAGAGATCTGCGACATCAAGGAATTCCAGCAGATGATGGACGTCGGCGGCATCGACGTGGTGCAGGTCGACGTCACGCGCGTCGGCGGCTTGACGCGGGCCAAGCGCATCGGTTGGGACTCGGCCGAGCGACATCGACTGTGCGTCAATCACTCCTACAAGACGGGCGTCAACATTGCCGGGTCGCTGCATTTCGTAGCGGCGCTGCCGAATACCCGTTACTTCGAGTATTGCGTGGAGCAAGGGGCGCTGCGGCAGACGCTCACAAAGCAGCGATTTCCCGTGGTGGACGGCGAAATCGCCGTGCCGGAGGAGCCCGGTCTTGGCGTCGACCTCGATGAGGCTGTCATCGAGAAATACCGCGTCGCGTAAGGCCGATTTAGGTCCGAGCGATGATTTTATCGGGCCGGAGTCGGTCGCCGTCTGCCTTAACTACGCCAATCAAACGGTGCTCTTCGTCGTAGGCGGCGAGGTCGGTCGCGGCGGTAAGTCCGTGATCGGCACAAGGCACTTGCTGGCCTTGCCGGAGTCGTAGTGCGTCCGGTGGACGTACCGTGATTCGCGGCAGGCAGGAAAGTGCCGCCTCGATGGGAAGCAGTTTCGCACGCGCCGCTTCCTCACTCTCATCCAGGCGCAGCGCATCGGCGGCGTCGAACGGGCCGACGCGCGTACGTCGTAACGCGGTGATGTAGCCGCCGCAGCCGAGCTGTTCGCCCAGATCACGCGCTAACGAGCGAATATAGGTGCCTTTGCCGCATTCAACCTCGACTTCCAGATTCGGCCATTCGTAATTCAACACGTCGATACGGTCGATATGCACACGCCGTGGCGCGAGATTGACCTCGGCGCCGCTCCGGGCCAGCGCGTAGGCGCGTCGTCCACCGACAAGCGCCGCGGAGTAAGCGGGAGGCGCCTGAGCAATTTCGCCGATAAAGAAGCTAAGCGCAAGTTCAACGGCCGCACGCGCGGGAGGTCGTTCCACGGCGAGCGGGATGATGGCTCCGTCCGCGTCATCGGTGTCGCTGCGCGCGCCCAACCGAATGCCGGCGCGATAAGTCTTCGGCATACACTGCACGTACTCGGCGAGCCGGGTCGCCACGCCGAGACACAGGACAAGTACGCCGGTCGCCAGGGGATCAAGCGTCCCGGTGTGCCCGATGCGCGTGCCGCGCGGAAACCAACCCTGGGCGCGGTTCACTGCCTCGCGCGAGGTCATGCCGCTTGGTTTGTCGAGCACCAGAATGCCATCAATGCTGGACCGTCGCATGCGATTCTCGAAAGACGAAAGGCACGATTTCGATTCCGGTAGTATAGGCACACCGTCTCGCATCCAAGGAGATGAGAACGTGGCGTTGGGGGTTCGCGGGGAGCGTTCCATGGCGAATGCCGATACCTGCGTCATCTACAACCCAGCAGCCGGCAAGGGCCGGGGGGAGCGACGGCTCCGCCGACTTCGCCGAGCGCTGGGCGCCGGCGCGGATTTTCGGCCGACGAGTATGTCCGGCCACGCCGAGGAGCTTGCGTTCACCGCCGCACGGGAGGGATACCCGCAGGTGGCGGCCGCGGGCGGCGACGGCACGGTCCACGAGGTCGCCAACGGCTTGTTGCGCGCGGGGAAGTCCACCATTTTAGTGGTCTATCCGATTGGCTCGGCCAACGACTACGCCCACAGCCTCGGGCTCGATGCGGATTGGTATCGTCGCGGCGATCCGGATATCCAACCGCGGCACGTGGACGCCGGCATTGTCCGCTCGCAGCGTGGGAGCGAGCGTTTTTTCGTCAACGGGTTGGGCCTCGGCTTCAACGGCGCGGTGACGATGGAATCGCGGCGGATTCGCGGCTTGCAAGGGGTGCCGCTCTACACGCTCGCGCTTCTGCGCGCGGTCTGCTATCGATTCGAGACGCCGCTCATTCGCTCCGTGATCGACGGCGTTGAACGCACGGTCCCAACGCTTGCGTTGTCGCTCGCGCTGGGGCGACGGGAAGGCAATTTTGTCATCGCTCCCGACGCCCGCCTGGATGATGGCCTGTTTGACTATGTCCAAGCCGGCGCCTTGTCGCGCTGGGAGCTGCTCCGCAACTTGCCGAATATGGTCACGGGCCGGCTGCCGCGCGATCATCCGAGAATATGGATGGGCCGCTGCCGGCACGTCGTCTGCCAGTCAGAGAAACCGGTGGCGGTTCACGTGGATGGCGAGATGTTTTGCACGCCGGAAGACGGTGTTCGTGATTTCGAAGTGCAACTGCTGCCGGGAGCGCTTCGGGTGTGGGGACGATTGAAGAATTGAAGAGAAATCTCTCGCAAAGACGCCAAGAGATCTTATTTGCGCTCTTCCTTTGCGTTCTTGGCGCCTTTGCGAGAGACCTTCTTCTCAGAACTCCAGCGGCTCCGGCCACCCCACGTCGCAGACAAATACCTTGCCGTCGCCGATGCGGCCGGTGCGTGCGGTGCGGACAATGCGGTCTTCCACATTCGCCGCCTGCTCGTCGTTGACCCAAACGCTGATTTCAACCTTGGGCAGAAATGCCATGCTGTATTCGCTGCCCACGTACCGATCCAGGTATCCCTTCTGCCGGCTGTATCCCTTCGCCTCGCGCACCACGCACGCGACCACGTCGAGCTGCCGGACGGCGGCGAGCACGGCTTCGGCACAGAAGGGGCGGACGACCACGGTTAATTGCTTCATGTCAGGAATCAGGATTCAGGAGCCGCGCACGGAGTAAGCGGATTGCTCCGTTTACTCCGCGCGCGGCTCAGTTCTTAGAACCATCCCCCCGTAATCGGCAGCGTCTGCCCGCTGATGTAGCTGCTTTCCTCACATGCCAGAAAAAGGACGGCGTGGGCCACGTCTTCGGGGCGGCCGACGCGGCCGGCGGGGATTTGCTTGGCGTACTCGGCCAGGACTTCGGGCTTGAGGCCGCCGAGCATGGGCGTTTGGATCACGCCGGGGGCGACGGCGTTAACGGTGATGCCGCGCTTGGCGACTTCCTTTGCGAGAACCTTTGTGAGCGCGATGACGCCGGCCTTGGCGGCCGCGTAGTTGGCCTGGCCGTGCATGCCGACGATGCCGGAGATCGAGGCGATGTTCACGATGCGGCCGTTGTCGCGCATGATCTCCGTGCCGAGCTTCGAGCAATAGAAAACGCCGTCGAGGTTCGTTTTCAAGACGCTGTGCCACTCATCCGGCGACATTTTCTTCACGGTGCGGTCGCGGAGGATGCCGGCGTTGTTGACGAGAATATCGAGGCCGCCGGCAATTTCCGCGGCTTGCTTCATCAGACGTTCCACTTCGTCATAACGGCTAACGTCGGCCGCGAGGAGATGCACAGGAGCCTGGTGCGCACGCAGGCGGACCGCGGTTTCCTCGGCATCGCGACGATTCTGGCCGTCGGCGTCCTCGAAGTAGTTCAGCAAACAGGTCGCGCCCGCGCTTGCAAACGCCTCCAGAATCGCGGCGCCCATGCCACGCGAGCTGCCGGTTACCAGAACCACCTTGCCGGAGAAATCGTAGCGAACCATGCGTTGTTCCTTGTGCCCGCAAACGCCTTCGGTCATTTTGTCGGGCTGACGCGGGCGGGGGAAGCGAAATTCAAGAATTGAACGCGGGCGGCACACGCCCCCTGGCGAACGCGGCGTTTTCTTGGTAAGCAAGTAGAGTCCCCGTTCTTCATCAGGATCAGTCTCGAGGAATGCCCTTCATGCGGTTCTTCCCTCCTTTCCGCCGCTGCCGCCGTATTTCCCTGGGCCTATTCGCCGGCCTCGCCGTATTGTGCAGCGGCTGCGGCGTCAACGAGTATGAACAGAAAATGGCTGCGGAACAAGTACGGCTCGAATACTTCGACCAGGAAAGGGATTATCTGGACGAACCGATCGACTCGCTGCCGCGCAAGAGTGCCGATGAGGAAAAACACAGGCCGACCCCGGCGATTTTCATCCGTCCGCCCAAGGGCATCGCCAGGACAACCAACCCGAAAGAGCCCCTGCTTGGGGATGTGTTCTATCGCTTTGTGGGCAAGAGCGGCCTGTTTCAGGACGTATTCATTGCGGCGTCGAAGGATCAGAAGGACTTTATCCGAGCCGTTGTGCAGCGGCCCTTTCCGGAAGGCGTGGTTTGGGACGCGGGAAAGGATTTTGTCGTGAAGCCGCACTACCGTGAAAAGGCGATCCAGTTCACGCGCTGGGAATTCACCAAGGAGGGTGGCAAGCGAACGATCATCTTCGCGACAAAGAACGAACCCGCCGCCGCGGCCATCGTCTTTGTCGTCAATCCCAACCAACCGAGCGGCGGCGGCAATTCGAAGATTGAAAAGGCAATTGAATTGAGCCTAGCCACTCTCGCCTTGCAAACGGACTCGAACAAGCCCAAGAGCGACTACCAATTGATGAAAGCGCACGCCAAGGGATAAGCACGCGCCGTCCGACGATATCGGATTGAACACGTACCTCCGGAGATGGACCCATGACTCGTTTCCTCTGTTTCACGGCGCTATTCGCGATGGCGTTGTTCCAATGCGGCTGCAAAAACAAGACGCCGACGGCGCCCGCGCCGGAGCCGACGCCGGCGCCGAAAGTGAAGGCGGGCGATCTGCTCAAGGAGTACGGCACCAATGCAATCGCGGCCGACGCGAAGTACAAAGGAAACAAATTGCAGGTTACGGGCAAGTTCAGCGCGGTTCAGCGGATGCTCGGAGCCGGTTACATTCTGACGCTGGTGGCCGAGGACGCGGACGAGCTGAATTCGGCAATGGTGCAATGCACGGTCCATGAATCGGCGAAAGACGATGTCGCAAAACTACAACCTGGGCAAGTCATCACCGTCGAAGGGACGTGCGACGGCGGGCTCCTTCCGGGTCAGTTGAAAGTTTCGCAGTGCATTATCGTGAAGTAATTCGCAAAAGCTAATTGCGGAACCGCTGCCTAGCGCTGTCGTTCGTCCAGCGCAGGCGTGCGACAATCAGGGTATGAGGCCCGAGCCGATGGCCCTTCCCCGTCATCGCTCGCCGGGCTACGCTATTCGTTCACACGAGAGGATCCGCCATGCCGGTAACGCTCGCATCACTGGGGATTGAACGACTGAACGTTACGGAACGCCTGGAGTTGATCGACCAGATCTGGGACAGCCTGCCCGAGTCGGTCGAGTCGCAGGAGGTGCCCGAGTGGCACTTGGTGGAACTCGCCCGGCGGCGCGCAGAGGCGGAAGCCCGGCCGGGTGCAGGCCGGCCGTGGCGCGATGTGTTGGCGGTTCTGAGGGCCGGGTCGTGAGTCTGTCCGTGATTATTCGGCCCGCCGCGGAGGCGGACTCCAAGAGACTTACGAGACGCTCGCGTCGAGGCGCTCGCGGTGATGCACGGCGCGCGCGACTCTTCCGCGTGGCAGGCGCGAGCTTGAGCACATGCAACGCGCCGATTATTCGCTACCCGTGGCCGCCCAGATTGTCCCGGATTCCACATCCCCTCTACGCGCAACTCGCCTGATCGGCCATCGGGCCTACCGGGGGTTTCGACGGCCAGCTGGCATAAAGCAATCGGGTCAGGCCGAGAATTCAGACATTTTTTCCGTCAGCTGAAGGCCTCCTAGCCAGCTGACAGCGCGCGGCACCGGCTTTGCGATGTCGGCCGTTTGGCCCCGCGATCCCAGCAAACGACCGGCGCTCCCCGATAGCGCTGTCGCCGCCGGGGCCAACAGGCGATTGTCGGGACGAAACGTTCGGCTCATGGCGGGTCATGCCAGTTGGGAAGGGTACATTCGTTTGAGTTTATTGTCGGTGCCGGCGAAGGCGTATTCCGCGACCGCGGCGGCCGGCGGCAAGCTGCACTTCCATCAGCTTTGTGCCGAATGCCAGAGCCGCATACGCCACGTCAAGATGTGCCCGGTTCACGGGGAACGCACGAAAGACGAAATCGTCACGGGCTACGAATACTCCAAGGGGCAGTACGTCCTCATCGAGCCCGAGGAATTGGAGAAGGCTCTGGCCGACGACGAGAAGTCGATCAGCATCGAGGCGTTCACGGAGCCGGAAAAGATCGATCCGCTGTATTTCAGCGGCCGCACGTACTATCTCGCTCCCGATGGTCCGGCCGGCGCCAAGTCTTATGCCGTTCTCCAGCGCGTGTTGTCGGAAAAAGGCCGCTGGGCTTTGGCGCAGATGGTGCTCTCCGCGAAAGGGCAGCTTTGTTTGCTACGGCCGCTCGGCAAGTTGCTCGCGCTCAACGTGCTCAGCTACGCGAGCCAGGTCAAGCGGCCGGAGAGTTTTGAGGGCGAAGTGCCGGAAGCCAAGATTTCCGCCGAGGAATTGCGGCTGGCAGACACGCTCGTCGATGCGTCGACGGTGGATGAAGTGGACCTGTCGAAGTATCGCGACGATTTCACGGAGAAGATGCTCAAGCTGATTGAAGCGAAGGCGAAGGGCCAACCGATTCGGGCCGCCCAGCGCCGCGAAGAGCCGGCCGTGATCAATCTGATGGACGCCCTGCGCAAGAGCGTTGCCAAGACGATGAAGGACCACCTAGGCAAAACGGGGAAAACGCGCGGCAAAGCGAAAACGGAACACACGCCAGCGCGGCGACGGTCGGCGTAAGCGCGACGAGGAGCAGTTGGTCGATGATACGCAGGTTGAGCGGCGGTGCGCCGTTACTTGTTCGGAAACGGCTTCTGCCAGAAGTTCTCGCCGCTGAAGTTGAACGCCGGCCGCGTTTCGATGGCGCAGTCGCCGTTCACTTGCGTTTGGCAGGCGAGGCGCATCTCGTCTTCATGGCCGATGGTCGAAAACATGGTGGCCAGCTTGAAGCGCTCGCGCAGCGTTTTGGGGCTCAGATTTTCCATGCCCTTCTTCACCAGCACCTTGCACGTCCCGCACAGCCCGAGCCCGCGGCAGTTGATATACTGCTCGATGCTGCCGTAGATTTGGATGCCGGCTTTTCGGGCTTCTTGCCGAAGATTCGCCCCGACGGGAACCTCTATTTCCTGTTTTTCTTTGCCGAACGTCACCTTGGGCATGTCAACAAGCCCCCTGAATCCTGCGGGAAATGATATAATCGCCCCACTCTGGGGAGTGTTTTCCCAGATTGTACGAACCCCGGCGCGAAGGTCCATCGCCGCACGTTCCAGGGCCGGCAGCCATGACGACGGTGCGGCTGGCGCATTTTAGCGACATTCATCTCACCGCGAATCCGCTCGGCTGGCAACTGCGCGACTGGTTCAACAAACGTCTGACCGGGTGGATGAACTTGCGTTTGCTCGGCAGAAGCAAGCGCTTTCGACGGGCCGAGGACACTATCGCGGCGCTCATGGCGGAATTGCGCGAACGCCGGCCGGATGCAGTGGTGTTTTCCGGCGACGCGACGGCGCTCGGCTTTCCGACGGAATGCGAACGCGCCGCCGCGTTGCTTGGGCTGCATGACCCGCAGGCGCTGCCCGGCGTCGCCGTGCCTGGGAACCACGATTACTACACCGCGGCTGCCGCCCGCTCCGGCGCCTTCGAGCGGCAGTTCGCTCCTTGGCTTCACGGCGAGCGCGTCGATGATGAGACTTATCCATTCGCCCGGCGTGTCGGGCACGTGTGGCTGGTGTGCATGAACTCGTCACGGCCGAACCGCGGTTTCTGGGATGCCAGCGGCGAAGTGGGCGCCGCCCAACGAGAGCGCTTGAAACGTTTGTTGCAACGGCTCGAACCCGGACCGCGAATCCTGGTGACGCATTATCCCGTCGCTCTGTCCAGCGGCCTGCGTGAACGGCGGTCACATGGCCTGGCGGATCTGGACGAAGTGCTTGCCGTGGCGAACGAAGGCGGCGTCGTGCTTTGGCTGCACGGCCACCGGCATGGAGCATATCGGCTGGTCGATGCCAGCGTCGCTCCGTTCCCCGTCATCTGTGCGGGCAGCGTGACGGAAGAATATCGCGGCTCGTACGCGGAGTACATCATTGACGGCGATCGCCTTCAAGGCACGCGCCGGCAATTCGATTTTTCCTTGTCGCGATTCGTCGACGCCGAATCGTTCTCCATGGAATTGACAAAAAGCTCAATACGATAGCCGTGCAATGCAGAACGGCGCGAGGAGGTTCGGCGGCGGTTTCGTCTGGAGAAACCCGGTTTCTTCGAGAAACCGGGCTTTTTGGTCGCGACTTGGTCGCGAAACGGCACGACTTTCCGCAACAACGGCCGCTTGACTATATACTTCAGTACAGTTATCATCGGTCTTTTGGTGGCGCGCCCGCCGCCACTTAAGGTGGAGCAGAATCATGACAAACCTGCCAAAATGGCATGTCCGGTCAAGCTCAGCCGTAGTCGTCGCAACATGTGTATCTTCAGCCATTAGTGGAAAGTGTCCGGTTGAAAAACCGGACAAAACCGGACACGGAAATGCTTCCGGGTTGTCAACTAATCGCCCAATCCTGCGGTCGGCGGCCAAACAGGCAGTCTGCACCCGATTGCTGGTCCGTCGGTTCCTCGACGCCTTGCTCTTGTTGTTTTTCTGTTTGCCGGCAAGCGCTTCCGCCCAGCGCGAATTCGGCTTCGACAACACGAAACCCTCCGGCCAGCCATACCTGACGCCGGAAGAATCAGTGAAACGCATGACGGTGCCGCCCGGTTGGGAAGTCAAAGTCTTCGCCGCCGAACCGGACATCATTAACCCGATCGCCTTCACCGTCGATGAACGCGGCCGGCTCTGGGTCGTCGAATGCTATGAATACCCGAGCCGCACGCCGAAGGACCGCATGCCGCGCGACCGCATCGTCGTCCTCGAAGATACAACCGGCTCCGGCCACTTCGACAAGCGCACCGTTTGGGCTGAAGGCAAGGACTTCCCCGTCCGCTTCGACATGGCCAGCGGCATCGAAGTCGGCCGCGGCGGCGTATTTCTTGGCGCCGCGCCGTACCTTTTCTTTCTTCAAGACACGAAAGGAACTGGGAAGTGCGACAAGTTTGAGATTCTCTTGAGCGGCTTCGGCAGCCAGGACACGCACGAAATCTTGAACACCTTCCAATGGGGCCCCGACGGCTGGCTCTACGGCCTGCACGGCGTCTTCACAACCTCGAAAGTCACACCAACCCGACGCGTAAGCGAGGGGAGCGCTCGGGGCGCTGACGCGACCCCGCTCGCTCCGGTTGAACTCAACGCCGGCGTCTGGCGTTACCAGCCCGAGACGAAGAAGTTCGAAATCTTCGCCGAGGGGACATCCAATCCCTGGGGCATGGATTTCGACAACGAAGGCAACTGCTTCGTCGTTTGCTGCGTGATCCCGCACCTGTTCCACATCATCCCCGGCGGCGTCTACAAACGGCAAGCGGGGACGAGCTTTAACCCTTACGCCTACGGCTACCTCAACGAAATCAGCGACCACACGCACCACAAGGAAAGCGGCTGGGCCCACGCCGGCCTGCTCATCATGCAAGGCAGCCACGTGCCGGACGAGTACCAGAACAGCGTACTGATGGGCAGCATCCACGGCTGCTCGATTAAACGCGACGTGCTCCGCCGCCACGGCTCGACCTTCATCGCCAGCCACGCCCCCGACTTCCTCATCTCCGGCGACAAGAACTTCCGCCCCATCAACCTCCGCTGGGCCCCGGACGGCGGCATCTACGTCATCGACTGGCACGACCAGAACCCATGCCACCAGGCGGCCGCCGGAAGCTGGGATTACACGCATGGGCGGGTTTATAAGATTCAGCGCAAGGGGATGAAGGCTACGCCTCACCCAGACATGAGCAAGAAGCGGTTGGAAGAGCTGGTCCACACTGCCTACTTCAATGACAATCCGTGGGCCTACCGTAGCGCCTTGCGGACGATGCAAGAAAAGCATGCAGGGCAAACCACACCGCGATTCGGAGCCGGGCCGCCGGGGGCTGATGCACCCGTCAGTCACACGCTTGGAACCCAGTGGGTCAACTGGGCTTTGCATCCGCAATTCGGCATGGCAGCTCGCTGGCGCCTCAGTCAACAGGACCCGCGAGAAAGAGCGTGGACCGCGAGAATGATGGCCCGGGCGGATGTTCTTTCGGAAGCGGACATACGAGGCCTCAAAGTGGCCATAGGAGAGGAGCGCGATCCGAGAGTCCGCTTGGAAATCACAAGTGCCATTCTTAAGTTTGAGAAGAGTTTCGATACCGTACCGCTATTGCACGAACTAATGCACCACAGGGAGGATGGCGACGATCCTTGCATTCCCCTTCTGATTTGGCTCGCCTATGAACCGAAACTGACGCAAACGCCGAGCGAGTTGGAATGGCTCCGCGAAAATGCTCCAGGCAACCCGCTCATTACCGATCACATCATCCCGCGAGCGATGCGCCGCCTCGTCGCCACCGGCAAACCGGAACTCCTCGCTCTCTGCCTCGCGTTTGTCGGTGACGTGAAAGACAACGCGGCTCGAATGCAGGCCCTGTCCGGTCTTGTAACTGTGTTTGAGGGGCGAACCGTCGATGCCCCTAAGGAATGGGCGGCGCTGCGAGATCGGTTGTCCAAAGACGCGGACGACCCGACGAGAAAATTGCTGAACCGCTTAGCGGTGAGCTTCCGCGACCCGGAGGCGGCCAAACGGGCCTATGCCGCCCTCCACAATCTGAAGCCAGCGTCGTCCGAGGAGCGGGTAGAGGCCGTCAGGCAACTTGCATTGCTGAAACACCCCGACGCCCTGAATTTGTTTATGATCCTGATCGGCCAGAAGGATGACCTAAACGTCGGCGCGGAGGCCGCCCGCGCGCTGGCCACGCTTGACGATCCACGCATCGGCAAAGACATCGTGAGCAAGTGGGCCACCTATCCCAAGCCGATCCACGGCGATCTGATCAACACGCTGTCCGGCCGCAAGGAATGGGCCGGAGAGCTGCTGCAAGGCATGGCCGACAAGAAGATCGACCGCATGGAAGTCAGCGATAACGCCATCCTGCGCATTCGCACATTCCGGGACAAGAAGCTCGATGCCCAAATCAAACTCGTCTGGGGTCAGGTCCGCGACACGCCGGCGGAGTTGAACGCCCTCATCGACAAGCTCCGCGGCGAGCTGGCGAAGGGGCCCGGCTCGTATGAGCGCGGTCGCAAGGTCTTCGAGAACCAGTGCGCAAAGTGCCATAAGTTCGAAGGCAAGGGCCACGACGTTGGCCCGAACCTCGACGGCGCCGCCCGCGACATCGACTACCTCCTCGTCAACGTCATCGACCCGAACCGCGTCGTCGGCCAGCCGTACTTCACCCGCTACGTCACCCTGAAAAACGGCCGCGTCGAAACTGGCCTGCTCGCCGCGGAAGATGAGCAAACGCTCACCCTGAAGAACGAGAACGACGCGCTCAAAGTGATTCCGAAGAAGGAGATCGAGGAGCTCACCGTGCAAGAACGCTCGCTCATGCCGGAGGGGTTGGCGAACAACATGAAGATCGACGAGTTCCGCGATTTGATCCGCTACGTGATGGCGAATCCGTTCTTGTGCAATGTGTCGGTATCCAACGCTATGGAGGATCTGCATCGACCGATGACGCGGCCATCGCCAAC
Organism: Gemmataceae bacterium; assembly: GCA_041499805.1. GTDB lineage: Bacteria > Planctomycetota > Planctomycetia > Gemmatales > Gemmataceae > JBGQKZ01. The sequence continues at coordinate 49,507 of JBGQKZ010000008.1, forward strand.
GAGTTGGGCAACGCCGGCTGTCGGCCTCCACGGCGCGATTCCGCTGCCACCCGTAACGGGACAAAAGGAGATGCTGGCGTATGTAAAGGCGGAGGTCACGGCCCCGACCGCGATGCGCGTGCGTTTGCAAGTCAGCGCGAAGCACACCACGCAAGCATGGGTCGGCGGCGGCGTAGTGCAAACGATCAAGCCGTCCGCCGACGTCGCGGCGCCGGATCAAGCCGGCGTCACCGTCGATTTGGCGGAAGGCACGAACCAATTGTTCTTGCAGGTGTCGTATCGGGGAGAGAAGGAAGTCGTGTATGCGCGGTTTATCGATCCGGAGCGGAAGTTGCGGTATTTGGAGCGGTAAATGCAGTGAACATACACAGTGCGTCGATGGCAAAACCGAGGTATGAGCGAAGCCAAACGATACGTTCATCTGGACCCCGATGGGACCTACCGCATCACCGATAGGCGTGTCTCGCTAGACTCCGTCGTGTATCCGTTCCGCCACGGCGATTCAGCGGAATCGATTCGCAGTCAGTATCCTGTACTCACCCTGGAAGACGTTTACGGAACGATTGCGTTCTACCTTGCGAATCAGGCTGCGGTGGACAGCTATTTGAAAGAGCGCGAAGCGCTCTGGGACAGGTTAGAGCAAGAATCGTGGCGGAATCCATCCAAGCCGATGAAGCGAATTCTCGCGCTCAAGGCCGCGGGCTGGCCGGGTGGCCGCGTCCTATCGAGACAAGAACAGGCCGAGTGGGACGAAATTGCGAAGCAGATTCAGGGAAACAATCCGGTGTTCCCCACCAGCGAAGAGGCCGCGAGGTATTGTAGAGATCATGCTATTCTCCCCCCGCCGTCGTCCGTCCCAGCGCTACATCAAACTCACTAATCAACGGAATCAACATCGCTGCCACCGTGAAACTGAACGCGCCCGCGATGACGAGGAACGGCAGCAGCGGGTCGCCCGATTCCTCCGAGCCGGGCTTGCCGATGATGATGGTCAGCACGCTGTAAAACATGCCGATCGGGCAGAGTGCGCTCGCCAGGCTAAGGGCCGCCGAGGGCCGGCTGCCGTTGAGCACCCACCACAGACCACCCCAGCCGGCGAGGATGAAGACGACGAAGCTGAGCCACTGCGTCTCGAAGCGGCCGCTAATCAAAATCAGGTAGATGCACACAAGCGTGCCGACCGACAGGAAGAAGATCGTGCCGAGCGTATTGAGAATCGCCAAACGGCTGATCGGCGTGCGCAGCGCGACGTGGATGCCGAGCACGATGGCGAAGGCCAGGAGCACGAACAGTGCGATGACTACGCAGACGCCAGCCTGGATGTTCATCGACGTCGCCATTTGCGGAAAGCCGCGCGGCGGCCGGGCCAGCACGCCGTAGCACGCGTAAATCAGGGCGAGAATGAACGGCGGCAGCAGGTACTCTTTCGTGTTGTAAATGATGCCGAGCAGCTTGCCGAAAATGAACTCCTTCGGCGTGAGATCCGTGACGAGAAGTAAATCGAGGGCGCCGGTATCGCGCTCGGAGGTAATCGCCGTCACCGCCTGGGCACTGACGAGCAACAAGCTCAGAATGCCGATCGGCAACAGGCCGCGGGCGGCGGCGTAGTCGATTCTCTCCCCGGCGACGAGCGGCGCGAGGGCGTAGTAGCAAATCAACGCCAACACGATGAAATACGCCGCCTTCACCAGGATGACGCGGCGGCCGTAAGCCCGCGTCGCTACTTCACGCCAAAGAATTGGATTGGCCCAGACCTGCCGCAGCGCGCCGGGCGCGGCGTGGGCGCGGGCTCGATCTTTCTCCTCCGCCTCCACATCTTCCGGCCGCTCGCGCTGCATAATCGGCTCGCCGCTGGGATTCCAGACGCGCAGACGAACGATGCCCCAGACATTGAGCAGCACCGTCACGGCCAACATGACAAACGTGAAGCCGTAGGCGGCAGAGATCCCACTTCGGGTCGTTTCGGATTCCAGCACACTCTGCAACGCTTGAAACGGGTCGAGCCAACGCTGCGCCGCGGCGACGGTCGAACGGTCCACCGAGGGAATTACCGCCGGCAGAATGCTGACACCGCGAACTACACAGAGGTACAAAATCAGAAAGAGCACCGTGAGAGCAAGAACTTGAAACGTCTTCTCACGCCAAAGTGCAATGAGACCGCCCAGCGAACCCGCCGCGATGGCGGTCGCAGTGAGGATGAGGACTGCCTGCGCAACCTGTTCCGGCGCGACGCCCCCTAAGAGAAGCAATAGCGCGAACGCCGGGACGGTGCCTGCCAGCAACAGAAGAATTTGCAAAAGACTGCCAAACAGCTTGCCGAGGACAATCTCGTAATTGCGCAAGTCCGTCATCAAGAGAAGGACGAACGTGCGGCGGTCCTTCTCCTGGCTCACCGCGCCCGCGGCCGACAGGGCCGAGAAGAAGAGCAGCAGCGTAAGCTGCACGAACGCGTAAATCTGGAAAAGGAGCAACCCAAAACGGGCGGTGTCGCCGAGCGTGGCCGTCTGGTTCCAGCCGACCGTGGCCTGCCACGCTGTCACGCCCAAAACCCATAGCGCGCCGAGGTACGCCGAGCGGATCATGTAATGGCGCGACCGCCGCGGCACCGTCAACCATTCGCGGGCGAAAATCGGACCGAGCAAGGAAACATCCCCTCTACGGAATCGCTGAACGTCGATTTCCGTTACTACGCATGGTTCGCCGCAATGGTTCCGCGAGTCTTTATACCCATCGTTTAGCCGCCCGTCTCGAACGGGCGCGTCGAGATGGATCGCGTCCCAAGCGCCGGTCCGAAACGGGCGGCTAAACATGACTGCCCGCGCGCTTACAGGATTTCGCACACGATCAGCCGGCGCGCATCCCGAACATTGGAATAGAGTTCTCTGAGCGCCGGAAACCACTCGCGGGCGTATGCCATTTCCTCCGCAATGTCCGTGTCGTCGGTGCTGCCGCCGGCTCGTCGCAGTCGGTCGGCGTCCCACGCCGCGGGATTGACCCCTTGGAGATACTCCGCCAGCCGAGCCACATCCGCCGGATTGTTGACCCCCACGTGTTCGGGCCGATACACCCTGCCGCCCAGGACAAGATCGCGGCTGCCATAATGTGCCTGCTGAATCGGCGGCAGCTCGGCCCGCCCAAACGAGCGTTCCGGATCGTAATCCGGCGCCAGCAAGCAGGTCAGCGTCTCCGGCAGCGTCTCCAACTCCGGCACGTCCACGGCGGCATAGAGCAGCGCCTCGCCGACGAGTTCCTTCCAGCAATGCCGGTCGAAAGTGAGACCGTTTGGAATCATCCGAATCAACGATTCGTCGCGCCCGAGGCGATGGCGGTCGTGGAAGTCACGGACGGCGCGCAGAAGGACATGGCAGGTTTCAACGCAGGGATCGAAGCTGCGCTGACGCCGGCATTCCGCCAGGACCGTTGTCAGCGGCGCGAAGAATTCGGGGTCGTGAATGAGAAAATAGAGCGGCATGTAGTCTCCAAGGGAGAGGATAGAGAATTGAAGATCGAGGATCGATATCCGCGAGGCCGCCCACTTACGCAATCTTCAATCCTCCATTCTCAATTCTCTTTTTCCCTCTGCGTCCTCCGCGTCCACCGCGGTGAGCCGTTCCTCGCTTGACTCCCCCGCGCCACGGCCATAGCCTGAAATGAACCAGCATCTACCAACCTTCGTCCTCCCTCTTGGCCGGGAATCGGAGAATCCCTCGGCGTCGCGTCCACGGACGGTCGTTTCGCTCCCGGCGATGGACGACTCATGCACCGTGAGATCGCGCACACCGACCAGGCATTCGCGCAGGAGAGCCGGCTGTCGCTCTACCTGCTGACGGGGTTGCTCGCGCTGCTGGTTGGTCTCGACCTGTGGCCTTCGTGGATCGCGCCGGCGCTTTTTCTGCCGGCGGGATGGTCTTCCACGATTTTCGGCTACCGCATTGCTCTTCTCGCGGCCATCCTCGGCGGCGCCCGCATTCTCTTTGGCGCGGTGGAGAGTCTCCTGGCGGGCAAGATCGGCGCGGACTTGGCCCTCGGCATCGCGACGATCGCCGCCATGCTGCTCGGCGAGCCGCTTGTCGCCGCCGAGATCGTCTTCATCGGCATGCTCGGCGAATGCCTTGAAAGCATCACGTTCGAGCGCACGCAGCGCGCGGTGCGCAAGCTCGTCGAAGTGTTCCCCCACCGCTGTTGGTTGCTGCGCGACGGGCAGGAAGTGCGGGTTCTCACCAGCGAAGTCCACGTCGGCGACCGCGTGGTTGTAAAGCCGGGCGCGAAAGTGCCGGTGGATGGGGTCGTGGTTGACGGGCGGTCGGCGCTCGACATCAGTGCGTTGACCGGCGAAAGTCTGCCGGCAGACAAGGGGCCGGGCGACGAGGTGTTGGCGGGTTCGCTCAATCAGTTTGGGGCGTTGACGGTCGAAGCCCGCAAGGTCGCCGAACAGACGGTCGCGGGCCGCGTGATTGAATTGACGGCTCGTGCTCTCAAGGACAAGGCGCCGCTTGAGCGAACCGCGGATCGGCTGGCTCGGTACTTTTTGCCCGCGGTCCTCGGCTTGGCGGCGATCACTTTTTTTGTCGGCTTCGCGTACCATGCGTTGCCGGTCTTCAGTCTTGCCAGCGCGCCGCGGCTCGGCTGGGTGGAAGCCGTGCGGCTGAGCGCGTACCCCGCACTGTCGGTGCTCGTCGTCGCGTGCCCGTGCGCGCTGATCCTGGCGACGCCGGCGGCCGTCATCGCGGCGCTCGGTCGCTTGGCCGGTACGGGAGTGCTCATCAAAGGCGGCTCGGCCCTGGAACGCTTAGCGGGCGTCCAGGCGTTCGCGTTTGATAAGACCGGGACGCTGACGGAAGGAAAACTGGAACTTGGCGACGTGATTGGTTTCGGCGTCACTCCGGAGGAGCTGCTTCAGAGCGCCGCCACCGCCGAGCAGAAAAGCGAGCATGTCATCGCACGGCTTATCACGCAGGAAGCCGCTACGCGCAACCTTTCGTTGGAGCCGCCGGTCGATTTTGTCGCACATCCGGGAGCGGGCGTGACGGCCCGCACCGCGGCGGGAACGATCTTCGTCGGCACGCGGCGGCTGCTGGAGGAACAAGGAATTTCGCTGCCCGCGGACGCTGTTGCGGCACTCCAACAACTCGATACCGCCGGCCAGACGGCGCTATTTGTCGCGCGCGACGGCAGGGTGCTTGGAATCATCGGTGCGCGCGATCGGGTGCGGTCTGATGCACGAAGCGTCGTTGCCCAATTGCGCGCGGTTGGCATCCAGCATATCGCGCTGCTGACGGGAGACCGGCCGGCGGTTGCGAAGGCCGTCGCCGACGAGGTGGGCATCAGCGAGGTCCACGCCGAGCTGTTGCCCGAACAGAAGGCCGATTTCCTCGCGCGCTGGCCTGTGAACCTTTCTGACCGCCGGGTCGCGATGGTGGGCGACGGCATTAACGATGCGCCGGCCTTGGCGCATGCCCATGTTGGAATGGCGATCGGCGGCGCCGGAACCGACGTTGCCGCGGAAGCCGGCGATATCGTGCTCATGGGCGACCCGCTGCGATCGCTGCCGTTGCTTCTGCGCCTGTCGCGTGAGACCGTCCGCATCATCCGGCAGAACATTGTTGTTTTCGCCTTTGGCGTCAACGCGGTGGGCATCGTGGTCACGGCGTGGCTGTGGCCGCTGTTCGCCCCGGCAGAGTGGTCGCCGGTCGCCGCGGTGATTTACCACCAGCTCGGCTCGTTGGCGGTGCTGCTCAACGCGATGCGGTTGCTTTGGTTCGAGCGCGCCGACAGCAGTCCATCCGCCATTCGAACGCGCAATGCTTTCCGTCGGCTCGATCACTGGATGCAATATCATCTCGACGTGGACGAGTTTTTCCACTGGCTGGGCCATCGCTGGCGGCCGGTGCTGGCCGGCGTCGTTGCCGTTCTGTTGGCGGGCTACGTCCTCAGCGGCTTGACGCGCATCGGGCCGGACGAGACCGGCATCGTGCGCCGCTTTGGACGGCCGCTGGACGACGATTTGCGACCGGGCCTGCACTGGCGTTGGCCGTGGCCGGTGGAGTATATACTTCGCCTCCAACCTGATCGAATCCAGACGGTGGAAGTCGGTTTCCGCACCATTGCCGGCTCGTCTGCGACACCGACTTCGCTGGCATGGACGAGCACGCACGGGGGCGACGGCATTGAACGGAGGCCGGAAGAAGCCGTGATGATCACCGGCGACGGCAATCTCCTGGAAGTGCAGGCCACCGTTCGCTACGCCCTCGCCGATCCGCGAACGTTTTTCTTCGAGGTCCGCGCGCCCGACGAAGTCATCCGCTCGGCGGCGGAGTCGGTGCTGCGCGAAACCGTCGCCGGCCGGCCGTTTCAGGACCTGCTCACGGCAGATCGCGGCCGCTTTCAGCGCGAGGTGCTGACTCGTCTGGAGCAACGCCTCGCCGCCCATGAAACGCACGGTCTCGGCGTGCGGCTCGACGGCCTCTTCCTCGCGGACATTCATCCGCCGCAGGAAGTGGTTCAGGCTTACCACGACGTCACCAAGGCGATGGAGGCGCGTGACCGCCTTGTGAATCAAGCCGAAGCCGAGGCCCGCCGCGAGGAAAGCAAGGCCCGCTGGCAAGCGCTGCGGATTGTGCGCGAGGCGGACGCGGCGAAACAGGAGAAAACCACCCAGGCGGAAGCGGCGCGGGCGACGTTTGAAGCACGGTATCGTGTGCGCACCGAGTTGTCGCTGACGCAAGAGTGGTCCTTGCTCGCCGATTCTGCCACAGCGGTGCGGGGCGGCCAGGCCGTGTCGTCGGCCTTCGAGGATTATCAGCGGCGGCGGCAAGAGGCATTTGCCGCGCAAGCCGCCCTGACGGACTTCCGCTTGTTTTGGGACGCCCTCGGCCGCGCCCTCGCCGGCCGCGACAAGGTGCTCATCGACGCCGACCGCGTGCCCGGCAAACGGCAAATGTTGCTGTTCGATCCGGACCAATTTCGCGTGCCGATTCCCGTATTGACCGCGCCCGAGCGCAATCCGCCGCGCACGCCGCGCGGCGAACCGACGACGAATGATGGACCTTGAAATCAGGGGTTAGGGGTCAGGGGTTAGGGGTTAGGGATTAGGGATCGAGATGCATTATGGGCAAGATACTCATGACGGTTGTACTGCTCGTCGCCGTTTTGCTTGCGGCGAGTTCCGCCTTGTTTACGGTGGATCGGGCAGAGTTCGTTTATGTGACGCAGTTCGGCCAGCACGTCGCGACGTTCGACGGGGCGGACGCCAACGACGCCGGACTTCATGTCAAATGGCCGTGGCCGATCCAAACGGTGACCCGGCTCGACCGGCGTTTGCAAACCTTCGATTTGCCGGCCGCCGAATTGCTCACGCACGATCCGCGCGGCAACACGATCGACAAGACGTTGACCATCGACGGCTACGTTTGTTGGCACATCGCCGACAAAGGCGCGGTCGATCGCTTTATCCGCAGCGTCGGCACGCCGGACGGCGCCTGCATCCTTCTTCGCCAACAGATCAGCAGTGAGCTGGGCGCGGCCATTGGGCAGATGGAATTGGACGATCTCATCAGCACCGAGCCCGGCAAGGTGGATCGTCAGCGCGAGCGGCTGCGGCAGCGGTTGCTCAACGAGACCGAAGCGGATGCCGGCAAGCCGCGCGACGGCATGAAAGACCGTGCCCGGCGCGAATACGGGATTGAGCTGGTCGATATTCGGCTGCGGCGGACGAACCATCCGGCTGGCGTACGCGAAGCGATCTTCGATCGTATCCGCAGCGAGCGGAATAAGAAGGTCGCGGAATATCAGAGCGAAGGCACGCGCCTGGCGGAGGACATCAAGAGCGCGACGGAACGCAAGGTCCGCGGCACGCTCGCCGATGCCCGCGCCCAGGAGCAGAAATTGAAGGGCGAGGCCGACGCCGAGGCCGACCGCATTCGCGACGAAGCGCATCGGAAAGACCCACAGTTCTACGCCTTCCTGAAAAAGCTCGAACAATATCGACAGATTCTGGGCGACAACAAGAGCGTGCTGTTGCTGTCGAGCCATCGCGAATTGTTCGACGTTCTCTTCGCGCCGCCGAAGCTGGAGAACGGAAGCAAACCGATCCTTCGCGACGCCAAAATGCCCGCTCCGCCGGTGAAGACGGGAGGGCAATGACGTGCGCTACCTTGGACTTGGGCTGGTCCTCGCGGTTGTCGCCTATCTTGGCACCGGCCTCACGCAGGTGCGGCCGGGCGAGCGGGCCGTCGTCCGCCGCTTTGGCCGCGTGCTCGACCACAAGCCGGAAGCGGGCTTGTGGATTGGCCTGCCGTGGGGCATGGAAAAGGTAGACCGTGTCGCGGTCGATTTGGTCCGGCCCGTGGAAATCGGCTTGCTGCCCAGCCAGGATGATTTCGCGCAAGCGACTCCGCCGGGGCAGCTTCTCACCGGCGATCACAATCTCGTGAACGTCCGCGCCATTATGCACTACACGGTCCGGCCCGATGAGGTGGCGGATTTCGTCGTGCAACAAGCGCGCGTCGATGGTCTGATCGAGCGCACGGCGGAAGCCGCACTCGCCGAGTGGGTCGCGGGCCGTATCGTGGACGACATTTTGCTTCACGGCAAGGCGGAGCTGCCGCGCTGGCTGGTCGCTCAGACACAGGAACGGATCGAGGACTATCGCCTCGGCGTGCAGCTTCAGGGCGCGAGCATCGCGGTCCTGGCGCCGCCCGCCGAGGTCACGGAGTCGTTCAACGACGTCACGCGCGCCCAGACGGAGATTCGCAGCCGTGTCTATCAGGCCGAGCAGGACGCCGACCGCCGCCTGCGCGAAGCCGACGCCGAGCGCTTTCGCACGGAGCAGCTTACCGCGGCGTATATCGGCGAACAAAAAGTGCTTGCACACGCCGACGCGGAATCATTCGAGAAGCGGCTGGCACAGTATCGACGCTTGAAACATGAAAACCCGGACTTCTTGAGCAGTATCTGGTGGGATGAGATGGGCCGGCTGTTCGCACAGCTCAAAGAGAACGGGCGGATCGATCTGCTCGACAATCATTTGGGCAAGGACGGACTCGACATCACGATGTTCCCGCCGCTGCCGAAGAAGAGGTGAGTCATTGGTTCTTGCGCCGTTCGTCCACGCGCTTCTTGATTGCAGGCAGAATCTCCGGCGGCACAAATTTCGCGAGATCCTGGTCGGCGTCGTTGCCGAACATCGCGATCTGGCGAATCAGGCTGCTGCTGACGTGCGAGTACATTTCATTCGCCATCAGAAACACGGTCTCGATTTCGGGATCGAGCGTCAGGTTGGTCAGCGACATGGAGAACTCGTATTCCATGTCGCTGGTCGTGCGCAAGCCGCGGAGCATGATGCGCGCTCCGACTTGGCGGACGAAGCGCACCGCCAAGCCGGTCACGGCCATCACCTCGACGTTGCCGAAGGGAACGACCACCTGGCGCACGAGCGCCACGCACTCATCTTGGGAGAAAAACGGCGTCTTCTCCGGGTTGATGCCGACGCCGACGACCAGATGGTCGAAGATACGGCCGCCGCGCTGGATCAAATCAAGGTGGCCGAGGTGGATCGGGTCAAAAACACCGGTGTAAACCGCGACGCGATGAGCCTGGGATAGGGGCATAATTCACCATTTCGTTTAGCCACGTCGCGGCTAAACGGCGTTGAGGAGCCGGTCGATTTCTTCGTTGCTGTTATAGCAATGGGGGCTGACGCGCAAACGGCCGGCGCGGCGATTCACGACGATTCCCCGGTCGCGACACTTCCGCACCAGGTCGCGCACGTCGCCGGGCGCGGTCAGCGAAACGATGCTCGATTTCTCTCTTTCGTCACGGCTGCTGTATACGGTAAACGCTGCGCGCGGCGCCTGCTCGCACAGGTAATCGGTCAGTTGCATGACACGAGCGGCCACGTTCGGGATGCCGATCTCCAGCAGCAATTCCATGCTGGCCCCGAGTGCCGTGATGCCGGCGACGTTGAGCGTGCCGCTCTCCCAGCGGCCGGCGTGCGGCTTCAAGTGGAAGTCGATCTTCGAGAAATCACGGCTGCCGACCACGCTGTTCCAGCCGACGCCGACCGCGTGCAGCCGTTCCACCCAATCGCGGCGAATCCAGAAGATGCCCGCGCCCTCGGGCCCCAGCAGCCATTTGTGCCCATCGGCGGCGAGGGCGTCGATCGGCAACGCCTGCACGTCGAGCGGCAGCACGCCAAGTCCCTGGATGGCGTCCACGAAGAAGAACACGCCGCGCTCACGGCAGAGTGTGCCCAGCGCGGCGAGGTCGTTGCGAAAGCCGCTCGCAAATTCAACGAAACTCAGGCTAACCACACGCGTGCGGCTATCGATGGCATTGCGAACATCGTCGATGTGGAGGCGATTGTCGCGACTCGGCACGCGGCGGCACTCGACGCCGCGGCGCGCAAGGTTCATCCACGGATAGATGTTGGCGGGATACTCCTCCGCCGCCGTGACGATGTTGTCGCCGGGCTGCCACGGAAAGCCCTCCGCGACGATACCGATCCCCTCGCTGGTGTTCTTGATGAACGCGATGTCGAGCGGATCGGCATTCAACAAACGGCCGGCGAGGGCCCGCACCTCCTCCACGCGGCGGACCCATCGCGGTTCGTTGACATCGCCGTTCGCGGCCATGTCCGCGGCCCATTCCGCCATCGCCCGCTGGGCACGCGCGGTCAACGGCGCAACGGCGGCGTGGTCGAAGAACGCCCAGCGTCCGGTGACGGGAAATTCGGCGCGTAGTTTCGCCCAGCCCATGCACAATTCTCCGAATTCGTTTATCAGCATAGCGAGTGAGCGCGGCGTTGCATTAGAAAAAGACTCAATGGAGTTGCGGCCGCGGACACGGACTGGCACAATCGGTAGCCTGTGAGCGGCCCGCCCTTTCACCGAGGTCCCGTTTGTGTTCCTACTCGAACCGGAACCGACGCAGTTCGATTTGAAGTTCCGGCTGTTCGGAACGCATGTGCGCGTACATCCGATGTTCTGGGCCGTGTCGGGCTTGTTAGGTGAGCGATACTTGCGCGGCGGCGAACGGCTCGGACCCTTCCTGTCTTGGATCGTGTGCTCGTTCGTTTCAATTTTGCTCCACGAGATGGGGCACGTCCTGGCCGGTCGGCTTTTTGGCTCGCAGGGGCATATCGTACTCTACAGCTTCGGTGGGTTGGCGATAGGCAGCAGCGAGTTGAGCAAGCGCTGGCAGCGGATCGTGGTCTATTTATCGGGCCCCGCAGCACAGTTGTTGTTGTGGGCGCTCGTAATGGCGGCAGGTATCTACTACCTCCCGCCTCTAACGCCCGCGCGCCTACTCAATCCAACCCTTCTCGAAACCGTATTTGAGCAACTCGAATGGATCAACCTCTACTGGCCGTTGCTCAATCTCATGCCGATCTGGCCTCTCGACGGCGGTCGGGTCAGCCGTGAAGTGCTGGAATGGCTCATGCCGCGGAACGGCGTATCCGTTTCGCTCGGTATCTCATTTTTGCTCGCCGCGCTCTTCGCGGCCAATTCCGTGATGAACGCGACCAAGCACGAGCCGCTGATTCCGTACCTGTATGCGGGAAGTTGGTGGAGCGCGCTCTTCTTTGGCATGTTTGCTTTTCAGAATTTCTCGGAATTGCAGCAAATCCACGCGAGCCGCAATCGTTCGGGAGATGACCATCCGTGGGAACAAGAGGATTGGCGTTAATCCTCTTTCGGCTGCGCTTCCAGCAACTTCGTCAACCGATCATTCAATTCCTCTTCCGCCGCCGCGGTCCACGTGTACTCCTCGGTCGGCTTGAAGCCGCCTTCGTTGGTGAAATTCGCTTCCGGGGCGGGGCAAAGCGACAGGGAGCCGAGCATTTGACCTTTTTGATAAAGCTCGAACGAGCCAACATGCACCATCGCCGCGGCTTCGACGGTTCCGGGGGCGACCATCGTGGGCCCGTCGGTGATGAGAACTTCCTGCTCTTCCATGAGCGGTGGTTGCGCAGCGCCGGGCGCCTGGGCACGAACGCGGAAACGGGTCAATCCGGCCATGCCCGGTTCCTTGCTGCACACAAGGAAACAGGGGCCGATACGCTGCACGCCGTCAAGAGACGGGTATTGCCGGGCGACGCTGACCATGTCTTTCTCTCTCTGCACGACGAAGCGCGTATCGACGACGCGCAACGAACGGTGGAAATGCTTCTGCGAGATGGCGCGAATGCGATGCGTAGCGAGCACGGCATCGCCCAGCGTCCAGGTCACAATCCATGAGCCGATCTTGCGCGGGAAACGCCGCGGGGCGACAACGACGAGTGCTTGACGACCCGCGAGCTGTGAGCTGGAGAGACGCGGCGTAATCAACTGCGCCGGGCCGCCGCGCTCATTGCGAAACTCCACGTGCAAGTCCATGTCAAGCAGCGGGACCAGACTCGTCGGACTCGTCAGAATGGCGCTGGCGAGCAGTCCCTTGCACTGCGAGGCGACATAGGTCTGGCAGGCGACGCTTTCCGTGCCGAGCCGCGCGAACGTCGTCGGTAGTTGGAGGCGCACGTTTTCAACAAAGTCGTCTCGGCTCAGATGCGGCAAGGTTAGCTGGCCGCGCACGCCGTTGCGCCACAGCAAGTCCGCGTTTACGGTTGTCGCCGGCGGCGGTGTGACGCGAAACGCGAGACGGTAGAGATCGTCGCGGTCCAGGCGTCGCAAACTGTCCGCGGGCTGCAAAGCGCGGTATGGGAGACGGAGTTGGAAATCCGGCTTGCGGCGAGAGGCGGCGGTCGGTAGGCGCAGCGTCGCTTCGACCAGGACGGCCTCCGCATTCCAGGGAATGGGTTGGTCGTGCAAGGTCAAGCCGGCTTTTTCATAACTGTAGTGCAAGGCCTGCGGCTGGGGGCCGACCCGGTGTACCGGCCAAAGGTCACGCATCATCGCCCAGTCGCGCCAACGCTTGATCCAGAGCCACATCGAGTTCCTCAGCACTGCTTGGCATCGACTGCGCCCGGCAGATCAAGCAGTCCGCCACACGCGCAATCCGAAACCGATACGGGCGAAACGCCTCTTCAAATACATCAGGCACCTGCTGTAACGGCAACAGCAGGCTGGTGAAACCGGGGTTATAGTCCGCCGGCGCCGCGAGCAATCCCAGCGTCACGACCGCGTGCAGCGACGCGATGGCGTGGATGGCCGCCTTGCCGGCGGGGATCGTTGTCTCGTGAATTGGGCCGCCGGGTTGCGCGTAGTCCGGCGTAGGGGGTTGGTCCACGACGATGGAGCGTTGCAGATGGCTGGCCACGCAGCCGTAACAGGCGCCGTCCGGGACAAACCAATGGACGAAGCCGCCAATGCCGCCGCTCAACACCTCGCCCAGCGTCCACGGTTTGGTGTGCCGGCGCATCAGGGCGTCCCAGTGATATTTCGCCGGCTCGTTGTCCGCGGCACAGACGCCGATGTCAGCCTCCGCCGCAGCCTCGTTGATCTCCTTTTGGGCGGAGGGATCGAGTAAATCGCGGACAAGAACACGGATTTCGAGTTCCGCCCGGCGGTCTTTCAGCCATTGCTCGGCCAATTCCGCCTTCGGTTCACCGATGGAAGATGGCGGGAACAGATGGCGTTCGACGTTGTGCGGCTTGTAGACATCAGGCTCGATCAGTGTGAGGCGCGTGATCCGTGGGTCGCGGCAGACAAGGTCAAGGACCGGCATGCCGCCGCTGCCTGCGCCGACTTGGATGAGGTGAGCCATTATGTCCCTCGATACGTCAAGCGGGCGCGGGCCGGCAGGGTTTATCTCGCCTCGGGTAAAGGCCATTCACCGGTCTCGTGCCAGATTTCGTAGCACGCCAGCCAGCGCCACGCCGCCTGAATAGCGAACACGCAGGTAAAGCGGGCCGGGTCCCAGCGGCTCGTCATGCGCGTGCTTCCTTGGCGCCACAGGCAAAGGGTCTGCCCTTCCAGCAAATGCGGGCAGTGCTTGAGCGGCGTGAGCACGCGCGTTTCGGGCGGGACGGTGGGGTAGCTGGAAACGAGGCGCGTTTCGACCTGATAAACATTGTGGCCGGGCTTCAATGCGTAATGCAGCACCAGCGAGCTGCCGAGGCGAACAAGGCGCACCTTATACGCCTCTTCGCGGCCGTCGTTGTACCGTTCAATCACCGGAATCTCGACGCTCAGCAAGCGCCGCTTCCCGGCTTCGCTGTCGAGAAGACCCATAGCAGGGGTCAGGGATCAGGGGTCAGGGGTTAGGGACAAGCAGGAGGAACTGTTCATTCTTCCTACTAATCCCTAATCCCTGACCCCTGACCCCTTCTCTCCTAGTAATGGCACGGCACCGATTTGATGGCCGTGATGACTTCCTCGTCGGTGACTTCGTCGGCGCTGCCGGCGAAGCTCGTGTCGCGACGATCCATCAGGATGACCCGGTCGGACTCGGCATTGCCTCGCAACGCAGTGATGAGTTGCCGTCGTTCGGTGTCGGTAAGGGGACGGAAATCCATCGACGTTCTCCTTCCAGAAAAAAGGGTCTGCCCAGCCGAGGGCCGGGTCGATGCCCCGAAACGCTCACTCTGCCAACTCCGCCAGAAGGAGGTAGACCGCACGGTCCACGCGCTCCTCCGAGCAATCGACCGCAAGCAACTCGCCGTCACGTACGAGGAAGTACCGGACACGCTTTCCTTCGAGCAGGACCCGCAGGCTCTGTTCCGGGAGAGCCAGCGGGACGTTGACGGCGAGAGCCGGCCCGGAGTTGCCGGCGACGACATCGCAGCTCACACCGGCCTGCTGGCGGTGCAACCGTTCCAGTCGAACGGCATGAGCTTCGATAATCGGCCAAACGCAGTGCAACGGACGTGCCAAATCGGGACCGAGCGTGAGGGCGACGGGGAGCGGCCGATAGGTGTTCTCGCCGGCGCCCAAGGCGTACCAGGCGAAGTTAAGGTCCGCCAGGGAGAGAAGATGAGGCTTGGGCTGTTCGCCAACGATCGTGGACCGCTCGTCGTCGGGTCCGTCGGCGGTGCCAATGCCGAAAACGCCTTCGCCGCCGCGGAGTTGTGCGACCCACGCCACGTCCCCCGCGTAGTCGGCGTCGCTGGGATGGCGCAGCGACCCGGGATGGGTATGAACGATGCCCAAAATCGTGAGGCGCCGGTCCAATTGCCGAACCATGCGACTGCCGACCGCTTGGCCCTCACAATTGAAACGCACGTGGGCGACGCCGGCGTCGCGTTCGGCGCCGGCCGGCAACGTCGCTAACACGGTGGCTTCGACGGCTTGCCGCAGGCCGAGCAACACCCAGCCGGTTTCTTCTTGGCCGCGTGCCTCCGCGCGATGCCGCGCGTACTCTTCGAAGAGGGTTCGACTCACGCCGTCCGTCAGGATCAACCGCTGCAAGGGAGGATACGCGGCGCCATTGGCGGTGGGTTTGGGACGGGCGGCAACCGGCGTACGCGCCCGCAGCAACGAACGCTGCAAGTCGCCCCAGATTTGGTTTGCGCTGGACGCCAAGAACCGCAACATAACCGCGATTACCGTCCTTCCTTGGGAGACTGGACCCTTGACCGCGGCGAGGCCGGTCCGTGGGGGGTGGTTCAGATCGTGCAAATGATGAGCCAGCGCATCGGCTTCGCACGCCCGAATGTGATCCGCGAGGGACGAGCGAAATCGAGAAAAAACGACCGCAAACACGATTCCGGTCGATTGGCTAACCTTCCCGACCGGCACACTCTACCGGAACGGCAGCGCACGGATGCCCGGCAAAGTTGACGGAGGAGTTGTCGCCGACCGCGCGGTATGCTCCAATAGAGAAACAGCGGGTCGTTGCTTTCCCAGCCTGGCATATCTTTGTCGGGAACAAACGATCACGCAGGAGCGAAAACTGGTCATGGGATGCGACATGGCAGTGGCTCTTGGCCGAGCCACGGTGGATGGACACACGCTCTTCGGCCACAACAGCGGCGGTTGGCGCAACTCCGCACATGCGCTCCAGCGCGTGCCCGGCAGGGACTACGCGGCCGGAGAAATCGTGCGCACGAGCCATCAGGAATTGCCGCAAGCGCGGCGTACGTTCACGGTCCTTGCGGGCCAGTCGGCTGGCGAATGGGGTTACCGTCACGGTGTGAACGAGCACGGCGTGGCGGTCGGCTGCGCGGCATTGCGCACGAAGTTCGCCTGCTCCGACGCCGCACTGTCGGGACCGGAGCTGGCCCGCCTGGCATTGGAGCGTTCGCGGTCGGCGTGCCAGGCAGTGGATTGGCTGACGGACTTGACCCATCGTTTCGGACAAGGCGACGCGACCGACGACGGCGCAGCGGATAGCGCCTTTCTCGTGGCCGACGGCGCCGAGGCGTTCACGGTCGAAACCAGCGGCCGATACTGGGTCTGTCAGGAAGCGCGTCAGGTCCGAGCGGTGAGCGACGTACCAACCGTACACCAGGATTGGGACCGCATCTGTGCTGGTCTCTCTGGGGAAGCGATCGCGCGCGGCTGGTGGGACGCGGACGGCAGCAAACTCGATTTTGCCGCCGCGCTTGCTGCCCGGCGCGACGAAACGGCCCTGCGACGTTGGGGCCGTGCCACGCTTCTTTTGGAACAGCAGAACGGCCACATCGATCTTGCGTTTCTGCGGCGCATTCTCAGCGATCATGGCGAAGGCGGCCATGACGAAATCGATCCATTCGAGCCGCAGCCGTTCCCGTCGACGATTTGTCAGCACTTCTATCGAGCCACGACCGCAGGCAGCTTGGTGGCGGAGCTTTCGTCGGGTTCCGAGAGTTTGCCCGTGGCGTGGTGTGCATTCGGTCCGCCGTGCTTGAGCATTTACTTTCCCATCTTGCTGGACGGCGAATTGCCGGCGGGCTACACGACCGCCGCGCCCACGGCCGGCGAGAGCGTCGCCGAACAGTCGGCGGCATTGCGCCGGGCTGTGGAGTGCGACGGCGAACGCCGGGCCGCCGCCCGCGAGGCGCTCACCCGCTTGCAAGCGACCGTCGATCAGGAAGCCGATGAATTCTTGGCCGAAGGGGCTTCGCTCAGGCAGCAAGGCGAACGCGCGGAACTCGAACGGCTGGCTACCCTGTTCATGCAGCACAATGCCGAACGCTTCGAGGCGGTGGCTCAGTCGTTGTTGCATCCCGTCACAATGCCACTACGACCCTACGTCGCCGCGATCGCTCACTGAGCTTGGGAACAAGTGGCGGTGACGGGGAACTTTCATCGGAGTCGGCGTCACTTTATCAGTCGCGCATCCACCCAATCCACGTCATCTTGAACCGAGCCGCCGCCACCGTAATCGACGACGAGGGTGAGTTGTTTCGCGCCAGCGACCGGGATGTTGATGGCGACCGGCGCGCCGCCGCCGCTGAGGTCGCGTGCCGCCGATTCCTTGCCATCCACCAAAACTTGCACTCGCACACGTCCGTGGCGGCCCGTTCGTTCGTCGAGCCCCACCAAGCACTCGAAGCGCTGATAATTGCTCGGCAGATCGTACGTCACGCGGCTGGCGCTGTGCATACCGAGTCCTTTGTCGTACACATTGCCCGCCAGTCGAAGATCGCGTCGGGAAGCGCTGCCGTCGGTCACCAGGGGCCAGCGGACGCTTAGATAGGGCGTGTGCTCGTATTGTCGTGCCTTCAGGTCGGAAAGATAGACGGCCGAGCCCTGCATGACCGACAGAGCTGCGATTTCCGCGAGCGGCGCTTGCACCGGCATCTCAAGAAGCGTGCGGCCTAAGAGGGTGTGAGCGTCAGCCGTCGCGGAAACGAGCGATAGCCGGCAGCCGTTGTTGAAAACTACCCGGGCGTATGGTCCTTTCGGCTTGGGCGGCGTGGCGAGTTCGGTGTTGAGCGCGATGTAAGCCACTCGATCCAGTTTTGCTTCAACCACACGCTTTTCGACTTCAACTTTGACGAGGTTTTTCGCCGCGTCCAATTCCGTGAGGACGCCCGCGATCACATCACCGTTGCGGAGCAGCACCTCATCGCGCGCGCGCGGCCCGGTGGCCAGCTTACGCTGGAGTCGTTCGACATCGTCGTCGGCGTCCGGCGCGGCGAACCAAATCGTCGTGACGCCGGACAGCGGCAGCTTCCATTCCTTTGCGTCACGCCGGGTGGGCCGGCAGCGCAGCTTCTCGCCTTCTAACCTGAGTGAGTCCGCCACACACAACACGCGATCGCCGCCGGCAAGCAAGAGATGAGGTTCCCGGGGCGGCGGCGGCAGCCGCGCGCCGACGCACCGTAGCTCAACTAATTCCTTGCCCGTGATTGCGGTCGTCTCGCGCGCCGCCAATCGCAAAGACCAATCTTTCGATAATTCGACGAGATTACCGGCGCACCGTCGTCCTCCCGTGGTCGAGGCGCTAAACGTCGGCGCCGCCAGTTCGTCCGCGCGCAAGACGTTGAGCGTGAGAATTGCAAACCCGAAGAGGTGTACGCAAAGGCGCGAAGAACGCCGAGCGACTCGATGCGTCCGCCGCGCCTTTGCAAGAGTTGTTCGATTCATTTCTGCAAGATCGGCAGGTAGTTATTCGGGATTTGCAAGATGATGCACGCCATCGCCGTGCCGTAGTGGGTGCAGCTTTGATCGTGCCAGCTGCCGTCGGGCCGGCGGCGGGCCAGCAGCTCGTCGCGGACGGCGGGGAACCACTCTTGCCAGTACTTGCCGCCCGCCAGCCACATCGCCTGGGCCGCGTAGTAGTGTCCATAGAAATAATGCATCGGGTGGTGAAACACGTGGCCCCCCGGCTTGCACTGTTCCATCAGGTACTTCAGGCCCGCTTCGATCTCCGGCCCCTTGTAGACGCCGGCGCTATAGAGTGCAACGACGCCGGCCGCCGTGCGCGCGAACGGGTGCTGGAAGCCGAGCTGACCCTGCGCCTGGTATCGAAACGAGCCCTGGAGCCGATCCTGGCAGCGCTTCACGTATTCCACGCACTTGTCCACCTTCGCCTTGTCGATCGCGAAGCCGGCGTTCTTGGCCGCGCGCAGGGCCATGATCTGGCAGATCGTGACAGAGATGTCGGCGTCGTTCGGCCACGGTTGATAGCGCCAGCCGCCTTCGACATTTTGGCTGTTCACGATCAGGTCAACCGCGCCGCGGAGCGTTGTGCGGAGTTCCCGACGCAGGTCCTTATCGGTCACCATTCCGTACACTTCGGCCAGGAACAACGCGGCGAAACCGTGGCCGTACATCGGCCCGTGCGGCGAGGCATTTGGATTGCTGAGGAAAACGCCTTGCGGCATCTTCTGCGCATGCGCGAGGATGAACTGAAGCACGCGCGTCACCACCTCGCCGTACGCGCCGCGTCCCGGCTGGTGGCCGCCCGCCATCATCGCCAGGCCGCCGAGGGCCGTGATGGCGGTGTTGCCGTTTTGATAGCTGGAGTTCGGCGTGCCGAAACCGCCGTCCGGGTGTTGCACTTGGCGCAGGTAGGCGAGCCCGGCGGCGATGGCCTGTTCGGTCTCCGGCGTAATCATGCCTTTGGACGCGCTGCCGTCGGGCAGCGTGTCTTGGGTGTCGTTGGGCAAGGCCAAAGCGGTGCTGGTGACGCCGAGCGTCGCGAGGATGCTCCGGCCGAGAAATCGGCGGCGTGTGAACATGATTGGTGTCTCCGTCCGCCGCCGCGACCGGCGGCGGACTTTTTCTCAATCGCTCTTCTTGCGTCCTTTTTCCGACAATGTCGCGTAATACTGCCGAATCAGGTCGCCGTATTTTGCCATGAATTGCTCGCGCGAGTAGGCGTTCATCTCGCCGCGGAGCGCTTCGGGCAGGTGGCCCCAAACGTCTTTGTAAACATCGGCAATTCTGTTGCCTTCTTCCTTTTTCTTGTTGTCGCCCGCGCCCGGTTGATCGCCCGCTTCCTTCTCGGTCATTCGGTCCTGCGGCGATGGTTGCGGCTGCCGCCGGCCCGGGTTGCGGCCTTGTGCGCGGGCCATCTGTCGCCGCAGCTCACGCCGCTCGCGGCCCGTCATCTGTTGTCCGGGGGGCCGCCCCATTTGTTGCTGCGGCTGCCCACTTTGTTGACTTGATTGGCGGGATTGCTGTTGCTTCTGCTGTTGATTTTGCGAACTTGAGGGGTTCGCCGACGGATCATTTTGCTGGTCTTGATTTGATTGTTGTTGCTGCTGGTTGTTTTGAGCTTCAAGAAGCGCGTCGATATCTTTCAAGATGTCGCGCTGCACCTGCTGCGTGCCGTCGCCCGGGTCTTGATTGGCGAGCCGGTCCTCCGCGTTGCGCAAATTGCGATTTAGCCGTTCCAAGATTTCCTTTTCATCCATGGGCGGCTCGTCGGGCTCCGGCGGTTCCTTCACGTCGCCCTCTTTTGGCGGCGTCGCGGGCGTGCGCGGCGCGTCGGCGGCCTTGGGAGCGTCATCTTTCTTTTCCTCGGCTGCCGCCGGCTTGGGCGGTTCATCCGTTGGCGACTTTTTCTTTTTCTGAAGGCGAACCGGCGGCTCGGGTTTGTCCGGCTCGTCGGCGCGGAATACGGCGGCTCCGATCCCAATGTAAGATCCGAATGCGTGGCCGTTATGCGACTCTTGAGGCGCACGCGATTGCGGCAGCGCGGGCTGCGTCAGCTCGTCGAACATCTCCCCGATTTCCTGTTGCTCTTTTCTGAGACTCTGAAGGGACGCCTTCTCGGGGTCGGTGTATTTCGTGGGATCGGGGTGCGCCTTGTGGAACTCCTCCGTACGCTGGTTGACGTCGCCTTGCAACGAGCGCAACAGCTTCAGTTGGGCCGTGAAGGGTATGCCGTCGCCTGCACCCCCGCCGCCGCCACCGCCCTCGCCTTCGCCACCGCCGGGTTGAGTACCGCCGCTGCCGCCGCCTGGTCCTCGGCCGGCGTTCTCCGGCTTAATGGCTTCGAGCAATTGATCGATGCGCCGAAGCGCTTCACGCTGCGCGCGGCCGATTTCCGCGTCGCCGTCGGCGTTTTGTGAGCGGTTCTCCGGCTGCCGGCGTTCCTCGAGCAGCTGCCCGGCGCGGTCCATCGCCTCGGCCGACTTATTCAGGATGCGCGCCGCAACGGTGGCGGCGCTGAGTTTGTCGTCCGCGACTTGGCGCGTTTCGCTCGCGAGGCCCTTCTGATTGCGGGCAAGGTCGCCCAGGCTGGCGAGCAAGCCGCGCGGCCAGCCGTTGTTCTGGAGGACTTGCTTTTCGATCCGCTCCGCTTCCGCGATCAGTGCTGTCTCGCGTTCGCGAAGCTGCTTGACGGCGTCGGCGATGCGGGCGAGTTGTTCACGTTGCAGCTCTTCCTCGGCTCTCTTGCGTGACTGTTCGACCTCGCGGGCCGCTTCATCGAGACGGTCGAGCGCTTCCTCCTGCGCCTCATCGGGCTTTTGCCCTTGTTCAAGCTGGCGGGCGGCCTGCTCCATTTGGGCGCCGGCCTGACTGAGCGACTGGCTCGCTCGTTCCGCGCGCAGCCGGGAAAGTTGCTTGGCCATCTCTTGGGCCTCTTCCTGCAACTGGCGCTGCTCGCGAGCCAGGCGTTTCAATTCCTCTTCGCGTTTCTTCGGATCCTCGATCTGACTCGCGGCCTGGACCTTCTTTTGCAGATCCTCCTGGTTTATGAACAGATCATCGAGCTTTTGCTCGGCTTCCTTCAGCTTCTTGGCGAGGCGGTCCAGCTCGGCTTCGCGGCGGTCCTCCAATTCCTTCACCAGGTCATTGAGCTTTTCGGCCGCTTGCCGCTGTGACTGGCTCGCTTTGCCCAGCTCGTTTTGCTCGATCTCCTTCTGGGCCGACTGCATGTTGCCGGTTACGTTGCTCTGCTGGCCCTTGTCGTGGGCCTTCTTCAATTCCTTGGCGGTTTCCGGGTCTTTTTGTTCGCGTTCCTGGGCGACGCGATCCATTTTGTCGAGCAACTGGGCGGTGCGTTCCTGCAACTTCTGCTGTTCCGCGGCGGCTTTGTCGAGCTCGGCTTGCTGTGCGGGGGTCAATTGCTCGCGGTTCGTGCCGAGGTTCTTTTGCAGGCCGGCGACCTCCTCGTTCAGTTTGCGCTGCTCTTGCAACAGCGCCTTCGCTTCACCTTTGATTTCACGAGTGCTACTCCACGGCTCGAGGCGGGATAGAAGATCGTCGAGCGTCTTTTCGACTTCGTCCTGGTGCTGTCTCGCCTGCTGGAGCATGTCCGCCGTCGCCTTGTCACTCTTCGGCGTGGCGCCACTCTCGTTCTTCTGCTGGGCCGCGCTGTCCTTCTTCAATGCCTCGGCCTCTTTGCACAGCTCCTTCGCCTGTTCGCGCAGCCGCTCCGCGGCTTCCTTGGCTTTCTCCTTCTCCGTGTCCGAACCTTCTTTGGCTTGTTGTTCCGCCTCGTTCGCCTGGCGGTCGTCCTCGGAGGCGAGGCGCTCTTTGGTCTCGGCTTCGTGCTGTCTTTTCTCGGCGTCGGTCTTCTCATTCAGTTTGCGGGCGGCGGTCAAGCGCGACTCGATTTGCTCCAGCTCCTCACGCGCGAGGCGATCGAGCTCCGCCTGCACGGCCTCGACGCGATCCTGAGACGCCGAGCGCGGCAGATGATTGTTCTTCAACGTCTCGAGAATCCGCTTGGCGTCCCCGCGCAGTCCTTCGTCCTTTTTCGGGCCGATGCGGTCGCGCAACTGCTGCTGCGTCTGCTCCGCCTGCAAAAGATCGTTGAGGTCTTCGGGCGTGAGCTGCCCCGTGCGTTTTTGCTTCGCCGCCGCGTCGGCGACTTTCTTCGACGCCTCGCGCTGCTGCTCACGCGCCTTCACCAATTCTTGTTGCAGCTTCGCCTGTTCCTGGTTAAGGAGCAGATCGAGCGCGTTGCGGCTAATGATGTGGATTTCGACTTCATGACTGCGGCCGGGCTGCTTGTTGAGACTGAAGTCGTCGAAGTCCTCGGCGCATGCTTGCAACACGACAACGTCGCCCTCTTTCAATTCCGGCGCTTTTGCAGCGGGCGAGCGGAAGCGGTTCAGCGAGAGCCGGCGCTCCAGATGCACGAGCGGCGCTTTGGTTTGCAGGGAGCGCGGCAGTGGGAACGGGCCGACCACCGACGCAACCGCCAGCGCTTGTTGCAACGCGTGAAAATCGTAGAGCGGTAGGCGCTGCACCGCAGACGTTGCCGCGGGGTTCGCAGCGGCGCACCGAATGCGGTATTCGAGATAAACCGATCGGACCGCGTACTGCACATCCTCGGCGGTCACGTGCAGCGGGAAGTCGGCGGTCGGCAGCATGTCAAGGATGTCGCTCTTTGGCGACGGTCGATCGAGCTGCACCGCCGGCGCCGGATCGGGCCGGACGTGCAGCTCGAACAAGCGTGTGCTGCGGAGCCCCGCCTCGTCTTCGAGATGCAGCACGTAGAGGCCGCTCACCCGCGGCAAGAATTGAAACTCGAGCCGCCGGCGTTCCACATCGAGCCGGGCGGGCAGAAGCGCCCAAGTCTCGGCGCCGCCCATGGTCGCGGTTAACACGCCGACGAGGTGTGCGCCGCCGAGCGGCGCGAGAAAGCCGGCCACTTCGGCGAATTTAGGGTCGATTTCATACTCGATCCACGCCTTCGCCAGCGGCCGGTCGGCGAGGGCACGAAACGTGACGACCGTGCCCGCGACCGCTTCCACGTTGCCGTCTCCATCCGCAAGTAGCTGCGGCGGCAAGTCGGTGTACGCGGGAAACTGCAAACCCACATGCGGCGTCGGCCGGCCGTCAAGCGGTACGAGCGTGGGCGGCGGCAAGACTTCCACCGCCAGCCATTCCGTACTCGCGTCGTTCGCACGGATCTGGAATTGGAATGTTCTCTGCACGCGGCCGGGATCGAGCCGGGCGTTGAATTCCGCTGGGGCATCCGGCTTTTGGGCCAACGGGCACGCCTGTTCGAGGTGGCTTCCGTCTTCGAACCGGAACGTTACGGTCGCCTGCTCAGGGATCACGCCGCGGACGACACCGTGCATTTCAAACGGTTCGTTGCGCCCGACGCGCTCGCGGAACGCGGCCAACGCAATCTGGGTCTGCCGCGGCCATTCCGTCGTGCCGAAGGGAGTCGCGAGCCGCAGCAGCGCGGTTCGCGACGGCGCGGGGTATGAGACCAGCAATGCCGTCGCGATGCCCACGGTTAGAACGAGCGCGATTCCAGCCAAGCGGAGGCCGGCATCGTCCACGATGCCGTGAAAGTTCAAGCGCTGCGCCTGCTTGAGCGCCTTCTGCACGGCGACGCGACGCAAGGCCGGCGAGCCAAGCTCCTCGTTGTCTTCGTCCTCCAAGAATTGCACTGCACTGGCGAGGGCGTCATTCAAGCCGCCGTACCGTTCTTCGATGCGGAGCGCGAGGCTGAGATTGTCGGTCTTGACGGCCAGCGGCCGGAGGAGATGACCTATGGCGAGGTACCCGGCCGCGCTCAAGCCGCCGACCAGGATCAGCGCCCGCGCCAATCCCGGCAACTGCCAGCGCCAATCCGCGCAACCCCCTGCGACCGCGATGAGGATCGCGACGCTGACGAGCAACGCCGTCCCGCGGAAACTGGTCACGAACCACATGCGACGGCGCAGCGCGCCGAGCCGCTCGTTGAGGAGGCTCGGCGGCACTTCCCGTTCAGCGAGCCGCGGCATGGCAAGACTCCGCAGTGGTCAGTGGTCCGTCGCAGCAGAGTACCGACGACGGGCGACTGACAACTGACAACTATAACAAGTGCCGACTCTTGCGCAAAACCCATTCCAACGTCAACAAACTGATGGCCAGAACGAACACGAGGGCGTGATTCCACAGCAGGTACGGCGGGGTCGGCAAGTTGAGCGTGATCCGGTTGCCGGTCGGCAGATCGCGTAGCAAATTGTCGGCGTCGGCGAGCGTGTAGAAGCGGCCGTGCGATTCTTCCGCGGCCCGTTCCAGGTCGGCCCGGTTCATTTGCAGGCGTTCCATTTCGCCCGGCGGCGCGAGCACTTTCCCCTCCGCCCGCGGCTTCGGCCCATCCACCGACGGGGCGCTCAGCCAGAAGTTGTAGTCGCCCTCCGGTGTCCGCGTGAGTAAACCCTCGAACGTGCCGCGACTGCCGTCCATCTTCGCGAGCTGGATCGTTTGTACTTCAGGCTCCGCGGCTCCCCCGGTCTTCGGCGGCTTACGTTCCACGACTACCTTCACGTCGGTTCCGTCGGCGGGAGGGGCCGCGTCGTCGGGGAAGCGGACGGTCACGCGAATCGGCTCGCCGCGGCGGTACGGCGTCTGCCGGTCCAAGCGCAGCTCCGTCCGTCCTTGCCGGCTGCGCGCCAGGTAGCGCATCGTCTGGACCCAAAACTGATTGAAGCGCAGCTCGTCTTCGCGGAAGCGCCAGCGCCAGCTCTCATTGAAGCCGAAGAACAGGCTGCGGCCGGCCCCGACGAACTGCTGCACGGCGAGCGGATGCCCGTTGAGCACCGCACTCTTGGCCGCCTCCTGCTTCGGCAAAACGGCCAGAATCTCCGCGGCCCGCTTCGGCACGTACCCCTCCGACCACCAGAACATTTCGCGGAGGTGTTTCCAGATGTCTTCGCTCTCTTTCTCGTCCGGACTGAAGCGAAAGATCGGGTGCATCCGCCCCACGGGCGTCAGCTCCGGCCGGAAACCGACCGGGCGTCCCATCGGCGGCTCCTCCGGCTGGCGGTCGGTTGTCAGATCAATCGGCAGCACGTCGGCCAGCGGCGTGTCCTTGAAAGCGTGCGGCGACCAGCGGTCGCCCGCGATCATGAGCACGCCGCCGCCCTTCTCTTTCACGAACTCGGCGATGTTTTTCAAGTTTTCCGACATCTTCGTGCGCGTGTCGTCCCGCGGATCAAAGTCGCCGAGTACGATTACGTCGACCTGATTTAGCTCCGCCTTGGTCGGGAAGTCGGCCAGCGCGCTTTTGTCTTGCTCCGCGTACGCCGGCTCGGCGTCGAGAAGGAGCACCTTGAGGTCGATCGTCTTGTTCCCCTTCACGCGGGCGCTTTCGCGCTCCAGCAGCGTCTTGATAAAACGGTATTCGTAACGGGCGTAGCCTTCGACGTAAAGAACCCTGATCAATTTCGCCTGTTGCACGGTGATGGCGCGCTCGACGACGTTATTGTCTTTGTTCACCTCGTCGGCTTGCACCGGCACGTCGATGACGAATTGCTTTTCGCCGGGCTCGGTCGGCTTGTAGAGAATGCGCACCTTCGCGGGCTTGCCGGTCGAATCGACCGTGACCTTCTCCTCCTTGAGCACCTTGTCCTTGCCTTTCTCACGGAGGCGTACCGGAATGGTCATGCCGGGGTAGCCGTGCGCCGTCAGCCGGACCTCGAAGACGATCGTGTCGTTGACGTAGACGTTTTCCTCGACGTGCAGATCGTGCAAGTGCAGATCGCGCGCTTCGTGGTGGTCGCCGACGCCAATGAGATAAAGCGGTACGCCGACCTGGCTGGCGTAGCGTGAGACCTTCACGAGGTCTTCGCCCTCGGTCGTCACGCCGTCGGTCAACATCACGACGGCAGAGAGGGAAGAACCGCGGAAGTCGTTCAATACTTGCCGTACCGCGGCGCCGAGTTGGCTCGAATCATGCGACGCGTCGGCGCGCAAGCTGAGAACGGCCTGACGGGCGGCACCAATATCCTTGGCATCGGTCGCGTCGGCGAGGCGGGCGGCGCGCGTGGAGCAATGATAAATATGAAGCCGGACGCGCCGTTCGGAGAGCAATGTTTGCAGCCAATCGAGATCCTTGCGGCCGAGGAGCAGTTGCACCAAATCAAGCCGCTGAAGCTGCGACGAATCGCGCACGCCTTGCAGCCGCTGGGCTTCGTTGCGCAGTACAACTGCCTGTTGCCGGAGCGCCGTCGCGGCGTCGCGGGCCGTCTTGGTTTCTTCCGGGCCGCGTGCCGCGGCAGCTTGCTCTTCCTTGGCGCGGGCTTGTTTTTCCAAGTCCGCGGCGAGACGTTCTTTCTCCTCACGCAGCGCCGGCGCGTCGCGCAAGAGCATGTCGGCGACCGCGCGCACGTCGGCGTCGCGATAACGATCGTTCGCCGATTGACTCTGCGAATCATCCACGAGTATCGCCACGTCGGGCCAGCTTTGCCGCTCGAAGAGCAGCCGGAGCTGCGGCCAGAGCACGAACAAGGTGAGCAACAACAAGCCGGTCCGCAACAGCGCGAAAAGGAGGCGGTCGCGCAGCGCGGCGGTGCGGCCTTCCAGCAGGTAAATCCAGATCACGAGCGTGCCGCCGGCCAACGCCAGAAACGCAACCACCCATGGATCGACCGAGCCGTTCCACAACCCGGACAACGGCAGATGACCCATTTCCCAATGTCGGCCCTCCCCCGGCGCCGGCGGCGGCACGCCCATGCCCGCCTCGATGGTTTCGCTCATGCTGTCGGGCAAGTAGTCGAGCAGATGCCCCAGCCCCGACCAGCCGAGCCAAAAGGCGCCGAGAGCGATGATTAAAAAGACGAGTCCAACGGCCAGTACCCGTGGCCACACCGCCGACCACGCCTTGCCGACAGGACCGCGCGTCCGTGTTGCGTTTTCGACCGTGCCGGCTATGGCGCTGTGATGCCCAAACCGCCACGCCAGGACCACTTCCAGCAGCAAAAGTACGAACACGATTTGCAGCAGCCATTGAGCGACGGTCGGACCGAGCGGCGCCGACGGTGCATCGCCCGGCTGCCCGGGCGCCGGCAGATGAACAACGTCCTTCGGATCGCGCACGATCTGGACTTCCCAATCGGGATACGCCTTGTGCAGCTCGTCGCCGTTGGTGCGCGTGAGGTCGCTCTCGCTGGCCTGTTGCGCCTCGGTCGCGGCGGGAACGTTCACCGCGAAGAGATGATCCTGCGGGTGCTGGCCGACGGTAATGCGATAAACGCCGCTGAGGTCGGTATTGGCCCAGCGGAGAATGCTGGCGTCTTCAAACGTCTGTGTGCGGGCCGTGTCTTTCTGGCCATCGGGGAGAAATATCGTCGCTTCCAACCCCGTTCCGCTCGTCGGCAGATACTCATCCAGCACGTCGCCGACGGTCGCCGCCTGTTCCCGCAGCCGGCCGCTCACGGAGAAGCGCAACACTTCCTGCATCATCGGCAGGAAGCTTGGCGAGGCGGGCCACGATGTCCAATCCATGTTCGCGGTTGTCGTGAAGAGAACGACCCGGCCGCGGGCGCGACTCATACGCGCTTGCCCGTTTTCGTCGGGGAGTGAAGGGAGCAGCGGTTGCCATTCAACCAGGGCGGGATCGCCGGCCGGCAGGCTCGCGGATTCCGGTCCGGTCGGCGTGCGTCCCTGGACGCTGCCCGGCAAATACGTCAGCACTTTACGCGGCTGCCCGCGCTGCGCCAGTTCGGTCCGCATGTAGTCGCGGAAGCGGGCCGACAGCAAACTCGCGCGATCGTTGTCGTCGCTAAATGCATCGAGGGGCGGCTGGACGTAGGCCTGATCGACCACCCCGAAATGGAAGAACTGCCCGTCGCTGGCATGTTGCTTACCGAGAAGTCGGCCCGGCAACAGCCCATTGCCGTTCTTGTAAAGCAACTCGTTATACGACCCGAGATCGACTTGATCGCCCACGAAGAAAACCACGCCGCCGCCGGAGCGCAAGTGCATTTCCAGCCGGTGTACCTCCGGCGGGCTCAAGCGGGCCACGTCGCACAGGCAGACGCAGTCGAACGGCGTTAAATCGCCGAGTCCGGCGTCGGCGAATTGCGATTCGTTCAGCACTTTCGGCCGCGCCGGCAAGCTGCCGGGCACCGAGGCGCCGTCGAAGGGATTCAGCGCCAGGCGCAGCCATTCGGTCCCCCGGTCGAACGGATCGGTCGCCGGCTTGCCGTTGATGAGCAGCACGGGCACCGTGTTTTTCACGGTCACGACCGCCGAGCGTGTGTCGTCCAATTCCAAAGCGTCGTTATCGACGGCGACCTGCACGACATAGTCGCCGGCCACGCTGAAGCGATAGGGGAAGCTGACGACATTCTGCCCGCGTGCCAGCTTAAGTGTGTTTTGATTCACGAGCCGCATTTCAAACGGCGGATCGGCGGCCTGACTGCGGGCTCGGCCGACGAACAACTTCACGCCGACCTGCTCGCGCGTCTCGCGGCCGTAGTTGTGGATCGTCGCCGTGATCGGCGTCGCCGCTCCGGTCGTGGCCAGCGACGAGCCGAGCGTCAGGCTGGTGACGGCGACATTGTTCGTGTGCTCGTCGCCAACATCGACAAAGATGGTTCGCGCCTTCGCCTGAATCTTTTGCAACATGGCGTGGGACAAGCTTGACGCTTGTCCGACCGTGCCGCCGCTGATCCACGTGGATTGCTGCATGTCCGTAAGAAAATAGACCTCCTTCGCCGAGAACTTGCCTGGCGACGATTGCAGCAAGCCTTCGACCGTGGCCAACGTGCCGGCGAGATCGGCATTGCCGTGCGGCAGCTTGAGAGCTTGCACCTCGGCGGCGACCTTGCTCAAATCTTCCGACGGTTCCGGTACGATACGTCGCGGCGGCGCGGACATAAGCACCACGCTGAGGCCGTCGCCGCCCGTGGAACCGCGAATGATTTTGTCCGCGAGCGTTTTCGCCCGACCAAAGTAATTTGTGTCGCCGGCCTTGACCGCCATGCTGAAGGAGCCGTCGAGCACCAGAATCTTGTGCGTCCGCTGCGTGGAGTTCGCCCCCGCGAGCGCGACGCTTTCGGGGAAGAGGGTGCGCCAAACCGTTTCGGCCCACGGCATCACGCTGGCCATCGCGAGAATGAGAAGGAGCACAAGCAGCGAGCGCACCGCGAGCAGCAAGAGTTGTTCGACGCGCAGCCGCCGCGTGTTCTCCCGCTGGGCCGCGAGCAAGAACCGCATGGCCGCCCACGTGACAATGCGGAAACGCTTTCGGTTCAGCAAATGGATGATGATGGGGATGGAAACGACGCCGACGGCGACGCTCACTGCCGCGAGAGGAGTGCCGAATAAAAAGCCGAAGAGGGGCAAGACTCGCTCCATGATTCTTGTCAGTCGTCAGTGGGTGTGTCGCAATGATCGAACTGAAAACTAGGATCGATCGATTGCTCGGGCTGCGATTGCTGGCGCCTTTCCCGGAAGCGCTGCCGGCGCTCGCGGAATCTCCGCCATGCATCGTCACGTTGCCGCCGCTGGCTGAGGAAGTACATCAACACACCGATAAAGGCCAGCGCTGCGAACAAAAGCACCATTGGAAGAATCACTTGCTGCGCGCCAGCCGATGCGCCAAGTAACCGGACAACGCCACGCTCAAATCCATATCCGTCCGCAACTGCACATAATCCACGTTCTGCTCGCGGCAGCCGCGTTTCAACTGGTCGAGGAACGCGGCGAACTGGTCGAGGTAGCCGGTACGCAACGACCGCGGGTCGGTGAGCAGCTCCGGCCATTGTTCCAGGCCGCGGAATAGGGTCGCTTCCTGGAACGGAAACTCGACTTCCGCCTGGTCGAGCACATGAAAGACGACGACCTCATGCCGTTTGTAACGCAGGTGCTTTAACCCGGCGAGCGTGTCGGGGACCTCGTCGAAGATGTCCGAGAGCAGGACGACGATCGCCCGCTTGCCAATGCGCTCGGCCAGCTCGTGCATAATCGGAGCAATGCGGGTGCGCTCGTGGGCGGCGCCACGGTTCATCACGCGGACGATCTCTTTCAGGTGCGATCCCTGGCTCGACGGCCGCAGGAAGTTGCGAATCTGGTTGTCGAACGTCACGAGGCCGACACTGTCCTGCTGGTGCAACGTCAGGTACGACAACGCCGCCGCCGTCATGCAGGCGTAATCATACTTGCTTACCGGCCCGCTCGCGTATTGCATCGACTCGCTGACGTCGAGCACGATCCAGAGAGCGAGGTTCGTTTCCTCTTCGTATTGTTTCAGATAAAAGCGACCGGTGCGGCCATAAACCTTCCAGTCCACGTGCTTGATGTCATCGCCGGGCACGTATTCGCGGTGCTGGGCGAACTCGACGGAGAAACCGTGGTACGGGCTTTTGTGCATGCCCGACAAGTAGCCTTCGACGATCAGTCGCGCCTGAAGCTCCAGGCTGCGCACCTTGGCGAGGGTGAGAGGATCAAGATAGCGGCGAGGATCGTCCATCGGGGAAAACTCGGAGTCTGTCGTTTGCCGTTTTGCTCATGTTTCAGAGTGGTCGCCTCGCTCCGCGCGGCGCCGCCTCCGCCTCGCGGAGCGAGGCGACGACTTTGGCGTGTTGCGCGCGAAACCGTAAGCGATGGTTCGGTTCAGTGCGCCGCTTGCGCCTCCAAGCGTTCGTGCGGATCACGCGGAATCAAATCAGTCAGTCGGCGAACGATCTCATCGGGCTTGATGCCTTCGGCTTCCGCATTGAAGTTCGTAATGATTCTGTGGCGCAGCACCGGGGCGGCGACGGCGCGAATATCCTCGCACGATACATAATACCGCCCGTGCAGAACCGCCCGCGCCTTCGCTCCCATCACCAGATACTGCGACGCCCGCGGACCCGCGCCCCACGTGACGTAATCGCGTATGAACGGCGGCACCTCGCCCTTGTCCTTCCGTGTCAACCGGGTGAACTTCATGGCGTAGCGGATCACGTACGGGGCGACCGGCACTTTTCGCACAATGTCTTGCATTTCGAGGATATCCGTCGCCGACAAGACGCGCTCCACGACGGTAGACAACGCCGAGGTCGTTTGTTCGACGATGCGAAACTCCTCTTCCTCCTCCGGATAATCCACGAGAACGTTGAACATGAAGCGGTCTTGCTGCGCTTCGGGCAGCGGATACGTCCCTTCCTGTTCAATCGGGTTCTGCGTCGCCAGCACGAAGAACGGGTCGGGCAGCGGGTGGCGCGTGCCGCCGGCCGTCACTTGCCGTTCCTGCATCGCTTCGAGAAGCGCGGCTTGCGTCTTCGGAGGCGTGCGGTTGATTTCGTCGGCGAGAATGACGTTCGCGAACAACGGGCCGTGCAGGAATTTGAACAGCCGTTGGCCCGTCGTTTTGTCTTCTTGCAGCACTTCGGTGCCCGTGATGTCGGACGGCATCAGGTCGGGCGTGAATTGGATGCGGCTGAAACTCAGATTCAACGCGTCCGCGAGCGTGCGAATCATCAACGTTTTCGCCAGTCCCGGTACGCCGACGAGCAGGCAGTGCCCGCGAGCGAACATGGCGATCAGCAGTTCTTCCAGCACCCGCTCCTGACCGACGATAACCTTCGACAGCTCTTTGCGAATACGGCGGTAGCCGTGGTTCAAGCGCTCAATCGCCGAAAGATCGCCTTCTATCTTGGGCCACGACTCGGCGGGCTCGACGGCGACGACTTCCGCGACGTCGGCGTCATCGTCGGCGAGCCAGGCGCCGCAGCCGCACAACCGGCGGCCGCCGGCGGGAACTTGCATGGAAAGACCGCAGTTTTGGCACTTTACCGTTGGCATGATGCGTTCCGATCAACGTGAGTCGTCAAATCTGTCGAGTTTACATTCTAGCGTAAGGAGCGGCGCCGCGCAGGAGAAAAGTGGCGGTCACAAGTCGCCGGGGTTCAATCCCGTCTGCCGTGCGATCCGCGCGAGCATCCGCGGGCCAATCTCGATGTCGTCGTGGAAGGCGAACAGGAAGTCGGGCCAGTTCGGGTGGGACAAGACGCGGTGCGAGCCGCCACTCTGGCGCTTGATGCTCCAGCCGATGCGCAACAAGGCCGCCAGCACTCGTCGCGCCTTGCTCTCGGGCCACTGGCTCATGCCGGCGCCGCAAAGACGTGGCCCAACGGGGGCACCGATTCCCCGTGGTCGAGCCGGTCTGCAATCTCGTGCAGAGCCAGGGCTTGGGCTCGAGCAATGGCTTCCGGCCGCGTCTGTCCGTAAGCCAGCACGCCGGGCAGCTCGGGCGCCTCCGCCAGCCAGCGGCCGTCGGTTTCTTGTTCGAGTTCGACGGTGAGGCCCATCGTCGTTAATTCCTCGCCAGGGACGCGATTAAGCGGTTCAGCGTTCTCTGCCATCGTATCGCGACCCGCGGGGCCAGAGAAGCCGCACCATTGAGGAATGGCCCAAATTATCACGAGCCTATTAGAAAGTTTGGGAAGACGTAACGAGACCTCGACGCGACTCACCACCCGAACCGCCAAGCAAACTCCGACCCAACCACGATCACGCCGCCGTTGGAGAGGGACACCTGCGGCCAAGCGATCGATTGGACGCGGGCGCGCGGCACATCGGGTCGTTTTGCGCTCGGCGTCAGATCCTGCGGATAAAACCGCACCGTGGCGCGGAAGTGCAGCCGCTGCAACAGCGAGCCGCTTAGCGGATCGCGTATTTCTATCGGGAAATCGTCGGTTGCTGGATTTTCCGGCGGCTTCAGCGGGTGCAACAGCAAGCCGTTGGGTGTGGTGGCGATTCGCCAGGGGCCGGGAGCGGGCCATGGTTGCTCCCATAGTCTTTTGCCGGACGCCAAATCACAGCAAACCAGCGTGCCGCGGTTTGCCCAGCAAAAAGCAGTAGACGTAATCGCGATCTGTGACGGTTCAACCGCAACTGCTCCGAGCGCCGGCTCCACGTTCCATATCGGTTGGCCGGTCGCTGGATCGAGCCGTTGCAGAAAGTAGCCGTGGTTCCGCGCGATGACGGCGAGGAGCGCGTCGGAACTACCGAGCAACCGTGGCGGTTCGCCGCTTAGATTCGTCAGACACGGCGGCGTAAATGACCAGATTTCTTTGCCGCCTTCGCGGTCGAAGCTCACGATGCGGCGAGCGTCTGGAACGACGATGCTGCGGCGTTCATCGATGCGCAACACCGGCTGGACCCAGGCGGCCGTCGTGGAACCGCGGTAGCGGACGTTTCCCGTGCGGGCGTCGAGCAACCAACGTTCGCCGCTCGCGATCTGCGTCACGATGGAATGGTCGTCGGCGTCCCATTCGGGTAGGAAACGGCCGCCGAACGCCAGCACCGACAGCGTTGCGCCAGGCGCCCAGCGGGCCCACAGCACTTCGCCCGTGTCCGGATCAAGAACGAACAGCCGGCGGCCGTCTTCGATGCACGCGAGGCGGTGGGATGCGAGCCGAAACGCGGTCAGCGGTCGTCGCGGCGCCGCGTTGTCTGTATTGGTAAAATCCGGCGGAACAAAACGCCAAAAGACCTGCCCGTCGTCCAGGCAAAGGCTGCAAATCTCCACGGGACTGGCGACCAGCACGCAGCCGCCATGACACCCGGCCCAACGCGGCGGCTCTGCCAGCTCGACTCGCCAACGCTCCTTTCCCGTTCGTTCCTCAACACAGCGCAGATGGCGCTCGCGTGTGAAGAACAGCGGCACAGCGCCGGATGCATCCTCTTCGAGCGGAAGGAATCGCTCGCCGGCTTCCAATTTCAATTCCCAGTGACGGACAAGTTGCCCTGCGCGGGCGGTTTCCCGGTTCCGACGTACAAGTGGAGAAATCTGCTCATTCGTGCTGGCGGCCCCGCGCAGCGCCACACCGCACTGCCGCCAATGTTCCGCCGCACCCGGCTGGTTTGTCGCCTCGCACGCCGCGATGAGTTCTTTCAGTCCTTCCTGGCCGGCCGGAAAATTCGGATAGGTTTCGACCACGGCGGTAAGACGGATTCTGTCGTTGTCTCGACGAGCGTCCGCGAGCAGATCGCGGGCGTCTTTTTCAAACTTCGTTCGGCACTCGCCACATTCGTACGCCTGAAGAAGTCGGGCAATTTCCTTCCGCGCGTGAAAAGCCGCCGATTCGGCGCGTCCCTGGGGGAGCGGCATAAGCGCCTCACGCAGGCGCGCGTCCTTCAAGATGGATTGCCAGACCGAGACCGCAAGATCGGGCTCTTTGTGCTCTTCCAAAAAGCTCGCCAAGTGAAGAAACGCTCTCAGTTGTTGGTCTGGCCGGCACTTGATGTGCGCCGCCGTGACGAGCGCGTCGACGGCGGCGTCGTGACGTCCGGCGTTGCCTTCCCGCTGAGCAGAGGCGAACAAAGTGCGTTGCCAGTCGCAGAGAACCATTTCGCGCAACGATTCACCCTGCCCGCGTTCATCGGAACGCACCCGACGCGACGCCTCAACAAACGTATTCGGCGCGGCAGGCAGTCCCGCGTCCGCTTCCGCAATCGCCAGCCGATACAACGCCAGCGCCGACTCCGGCTCGTTCTTTGCCGCGGCGCGGCGCTCGTCCAACTTCTGTCTGGGCGGCACGAAAACGAACAGCTCTTTCGCGCCCGCGACAATCAACATGCCGTTGGCGAACAGCACATTGCCGCGCGGACAGCGGTCGCGAATGGGCACGGGGTTCACGCCGTACGGCTGCTCGCCATCGCTCTGGTCAAGAACACAGAGGCCGGCACGCGTCGGCCAGACGACGAGATCGCCGGCCAGCAAACCGCGACCCAGCGGCGCAAGCGTTGTGCCGTCACCGGGCTGGAACCAACCGCCGGCGTCAAGGCCCGAAGCCACGTCCACTGCCCGGATGCCCAGCGGCGTGGTGAAGACAAGCCGGCCTTGCGCGACGCCGTAGAGTTGGACGACTTCGACATGCTCGCGGTCCCACAGTTTGCGGCCGGTGTCCGGGTCGAGACAGCACAAAGTGTCGGCGTCCGCGGGAGCGGCAAAAAGCCGGCCGTCGGCAAATAGGCACGGCGTCAAATCGCGCGACGCGGGCGGGGCGCCGTTGGGGTGCGCCGCTTGTGCCGCATAACGGCGTGCCCAAATACGTTTCCCGGAACCTGCGTCGAGCGCGACGATCGCGCCGCTGTCCGAAGCATAGACGACGTTGGGTCCGGCAAGCGTGAGAAGATGCTGCCGGAAGCGGGCTTCGCCGGAGCGATCCGCGACGGAGCAAACGTCTTGGCGCCAACGCAGTGCGGGAGCGGCGTCCGTATCGGCGGGATAGCAATGAACGGCGGTCACCACCTGGTTGCCGGCGATGCGCGTCACCGCCGTGTAGAGCTTGCCGTTCTGAACCAGCGGCGAACCCTCGATACGAATGCCGCCGTCGCTTTCGGCCGCCGGCCGCAGATGCCAGACATATTGAAGCTTGCCCGTCGGCAGCAGCCGCAGACACAGGAGAAGGTGTTTCGCCCCTTCCGATTCCACGCCGTTTGGTCCAAGTCGGACGAAGATGCGGTCACCGGCCGCCGTAAGCGTGTAACGAACATCGGGCGCAGCGGGCAATTTGTTGTCGATCGCGACGAGATCGCGGAGGGTCGCTTGCTCCGGTTCCCACGTGTGCGTGCTGCCCGTCGCCGGCTCGTAGACGCTGACGCTGCGGCCATCCGAAACAACCACGCGGTTGCCGACCACGACGGGGAAGAACGCGAAGGAGCGGGCCTCCGCGGACGGCGCTAAGACAGGCGCCGCCGGAGGTTCCGGCGTTGGCTTTTCGATGCGCAGGCGGCGGGCGAGATCAAAACACACCGGGTCGTCTTGAAGCAGCCAGGAGAGCCGATCCGGGTCGCGCGGGTGCGGCGGCAGAATCCGCTGGCGCGACGCCGACCCCGCAAATGTCGGCCAAGACTCGTCCCGTTCCTCAGTTAACTTGGCGGCGTCCGTGCGGAGGCTTTGCAGAATGTCGCCGTACTCTCCATCCTTCCCCGCGAGATGCCCGGTCGCGCCGGCGTGCTGTTGCCGAAAGAGAGCCAGTTCGGGCGGGAGGCGTGCGGCGTCCCCGCGAAAGAGACGAGCCATTAGTTGCTTGGCCCTTGGACCGGCGACGCCGTGCCGCGGACGGGGATAGACGAGTTGTTCGTCGCCCTCGTTGTTGCCGAGCGGACGCGCCAACTGTCCCCACCAGCGCTGCGCCGCCTCGAACTCACCGCGTTCGAACGCGAGATCGCCGAGCACGTCAAGGGCGGTCTCCGCTTGCCGACTGCAAAACGCTTCGTTCACGATGCGTTGGAGTAACGCTTCGTCGCGCTGGGCTACGCCCTGCTCAAGCCACGGCTTGGTTTTGACTTCGACGCGATCTCGGTGGAGTTGCAGCGCGCCGGCCGGCAGTCGACTCAATGCGCGATGACATAACCAACGCGCCTGAATGCTCTGTTCCCCATCGATGGCGACCAGGTTGTCGCCGGCTTCGTTCAAAATGCGCTCGACCTCCTCGACAATCGGCGACCAACGCTGCTGCGCCGCCGGGAGCTTCGCCTGTTCCTCGGCGAGTTTCCGTACGGACTGCAAGCGACGAGCGGCGCCCGCACTCTCGCCGGGAATGCTCACACGCTGACCGAGATCCTCGGCCGGCGCAGGTTCAGCCAGCAAAAAGAACCAACTCGAGAATGTGAACAGCCAAACCGCCCGACTCATGCGCGGCCCCGGCTCGGGGAAGGGATCACGGAGGCGGGTTGCATTATAGACCGGAATACGGGATCAGTAACCAGGAATCGGGGATCAGGGATCAGGAGGATCAGGACCCCTGACCCCTGGCCCCTTACCCATTACCCCGGCCGCGACCCCTGTTGCATTTGCCAACCGATGTAGAAAAGTCCTACGCCGAGTGCCGACATCATCAGCGAGACCTTGAGATCGATCAGGTCTTCGCGCGCGACGTTGCCGGCGATCGCGATGGGTAGAATCAACATGCCAAGCAGTTGCAATAGTCGCGCAAGCCGATAACGCATGACCCGCAATCCTGTTCTTGGGGGTGAGAATGCCTGGATACTCGTTTCTCAAAACCGGGCATGCCGAAAACGCACGCCGATGACGCGTCATCGTGGGGAGAAGCGCCGAAATCCCGTGTTCGGCGCGAAATCAAAGTCATTGTAGAGAGGAACCGCGGCCGGCATAGCACTTGCTTGTGTCCGCAAACCTCATTCTCGCCGCCGGATTGATGCCGCTTGCATGGTTGCGCGCTTGACATCCTCCGGCGGCCCGCTAAAAAAACGGCGTTCTTCGGGAATGCCGCTGGCGGCGCGATGCGAACATCGTAGGATGTTCCGCGTATGTTCGTTGCCGTCACATTCCCGGATGCTCCACCGCTCCAGGAGGCTGATCGAGTGACACCCTGTCTGCCTCGCTCTTTGCCGACCCGGTCGATCCTCGGCGTCGGCGCCTTTCTGTCCGCGCTGTTCGTGTTGCCCGGATGCGGCGGCGACACCTACCCCGAAGATCTGACGTATGGCGTCCGCAACGACGCGCTGGTGCTCGAAGTGCCGACCCAGGGGGAGGGCCTGCCGAAGCGTTTCGACCCCCCCGGCCAGCTGCCAACGCTGTTTCTTCAACTCGCGGAAAACGGCGGCAAGGTCCTTGACCCGCAAGTTCGCGTGCAGCAGGACGTCATCAAAAGGAACCAAGAAAAGCTGCACAAGGCCGATAGCAACGCCGACAAGGAAACGTTGCAGAAGCAGATCGACAGCGCGCAGAAGGAAATCAATAATCGCGACAAGGCGTGGCCCGAATTCCGGGCGAAGCTCGATAAGCAGCTCCTCGACCTTTTCGGCACGCCCGCTCATCCGAAAGTGGGCGGCCTCGACGACGCGGTGCGCGGCGCTCTGCAATTGGATGACGCCACGCTCGCGAAAGGCTCGAAGCTTTATCGCCGGCACTGTCTGCATTGCCACGGCGTCAACGGCGACGGTCAAGGCCCGACCGCCGCTTGGGTCAACCCGCACCCGCGCGACTACCGCCTCGGCCGCTTCAAGTACACCTCGACGACCGGCGGCAACGCCCGCAAGCCGCGGCACGAGGATCTGATTCACACGCTGAAAAATGGCGTCGAGAACACCTCGATGCCGACGTTCGGTTTGCTCCAAGACGATGAACTGCAAGCGCTCGTTAGCTACGTGATTCATCTGAGCTTGCGCGGCCAGGTCGAGTATGGGATCGTCAAACAGGCTCTGCAGAGCATCTTCCCGGACGGCACCGCCGGCGAATTGGACACCCCGGACGAACTGGCGTCAAATTTGAAGGATTTGCTCGACGGCGCCGTCCGCCAGTGGCAAAAAGCCAATAACGAAGCGATCCCAGTCAATCCCTACAAAGCTCCTACGAACGATGATGAACGCAAGGCATCGATCGCGCGCGGCCACAAGATTTTCGTGGATATCGGCTGTCTCGGCTGCCACTTCGACTACGGCCGGCGCGACAATTTCTTCTTCGATGAATGGGGCACGATCGTCCGCCCGCGTGATTTGACGACGACGTTCGCTTACCGCGGTGGTCGCCGACCTATCGACCTTTACTGGCGCATCCACGGCGGCATCAACGGCGCCAACATGCCCGCCGCCATCGACCCGAATAACCCGAAGCCGATTGATCTGTGGGACCTCGTCAACTTTGTCGAGGCGTTGCCCTACAAGGCGATGCTGCCGGACGAGGTGCGAGAGAAGGTGTTCGGCCGGGACGCGGCCGCCGCCCCGAAGGAAGGCGGCGCCCACTAGACCTTGCCACATTTGTAGCTTGAGGCTAGAGCCTTCGGTTACAACGGCGAGCGGCTTGAATCAGCCGGTTAACGCGACACTCAACGGGAGAGTTATTCCGTGAAGTTTTGGAGCATCCTTTTCGGCGTCACCGTCCTCACTTGCCTCGGGATTTTCCTCATCGCCCCGAGCATGGGTTGGTGGCTGCCGCGGAACGTCTGCGTGTACGGCGGCGAGGTCGATGACCTCTACTACATCATCCTCTGGGTGACCGCGTTCTTCT
The DNA here is from genome assembly GCA_041499805.1 of Gemmataceae bacterium. Taxonomy (GTDB): domain Bacteria; phylum Planctomycetota; class Planctomycetia; order Gemmatales; family Gemmataceae; genus JBGQKZ01. Next base: position 88,963 of record JBGQKZ010000008.1, read on the forward strand.
TCGTCCTCACCGAAGGCATCCTGATCTACAACATGTGGAGTTTCGGCTACCAGCCGGGACGCAAAGCCGAGTACGCGCACGGCAATCACCGGCTCGAAATCGTCTGGACCGTTGTCCCCGCCGGCATCCTGCTCTTCATCGCCTTCGCACAGATCGGCGCCTGGGAGCGGATCAAGTATCGCTCACGGCTGCCCGAACCGGAGCAAATCTTCGAGGTGAGCGCCCGCCAGTTCGAGTGGCGCATCCGCTATCCGGCCAGCACCAAGCCCGCCAACCCCGAGACCTGGTCCAACATTCCGGAAAGCGACGACGTTTACGTCGTGAATGAGGTCCACATCTGGAAGGGCGGAAAGGTCAAGCTGTATCTCAAGACGCGCGACGTGATTCACAGTTTCTTCCTGCCGAACCTCCGGATCAAACAGGACGCTTTGCCCGGTAAGGTGATCCCGGTGTGGTTCGAAGCCACCGACTTCAACACGAAGTGGAACGAAGAGAAGAAGAGTTGGGACATCACCGAAAACTGGGAGCTGGCCTGTGCCGAGCTGTGCGGCTGGGGCCATTACAAGATGCAAGGCAAGCTCGTCGTTCACCCGGATCGAGCCGACTTCGATCGCTGGTTGGCCCAAGCCGCGGCGGAATCGCACCGACGTACGCCGTGAGGAAGGAGGAGGGAGAATCGAGAATAGAAGATCGAACGGTATGCAATTCTCGATCTTCGATCCTCCATCCTCTTTCCTCACCCTCGATTCTCGTTTGAGAGACCGCTAACGAGGTTTCGTTCATGAGTGTAAGCGTCCCCCACGGAGCGGAAGCCCACCAGCATCCCGAGTTGGGTTTCCTTCGCAAATACATCTTCTCCGAAGATCACAAGATCATCGGCATTCAGTTCCTCTTCTCGGGCATCATTTTTTTCTTCATCGGCGGCGCGCTCGCTCTGCTCGTGCGGACGCAGCTCGCGTGGCCGACGTCGGACATTCCAATCCTCGGCAAGCTCTGGTGGCCGGGGAATTTCGGCCACCGCATGGACCCGGCCACCTACAACATGTTCTTCTCCATGCATGCGTCGGTGATGATCTTCTTCGTCATCATCCCGCTGCTGGCGGGGGCGTTCGGCAACTTCACGATTCCGCTCATGATCGGCGCCAAGGACATGGCGTTTCCAAAGCTGAACATGATGTCGTACTGGTTCATGTGGCCCGCGTTTATCGTAATTTTGTCGAGCTTCTTCGTGGACGGCGGGGCGGCGGCCGCGGGCTGGACCTCGTACCCGACGCTCGCCAACGTCACGATGCCGGCCGGCCAGGGCTTTAGCAGCCCGCAAGCCCCGAACTCGGGTCACGGGCAGATTCTCTGGCTCTTGTCGCTTCTCTTCGTCGGCGTGTCGTCGATGATGGGGTCGGTGAACTACATCACCACCATCATCAACCTCCGCGCTCCCGGCATGACGCTCTTCCGCATGCCGATGACGACCTGGGCCATGTTCATCACCGCCATCCTGCAGGCGATGGCCCTCCCCGTGCTGACCGTCGCCCTAATCTTGCAGCTTCTCGACAAAACGCTGAACACGAACTTCTTCCTCCCCAATGTTGATCTCTTCACCGGCGGCCTGCCGTTCGGCAACTGGAACACCGGGCCCGGCGGCGGCCAACCGCTCCTGTGGCAGCACTTGTTCTGGTTTTATTCCCACCCGGCCGTGTACATCATGATCCTGCCGGCGATGGGCATGGTCTCCGACATCATCTCCACGTTCTCGCGCAAACCGCTGTTCGGCTACCGGCCGATGGTTTATTCCCTCGCGGGCATCGCGGGCCTCGGCTTCATCGTCTGGGGCCACCATATGTTCCAGAGCGGCATGGACCCGCGCCTCGGCACCGGCTTCATGCTCGCCACCATCATGATCGCGCTGCCTTCCGCCGTGAAGACGTTCAACTGGCTCGGCACGCTGTGGAAAGCGAACATCCAGTTCACAACCGCGATGCTGAATGCTCTGGCGTTCGTCGCCATGTTCGTGATCGGCGGCCTGTCCGGCATCTTCATGGCCGCCACGCCCGTCGATATCGCGATTCACGACACCTATTTCATCGTCGCCCACCTGCACTACGTGCTCTTTATGAGCAGCGTGTTCGGCATCTTCGGCGGCATGTATTACTGGTACCCGAAGATGTTCGGCCGCGCAATGAATGAAACGTGGGGAAAGGTCCACTTCGTGCTCACGTTCATCTTCTCCAACGGCGTGTTCTTCCCGATGCACATCACCGGGGCCGGCCTGCACATGCGCCGTATTTACGACCCGACGATTTATCCGTTCTTGCAGAGATTTCAATCACTGAACGTTTTCATGACCGTGTGCGCGATTTGCCTCGGCGTATCGCAGTTTATTTTCGTGGCGAATTTCCTGGTCAGCCTGTTCCGCGGCACGAAAGTCGGCATGAATCCGTGGCGCAGCAACACACTGGAATGGACCGCGCCCTCGCCGCCGCCGCACGGCAACTTTGAAGTGGAACCGGTCGTCTACCGCGGGCCCTACGAATACGCGGTGCCGGGCGTAGAAGACGATCACGTGCCGCAGACGGCGAGTTTGAATGGACCGCTGACGGCGGAGACAGTGCATCATTGATCACCACTCGCGCGAGGAAGAGGTGTGTGTGTCCGTCGACCTAATCGTTTATTTGCCGCGTGCTTTGATGCCGACTTGCGGGAGGCCGCCACGTCGTTGATTGCTGCAAGTGTCCTTTGCGAACTGGCAGGCGGATTGCTCGAGGACCTCGAGAAGATTTTGAGCTGGAATCGCTAAGGATATTTATGTATACTATCTAGGCGCGTCTGCTGGTGAGGGCCAAACCCGGAAAATGGGGCCGTGACCAAACAAATCCCTGTGGAACACGAACTTAGAGGTCATAAATTGGGACGCTTGGTCGGTTTCTCAGTGATTTGTCAACGTAACCTCTTGTTGAGACTTAACCTACGCATAACCACCGTTCTGAGACCTTTTTGATTTTCCGGTGGTTAACGGTGGTTATCGGTCGGTTTCGTAGCCTGCGGCGTTAGCATTGTTTGAGAGTGAATTGGCTTCGCGACGAGCATCCATGCCGACGGGAATTGATCTTCGGACGAGAGCCGCCATCCCGCGATGGCTTCATCGCTGGGCCGCGCTCACCGTCTGCGCCACGGTCGTGCTTCTCCTTCTCGGCTCCGTCGTCACAACCTTCCGCGTCGGCATGGCGGACCCGCTCTGGCCGACGTACCCCTGGCATCTTCTGCTGATCGACTGGACGGAGCCGAGCGCCGGCTTCCTCATCGAACACACGCATCGGGCGTTCGGGTATTTGGTGGGCGTGCTCGTAATCGGTTTGGCGATGGGGATTTGGTACTCGGAGAAGAAGAGGCATGCCCCAACTCGCGCTCTCTATGTCGCTCTGACAGCAATTCTCTGTTACGGAATGGTCCCCGGAGTCGTTCACGAACTTGTGAACGCGCTAGACGATTCGCCGCAGGTCCAGACGTCGTTGCTCGTCAGCGTCCTGGTAGGCAACGCAAGCGTCCTGCTCTTCGGACTCTGGCGAGCCCTGGGACAGCGAGAATTGCGCTGGCTGGGGGTCGCTGTTCTTGCGGGCATCATCATTCAGGGGATGCTCGGTGGTTTCCGCGTGCGGCTCAACGCTCTCATGGGCAGCGATCTCGCTGTCGTTCACGGCTGCTTCGCCCAAATCGTCCTTGCGCTCTTGGTAACCATCGCCGTACTGACGTCGCCGAAGGGCGCATTCGTCGCGCTCGCAGATAATGCCCGTCGCCCCCGCATCGTTCGGGGCGCTGCGATTCTTGAGGCTCTGGCGTTCGTCCAAATCGTCTTCGGCGTCATGGTGCGGCAAACGGCATCGCCGCTGGGCCAACGCGGCCATCTGCTAACCGCGTTCGCCGTACTCGGCGTTTACACGTGGCTGACGAAAGAAACGCTTGCGACCTTCCGAGGCGACCGCCGGATGCGTCTGACCCTTCACGTGCTGGGCGCGCTCCTGGCTGTGCAACTGATTCTTGGCGTGGAGGCGTGGCTAAGCAAATTCAAGAACGGCACGTTCGTTGATGTGAGCCCGATTACGCTGGGCAGCGCCGCTCTTCGCACTGCTCATTTCTTCGCCGGCACGATGATCTTCGCGACCGCGGTGACGCTGTTGCTGATGAACCTGCGCCGGCGTCAATCGGCAATGGGTGACGTCGTCGTCTCCTCACCCCGCCTGGAGGAGGCCGCATGAAGAGCATGACCGCCGTCGCCGACGCTCCTTTGCTGGTCCACCTTCGCGTGCGCGATTATTTGGAGCTGACAAAGCCGCGCATCGCCGTGCTCGTTCTCTTCACGGTGGCGGCCGGGGCGTTGCTCGCCACGCGCGGGCCGTTCGACGTTGCCTTATTGATCCATACTCTCCTCGGGACAGCGCTGGTTGCCGGCGGAGCGAGCGCTCTCAATCAATATCTGGAACGACACAGTGACGCCCTGATGCGCCGGACCGAGAATCGACCGCTTCCCGCGGGGCGCCTCCAGCCGGCGGAAGTTGTTCTGTTCGGCGTCGTCCTCGGCGTCACCGGCGTCGCGTACTTGGCAGTCGCACTGCCCTCCCCCGCCGCGGCCTTGGTCGCGGCGGTGACGTTCGTTTCTTACGTGTTTATTTACACGCCGCTCAAGCGCCTCACGCCGCTCAACACGCTGGTCGGCGCGGTGCCGGGCGCCTTACCGCCGGTGATCGGCTGGGCTGCAGTACGCGGAAATGTCGGGCCGGAAGTATTCGCGCTGTTTCTGATCGTCTTCCTATGGCAGGTGCCGCATTTTCTCGCCATCGCCTGGATTTACCGCGAAGACTACAGGCACGCTGGTTTGAAGATGCTCCCGGTCGTCGATCGCGACGGTGTGCTGACCGCGCGGCAAATGGCGACCTATTGCCTTGCCCTGCTTTGTATCAGTCTCGCCCCGGTGGTGCTCGGCTCCGCGGGACCGTTCTACCTGACGGGTGCGACGCTCCTCGGCGTCGGCTTTTTGCTGCGAACTCTTTCGTTCCGCCGCGATAAATCCGAAGCACAGGCCCGGCGCGTCTTGCGCGCGTCGTTGATTTACTTGCCGACGCTGTTCGCACTGTTGATCGTGGACGGGCTCGGCAACCCGGTCGCCCTCGCGTTGTGGCCCTAATCCCTAATCCCTAACCCCTAATCCCTGACCATGGCACACGCAGCTCACGAAGACGCTCGGCCGACGTTGCACATGGGTTTGCCGCTCCCCCACGGCAAGCTGGCGATGTGGCTGTTTCTTGTCACCGAGATCATGTTTTTCACGGCCCTGATTGGGACGTACATCATCTTGCGAAACGGCACGCCGACCGCCGCCGAGCCGTGGCCCAAGCCGCATGAGGTGCATCTCGTCGAAGCGCTGGGCGCCATCAACACGTTCGTGCTGATTTGCAGTTCGGTGACGGTCGTGCTGGCCCACTGGACGATCGCACGCGGCAAGATCGGCGCGACGATGGGCTTAATTGCCGCGACGCTGGCTCTGGGCATCGTCTTCCTCGGTATCAAGGCGGTCGAGTACAAGGCGAAGTGGGACCACGACATCTTGCCCGGCCACATCGGTGAGCGGCTCGAAGGGCCGACCGGACAGCAGTATGTGAAACGCATTCGGCCGCAGCTTCAGCACATTGTGGACGAACACCACGGCGTCACGGACGCCGCCCTGGCCGATTGCAAACAGCTTCTGTCGGACATGACCGACGCGGAAGGGCGGTACGCGATCATCGCACCGGAAGTGGGTCGCCGGGTGGAAGAGATTCTGCACAGGCACGACGAAGCCCAGAACCCCGGCTTGCACCTCACGCCGGCGATTCCCTATGGCAATTTGTGGGCGTCGTGCTACTTCGCGCTGACCGGCTTCCACGCCCTGCACGTCCTCGGCGGACTGGTCGTCTTCGTCATCATCCTGCTGATGGGCCTGACGGGCCGGCTCGCCGTGCGGCATGAAGCGATGCTCGAATACACCGGGCTTTACTGGCACTTTGTCGATATCGTCTGGATTTTCCTGTTCCCGTTTTTGTACTTGATTTGAAACCCGAGCGCGAACGAGGAGTTGAATTCATGTCCGAAGCACACGCCGACGCTCACCACGGACCCAATGTGCGCGGCTACCTCATTGTCTTCGCGGCGCTTTCGGTATTCACCGTGGTGTCGTTCGTAATCAACGACTTCGTGCGCGGCGATAAGATGTCGGCGATGTCCGGGATGCTCATCATCCTCGCGGTCGCCGTCGTCAAGGCGGTGCTTGTCGGCGCGTACTTCATGCACCTGAAATACGACTGGGGCCGGGTGTTTTTTATGATTGTCCCAGCGTTCATCCTTGCCACCATGATGATCTTCGTGCTGCTGCCCGACATCGTGCTGGCGTGGAAGTGAAGAACGGTTGACGCTTGGCGCCCGTGCCAAAGCCCCGATGACGCCATTCCGCGGGGGCGAAACGTAAAGTGGGTTAGTGAGAGGCAAGCGCCGCGCGAGCACTCTCCTGATCCGGCGCGAAGTCGAAGAAATCTTTGAGATGACAGGCGTCAAACACACCGAGCACGTCTTCGGTCACGTCGCACAGCTTCATGACGCCGCCCAACTCGGTGATCCGGCGGCGGACGGCGAAGAGTTTCGCGAGAAAAATGCTGTAAAGGCAATCGGGCGAGCCCGGTCCGAGGCTCAGCACCAGCTTGCGGCAACCTTGGTCCTGAATCAGGCTCAGCAGTTCCTCCGTGAACTCCTGGACTTCCGTTTCGGTCAGTTTCCGCTGGCGCATGAGAACGCAGAACACATCGTCCTTGACATCCACGGTCAGATAACGAAACGCGCGCGACATGAGCGAGTTCCTCGCCTCGGGTTCGTCGCCGGCACTGGCAGGGCGTTGTCAACTAGAAACAGTGTAACAAACGGTGCGGCCAGACCAAACATTTCTTGCCCGGAAAACATTGCGGCTCAGGCGGGAAGCGCCACCACGTGCAACGGCCGCCGCCGCGCAACACGATGATTTTCAAGACCGCCGGGCGGCATTTCTTCAAACGACGCCGGTTCCGGGGAGCCGAGGAACATGCTGTTTATCACCCGCTCCGCCCGCACCACGACCCGGCGACGGACAAGCGCCGGCGCGTGACCGACAAATGCGACCGGCAAATAACGGCACGAGGTGCCGCGAACGAATCCCGGGCGTTCCGGATCCGCGCCTTCCACCAGCACGTCGAGGCGTCGCCCCAACAATTCATGCGCGTATTGTTCGGCCAACTCCTGCTCCAGTTCGCGCAGCCGTTTGCGCCGCTCCGCCACCACTGCCGGCGCGACGCGCGCGGCCAGCTCCGCAGCCGGGGTTCCGCGGCGCGGACTGTACGAAAACACGTGGATGCGCGAGAAACCAACTTCGCGCACCACGCGACACGTCGCCTCAAAGTCCGCGTCGGTCTCGCCGGGGAAGCCGACGATGACGTCGGTGCTGAACGCCGGCTGATCGAGCGCTTGCCGCAGCCGGCGACATCGCTCCAGAAATCCGGCCGAGCGATAACGGCGTTTCATTAACCCCAAGATTCGATCCGAGCCGCTTTGCAGGCATAGGTGAAGGTGCGGACAAATACGTGGATGCCGGGCTAGCGCGAAAACCAGATCTTCACGGACTTCCGCGGCTTCAAGGCTGCTGAGCCGAATGCGGAAATCGCCCGGTAGCTCCGCGAGGCAATCGAGCAAATGCCACAAGCGTCGCCACTCGGCCTTTGGTCGTCCTTTGCTGAGATCGATGCCGTAATGTCCCAAATGAATGCCCGTGAGCACGATTTCCTGGCAGCCGCCTGAGACCAGGCGCTCCACCTCTTCGACGATTTCAGCGACCGGCCGGCTGCGCAGCGTGGGACGAACGCTCGGGATGATGCAGTAACTGCAATGGAGCAAGCAGCCGTCTTGCACTTTGACAAAAGCCCGCTGATGGCCGTCGAAGCGCGAAATGCCGCGCGGCATCTTGACGACTCCGAACGGCCGCAACTCTTCCGCCAGCTTCTCCTTGTCGGTGATGACGCGTGTCACGCCAGGGAGCCGTGCAACCTCGTCGGGAGCGCGCGTCGCGTAGCAGCCCATGACCACGATCTCCGCGCGCGGTTCCGTGGCGGCCAGCCGGCGAATCAGTTGCCGGCTCTTCGCGTCCCCTTCCATCGTTACCGTGCAGGTATTGACGACGCACAGATCGGCCGGCTCCGCCGCGCCGGCCTCGCGGTAGCCGTTCGCTTCGAGCGCTTCTTTGACGTACTGGGTTTCGTATTGATTGACTTTGCAGCCCAGCGTAAACAGCCTGCACGTACGTGTCGCATTCATGGGTACCCTTTTTCATCTTGGTGAGCGGTCTGCGCGAAGCGGCCGGTTCAAACGAACGCAGCGCTGCGAACCGGCCGGCCAACGCCAATCGCTCGCGGCAGAGGCACGTTTTCCGCCCTAGACTTTCGTATATAATGAAGGGTTCCATCCTGCCTACCAAGCGGAGCGATCTGATGAGTGCGATGACGTTGACCGAACGAATTCTCTCAATTGGCGCCGGCCGTGACCACGTCAATCCAGGCGACAACATCTGGGTCAACGTCGACATCCTCATGACGCACGACGTGTGCGGCCCCGGCACGATCGGCATTTTCAAGCAGCACTTCGGCAAAGACGCCAAGGTGTGGGACCGGCAAAGGGTCGTCATTATTCCCGACCATTACATCTTCACGGCCGACAAGAGGGCCAACCGTAACGTCGATGTGCTGCGGCAGTTCGTCGCCGAGCAAGGTTTGCCTTATTTCTACGACGTAGGCACCGACAAGTACAAAGGCGTGTGCCACATCGCTTTGCCGGAGGAAGGGCACACGCGGCCGGGCGAAGTCTTGTTCGGCACGGACAGCCACACCTGCACGGCGGGCGCGTTCGGCGAATTCGCCACGGGCATCGGCAACACCGACGCTGGCTTCGTCATGGGGACCGGCAAGCTGTGGGTCAAAGTCCCCGAGACGATGCGCTTCGTTTTCCACGGCACGTTGCCGCCCTACTTGATGGCGAAAGATCTGATCCTCGCTGTCATCGGCGACATCGGCTGCGACGGCGCGACCTACCGCGCGATGGAGTTCGACGGTGACGGCGTTTACGCGCTGAACATTGAAGAACGCATGACGCTCTGCAACATGGTGATCGAAGCTGGCGGCAAGAACGGCGTCATCGCCCCGGATCAAGTCACGCTCGATTATGTCAACGCCCGCAATAAGAGCGGCAAAGCTTACACGCCGGTCTACCGTGAGCCGAGCGCGAAATACTGCATTGAGAAGGTTTACGACGTTACGAAGTTGCAGCCCGTCGTAGCCAAGCCGCACAGCCCCGACAACCGCGCCTTCGTGAGTGAGATCAAGGGTACGAAACTCGACCGCGCCTACATCGGCTCTTGCACCGGCGGCAAGATGACCGACTTCCGCGCCGCCGCCCGAATCCTGAAGGGCAAGACGGTCCGCATCGACACGTTCATAGTCCCCGCGACGAGCGAAATCGCCGCTGGCCTTAAGCGTGAGAAGCTGAACGGACAGAGCTTGGAAGAAGTGTTCCTGTCCGCAGGCGCCAAGATGGGCCAACCGAGCTGTGCCGCTTGTCTGGGCGGACCAAGCGACACGTTCGGCCGCTTGAACGAGCCGTTGAGCTGCATCAGCACCACGAACCGCAATTTCCCGGGACGCATGGGGCACAAGGAGGCGAAGGTGTACCTGGCGAGCCCGTTGACGGTGGCGGCGAGTGCAGTGACGGGGGTGATTACCGATCCGCGGGATCAGTTAGAATAAGGGCGATGCGCGTGGATCTTTGCAAAGCGATGGACCCACAGCTTGACCTAAATGCCTTGATCCGCCTCGCCCGTGGGGAGCCGCAATTCGTGGCGTTCGGCAGTGCTAACCAGGTGGCGGGGTTGACGTACAATAGCGCCACGCGCGTTGATTTTCGTGCGAATGGAGTAGGGTCGCAGGCGGATCTGAACCGATTGGAGCGGGCCTACGGCGTTACGTTGCTTCTAGGCGTGTCTGAGGCGGAGATCGATGCATCAGCCTTACGGCTTCAAGCCGCGTTCCGCGGCGATCCGTTCGGACCCATGCTTCGTACGCAAGACGCGCGGATAATAGCGACGGGGTTTTTGAAAGGCGAGGCGGTCGCCACCTGCGACCTCCAACTCTTCAAGCGAGCGGTGGACCTTGGAGTCGCGGCCACTTTCCTCGGTTCCGGACGCGGTTCGGCTCGCGCGCTCGCTTACGCACCACGCCCTGTTTCGATCCCGGGTGGACGATGAACGCGACGCTGACAAGAGATGCACTGTACGAAGGCCTGCTCAAAGATTGCGTCCGCGAAGGCCTTACAGAGAGCGATGCGCTTTTGTGGATGGTGTTGCTGCACACACACGAAATCCGGCTCCGTCCGGGCAGCGTCGGTGCAAACGGGAGCGCGCTTGTCTTGTCTGCGATCACGCAGAGACACGCAGCGGAAGTCGTAGCCCGGCTTTGGGCGATGCGCAATGGTGATCAGGGGCAGCCAGCTCAATCTGCGTATTGGTACGGACGCTACAATCGCGAGACGCCTTTCGAGATTCTCGATGATGTTCCCGATGTCCTGCGAGCGCGGCTCACCGAGTTACGCGACGTGCTATCGCATGATTCCCGCGTAGAGGCCATAACTCCCGAGGAATAGTCCTCGTTTCAACGAGTCTTCCATGCACAGCGTAATCACCGGCCGTGCCTACGTCCTCGGAGACAACATCGACACCGATCAAATCATTCCGGCGCAGTACCTGACGTTCAATCCGTCGATCGCCGAGGAGTACCGGATGTTCGGCAAGTACGCGCTTAGCAGCGTGCCGCCGTCGCAGGCTGGGCTCCCGAAGGGGCACGTGCCGTTTCACACGGACGACGAGTTTGTGTCGCCGTACAAGATCATTATCGCCGGCAAGAATTTTGGCTGCGGCTCGTCACGCGAGCATGCGCCAATCGCGCTGAACGCTGCCGGCGTTCAGGTCGTCGTCGCCGAGTTTTACGCGCGCATCTTCTTCCGTAATTCCGTGAACGGGGGGTATCTGCTGCCGTGCGAATGTGTGGACCGGCTATGCGAGCGCGTCTGCACCGGCGACGAGGTGCGCGTGGATGTCCAAGAGAATCTGGCAACCAATCTAACCACAAAAGAAGTATGGCGTTTGAAGCCGATCGGCGAGGTGGCGCCAATTCTGGAAGCCGGCGGCTTGTTTCCTTACGCGCGCAAAGTGGGAATGCTCGCGTAATGGCCGGCCAGCAACCAGCGGAGCCCGAAGTGTAAGCGAGGGATGCAGTCATCCCTCGCTTACGCTTCGGGCTTTGTGTTTCAGCCCTATTTCGCCCACAGTTTCCGATCGAGACTTCGATAGTTGATCGCTTCCACGATGTGATTCGATTGAATGTCGGCCGCTCCGCCCAAATCGGCGATCGTTCGCGCCATACGCAGAATGCGATCGTGAGCGCGAGCCGATAGACCAAGGTCGTCCATCGCGGTTTTGAGCAGGCCGCGACTGTTGTCGTCGAGCGGACAGTAGCGCCGAAGCTGCCGGCTGGTCATCCGGCTATTGAGACGATGGCTCTCGGGGCCGAAGCGTTGTCGCTGCGCCTGACGGGCGCGATTCACTTGCTCCCGCATCAACGCGCTCGATGTTCCGTCCACGCCGGTGGATAACTCCTGAAACGGAACCGATGGCACCTCGATATGCAAGTCGATGCGATCCAATAGCGGCCCGCTAATCCGTCCCATATAGCGTTCGATCGTCATCGGTGTGCATTTGCACGCACGCCGGCTGTCGCCGAGATAACCGCACGGACAGGGATTCATCGCCGCGACAAGGATGAACTCCGCGGGGAATTTCGTGGAGGCCAACGCCCGCGAAATGGTGACGTGCCCTTCCTCGAGCGGTTGCCGTAAAACTTCCAGGCTGCGTCGGTTGAATTCCGGCAGTTCGTCGAGGAACAACACGCCGTTGTGGGCAAGGCTGATTTCGCCGGGCGAGGGCGTCGTGCCGCCGCCCACCATGCCCGCGTCGCTGATGGTGTGATGCGGCGAGCGGAAAGGCCGCGTTGCAAGAAGCGGTTCATCCGGTTTCAACCGGCCGAGCGCGCTGTAAATCCGCGTCGTCTCCAAGCTTTCGACGGGCGTCAAGGGCGGCAGAATCGTCGGCAGCCGTCGCGCAAGCATGGTTTTGCCGGTGCCGGGGCTGCCGATCATCATGACGTTGTGTCCGCCGGATGCGGCGACGACGAGAGCCCGCTTCGCGTACTCCTGTCCGCGCACGTCGGCGAAATCGACCTCATACGTGTTTAGCTTCGCGAACAGTTCGTCGATGCCCGACGCGACCGGCTCCGCGGTGAGCTGACCGGAAAGGATGCCGACGGCCTCCGCCAGTGAGTTGACGCCAAAGACTTGCACCGCTTCCACAACCGCGGCTTCGCGGGCGTTGGCGGCGGGCACCAGCAGTTTCGCGACCTTGCGTTCCGCGGCGGCCATCGCCATCGACAAGGCGCCCTTCACCGGCCGCACGTTGCCGTCCAAGGCAAGCTCACCGAGCGTCGCGTAGGCGGCGAGTTGCTCCGGCAGAAGCTGTCCCGTCGCTACCAGCATGCCCAGCGCGATGGGGAGATCGAAACCGCCGGCGTCCTTGCGTAAATCGGCGGGGGCGAGGTTGATGACGGTGCGCCCAACCGGCCGATCGTAGCCAAGATTGGCCATCGCGCGCTCGATGCGGTGAATGCTTTCTTTCACCGCCATCTCGGGCAGACCTACGAGAACCGTCTTCGGCAAACCGGCCGACGCATCGACCTCGACTTCGACCGGCACGGCGTCGATGCCGACGAGCGCGAACGTGTTGAGCTTGGCAAGCATCGGGGCGCTCCAGGAGGCGTTTTTTCCGGAGCACGAGTTGTAATCGGTCGCAGGCGGGTTCGCAATCAAGAACCGGCGCCGGGCGATGCCTAGTTCTTCACCTTCTCCGGCGGGTGGAAGTGCAGAACGATGCGTTTGAACGCGAATTTCCCCAGGAAGAATCCGATCGCGATGGACATGATCACTTCCCAGAGCCGTATGCCGCCGTGGCCGAGGAACTCGTACCACTGGTCCTTCACGAGGTCGGGCATGAAAGTGCAGTACCACCAGGCCAGCACCGCGAGGCCCGCGACGCCGAGGACACAGGCGACCGCCGGCAGATGCCATAGGATGTAGTCGCCGGCGCCGTTGGCAATTGTCTTTTCGGTGCGGCCCAGCTCGCGGGTGAGGGTGTTATAGCCACAGGCAAGGCAGATCACCGACTCGGCGCTTTCCAACTCATTGGCGCAGTGCGGGCAACGCGGCGTGAGATCGAGGGAGGTGATGGCGTACGGATTGAAGTCGCCGTACGCGCCTTCCGCTTCCTTCGCGGCCGATTTCGCGCCCGTCTTTGCGGGCTTGGCCGGGGCTTTTGCGGCGCCGGACTTCGAGTCTTTCGCAGTCGCCGCCGCCGCCGGTTTGACTTGGAACGTCGAGCCGCAGCCTTTGCACTTCACGGTTTTGCCGCGAACGGTGTCCGCGGCCTTCATTTTCTTGCTGCACTCCGGGCAGGTGATGTCGATGGTCGCCATGGTCGAATGCGGCTCGGTCCTAGGAAGTCAAAAGGGCTCGTTCGATCCCACTGGATAATAGTAAGATAGACCCGCGCACCCGCCCGATGCAAGCGGCAATGGGAGGAATCAGGAATCAGGAATCGGGAATCAGGCGCAAGGAGTTAATCAACTCGACTTCTGAGTACGGATTCCTCGGGAAGCAAGTCGCACAGGGAGATTCAGTGGCATCGTCTGTCCCGTTACCCCGCATCCTCGTTTCGCTCGCCACTTACAACGAGCGCGACAATCTTTCGCCCCTAATTCGCGAGATCCAAAGGCAACTCCCCGCGGCGGACGTCCTCGTTATCGACGACAACTCGCCCGACGGCACCGGCAAGCTGGCGGACGAGCTGGCGGCAACGGAGCCGCGCATTCATGTGCTTCACCGCAAGGGAAAACAGGGCCTTGGCACCGCGATTCTGGCCGGGATGGACTACGCCATCAAGCACGACTTCGACTTTCTGATCAACATGGATGCGGATTTCAGCCATCACCCGCGCTACTTGCCGGCATTGGTCGCGGGCATGGAACGAAAGGACGTGATGATCGGCTCACGCTACGTCTCCGGCGGCGGCGTCGTAGACTGGCCGTTCACGCGACGCATGATGAGCCGAGGCGTCAACGCCGTCGTCCGTCTGCTCATGCGCATTCCGGCCCGTGACACGAGCGGCGCGTATCGCTGTTATCGCGTGTCGAAACTGCGCGAGGCGGAATTGGGGCGCGTTATTTCGCGCGGCTATTCGTTTCAGCAGGAAATGCTCTACCGTTGTCGCAAAGCCGGCTGCAAATTGGGTGAAGTGCCGATCGTTTTCGAGAATCGACGGGCCGGAGCGTCCAAGGTCAACCCGCACGAGGCGATGCGATCATTGAGTGTGATTCTTCTGATTGGGTTACGAGCGTTCTTTGGATGGGAGAGCAATTTAGTCCGCTCATCGGCGAGCGGGGGGCGTCAGCCCCCCGGTTCCGACGGGAGGCCGGTGCTTGGACCGGGGGGTTGACGTCCCCGGATCGGCGTCTCCCTTGCAAGGCGTTCGAGGCTCGCTTTCGCTTGTTGTGTAAGAGGACTCGAGTCGATTCCTTTGGAAAGCCGCGTCAGTGTCTCGCGAGCGGCAGGTGTTCCGATCCGTTCCAGCAATTCGACCGTGCGCAGGCACCGAAGTTGATCGGGAGCGCTCACGGGTCCTTTCCAACGTTCGCGGAGCCGCTCCAACCGGCGGCGGACTTCCGGCGACGCCGTTCCTTCCAATGCCTTCTTCACCGCGGGCTCTGCCGCTCGGCCGAACTGTTCCAGGTCCTTGCTTGCCTGCTCACGAACCTCGAAGCGATCGTTGTCGAGATCATGAATCAATTTTGCCACGCGGTGCGGGTCGGCGTTGCCGGCGTCGGCTTGCACTCGGCTCGCGAGGTACGGGACGGCATTTTGCGGCGCCGCGGCCAGGGTGTTCAGTGCCTGAAACGCTCGCGCCGCGTCCGCGGCGGCCAAGTCGTTCCAGAGCGCGTCCAGCTTCTCGGCCGGAAGGATTGCTTCGCGCGGGCGCGCCTCCTTCATCGGATCGGCCAAGTCCCAGATCAACGCCGTCGTATCGACACTGCCGGTCGCCGCCACGGACCCGTGCGGCGCGACGGTGAGCGAGCCGATGAGCCCATCATGTCCGTCAAAACGGCGCAGCTCCTTGCCGGTCGCCACGTTCCACAGCCGCAACGTTTTGTCGTAACCGCCGGCGATCAGCACACGGCCGTCCGGCGAAAACGCCACGCGCGCCGCAACCGTTCCCTCCATCGCGAACGAAGCTCGTTCGCGGAGCGTGAGCACTTCCCACACACGCACGAAACCGTCCACTGCGACCGCGAGCGACCGGCCGTCGGGCGAGTAGGCCGCCGAGCCGATATAGCCTTGCTGCGAACCGGGGATGGTCGTCAATTCCCTGCCGGATGCCGTTTCCACGAGGCGCAAAACCGTGTCCTGGCCGCCGATGACGAGCGTTTTACCGTCTGGAGACAGCGCGAGCAACGACACGGCGCCCTGGGCCCTCAGGTTGGTCTGCGAAATCTCCTGTCCGGTCGGCACCGACCAGCGACGCACGACGCCGTCCCAGCCGGCGGAGAGGAAGGACTGTCCGTCCGGCAGAAAGAGGAGACTACTGACCCCCACCCGGTTCGCCGCGGCGGCGGCATAACGCTTCACTTGTTCACCGCTCGCCGGGTCCCAGCCGAGAATAGCGCCGCGCCGGTTGGCCGACACGAGCAGTTTGGCGTCGGGAGCGAAAGCGAGCGCGCTCGTGTAAATGTCGCCGGAATCGAGCTCGCGCAGCAGCGTCCCGCTCGCGGCTTCCCAAAGGCGAATGATCTCGTCATTGCAGCCGGTCGCGAGCAGCGTGCCGTCGGACGAGAGCGCCACGGCGCCAACCATGCCGTGATGCCCGCCGAAGGCGAGCCGTTCCTTGCCGCTCGCGACGTCCCACACGCGGATCATGTAATCGTGGCTCGCCGTCGCGAGCGTTTTCCCGTCCGGCGAGAAGGCGATTTCGGAAACGCCCTGCGAGTAACCGCCGAAGCGCTTTTCTTCCTTGCCGGTTGTCACGTCCCAGAGTCGCAGAAACCGATCACGGCTGCCGGTCGCGACGTATTTGGCGTCCGGCGAGAAACGCACGCTCCAGACCTCGTTGTGCAGGCCCTCGAACTGACGAATCTGCTTACCCGTCGCGATCTCCCAGAGTCGGGCCGTGCCGTCGGAGCCGCCCGAAATGAGATGTGGACCGCTCGGTGAAAAAGCGAGCGAGGTCGTGTCCGCTTCATGTCCCTTCAGCCGGCCGACTTCCTTACCGGTGACAGCATCCCACAGGCAGACGCTGTTGTCGGCATTGCCTGCGGCGACGGTCTTACCATCTGGCGAAAAGGCGACGTTCGACGTGCCGTTGCTCGTGACGCCGGGCCAGCGTTGCAGTTCTTTCGCCGTCGCCACGTCCCACAGCCGCACCGCGTTGTCCTGTCCGATGGATGCCAGCCGCTTCCCGTCCGGCGAAAACGACAGCCCAAAAACGCCGCCGTTGTGGGCGTGCCACTGCTTCAGTTGCTTGCCCGTCGTGGGGTCCCAGAGGCGGATGGTCGCGTCGTAACTGCCGGTCGCCAGCGTTTTGCTGTCGGCCGTGAACGCGATGGATTCCACGCCTCGTTGATGGCCGCGGAGAACGCGGATTTCCCGCCCAGTTGCAGGGTCCCAAAATCGGATCAGATTATCGTCGCCGGTGGAAGCAAGGATTTTGCCGTCGGGACTATATGCAACGTTAATGGCGTTACTGCTATGCCGCATACGCACGGTGCCCATCCGGGCCAAGGCGCCGGGCGGCAAGGGATCGCCATACGCGTCGGTGCGCGCCACGGAGGCATCCGCCGCTGAGCTGTGCTGGGCAGGCTCGCACCATCCGCTCCTGCCGAACGTAAGCGCGGCAACGCCGATAAAAATAATCAAGCGGAGGAAACGCCTCATGGACCGCCTCCTCTCGGTGGGTGGGGCCGTGACGTTCAGGGGACGGGTAGCTGTCGGCTAGGGTAAAGGAGTATTCGGAAGCGGTCCAGAGGAAACGAGTCGACCTGTTACACGCGTGCCGTTTTCCAGCGGCCGCTCGCGAAACGGACCAAGAAGAACAGCCCGCGCACCGTCAAATCCGCGAACATCGCCCACCATGCGCCCCACAAGCCCAAATCGGCGCCGGGCCAAACGCCCAACGCCCCGAGATCAAAATGGGGCAGCGTGAGAGCGTAGCCCAACGGTATCCGCACGCCGAAAAAGCCGATCCACGTGAAGACCACCGGAATCCTCGTATCACCCGCCCCGCGGAGCGCCGCGGTGAAGATGAACGTACACGCCGCCGCAGGCATGGCGAAGGCCACGAGCCGCAACACCGGGACGCCGACCTCGATAACCGGCGCCTGTTCCGGGTGCGGACAGAAGAGAGCGAACATCTGCGGCGCGAACGTGAAGAAAATCGCCGCCATGACGCACATTACGGCGAGCCCCAGGCCAAACGCCATCCACCCGTAGCGAGCCGCCAGATCCGGCCGGCGGGCGCCGAGACTCTGGCCGACGAGCGTCATGGCCGCCGTGCCGAACGCGCTTCCTGACAAATAACCCATCGCCTCCCATCCCAACGCGATGCCGTGCGCACTGCTCGCCACGTCGCCGAGCCCGTTCACGATGCTAAGAAACCAGAACTGTCCGAACGCGACCGACAGGCTATCGATCCCCGCCGGCACGCTGATGCGCAGGATTCGCTTCATCAGCGGCCAATCGGGTCGCATGTGCGAGCGCTGAATGCGCAGCCCGGCGCGACCGCGGTAGAGCACGGTCAGCACGGCTAATCCGCCGATCACGTGGCTCAATGCGGTGCCGAGCGCGATTCCCTCGAAGCCGAGCGCCGGGATGGGGCCGAGTCCGTGGAAGAAAAGCCAGGCCAGCGGCAGGTTGACGAGTGCAATGCCGCCGAGCACCCATAAGCCCATGCGCGTATCACCGGCGCCGATGAGGCAGGCGATGCCCGCCATTTCGATCATCTGAAACGGCACGAGCAAGAAGATCGGCCAGAGATAGTTCGCCGCGAACACGGCTGCCTCGCCATGAAGCTGCAACGCGGCGACTACCCAGTGGACGAACAGCGACCCCGCCGCCATCGCAAAGAGACCGAAGCCGAACGCGAGTACGAGCGCCTGGTTGGTGGCATGGACTGCCTGCTGCTGTTCCTTTGCACCGACAAACCGGGCGACCAACGCCGTGCTGCCGACGCTGACGAGAACGGTGTAGCAGCTGATGAACCACGCCAGATAGTTCGCCGTCGTTTGCGCGGATTGATAGGCGATGTGTTGGGCGAAAATGTGCCGAGCCGCTTCCCACGGCGTCTCGGCCGCGATAGCGGGCGCCACGCCGCCGAACGGCGATGCCGACGTCAGTAAGCCAATCGCAGTAAGTTGGTGTCCGAGCGCTTCGCGCCGCTGTTCGACGGGCACGGGTTGGAAGTAGCCCGCCAGAAATCGGTCCGATAAGCCGACCGCCAGGATAAGCAGTTGTTGGATGAGCACCGGCCAGGCGAGCCACAGCACCTTCCGCCAAGCCGGCGAGGCTCTTTCTGCCGCGAGCGCGGACAGACCGGTTCCTGCTCCCGTCTGTTCGCTCGTCAATTGCACGATTCCCGCCCCGTTTCCCGCTGCGCTGTCACCGCGTGTCGCAAGACACCCAGGAACGACTCACCGCGACGCGAAAGGTTCGCTTCCAACTTTATCGTGCAATCGCAGTCGCCACAGGCCCAGGGTTCCGTGCCGTTGAGGTCGCGGCACCGATGTCGGCCATGGGCGTTCTGAACACGAACCAACTCGAAGAATCCTTCCCAGTACGGCCGTTCTTCGTCGAGCGGCACGTCGCAGAAACAGCATTCGACCCAACGTGCGGAACCGTCCGAGAAGAGACGGGCCGATTCCATGTTGTGCAGGTACTCTTCGCCCGCCACGGAGCCGGCGCCGAGCGTTCCTTGCTCAATCGCTCTCAACAAAGCGGCTTCGCGCCCCGGCTTCACGCGCGCCGTCACCAAATAAGGCATACAAAACTCCCCTCGCAAAGACTACGCCATTCTACGCGAGGCCGTTAGCGCGCGATCCTTACTTCGTCGTCATCCACAACGCCGAAACGATCGCCATCGACGAGCTTTCGCCTGGGTCGCAGTTCCACTTCGCCGTTGACGCGCACCGCACCGCTGCGGACGACGTATTTGGCTTGACCGCCGGTGTCCGCCAAGCCGGCCGCCTTCACAGCCTGCGCCAGCGTGATATGGTCGCCGCGAAGCGTCAGCGTGTTCATGCTCATCCTCGGAATTCGCGGAGCGGGCCGGGCTTTATCGAGACCCCGCCCCTATAATAAGGGGGTGTAGACGCAAGGCCGTCTCTAACTTGCCTGATGTGGGTTGTCCTCCGCCACACAAAAAACAAGGAATCATCCCTTGAAAGACATTTGTGACGAAATCCGCGAACTGAAATCGCGAGAAAACGCGACCATCCTGGCGCACTATTACCAGGATGGCGAGATTCAGGCACTCGCCGACTTCACCGGGGACAGTCTGAAGCTGGCCCGTACCGCGACCACCGTAAAGACCGGGACCATCGTTTTCTGCGGCGTTCACTTCATGGCCGAAACCGCCAAGATGCTGAACCCGGAAAAGCGCGTCCTGCTGCCCGACCTCAAGGCCGGTTGCAGCCTCGCCGAAAGTTGCCCGGCCGACAAGCTGGCGCGTTATCAGGATATGCTGCGAATCAACGGCCGCAAGTTTCAGACCGTCACCTACATCAACAGCTCCGCCGCCGTGAAGGCCCTGTCCGATTGGGTCGTGACGTCCGGCAACGCGGAGCAGATCATCCGCCGCGTTCCGGAGGAGTTCGAGATTCTCTTCGTCCCGGACCGGCATCTTGGTCAGTATCTCGAAGAAGTCACCGGCCGCAAAATGATCCTCTGGAATGGCGCTTGCATGGTCCATGAGCTATTCAGCGTCGGCGATTTGCTCGAAATGAAACGCACGCTGCCGCACGCCTTGACGGTGGCTCACCCCGAATGCCCGGCGAACATCCGCGAGCATAGCGACTTCGTCGGCGGCACCGAAGCGATGATGCGCTACATCGCCAACTTCCAGCAGCCGACCGATTTCCTTGTCGCCACCGAGCCGAACATGATGTGGCAGATGCAGAACAGATTTCCCGAGCACCGCTATCATCCCGTTCCCGGCATCACGTGCGCCTGCAATAAATGCCCACACATGGCCCGCAACACGTTGGAAAAACTGCGCGATTGCCTGGCGACCGGGACGCCGGAGATAACGTGGCAACCGGAATTCGCGAAAGCGCGGGAGGTGTTGCAGCGGAGCTTGCTGAACTGAGGAATCATCATGTCTTTGATCCCGCACCGCTTCCTGTTCCGCGTCGCCTATCCGTGCCGTCACGTCAAGGGGATGCCCAAGGACGACAACGACCGCCTGCTCGACCTGCCAGAGTCCTGCCGCATCGACAATTTCGCCGCGATGGACGCGCAGAAGAACTTCGCCGACGTGCGGCTTGCGTGGAACGAACTCGGGCTTGGCGTCCAGGTGGAGGTGCGACGGAAGGATCAAGCGCCGGTCGGCGATGCGAGCAAGCCGCGGCTTTCGGACGGCCTCACAATCTGGATCGACACGCGCGACGCACGCACCAGCCATCGAGCGAGCCGTTACTGCCACCAGCTCCATTTCCTGCCCGCCGGCGGCGGACCGGAGCGCGATGAGCCGGCCTTTGCACAGAGCAAGATCAATCGGGCCTTGCAAGACGCCCCGGTGATAACGCCCAGTTCCGTGCCGTTCCAAGCGACGCCGATTCGCGGCGGTTATGCGCTCGAAGCGTTTCTGCCGGCGGCCGTGCTGAACGGCTTTGACCCGGAGCAGAACCCGCGTCTCGGCTTCTACTACGCGGTGAACGACGCCGAGTTGGGGCAGCAGATTCTTAGCGTCGGCTCGGAATTCCCCTTCGCCGAAGACCCGTCGCTTTGGAGCGTGCTCGAACTGGTGAAGTAGACTCAGAACCCGACGGGCGCGAGGATTCGCAGTATCCCTCGGTGCTCGTCCGTCGGTCTCTGCAGACTAGCGAGCGCCGACAGGCTGCATCTGCCGGCGTTTCTCCGCGATGAGTGCCAGTAGCGCATGCTGCGGGTCGGCGAATTTCTTGACCCCTTCCGCCATTAGCGTGCGCTCCATGTGGTCAATGTCGAACAACATGTCGATGTCGGCCAATACCTCGGTCGTCGGCAACTGATCTACCTGGCGGGTGAAGCGCAGCTCACTTTCCTGCACCGCCTGATTCGTCGCCGGCGGGTTCGTTTCAATATCGGAGCCGGCAAACACCGCGACGTACTTCGACGGCGGCTCTTCTTTCTTCTTTGTGCCGGTGCTGGCGAAAATCATCTCCTGTTTCAGTGGCAAGAATTTGTCGGCCCAAAATGCCTGGTTTAGCAGCCAAATTCGCTTGGCGTTGACAATGCCGCATTGTCCTTGCGATCGGGCGGGCAATTGCGTTAGGTGCTTTTCGGTGTAAACGTCGATGCGGCTCACGAAGATGCTATAGACCGACTTGAAGCCGTGCAGATCGGGCCTTCGTTGAGCGCCGCGCCAGATGGCATCACGCGCGGCGATGTATTGCCGCGGCGAAAAAATCAGCGTCACATTGAGCGTCACCCCGGCCGCCGCCAATTCTTCGAGCGCCGCCAACCCCGCCGGCGTCGCCGGCACCTTGATCATGCGGTTCTTATGCCCGGCGCTCCAGCGCTTGCCCAGCGCGACGTAACGCTTTGTCCGTTCCGCCTCCGGTACGTGCCGGGCGGGATCTTCCAGCAGCGGGTCCAGCTCAAAGCTGACGTAGCCGTCGTCTCCTTTCGTACTTTCCCAAGCCGGGAAGAAGACTTCCTGCGCTTGACGTACGAGCATGTCCGTCATGCGCCATGCGACATCGTCATCGACAGCGCTTGAATCCAGCAATTCGCGCAGCGGCTCGTCGAATCTGCCCGTCTTGATCAGGTCGGCGACGATGATCGGATTCGACGTTGCGCCGGTGACGCCCCAAGCTCGGTTGCGCGCGACTTCCGCGGGGTCGATGGAGTCGAGCCACACCTTCGTGCCGGTAGCGATCAACGATTGCAGCGGTGTCATGGCGGTCTCTCCAAGACAAGATTGACGAACGATTCTTCCCTCATCATTCTATGCGAAGCTCCGGCGGATTCCTCCCGGCCGACTGCGGCACGCGACTTGCACTATGTAAGGATCGTTTTCGCAGAGTCGCGGACGCCCGACAGCCTTTCGCCGCGGGGGTGCTGACATGACCATCAAAAGCTGGAGCGACTTTGCCAGGGACCTCGCCCTGTATGCCCGGTTTAAGCTCACCACGCAAAACCGCGGAGCACTCTTGATCCGCCGTACGAGTGACGGAGCCGTGGTCGCAGGCGTGTTTGGCAACGACAACTACCTTTGCGATGGCAAATCGCGACGCGAAGTCGACGCGCTGCGCCGCCATTTACAGCCCAGTGACGTACACGAACTCGGCTTCGGCCTCAGCCCGGATGGCCGCTCCTGGGCGCTCATTGTCAAAGCGCAAGAACGATTCGAGACGGCGGTCGGCAAGGCGTTTCAGGTTGAGTTGTTGAAAATCTACCTGGAGGACGCCGTGTGGGGCGCCTGGCGCGAAGTAGGCGGCGAGATACCCGTGGAAGCGGGACGTTATTCCCTGAGCGAGTTGAGCTCGCCGGTAGAAGGGTAAACGAAGGGGACTTTCCCGCAGGTCGCGCACGACTGCGGGAAAGTTTATTTGCGCAGCGCGCTACGATGGCGGAAGATAGCCGCGCTCCGCGGCGGCGAGATCCAGATGGAGCGTGGCGACGTCGGCCACTAGCAGCGCGGGCAGGCTCAACGCTCCTAGGCTGCTCACCATTTTCATATACGCGCGGCACGCTTCGCACATCGCCGCCCGGTATTTGGTTTCTTCTTTTTCGACGTGCAGATAACCGAGTTTTTCGTGTTCGCGGTTGCCGCAGAACGGGCAGCGCAGCCGCGCAGTTTTCCATTCCGCGGCGCACCAGCCGCAGCGAAGATATCGTGTATGCTCCAAACCACGGAATTCGCCGAGCAGCGGCCAGCTGCCGCACGTGGGACAATAACCATATTCCCAGCCACGCTCGGGTCGGAGCGGCGCTAAGGCGACGTTCAGTTGGCTGAGGGACGGCAACAGGGTGAACCGCAATACAGTCGCCGTCAAATCCGGGTCGCAATTGTGCTGTTGCGCAAGTGTACGAACGGCGGCGGGATCATCGCTGAGGACGGCGCGCATCAATTCTCTCGGCCAGAGCGCTTTCTTACGAACCAGTTCTTGCAGCCGCCGCCCGCCATCGGAATCGTGATGATTGGCGATTACGCCACTGACGCCGTCCCAGCGCCGGGCGAGATCTTCCGCAATGGGAATGGCTTCGGCGCGCAACAGTGGAATTCCTTCGGCGAGCTTCGCCGCAGCGCGTTCGGCGGGCAATTGGAATTCAACCGCGCTCGTCTTTGAAGAGAAAAGAAGGGGTAGAAGATCGGCGAGAAGTTTACACGGCGCCGCGAGCGTGGGCCGCTGCTCCCCCAGTTCTTGCAACTGGCCAAGAGCATCCGCGACGTCGGTGGGCGGCGCCGGCGTGCGTCGGAAGAGACTACGCAGAAAGTCCGCCGCCACGCTTCCGCTCCTTGTCGGGTGTCCCGCTGTCGAGCGCGGCCTCGCCGAGCAATTGGCTCACCCATTCGGGCGATGTACACGCCGTCCGCCACTCATCGCGGATTCCCACCGCAAGCGCCCGCGTCGGGCCGGTCGGTGGACCGATCTGTTCGACGATCTCCATCAACGCGGCTTCTAGATCCTGGGGTTCCGGGTCGCACGCTGCCAACCCTTCTAGTATTTGCCGCTTGAGCGACATTCCCGCCCGGTCGGCTTGCTGATCGCGGGCACGCTGGCGCGGCGACAAGTCGCCGGATGCCAAGAGCAACAGCGCGAGATCGCGCGGCCGGAGCGGTTCGGCCGGCATATTCAATCTCCCTGGAATACCTTGCTCCGCGGCGCCGTCTCCGGCGAGCGGTTCATGGGGTCGGCGCCGGGCTGTCCCGGTGGTCGCCCGTCCTCCGGACTAAAATGGGAGATGAGCGGCGGCCGTTCGTAATCCACGGCCGGCACGGCGATCGCCGGGCCTTTGGTGAGCAGCGCTTCATCTTCCCGCAATAGCGCATAACGCAGCACGAAGCCGCCGATCAGCACCAGCACCGAAGAGGCCACCAGCCGACTGGCGGCATGTCCCGGCAGCCAGTGCAGCGCCAGCGGCAACAACAGCCCGAACATCGACACGCCGACGAGCAGCAGCAGACCTTGCCAAGTGCTTAAAATCACTCGAATGAACGGCGTCAGCGTAATCCAGAAAATCGCAAACACGACAAGCTCCAGGAAAATGCACCACGTTTCCGCGCGCATCAGTCGGTGCGCGAGTCCGGACGGATCGACTCCGCGCAGACCATTGATCAAAATGAGCGCCGCCATGCCCGTTGATGCCGACGATATAAGGAAGAGCGGCGCGATCCAGGTGTTGTCGCTCCAGAGTGGCTGGTTCGTCGCCGTGAGCAGCGCGCCCGTATACGACGCGACAAAAAACCCAAGCACGCAGCCGATCAGCGCGATGATCTTGCCGAAAATGCTGTAGCGCAGCAATCGCGCCAGAAAACCGTTGGATCGCAAACTTCCTAGGAAGGACAACCCGCTGCACGCGCCAAAAACGAGCAAGCCCCACGAGCCGACCGACATCGGCGACCAGTACTTCGCAAACGGTGCGTGCAGGAACGTCCCCCACCCGCTCTTCGGCCAGCCTTCCCGGATGGCTTCGTGGACGACTTCGGAGCGAAACAACATGTGCCAGAAGCGCTCCGGCCGGCCGAGGTCCACCGTGAGAAAGAGACCGCACAGCGCGATCAGTGGGAACGCGATCCAGTAGCCGGGTCGAGCCAGTTCGCGATCTTCCACCCGGCCGAACAGGTCGATTAACGTGGCGATGAAATATGCTCCGGCGGCGATGCCGCCGAGGTAGAAATACAGGATGATCCACCAGCCCCAATCGGGGTCCGCGACGAAAACGTTCATGCCGGCCTCCCTTCCTGTGGTCGTTGGCGCGCCCCGCGCGCGGGTTCGACCCGGGTGCGATTCCGGAAGGAGAAAATGATGCCCAAACCGGCGACGATCGCGGTGAGGCCGCTCCACAAGATCGACCACGGCACGCTGCGGCTCGGCATCTTCGGATTGGACGGCAGTCCGTACGTCTCCGGTTTGTCTACCAACAGGTAAAACGCGTTCAGTCCGCCGAGAATCTTGTCGTCGGCGCCGTAGAGGTATGCGTCCTTCACGCCGGTCTTCTGAAGCTGCTCGACGCGGCCCTTCGCTTCTTCGCGCAGCTTTTTGAGCGGCCCGAACTTGATCGACTGTGTCGGACACGCCTGAGCGCACGCGGGCGTTAGGTTGTGCTTGAGGCGGTCATAACAAAACGTGCATTTCTGAGCGACGTGTTTCGTTTCATCGACGTGAATAACGCCGAATGGACACGCCGAAATGCAATCACGGCAGCCGTTGCACGCCGGGTCGTTGATGTAGACGGTGTCGAACTCGGTGCGCAGGATCGCGCCGGTCGGGCAGACTTCCAGGCATGGCGCCCCGGAGCAATGCTTGCACACATCCGACATCATCAGCCACGCCGCCTGCTTGCGGTCGGGGCTGAACTGCTCGATGAACTTGACGTGCCGCCAGTTCACCGAGGAAAGGTGGCCCGTGTTGTCGTAGCTGTCGCCCGACAAGACCGGCAAGCCGTTGTTCGGCCCCGGTTCGGCCGGCAGGTTGTTCCACTGATGACACGCGACCTGGCAGGCTTTACAGCCGATGCACACAGTCGTGTCAGTAAAGAAGCCGACGGGTTCGGGCATGGCTGGCTCCAGACAGTTGAGTGACGCTCACTTGTCGTAAATCTCGCGACGATGACCTGCGCGAATTATCGCCACGCGGCGGATGCGGTCGTCAATCAGGTAGCACTCCACCATGCTACGCCCGTGCCACATTGCATACGAACACCTTCGCCTCATGGATCGTCACGTTCGGATCGCCGACCAGTGCCGACAAATTGTTGACCACGTCGCCGCGGACCAGCCCCTTGTAGCCCCAGTGCCACGGCAGGCCGACGTGGTGGACCGTTTTGTCCTTTAGGCGATACGGCCGAATCCGCCGCGTTACGAGCGCTTTCGCCTGAATCGAGCCGCGCGGCGTCGAGATCACGATCCACTCGGTGTTGCGGACGCCGATTTCCTCGGCGTGCTCCGGCGAAATCTCGCAGAACAGTTCCGGTTGCAGCTCCGCCAGCCACGGCAGCCAGCGGCTCATCACGCCGCTCAGGTGATGTTCCGTGAGGCGATAAGTTGAGAGCACGTGGGGATAATCCGGCGAAGCGACCTTGGCGTATGGGTTGCCGGGAATGTCCCACTTGATCGCGACCGGATTGCTCTGCTGCTTGTAGACGGCATTGACGATGGGCGACTCCCACGGTTCGTAGTGCGCCGGCAGCGGGCCATCCACCAGGCCGCTCGGAACGTAGAGCCAGCCCTTGCCGTCGGCTTTCATGATGAAGGGAGACGCGCCGTCGTGGAAATCGAGCCCGACGCCGTTGGGTTTGGCGGGCGCATCCGGGGGCTTGGTCACGGCGAAATCGGGCACGTCCACGCCAACCCACTTCTTTGCGGCCGCATCCCAGTAGACGTAGCCCTTGCGTTCCGGTTTGCCGGGCGCGGCGTACAACTTGGCGAGGCGGTCCTCCTTTGGCCACGGGTTGCCGGCCGGGTCGGCGGAACAGCGGTTGTAGAGGATTCGGCGATTGGCCGGCCAGGAAAAACCCCAACCGAGGGACACCCAGTCGTCCCCTTGCCGATTCGCGGCGTGGTTGTGACCGAGCGGCTCTTTTTCCGTCGGCGCGTAGATGCCGGTGTAAATCCAGGCGCCGCACGCCGTGGAACCGTCGTCCTTCAAATCGGCGAACGTCGGCAGCGCCTTGGATTTCACCAGCGGGCTCGTTTCGCCTTCCGGTCCGCGCGACGCCCACGGGTAGCCGTTGACCTCCTTCATTACGAGGGCAGCGGAGGGCTCGTCCTTAATCCGCCACTTGGCGTTCTCCTCAGGATTGAGGTAGTTCCACACGAGGGCCTGCATCGGCTTGTCGCGCGGCTCCTTGCTGTCGGCGTACAACTGCTTCAACCGATTACCGAGGTGGACGGTGAACCAGATGTCGGAGCGGGCATCGTCGGGCGGATCGGCCGCCTTGTCGTGCCACTGCACCAGCCGCATGGTGTTCGTGAAGCTGCCGTCCATCTCCGGGACGGCGGCTGCCGGAAGGAAGAACACTTCGGTTTGAATTGCTTCCGGTTTCAGTTTGCCGCCGGTCACCTCGGGCGAGTCCTTCCAGAAGCTCGCCGTCTCTGTTTCGTACAGGTCGCGCACCACCATCCAGTCGAGCTTGGCGAGGGCCTGCCGCTGGAACGAGGCGTTCTGCCCGCCGACGGCCGGGTTCTGGCCCATCGCGAAGAAGCCCTTGATCGTTCCGTTCGACATCTCGATAAACATCGGCATGTGCGAATGATCGCCGATGATTTTGGGAAGGTAATCGTAGGCAAAATCATTCGCTTTCGTGGCCGCGTCGCCGTACCACGCTTTGAGCTGACTGATGATGAACTTCGGGAAGTTGGACCAGTAAGACGTCGCCGAGGTCTCGGTCTTGATGTAGTCGAGCAGGGTGTCGTGCGCGCGGAGGGCACTCGGAGTGTTGAGGTAGCCGGGGTGGATGTTGTAGAGAGTGGCGATGTCGGTGGAGCCTTGAATGGTGGCGTGGCCGCGCAGCGCCAGGATGCCGCCGCCGGGCCGGCCGACGTTGCCCAGCAGCAGTTGCAGCACCGCCGCCGCCCGGATCATTTGCACGCCGGTGGTGTGCTGTGTCCAGCCGACCGCGTAACAAAGCGCGCTCGTTTTGTCGGGGCCGGAATTGTTGTAGAGAGTCTCGGCGACCTTCACAAAAACGTCGCGCGGCGTACCGCAGATTTCTTCGACCAATTCGGGTGTGTAGCGGCGGTAGTGTCGCCGCAGGATTTGAAATACGCAGCGCTCGTGTTGCAGCGTCGGGTCTTGTTTGGGTTGCTTGCCGACGAGAGCGCCAACCTGCGCCGTGAACGATTCCGCTTTCCCTTCGCCCGGCGCCGACTGCGCGCCATCCTTGCTCTCCACCATCTCGTAGCGCCACTTCTTGAAGTCGTATTGCCGCTTCTGGTCGTCAAATCCCGCGAAGAGGCCGGCGTGATCGTTGTCCTCCGTGTCCTTGAAATCCTCGGTAATCAAGGTCGGGGCGTTCGTGTAGCGGACGAGGTAATCGTGGAAGAACCGCTCCCGTTCCGAGAGATGGCCGTCCGGCTTGTGGAAGATCGGCTCGTGCTTCTCCAGCACGTAACGGATCAGCGCGCCAAGCAACACAATGTCGCTGCCGGCGCGGAGGGGGGCATAGATGTCGGCCATCGCCGACGTGCGCGTGAAGCGCGGGTCGGCGTGAATGACGGTTGCAGGATTCTCCAGCCGCGTCTTCGCCTGCAATACGAAGCGGAAGGCGACGGGGTGGCACTCCGCCATGTTCGAGCCCATGATGAGAATGCTGTCCGCATTCTTGATGTCCATCTCGAACGTGGTGGCGCCGCCGCGGCCATACGTAGTGCCCAGACCGGGCACGGTTGCGCTGTGTCATATCCGGGCCTGATTTTCCAGAAAGACGACGCCGAGGCCACGCATCAACTTACACTGCACGTAGTTCCACTCGTTGTCCATCGTCGCCCCGCCCAGCGACGCGATGGCCATCGTGTGGTTCACCTTCTTCTTGACCGCCTTCCCGTCCTTATCCTTTGTTTCCCAAGTTTCGCGGAACGTTGCGTCGCGCGTCTTTTTGGTCAACTCGGCGATGCGGTCCATGGCCCAGTCGAGCGGTTTCTTTTCCCAGTCCGTCCCGCCAGGTTTGCGATAGAGCACGTGCGTGATGCGGTTCGGATTGACGGCAAGCTGGAACGTCGCCGCCCCTTTAGGACAAAGTGTCCCTCCGTTGATGGGGCTTTCCGGGTTGCCTTCAACGTTAATGATCTTGTCCACACCATCCTTGTCCTTGCGCACGCTGACGATGGTGCCGCAACCGACCGCACAATAGGGGCAAACGCTCGGCACCTCGCGGGCGTGAGCAATCTTGAGCGTGCGGACCTGCGCCTGTTCCGCGCGCAGATCCATGCCCAGGCCAAGCATGCCGCCCAGGGCGAAACCGCCGGTGCGGAGAAAATCACGTCGATGAAGGGTGGAGAGGCTGGTCGCCATGATCGGTCCTCGCGGAGAACGGAACCGTGGGGTGTTGAAATGCCCTGCTGTTGTACCAAACAAGGTACCACGCGGCAGCGTGCGGCCTCAAACGAAAAGGAAATGACGGTCCTTGTCCCCGCGCCGTCAACAACTTCCGCTCTTTCTCCGACTCGCCGCGACCCCGGCGTTCGCCCGGCCGCTTGCAACCTTTCCCGCTTTACGAAACACCGCTTTTAAGCGCTTGGCATACATGGAGTTCCGATGAAGACACCCTTCCACGGAAGCCGATACCAACTCTGGCAAGCTTTCCCACCGACTGCCCACGAGTGAAATACGCGGCGTCCCCGCACCGTTCAGGCGGTGCGGCTTCGACCACGATCCGGCCCAGCGCCCATTTGCCCAGGAGACCCGTATGACCGGTGAGGACGTGATGGTTCCGCAGTCGGAGACCGACCAACTGCGCCAGCAATTGTTGCAAGCCCAACGCTTGAGCAGCGTCGGCGCCCTCGCCTCGAGCGTCGCCCACGAGTTCAACAACATTCTCACGACCATCATCAACTACGCGAAGATGGCGGTGCGGGCTCAAGGGAACGACGCCGTCCGCACGCAAGCGCTCGAGAAGATTTTGAAGGGAAGCCAGCGGGCGGCGACGATCATCAGCAGTATGCTCGGCTTCGCACGCAACAACTCCACGCAGCGGCAGATGACCGACATCGTCGCGATCGTGGAAGAGATGCTCGTACTAACCGACAAGGATCTGAGCAAGCACCGCATCCAGATCGAAAAGCGCTTCCACGGCCGGCCGCGGGCGCCGATCATTCCCGCGCAGCTCGAACAGGTGCTGCTGAACCTCGTCATCAACGCGCGGCAAGCGATGCCGCGCGGCGGCCGCCTCATCATCGACGTGCATGAGAACAAACGCACCCACATGGTGGAAATCAGCGTCGCCGATACCGGCGTCGGCATCCGGCCGGATCAATTACGCCTGATTTTCGAGCCGTTCTTCACGACGAAAGAACCGGACGAAAATGGGCACGGAGGCACCGGCCTCGGCCTGAGCGTCTGCCGGCAAATCATCGAACAGCATCACGGCCGGATTCGCGTGGAAAGCGTGGTCGGGAAAGGCTCAACGTTTACGGTCAAGCTGCCGCTGCGCGTGGAAGAGAATTGATAAATGCCGAATGCCGAAAGCCGAATGCCGAATCAATAATGAATACCGAATGTCCAGATGCCGAACGCCGTTCTCTGTCAGCGGGCATGTGGGCGTTTGTCACTGATTCGGCATTCGACATTTGGCATTCGTCATTTACAAGCACTGCTTGATCTTCTGCAACAACACCTGCTCCAATTTCACGTCGCGGCCGATGGGAATCCAGTTCGCTTCAATCATCGTCGGCTCAACCACAGTCTGCTGGCGTTCCACGGTCTCGTCGCTCCGGAACGCCGCCGCGCCGGCGGTGGAACGGATCGGTCGCGGCAGGTCCTCCAACTCCTTGTAGACCTTCACGTCCACGAAGAAGCCGCCGTCTTCCGCCGTCTGGATTTGCACGATGGCGTAGCTGCGAATCGTTTGCAACGTCGCCAACAAGCGCTGTGAGAAGTCCGGACTGCCGGGCTTCCACGGTTGCTCCAGTCCTGGAGAGACTTTGGGATACGTGCGAATCATGCCGGCGTAGCGATTTGAATACTCGATGTCGTAATAGTCCGACAGCGCATCGAACACGCGCTCGAACACCGCGGCATACGCCGGCGGGCCCAGCGGCACCCAAACGGGATTTTTCTCGACGATCGTCGGCGCCATGTTGGCGAACGGCAGCGGATTCTCCAGCAGCGGCCCCTGCATGCAGCCGGAAGCCAACGCCACAAGCGCCACGCTTGCCGTCGTTCGCCAGCTTCGCTTGTTCATAGCGTTACGCACCCGCTGCCGAGTTTCGCCCATGTCGTCGAGAAGGGGGGCTTATGCCAACGCAACGGGACGAGGGCAAGAGCATTTCGTTCGCGGGGACTGGAATGCAACACGAATGCACAAAAAGCAGGCAAATGCTGCTTCGGCTTCGTTGCACGTTGCATCGTTTCACAGGGCTTTGCAACGTAATTGCGATAAACACCACGATAAGCAAGACAGGTGGCTGCCTAATTTCGCTGGCTTAACCTTTTCGGCAATTGCGTTGCAAAGCCGTTTCACAGGGTGGTCATGTTGCAACGAGGCGCGCTCGTTGCAACGAATGCAACGATGCCCGGTTAACTTGTTTAGCGATGGTCGTTTAAGTCGAATCAACAGGGACTGCGCCAAGTTGCGAACGTGGCATTCAGACCCATTTCTTCCTCGATTCGCAACAGCTGATTGTACTTCGCCAGCCGTTCGCTCCGGGCAACCGAGCCGATCTTAATCTGTCCAGCACCCGTGCCCACCGCCAGGTCGGCGATGGTGGTGTCTTCCGTTTCGCCACTTCGGGCCGAAATGACCGGCCGGTAGGCGGCTTGGCGGGCGAGTTGAAGCACGTCGAGCGTCTCGGTGAGTGTGCCGATCTGGTTTACTTTCACGAGCACGCTGTTGGCGACTCCGTGCTCAATGCCGCGCTGAAGCCGGCTGGGATTGGTGACGAAAAGATCGTCGCCGATAAGCTGCACGCGCTTGCCGAGCGCGACCGTCAGATTCCGCCAACCGTCCCAATCGTCTTCGGCCAGGCCGTCCTCAATGCTGGCAATCGGATATTGATTCACCCAGCGTTCCAGGAGCCGAATCATCCCGTCGCTCGTCAGCGGCTGCGCCGGATCGTGCAGGTGATAACGTCCCTCGCGATAGAAGTGCGTGCTGGCAACGTCGATGGCAAGCGCTACGTCGTAGGGAGGCCGATAATCCAGTTCTTCGCAGGCTTCCAGGATCAGCTCAATGGCTTGTTCATTGCTGCGCAGCCGCGGGCCGAAGCCGCCTTCGTCGCCGACGAGGACGCCTTCGAAGCCGTGCTTACGAAGCGTGACCCCGAGGCTGCGATAAATGTAAAAGGCTGTTTCCAGGGCTTCGGAGAACGAGCGCGCGGCGACGGGCAACAGGAGAAAGTCCTGGAAGTCGAGATTGCCGCCGGCGTGGAGTCCGCCGCTGATCAGGTTCACCATCGGCAGCGGCAAGCGCGCCGCGCCGGTCTGGTCGAGATAGCGCCACAGCGGCACGCCCTGCACCGCGGCGGCTGCTTGAGCGCACGCCAGCGAAACGCCGAGAATCGCATTGGCCCCGAGGCGGGATTTATCCGGCGTGCCGTCAAGTTCGCACAGCGTGCGGTCAATCAGGCGTTGCTCCGTGACCGCAAGACCAAGCAATTTTGGGGCGAGAACATCATTCACATTGGCGACGGCCCGCCGCACGCTCTTGCCGCCGAAATGGGACGGATCGCCATCGTGCAGCTCCACGGCCTCATGTTTGCCGGTGCTGGCCCCGCTCGGCACGATGGCCCGGCCGCGGACGTTGCCGCAGTGGACTTCCGCTTCCACGGTCGGCGTGCCGCGACTGTCGAGGACTTGGCGGGCGTGAATGTGAGTAATTGTGTCCGGCATGGAAAACTCGGTCAATTATCGAGCGATCTGCATTCCTCGTCATAAACCAAGAGTACATCCTCCCATGTGGGCGGGCAGCGATTCACCACGGGGACTTCGCGACCAAACACTGTCATCGTGCCGGCGGGAACCAGGCGCGGCCCCGCCAGCAGGATGCCGCGGCTCAACCTCCTGACCAGTTCTCGTTTCGGCTCCTCCGGCAAATAGTCGACCGGGCTCGTGCCGTCGATCCGCGCCAGGGCGCACACCGCGAAATGCCGCAATCCGTCGGCTTCGAGTGTATCCATCGGTGCAAACCGGGCTTTACGAGTGTAGCCTCGCCAAAAAGCCCGCGTTAACTCAAAAAAAGTTTCCCGCTGCGGATGCCGCCGCACGGCCTTCAGCATGATGTGGCTCAGAAAGAAGCCGAGGTCCATTGCCGGGTCGCCGTAACACGCCGTTTCGTAATCGACGAGCGTGAAGCCCTGATCGTGAACCAGAATGTTTTTCGGGCTAAAATCGCCGTGGCAAAGCGCTCGCTTACGGACCAACATCGCGTCGATGAGGTGTTCGATCGGCGTCGCAAGGTCGGGATGCCGTTCCTGAACGCGGCGGTAGAACGGGTCGACGCGGAGCTGCACGAAAACGCGATGGTCCCGGAAGGGTTTGACCAAGTGGGGATAAGCCGCTGTCTTTTCATGGATGCGTCCGAGCATCGCGCCGACGCGTTCGCCGAGTTCCAAATCAACTTCACCGGCCAGCAACATTTCCTTCCAATTTCGCGACCCGGTTGGTGCGTGACTCATGGCAAAGACGTAATTGGCATGGTCAACGAACAGCACCTCCGGCACGGTCGGCGCCGACAGCAGCGGATGCAGCATTTGCATCACTTCCTGCTCGCGGTAGACGCGATCGACATCGCTGAACCAGGCGGCTTGCGTGCGGAGTTGAGGCCGAGATTGTTTGAGAACGAAAGTGCGTTCCGGCGTGATGATGCGAAAAACGACGTTGGAGACGCCGCCGCCGAGCGGTTCGACGCGGGCAGGCGAATGGATCCAGCCGCGTTCACGCAGGTAGTCGCCGATGTTGTCTGCCGTGAGTACGCGCATGATCTACCGCCGGTCGCCGTAACCTCGCGGATGCTTGCGCTGCCAGTTCCACGCCGTTTCGATGATCGGGCGCAGCTCCGTGTACCTTGGCTGCCAGCCGAGTTCTTTCTGGACTTTCTCCGAGGACGCGACCAACGCGGGCGGATCGCCAGGGCGACGCGGACCTTCCTTCACGGGACACTGCCGCCCTGTGACTTCCGCCGCCGTGCGAATCACATCACGGACACTATACCCGCGGCCGGTGCCGAGATTGTACTTCATCCCTTGCCCCGGCTGGAGGCGTTCCAGCGCGAGCAAATGTGCTTCGGCCAGGTCATCGACGTGAATGTAATCACGGATGCAGGTGCCGTCGGGCGTCGGATAATCCGTGCCGAAGACTTCGATGTGCGGCCGCAAGCCCATAATCGCTTGCAGCACGAGCGGAATCAAATGCGTTTCCGGCTCGTGGTCCTCGCCGATCACGCCGTCGGGGCTGGCGCCCGCCGCGTTGAAATAGCGCAGGGCGGCATAGCCCCATGGATAGGCAGCCGCATAATCGGCCAGGGCACGCTCGACCGCCAGCTTGCCCATGCCGTAAGGGTTGATCGGCGCTTGCGGCGTATCCTCCGTGATTGGGACGTTAGGAGGCACGCCATAGGTCGCGCAGGTGCTGGAAAAGACGAAGCGCTGCACGCCATTGCGGCGCAGGCACTCCATCAGATTCAGCGTATTGACGAGGTTGTTCTGATAATACTTCCCCGGATTTGTTACGGATTCGCCGACGTAGGCGAAGGCGGCGAAATGGACGCACGCCTCAATGCGCTGGGCGACGAGCGCGTGGTCGAGACGTGGAATCTCACTGAGGTCGCCGACGATCAAACGCTCCGCCGGAACCGCGGCGCGGTGGCCGAAGGAGAGATTGTCGTAGACCCAGACGTCATGCCCGCGCTGCAAGAACAGGCGAACGGCATGACTGCCGATGTAGCCGGCGCCGCCGGTGACAAGAATTCGCATGAGAATGACGAATGCCAAATGCCGAACGTCGAATCAATTTCGGAATGTCGAGTGACGAAACGCACAGGTCATTGTCATTTGGACATTCGTCATTGATTCGGCATTTGTCATTTGGCATTCGGCCTTAGTTCGTGATTCCCTTCGTAATCCCCATAAACACGTCTTCCAAATCAATCTCTTCTTCCTTGAGCATCTTCAGCTTGTGGCCGCTTTTGACCAGGAGGTCGGCGATGAAGCTGCCGTCATGGACGCCGTCCCGCAGGGTGACTTGCATCGTTTCGTCCGGCTTCGCTTCGACCTTGAGAACATCGGGGTGCTCTTTCAATTGCTGCAACGCCTGCGGCTGATGGCCGTTGCCGACGGCGACGTTCATAATCGTGTTCTGCCGCACCTGGCGAATTGCGGATTGCACGTCGCCGTCGAAAATCAGCTTGCCCTTTTCAATGATGCCGATCTTGTTGCAGATGTCGGCCAGCTCGGGCAGGATGTGGCTCGACACCATGATCGTCTTGCCCATACGGCGAAGCTGTTTCAGCAGGTTACGCATGTCGATGCGTGCCCGCGGGTCGAGGCCGCTTGCGGGTTCATCCAACAGCAGCACTTGCGGTTCGTGGAGGAGCACACGGGCAAGGCCGAGGCGCTGCGTCATGCCGCGGGAGAGGCTCGTCACCAGCGCATCGCGCTTGTAGTCAAGCTGCACGAGCTCCAGCACCTGATTGCACTTCTTACGGCGCTCCGGACCCTTGATGCGGTAGGCGGCGGCGAAGAATTCCAGGTACTCGATCACCTTCATGTCGTCGTACACGCCGAAGAAATCAGGCATGTAGCCGATCATCCGGCGGATTTCCTTCGAGCCGTTGTAGATGGAATGGCCGCAGACCGTCGCCTCGCCCCAGCTCGGGTTGAGCAGCGTGGCGAGGATGCGCATGGTGGTCGTCTTGCCGGCGCCGTTGGGGCCGATGAAGCCATAAACATCCCCCGGGTCTAGCTTGATGGTGAGGCGGTTGAGGGCGTACAACTCGCCGTACATTTTCGTGAGGTCGCGGGTTTCGATGGCGCTCATGGATGGTTCGCTAATGTAGCCGCAGGCTTCCGCCCGCGGTGTGCTCGCAGGCCGAAGCCCGCGGCTACGAGCAAAGTTAATCGACAGGGATGAACACGCGCACGTAGGTTTCTTGAGAAAGTGTACCGCGAAATGACGGCGGCGGCTTGCCGGCATCGTGCTTTTCGCCCAAGAGCAGGTCGGTCAACGCGACGCCGGAACGGTGAAGCTCCTCCGCAGTTCCCTCCCGTGCGGCCATGCGGCCGACAAGCAGCACCTCGTACTGGTTGCGGTCTTGCACGCGCCAACTCTGGTCCAGTGCCCGGAAATCGGTGTTGCGCAGCGTTCGATTCGGCTCGGCGTCGTGAAAGAGAAGCGGGCGCATGAGCCTGTTGATCGCATCGCTATCCGATACGCCGTCCCCGCCGCGCGCCGCGGCCTTATCCGCGGGCCCGCGCTGGAACCATTGATCGCGCGGCTTGCCAAAGCGTCCGAGGCCGAGGTCGTCGATGTGCCACGGGACACCGGGCGGCAGGCGCTCGATGGCGTAATACTTGCCGCGAAAGAAAAGGCCTACGTCGCGCAAATCGGCCGGCAAGCCGCTGGTGAGCGTGCCGGAGATCACCGTCGCGTCCGCGCGCGCGGGCGCCAGTCGCGCGGCAAAGAGCGGTTTGTCTTTGTCGAGCGCCGCCTCCCACGTCGCCGTGAACGACCGGCTCGACCAGATCGGCACGGGAACTTGCTCAAGGCCGGCGCCTTGATCCGCGTAGTCGTACGAGCGCTGCAGAAGTGTCTGCGAACCCGAACGCTTGATGCCGCCGAAGACGTTTTCCGGCCGGCCGAACCAGCTCACGACCAGAGCCGCGTTGTTGGCCCGTGTCGCGGTGGGCTGCATGCCGACGTCGTAGCGCTCGTTTCGCGGGCTGAAGACGGAAAACCAGGCGGCGCCGTTGACGCGGCCGCCGCGCAGGTCGATGTCCACGACGTCGACTTTTTTGGCGTGAAGTTCGTCTCCTTTGTACGCACGGGCCGAGTAATACGCGCCGACCGATACGCCGGCGAGGATGACGGGAAAGGTCACATACGTGAATTCCAGACGCTTGACGATCTTTTTCAGGAACCAATAGTCGAGCGGGCCGATCACGAGGATGTAGAGAAGCAGGAAGCCGCCGACCAGGCTGTAACTCACCGGCGTCACGTCGGGAAAAACGTCCAAGCTCGCTTTGAGCCACGTGCCGACTTCATTGCCGTCGCCGCCCCAGCCTTGATTGAAGACGCCGCCCTGCTCGGTCAGGGTGCGCGGCTCCATGTCTTGCAGCACGCGCCGCCAAAACGCCGCCTGACCGGGCCACGCTGCGAACGGTGAGCCGGCGTCGAGGTCGAACGCGACCAGCAGCACCCGGCCGAGCCCGCACGCCGCTTGCACGATGAGCGGGTCGCCTTGCTCTTGCTTCGGGTTCGGATCATCGGCGGATTCGGCGAGGATCACGTCGATATCCTTGGTGACGCGGAATTGGGCAACGGGCACGGACCGGACCTTGCTGTGGCCGCCGCCGAATGGATCGTTCGAGCGAACCCAAGACTGCACGCTGCGGAGGAACGGAAGCTGCCGACCGCCTGTGATGGAGACAGGGACAAGTCTCAACTCCGCGAGCACTTTCGCCGCTTGGTCGGCGTTCTGACCGGCGCTGACGATCAGTTTTCCGCCGCGGCGTACCCACTCCGCCAGGGCGTGTACGCGTCCGTCACGGTCCGCCAACAGATCCGCGGTGAAGCGCGCGTCCGCGGTGTGCAGTACGACGAGATCGAGGGCCGCGTATCCAACCCATTGCGTCGGCAGTAACGCGGCGTTTTGGACGAACGCGGCCCGACGAAGCGTGCCGTCGCTGGCCTCCTCGGGCGGCGTGGACCCGGCCCACAGCGACAACACCGCGCCGGGCGCAAGCGCATCGCTGGTCGGCGTGCTCGGTCGCGTGCTGGCGATCTCGGCGCCGGCCGCATCTTGGATCGCGACCGTCACGGTGCTTCCTGCACTACCGAGGCGGGTAGAGGCGATGATGGTCATTTTGTCGTTCGCCGGCATCGCGGGCAGCGGCGTCGTGAAGCGGGTTTCCGAATCGTCGCAATCGGGCGTCGTGACGACGAGGCGGAATTGTCCATCCGTTAGCGCTTGCGAGCCGGCCTCGACATCCACATACACGGGCAGCCAGCCGCCGGCCCGCAGCAGATGCGCGTCGCCGGCGGGGAAACCGAGGCGCGCGTCGGCGATGCGCGGCGTGGCCGTCTGGGCGAACGCGGGCAGCGGCCCGAGGAGTAGGAAGAACAGGCCCAGAAAATGCCGTTGATTCATAGGGAATCGTTCTGCGTTACGGTTTCTCGGCCTGGTCACAGGCACACGGGCTCATGCCGCAGCCGGGGCAGCCGGCGCCGTACTTCTGGTGCATCGCTTCTTCCAGGTCTACGCCGGCAACGTTCGCAAGGGTCGCGAGCCAGGCGAGAACATCGGCGAATTCCAGCGTCAATTCTTCCTTCGACCCACCACGAAGGGCGGCGGACAGCTCGCCGACTTCCTCCATGAACCACATGAAGGTGCCCTCGACGCCGCGTTTACGGTCTTTGGCGTCGTAAATCTCATGAATGACTTGTTGAAGCTGGGAAAGCGTCATTGAGTTGGTTATCTCGCATTCGAAGTGCCGGTCAGAATCGACCGGGCTATGCTAGACGAGACCGGTGCGCACCAAGCGTCTCGTCATTCTCAATCAGCGCTGCTGGTTCTTGAGGCCTGCAATTCTCTCTCGCGCTCGTCCAACAGCTCGCGAAGCGCGATGGCCGCTTCCTTCTCTAGCATACCGCCATTGAGACGATCGCGAAGGGTCTGTGATGGTATCCCGCGGAACCGCTGTTTGAATTCAGCGACCCGCTCGAAGTGCCACATGCGCTTTCCCATTTCACGATTCTCTGCGGCCAATTCTGCACTCAACGGTCACGGACACTCTTCCGGAGCGGCTCTTGAGCGTCGGGTCCCGAGTTCTTTTCATCTTTCCACAGTGCTTGCAGACGTGCCGCTTCTTCCGCCTTGTTCTGTCCTTTGAGCGCCTTATCGAGCAGCTCGCGCGTTTCCTTGTCGCGGATGTCAATCTCAAGACATTGCCGCGCGTATTGCTCCGCTTCATCGTTTTTCCCGGCGTCGAGGAGCAGCTTGGCCAGACGCTTACGATGTTCCAGATCATCCGCGTCGGTCGGCACTAATTCCTTGAGCACGGCGATCTGTTTTTCCTTGTCGCCGGTCTGGGCATGAACGCGGGACAAGTCGAGCAACCACTGGCTCTCATACGGCTGCGCTTGCCTGCCGAGTTCAAAGATTTCCGCCGCCTTGGCGAAGTCGCCGCCGTCGTAGGCGAGCTTGCCCAACTCTTTGAGCACCTTCATTTCCGGTTCATTGCGGTCGAGCGCGCCTTCGAGCAAAGCCTTGGCGCCCGCCGCGTCGCCGGAAAGGAGCAGCAAGTGGGCCTTCACGTAAGAGGCGAGCGGCTGGTTCGGCTTCTTCGCCAGCACGCCGTCCGCAAGCTTGCGGGCCTCGATGCGATCGCGGCGAAGGAATTGCTCCGCGAGTTTGGCCGTGATGTCATCGTTGTCCGGATCTTTTTGATGAGCGGCCTTCAGCTCGGCAAAGCTTAGTGCCTTCTCGGCCGGCTTCCCCTTCAGCGACTTCACGACGCCGTCGAGATGCTCGCGGTAGCCCTTCTCAAACGTCTCTTTGTCGACCTTGCAAACCTTGCGAATCGCGGCGGACGTTTCGAGACCGTCGCGGTAGGCGTTCAGCATGTCGGCGACGGCGTTCGGGCCGAAGTTCTCCTTCATGTATTGGATGTAGAGCTGGCTCTGGCAATACGCCATATGCCAGTCGAGCGGCGACCGCGGGCGGATGAAGCCGAGGTCGATGGAGTCGAGCGTCATCAGGTCGCCCTTCGGCACGCGCTCCAGGAGCAACTGATTCCACGGTTGCGGCCGCGGATAGCCTTCGTTTACGACCGCGAGTCCTTCGGTGAGCCAGTGCGGCACGAGGTAGTTCGTCTGTTCCAGGTTGATGATGTGGACCAACTCATGCCGCAGCACGCGGCCCCAGTTGAACGGCTTGCGGATGCCTTTGCCGTTCGGCGAGCACATCGCGATCATCTTGCCGGTGCAGGCGCCGATGGTGTGCAAATCGGGCAACGCCACGGTGCGGCCGCTGAACATCTCGTGGTTGTTGAACACTTCAATCAGAATGTGATCCTTCGCCTCGTAGTGGAACTGGCCGGCGAGGTTCTTGTAGAGGTCTTCCAGGTAGCCCGCCATGTAGTTGGCGAGGGCTCGATCGTTCTTGGGGTCAAACCGCAGCTCGAAATGGTCGGTTGTCAGAGTTTCATACTTTTCCAGGTGCCGCAAAACCTTGAGCGTGTTGGACACGCGAACGTTGAACGGATCGGCCGCGAAAGCCTTGGTCAATAGCTCGCGGGCATCCTTTTCGCGGCCGAGCCGCATCCACAGCAGACCGAGACCGATTTGCGACTGCGGCAACATCGGCCGCAGCTCCGCGGCTTTCTTGTAATGCTCTTCCGCAAGGCCGTACCAACGCCGCTCTTCCAGGCGTTCCGCGAGAATGGCGTGGAAAACGCCGGGCGTCGTATCGTGCGCCGCGACTTCCTTCGCGAGAGCGTCGAAATCGGCCTTTTTCTGTTGGAAAAGAAGGCAGGCGGCGATGCGGCCGAGAGTTGTTTCGTCGCGCGGATTGACCTGTCGTGCTCGCTCCAATTCCTTGAGCGCTCCGGCGGCATCGCTGGAGGCAAGGCAAACGTCGGCGCGCAGTTGCAGGGCATCGGGAAGGTTAGGATTGATGCTCAGGGCTCTTTCGGCGAATTGCTCCGCTTCCTTGATCTCCATTTTCTGAAGCGCGGCAATTCCTTTGCCGACGAGCGCCTCGGCCGCGTTGGGGTTGATCGTAAGTGCGTTGTCGAGCGCCGGCATTCCCTCGCCGCGGTTGTACTTTTCCAGAAGCAGCATCGCCGACTCGTATTCGGCGGGCCAGAAATTCTTCTCGATCTTCCGGGCGTCGCCCCAAACGTCGGTGAGGATGAAGCCGAATTGATCGGCGAGCTTGTTCCAGCGCGCGTTCTCGCAACCCGCGAGACCGACAAGGAGCAGCTCATCGGGGTCTTTGATGTCCTTGTCGGCGTTGCTGCGGTCCGTGTAGGTGCGGACGAACCAGCGAAACTCGGAGTCGGCCTTCTTCAGGTCGCCGCGGTCGCGGTAGATTTGGGCACGCACCCAGCGGGCAGTGAAATGCTCCTTGTTCGTTGCGAGGGCCTTCTCAGATGCCTTCTCCGCCTCGTCCCAGTGGCCGCGGAAGTAGAGCAATTCGGCCCGCCGGGCGAGCAGGTCGGCATTGTCGGCGTTATCTTTGAGGATTTCGTCAATAACGGCGAGGGCTTTGTCGTAATGGCCGAGACTTCGGCAGGCGCGGCTCATGCCGAGGGTCGCGCTGACTTTCGTCTTCGCATCCTTCGCGAGAGATTCGTAGGCGGTGATCGCCTCTTCGTAGTTGCCACGCAGCCAGCGTTGGCGGGCATCCTTGAGGCTCGGTCCTTGAGCGGCCGCGGAGAGGGTCCAGGCGAGGAACAAAAGGGTAGAAGCGCTTCGCATACGCGGCACCGAAGGGAGGCGGGAGACGGTATCGCCTTACCTTATAGGGGCGGTTTGCAAAACGCAAGGAAACGGGATTCTTCCGATGTCTACGCCGCCAGTCGTGCTCGCTTCCTGAGAAACGCCGCGCAGCTCCCGATAACTCGGCACTGCTGTTCCATGGTCAGCTCTGGATACATCGGCAACGCCAGCACGCTGCGGCAAGCATCTTCGCTCATCGGGAAGTCGCCTTCGCCGTAACCGAGGTAGGCGAGGCATTCCTGCTCGTGCAACGGCACCGGGTAGTAAATCTCGCAGCCGATGCGTTCCGACTTGAGATGAGCCATCAGGGCGTCGCGCTGGCCGCCGACAACACGGACGACGTATTGATTGAAGACGTGCCGGCGATGCGGCCGAATGGTCGGCCGTTCCAGGAAATGTGTAAGATGGGTCTCTTCGATCAGCGCATCGTAGCGTTGCGCCGCTTCTTGCCGGCCGCGCGTCCATTCTTCCAGGTGTTGGAACTTCACCCGCAAGATGGCCGCCTGAAGCGCGTCGAGGCGAGCGTTCCAGCCCAGGTACTTGTGGTAGTACTTCGGCTCCATGCCGTGAACGCGGAGACAGCTTAACTTCGCGGCCCAATCGGGATCGTTCGTCACGGTCATGCCGGCGTCGCCGTAGGCGCCAAGATTTTTGCTCGGGTAGAAGCTGAAACAGCCCATCGCGCCGAGGCTGCCGGCGCGCTTTCCCTGGTATTCGGCGCCGAGCGCTTGAGCGGCATCCTCGATAATGGGCATGCCATGACGCTCGGCGATGCGCCACAGCGGCTCCATGTCGGCGCATTGGCCGAAGAGATGCACCACCATGATCGCCCGCGTCCGGTCGGTGATCTTGTTCTCGACCTGCGCCGGGTCGATGTTGTACGTGTCGGCGTCGATGTCGCAGAAGATCGGCCTGGCCCCGCAGCGGACGACGCAGCCGGCACTGGCGAAAAACGTGAACGGGGGCAGAATCACCTCGTCGCCCGGTCCGACGTCGAGAGCTTGCAGTGCGAGCGAAATCGCGTCGGTGCCGGACGCGCACCCGACACCGTAGGCGACGCCGCAGTATTGAGCGATTTCTTCTTCCAGATGGGCGACTTCCGGACCGAGAATGACCTGACCGGAAGAGAGGACTCGACCGATCGCCGTTTCAATTTGAGTTTGGATGTCGCGGTACTGCGTCTGGAGATCGCACAGGGGAACCCCTGTTCCGAGCATGGCCGACTCCCTTCCGCCCAAAGGCCCCGGTCCGTGGAGCCCGCCCCTTATTTCCCGGTACGCCGCAGGTTGCGGCCGAACTGCCGCACCGTATGCGGGGGGAAACACAATGTCAATACGTTTAGCAGCGGTTCGGAGAGCCACGGTTACCCGGCGGTTCTCCGAACCGCCGCTGAACGACTCCGCGATTCACCTTGACCGGAAACCCTTCCCTATCCAATAATTC
This sequence comes from Gemmataceae bacterium, assembly GCA_041499805.1. Classification (GTDB taxonomy): domain Bacteria; phylum Planctomycetota; class Planctomycetia; order Gemmatales; family Gemmataceae; genus JBGQKZ01. Next base: position 132,438 of record JBGQKZ010000008.1, read on the forward strand.
CGGCGGCGCGGACCAAAGCTCCGTCCGCGCTTGGCGTGCGCGCCCCGGAACAGATTCATGCTATCCACCGATCCCGAAACCGACGGCCAGCACCTTGACGCGCTGCTCGAACGCGTTGCCGGCTCCCCGGCCGAGCGTTACCAGGTTCTGCACAAGCTTCTCGGCGAGCACGGCTGCCGTCAGATTGGCATCTACCCGATCCCCGCGGGCTTCAGGCTTTCGGTTGTCATTCCGGTCTACAACGAGGAACGCTGGGTCCGCGAATTGGTCCGCCGCGTTCAAGCGACGCCGATCCCGAAGGAGATCATCCTCGTTGATGATTGCAGCACCGACGGAACGCGGGCCATTTTGAAGGAACTGGAAAGCGACGCGGTCCGCGTCTTCCATCAGGCGGTCAATCAGGGGAAAGGCGCCGCACTGCGCGAGGGCTTCAGGCACGCGACTGGCGACGTTGTCGTCGTGCAGGATGCCGACCTCGAGTATGACCCGGCGGAATATCCGCGCCTCATCCAGCCAATCCTGGACGGCCGGGCGGACGTGGTTTACGGCTCGCGTTTCATCGGCGACAGTCATCGCGTGCTCTACTTTTGGCACTCGGTCGCCAACAGGTTCCTGACGACGCTGTCGAACATGTTCAGCAACCTGAACCTCACCGACATGGAGACGTGCTACAAGGTCTTCCGCCGCGAGGTGCTGCAAAACGTCAGGCTCCGCTCCAACCGCTTCGGCTTCGAGCCGGAAATCACCGCGAAGATCGCCAAGCGCCGGCCGTCGTGGCGCATCTACGAAGTCCCCATCAGCTACTCGGGCCGCACCTACGAAGAGGGGAAGAAGATCGGCATGAAAGACGCCATTCAAGCGGCGTTTTGTATCGTGCGGTACTGGTTATTTGACTGATAGGTCTTATGGGACCTATAGGACCTATTTGCCAAGAGAGAGGGACCTCTCATGCGACCCATGACCCAGGCGCTCATAATGAGCGCGGCGCTGGCGTTGCCGGTGTCGGCGGCGGATTTGCGGCACTTCGATGACGCGGCCCTTCGCGCCGTGCAATTCGTGGACGCCAACGAGGGGTGGGCCGCGGGCGACGAAGGGGTCGTCTGGCACACCATTGACGGCGGCAAAAACTGGGAACGCCAGCCCACCGGCGTGATCGCGTCGCTGCGGTCGATTTGCTTTCTCAATCCGTACACCGGCTGGATCGCGGGCCGCGAAGAGCTGCCCAACGGCCAGGGGAGCGCCGGCGTCCTACTCTTCACGCGCGACGGCGGGCTCAAGTGGCTGCGGCACAGCGTCAACGCCATGCCGGGGTTGAACTGCGTTCGCTTCTCCGATGTCAAATCCGGTTATGCCGTCGGCGACGGCACCGAACAATTCCCGACCGGCGTCTTCCAAACGACCGATGCGGGCCGCACCTGGCTCCCCGTTCCGGGGCCGCGCTGCCCCGCATGGCTGGCGGCTGATTTTCAAGATAAGGACACGCTTGCGCTCGTAGGGGCTTGGAACCGGCTTGGCATGGTCCGCCGCGGGCAAGTGAGTTTCGTCGATGAAGACAGCCTCGGCGGCCGCAATCTCTGCGGACTGGCGATGGCGAACGGCTGCGGCGTCGCCGTCGGCCAGGGCGGCATCGTCCTGCTGCGCGACGCGCAAGCCACGGAGGCGACGTGGGGATTGGTTGATCTCAAGCTGGCGACGGAAGTCCGCGCGGCGCTCGATTTCCACGCCGTGCAGTGCGGCAAGACCTCGAAGGATATTTGGGTAGTCGGTCGGCCGGGTTCGGTCATGTTGCACAGCGCAGATGCAGGCGCCACGTGGGAAATAATGCCGATGTTGCCGATCTGTCAGCCGTTGCCGTTGAACGCGCTCCACTTTGCCGACGCAAAAAAAGGGTGGGCGGTCGGCGAGTTGGGCACCATCCTTGGTACGACGGACGGCGGCAAGTCTTGGTCGATTCAACATCGCGGCGGGCAGCGGGCGGCTGCGCTCTTTATTCATGCGCAGTCAGCAAACGTGCCGGTGGAGACGCTCGCGAAGCTTGGTCTGGACGAAGGTTACCTGCTCGCCGCGCTGCGAGTCACCTCCCCGGACTCCGCGACTGCCGACTTCAGGCGCGCTGGCGAACCCCAGCGGTTCGCCGCCGCCGTTCGCTCGGCAGGCGGCGCATCGGGCGAAACCCTTTGGCAGTTTCCACTACCCGGCCATGCGACGCAGGGAGGAAAAGAGTCGATCCTACGGGAGTGGAACCGCCTCCACGGGGATCATGCAACCGAAGAGTTATTGCGGCAGATTGTTCTTGCTCTGCGGATCTGGAAACCGGATGTAATCGTCACGGACTTCTCAACGTCGGATGCCGAGGGTATTGAATCGTTGCTCGCGGAAGCGGTAAATGCCGGCATTCACCGAGCAAGCGATCCTGCGGCGTTTTCCGAACATCTCAGGCAGTTGTATATTCCCCCGTGCGGGCCGAATCAGCTCTTTTTCTCCTTGAACAGCTCGATCAAGGCCTATCAGCTTGTTGACGCCAACGAAGCAAGCGCGCGACTCGGCGCAACCTTCCGGGAGTTTGCAACTCCTGCCGCTAGCTTGCTCGCGGGGACGCCGACACAACCGCCTGCCAAGCGTTGGTACATGATCGGCAACGGTTCGGACGCATCCCCGACGAAACTTCAGGACGCCGGCAAGGGACTGGCCACTTCCGGCCGCGGCCTCATGGAACACGTCGTTCTCGCACCTGGTGGCGTTGCGCGGCGTTACCTCGGGCCACTTGGTGAATCAACTCAAGATGTGCTGAAGGCGATCCAGTCGCGGCGCAACCTACTCATGCTCACAGAGAATCCGACATCCGGCCTCAGCGACCCCAACAAGCTCCTCGCCCAAATCAAACCCGCTCTCGACCGCATGCCCGACGAGCAGGCGGCTTCGGCCGCGTTCGCCATCGCCAGCCAGTACGCGCGCATGGGGCAATGGGAGCTGGCTCGCGAGAGCTACTTGTTGATGGTTGAACGCTATCCGGCTCATCCGCTTTCGGCCGACGCTTATCGTTGGCTGATCCGTTACAACAGCAGCAGCGAGGCGCGGCGCCGGCACGAGCTGGGGCAGTTCGTCACCACGACGAGAACGGAGTTCACGCAGTCCGAGGAAGCAGAACCGGCGGGACAACCGGAAAACGCTCGACCGCCGGTGCAGACGGGGGATCAAGCCAAGACTCGGGCAGCTGACGGCTCTCGCTCGCCGGGCAAGTCGAAGCCCGAACACAAGCCGGTACGGATCGAGGTGAAGGAGAGCGGCACGGAGCTGCACCAGCGCGCCGTGCAAACAATCCTGGCGAATAGCGCCGAGACGCGGTTCTGGTACCAAGGCTGCCTTGCTCTCGAGCAACGGCTTGCGGCGTACGGACCGCTATTCGCCACCGATCCGACGATTCAATTCTGTTTGCAAGCCGCTCGCCGCAATCTCGGCGACTTCGACACGCCGCAGAAATGGTACGAGGAGTTTATTCAGAAAACGAAGGACGGTCCGTGGCGCGACGCGGCCCTTGCCGAGCTGTGGTTGCGCAACCGCAATGGCGCTCCGCCCAAGGCAATTGCGAGCTGCCGGCAAACGTCGGAGCGGCCGTTCCTCGACGGCAAGCTCGACGACCCTTGCTGGAACGGCCTCAAGCCGATGACGCTCAAGAATGCGGTCGGCGAGACCGCGAAGGATTACCCGACCGAAGCGTTTCTCGCCTACGACCGCGAGTTCCTCTATGTCGCCGTGCGCTGCAAACATCCGAAGAGGAACTATGTGGCGCCGGTGAAGGAACGGCAGCACGACGCCGATTTGCGGAAATTCGACCGCGTCTGCTTGCTGCTCGACATCGACCGCGATTACGGCACTTACTTTCGGCTGGCGATCGACCAGCGCGGCTGTTTATTCGAGGACTGCTGGGGCGACGCGACCTGGGACCCGCGTTGGTTCGTCGCGGTGGACAGTAACGAAGAAGGCTGGACCGCGGAGGCGGCGATTCCGCTGGTCGAGTTGACAAGCGATGCGCCGACGATTGGGCACGCGTGGGCTTGCAACGTGACGCGCATTCTGCCGGGCCGTGGCGTACAGGGCTGGTCCACGCCGGCGGATGTGCTGCCGCGGCCGGAAGGGATGGGATTGATGATCTTCACGCAGGAACCGAAGAGGTAAGCGTTTCTCGCAGAGGCGCAAAGGACGCGAACGAAGCACTTAAAGAAGATCTCTTGGCATGTGTCTTTGCGTCCTTCGCGTCTTTGCGAGAAACGTCTTGACCATTCCCTCAACCCGCGACGCCGAGCGCTGGTTGCAAGCGCCGCAGCGCTTCCATCGCGTTTAACGCATGCTCCGCCGGACCCGCTGCCAACTGCGTCCAGCTGTCCACGAACGGCGACACGGTTGCCAGCACGCGCACCTTCACGTCACGGCAAGGAATGTCCTGGAGAAAGCGCTCCGCCGAATTTCCGGCGCAACAAACTTCGCGCACCTCACGCAGCGCTTGCCTTAGCAACACAAAATCCGGCTCGGCGGCCCGCACCTGGTCGAACAGGCGACGTTCCGCCCAGTCCGGCCCGCCGACGCGCCGCCGCCCGCCCAGTGGGTTGCGCAGCACCATGAGACCTGTTTGGGCAACCCGGCGAAAGCGTTCCCGCAGCGTGATGCTGTCGTCCACGGCGGCGTTCAGATCGTTCTCGAAATCATCGGAGGCGAAGAGGTTTCGCCAGTCGTCGGCGCCGAGCGTCACGGCGCGTCGGAACAGCAAAGCGAAACCGAGATCGGCGACGACCGAGGTCCCGCCGACGCCGCGGTCATGTCTGAGTCGGCGCATCGCAACGCGGGCCAGCGCGTCGTTGCCGGCGCGATTGAGCGGCGTGTGGACGTAGTAGTCCACGCCGTGGGCAGATTGCACCGCCTCGATGAGCAGGGCCCGCGCATCGGGTATCTCGCTGACGCTCTCCTGACGCTCGACGTAATCCGCTAGTTGGTCGAGCGCATTGCCCGTCAGACCGTACTCGTGGCGGAGGAGATCCGCGAGCCGGCTCGGGCCCTCGCGGAGCGCTTCCGCGGCACGGATGCGGAACAGGTACAGACGCTCAGCGAGAGCCGGGGCCAGCGGCGGACCATCCTTGCCCCAGCGCGGCACCGCGGGCCGGCCCGGGACTTCGTCCACGAACAGATCCGGGCCGTCGTTCTGCCGTAATTCCAGGCAGCGGCCGTCGAGCAGGAAGCGGTCGCCGGGCTGCAATCGGTCGGCGTAGGCATCGTCCAATTCGCCGACGGGGAATCCATCGCGAATGCGCACGAGCCGTGGCTCGTCGGCGACGATCGTGCCGAGGTTCCGCCGCAGCAGCTTCCCGGTGCGCGAATCGACAATCCGAAACTCGTCGCCGTCCCAGCGCAAGCGAGCGGGCAGCCATGATTCGCTATTCGAGCGGCGACCGGAGAGATAGTCGAGACAGGCGTTGAATTCGCTAAGCGGCAAGCGGCCGTAGGGGTAGGCGCGGCGCACCACTGCCAACGCTTCGTCCTTCAACCACGAGCGTTGACACGCCATGCCGGCAAGGTGCTGGCAGAGCACGTCAAGCGGGTGTTCCGGAATCTGCAACGGCTCCGCTTGTCCGTCGCGACTGCCGGCGCCGGTGACAGCCGCTTCCAGCAACTCGGCGGGTGATGCGGTTAGCACCAGGCCTCGACGGCGCCGTCCGGGTCCGTGGCCGCTGCGGCCCACTCGCTGAAGCAAACGCACAACCCCGCCCGGCGGGTGAACGAGGACGACGCCGTCCACGCTGCCGATGTCGATGCCCAGCTCCAAGCTCGTGCTGCTGATGACAGCGCGCAAGTGCCCTTGCTTGAACAGCCGTTCGACACGCCGGCGTCGGCCGAAGGCGAGCGACGAATGGTGGCAGGCGATGGCGTCGTCCCATTGCGGGAAGTGACGCCGCAATGTCCACGCGAGCCGCTCTGCGAGGCCGCGTGTGTTTGTAAAAATGAGCGTGCTGCGATTCGCCTCCAGCTCTGGCGCGACTTGCTCCACGAGACGCTGAAAGAAGCCGCCGTCGTCGGGCACCGGTTCGATACGAAGATCGAGCGGCGTTGCGTCGTTGATCGCGGCGACGGTGCAAGGTCGATCCGTGCCGGCGAGAAAGCGGGCCGTTTCGCCGAGCGGTGCGCACGTCGCGGATAGGCCGATGCGCTGCGGCTCGTCCGCGGCCGCGGCAACGATGCGCTCGAGGCCTAGCGACAGGTCTGCGCCGCGTTTGTTCCCCGCGAGGGCGTGGATTTCATCAATGACAATCCAATGCACGGCGTGCAGCGAATCGCAGAATGCCTGTTGGCTCAGAAGAACGGCGAGGCTTTCCGGCGTGGTCAATAGAATATCGGGCGGGGCCAGGCTGAGCGCTCGGCGGACGCGCGCCGCCGTATCGCCGGTGCGGACGCCGATACGGAGAGTGATCGCCTCGCTCCGCGAGGCGGCGCGGTTCGCGGAGCGAACCGACCACACTGCCATCCCGCGGATCGCGCGTCGGAGATTCTTGCGAGCGTCGTTAACGAGAGCTTTCAGCGGAGCGACGTAGAGGCAGCGCGTGCCGCCGGCGCACGGTTGTCGCAAAAGTACGTCGAGAATGGGCACAAATGCGGCGAGAGTCTTCCCTGTGCCCGTTGGTGCGGAAAGGAGCAGATGTTTGCCCACGCCGAGAATCGGCCAGGCGAGCCGCTGCGCGGGCGTCGGCGTGCCGAATTGCTCGCGGAACCAGCCGCGGACCGGCGTGGTGAGTGCCCCCAACACCGCATCGCACGAACGCGGCGGACCGAGGTAGTCGAGCGTGGCGTCCGGTGCCATGCAGTTTCCTTGCCTGAATTGGGCTGCGTTAATCTATCGCGCGTCCACGAGCGCCGGAAGAGCAGCGGCCAACCGGTCAATTTCCTCATGCGTGTTATAGAAGTGCGTCGAAGCGCGGATGAGGTTCCCCTCGGCCCGATCCACAATCGGCGCCTCAATGCGGTGTTTCTCCCACAACGCTTTCCGCATCGCCGCAGGGTCGTGCGCGGGCAAACGAAACGCTGTCATCGCACCATGCATTTCCGGATGCGTCGGCGTCGCGAGTTTTAAGCCAGCGAGTCCGTCAAAGCGCTGGCGAACGTACCAAACCAATTCCGCGATGCGGCCGCTGATGCGCTCCCAGCCGATGCCCGTTTGAAAATCAATCGCCGCCGGCACTGCCAGCCACGGGCAAAGGTCACGCGTTCCTTCGAACTCCAACGCTCGAATCCGTGGCGTCGAACCGAATTCGTCGCGTTCATCGAGCCGATTGCGCTCGTGATGGTAGCCCCAGCTCACTTGCAAAGGTTGCAGCCGATCCTCGCTGCCGAGGCCAAGGTAGAGGAAGCCGGAGCCGGTCGGGGCGAGCAGCCACTTGTGGCAGTTCGCTCCGTAGAAATCGGCGCCGATTTCGGTGAAATTTACGGGAATCATCGCCGGTGCATGGGCCCCATCGACGACTGAAATGACGCCGCGTTTTCGCGCCTCCGCGCAGATTTCTCTTGCTGGGAGAACCAACCCGGTTGGCGACAGGACGTGACTGAAAAAGAGGAGACGCGTTCGCGGCGTGATGGCCTTGTGAACGGCGTCCACGATTTCGCCGGGATCCCGCCCCATCGTCGGCAGTGGAAAAGTCCGCAAGGTGAGTCCCTGCCGTTGGGCCGCGCGCTCCCAGCACCAGTGCATTGCCCCATATTCGTGATCGGTCAGCAGGATTTCACCTGGCGCCGCGAGCCGGAGCGCCGAGGCGATCAAGTTGACGGACGCGCTGACGTTTACCGTAAAAACGAGCCGCTTCGGATCGCCGTGTAGGAACTGAGCAAGTCGTTCCCGCGCTTCCCACAACAACGACGGAAGCTGCCGAATGAGAAAGTCCATCGGCTCTTCCGCGAGTCTTTTTCGCAGCTCGGTGACACGCTCGAACACGACGCGCGGCAATGGTCCGAATGATCCGGTATTGAGGTTCGCCACCGTCGAATCGAGCATCATTTCCGCGCGCGCAGCGGACCAATCCATCGTGTTCATTCTTTCACTCATAGGGTCAGCGGGCCCGTGTTCGTGTTACGCTGCCGACAGCCACGGGCCGTTACCAACGGACAACGGACAACGGACGACTGTCAAGTTCGCGGAACTTCCCGACATGATAGTGCGACGAATGTAGCAAAGGCAGCCCACGGCGTGCGGAAACGGTCAGCAAAGTCTTGACAACGCCGCGGGGTGCAGCCACACTTACTTTGTCCCACCACACCTAGAGCCAAGCGGTTCGGGCGACAGCGCTTACGACCAATTGGGGGTACTTTGCCATGTCCATGGCGGCGTATGCGGGCATCAATCGGCGGCATTTCCTGAAACACGCGGCCGGTTTGTCGGCCCTGGCGTTGCCCGGCTTTCAGTTCGTCCAAGGACTGCGGGCCGCGGAGGCCGATCTGAAGAAGAACGGCAAGCACCTCGTCATCCTGTGGATGGGCGGCGGCCCGAGCCACGTGGACCTTTGGGACCTTAAGCCCGGAACGACGAACGGCGGCCAATTCCGGCCGATCAAGACCGCTGCCAGTGGCGTCGAGATCAGCGAGGTGCTGCCCACCGTCGCCGGCCAAATGCAACATTTGTCGGTCATTCGCTCGCTCGTCACAAATGAAGGCAGCCACGAACGCGGCACCACCCTTATGAACACCGGCCGGCAGCCGAGCCCGGTCGTGACCCACCCCGCGATGGGCTCAATTGTGTCATCGTTGCTCACGCCAAAAGAATTGCCGTTGCCCGGCTTCATCGGCGTCGGCGGCACGGCGCAACGCATCGGCCCCGGCTTCCTCGGCATGATGTATGCTCCGTTCACGGTGCAAAGCGCCACGCAGCCGCCGGCCAATATCAAGGCCCCGGAATCAGTCGGCAGCGGCCATGACGCGGAAGAACGGCAACGCCGTCGCCAGCGGCTCTTCTATGCGGTCGAAGATAACTTCGCGGACAACCAGTTCCCGCATCTGGCGAGCAAAAACAACAAGGAAGAACGCGAAGCTCTCGGCGATGCCGCATCGGCCCACTCGACCATCTACAAGAAGGCGTTCGACCTGACCGTGTCGCCGCTCAAGGCCGTCTTCGAAGTCCGCACGGAAAACCCGAAGACCATCGCCGACTACGGCGGGATGCCAAACCAATTCGGCATGGGCTGCCTGCTCGCCCGCAAGCTGATCGAGAAGGGCGTGAGCTGCGTTGAAGTCGATCTCGGCGGCTGGGACATGCACGCCAATATCTTCAACAGCATCAAGGGCCAGGGCAACAACATGGGCAACGGCGGCCGCCTCGACAAGGGCATGGGCGCCTTGGTCAAGGACCTAGTGGACCGCGGCAAGTGGAAGGACACCGTGGTGCTGTGGATGGGCGAGTTCGGCCGCACGCCACGCATTAACCAAAACGCCGGCCGCGATCACTGGGCCCGCTGCTGGTCGGTCGTCGTGGGTGGCGGCGCGATCAAGGGCGGCCAGGTTTATGGGGCCACCAGCGGCGACGGCATGGACATCGCCAAGGACCCCTGCACCGTCGGCGACCTGTTCGCCACAGTCTTCAAAGGCCTCGGCCTCGATCCGGAAGGAACCAAGGTTCGCGACAATCTCGGCCGGCCCATGTCAATCGCCGACGGCAAGCCGGTTAGCGCCCTCGTTTAATACTGCTCTCGAGCCAGAACGACGGGAACCCCGCGGGTGTGGAATCATCCACGTTCGCGGGGTTCCTTTTTCACGCAGCAAGCCGTTGCGTCGTCTTGCCTTCCGTGTTACTTTCCACTTGTGACTCGCACCGCGGTGCCACATTCGTTCTGGATGGACACGCTTCTTGCTTCGTCGCTCGCGCGTCGCTGTGCCGGAAGCCTGCTTGTAGTGCGCGCCCGCCGCCGGGTTGCCGAACTCGACCATCTCGACAGTGCTCGCTGCCAGGATCGAACACTACGAGGCATCGTACATCGTGCGGCGGCCACGCCGTTCGGCCAGGCGCACGACTTCGCGCGTATTCGCACCTGGGATGATTACCGCCGCTTGGTTCCCGTGTGTACGGCTGCGGAAATCGCCCAGGGGAACGGCATCGCGAAACCGCGCGACATGCTGGCGAGCAACCGCAAGTCGCTGCACTCCGCCCTCGCGTTGCTGGCGGTGCGTCGGCCCTCGCTCCGCGTATTCGATGGCCCTCTCCTGGTCGCCGGCGCCGCTGCCGACTTGCCGCCGCGGACCTCGCTGCTGGAGCGAATCGCCTACCGCAATCTTCCGGACCTCCTGCCGGGAACCGTCGCGCGGTGGGTGCGCGCCTCTCCGACCTGCCTGATCGGTACTTCCCAGGGCCTGCGGGCGTTCGCGAACGTTGTGCGAACCCTCGATGACCGCTACGTGTTGCCGCCGCTCGCGGTTCTCTGTCGTTTACGGCGACCGGGCGACGATGACGACCTGCGCATCGGCTCTCCGGTCATTACGCTCAATCTCCTGTATCATCCCGGGGGCTTGCTCGCCGTGGAGGATCCGCGCTACCAGCAACTACGCCTGTTGCCTGATGCCGGGCTTTTTTTCGAGTTCATCCCGGTAGATGAATCAGGACGAACCGAGCCGACACGGCATCGCCTCTCGGAAGCGGTTCCGGGCGTGGACTACGAACTCACAGTCTCTTCCTCCGCGGGCTACTGGTCGTGCCGCACGGGCTTCCGCGTGTGCTTCGAGAGCACCGATCCGCCGCTGTTCCGAACATTGCCGGTCGAGATCGTGGCGCCCACGCCCGCTCCGCCGCCGCCGCGATCGCAACCGCAGCGCATCCAGGCGCCGCACGCGCGCCCTGTTCCCGCCGTCCCATCGACTCTATGGAGTGTCGGGGTGTTCTGAATCCCGGCGGTTCCACGAACCGCCGCTAAACTGTTCGGATCGATGCCCGCATGAACGCCGTCGAAATCGAGCACGTCACCAAATCGTTCGGTTCCGTCGTCGCCGTCAATGACTTGAGCCTCGCGGTGCCGAAGGGGAGCATTTACGGCTTCATCGGCCCTAACGGCTCCGGCAAGACGACGACGTTGCGAATGATTATGCGCATCCTCCATCCCGACCGCGGCACGATCCGCGTTCTCGGCGTGGAGACGCTCCAAGCCGCCAACGACCGCGTCGGCTATCTGCCGGAAGAACGCGGGCTTTACAAGCAAATGAAAGTCCGCGATGTCCTCCGCTTCTACGCCGAGTTGAAAGGCTTTGCCGACAGCAAACCGGTGATCGACAGCTGGCTCGAACGCCTGGGCCTGACCGCCTGGGCCGATAAGAAGGTCGCGACGCTCAGCAAAGGCATGTCGCAGAAGGTGCAATTCATCGCCGCTGTCGTCTCCAAGCCGGAGGTGGTGCTGCTTGATGAGCCGTTCAGCGGGCTCGATCCGGTCAACATGGACGTGCTGCGCGAGGCGGTGCTCGCTTTGAAACGCGACAGCACGACCGTCATCTTCTCGACACACGACATGCTCGTCGCCGAAAAGATGTGCGACTTCCTCTTCATGATCTACAAGGGCAATAAGGTCCTCGACGGCACGCTGGAGCAGATTCAGGACACCTACGGCAGCGACACGCTCCGTGTCCGGCTCGATAACGAGCGCAACGGGCTGGAGAACATCCCCGGCGTGAGCCGCGTCGCGGATTTCGGCCGTTATCAGGAATTACGGCTCGAACACGGAGCAGAAAGCCAGGCAGTGCTGCAACAGTTGATGTCCCGCGGCGTTGTGCGGCACTTCGAACTGACACGGCCATCGCTGCACGACATCTTCGTGCGCATCGCCCGCCCGGAACCCGAACAAGAAACCGCTTAGCGGCGGTTCTCCGAACCGCCGCTAAACAGGGGTTATTGTTGTCATGCGCAAAATGCTCACCGTCGCGCTGCGGGAATACAAGGCCGTCGTGCGGACGAAGTCGTTTCTCGTCAGCCTGCTCCTCATGCCGATCATGATGGGCGGCAGCCTGATCTTTCAGATGCTTTTCAAGGACACCACCGACACGAAGGACAAGCGCATCGCCGTCATCGATCGCACACCCGACGCCGGGCTGTTCGCGCCTCTGAAAGCCGCTGCCGACGAACGCAACGAGAAAGCGAACACCGATAAGAAGAAACAGGCGGGCTACCTTCTTGAAAAGGTGTCCGTACCCGTCGACGGCCCAGAGTCTTTGAATCAATTGCGTCTGGAGTTATGTGACCGGGTTCGTCAAAAAGACCTGTTTGGCATCCTGGAAATTGGGCCCGATGTGTTGGTTCCGCCGAACAGCGCGGCCGGCTCACCGGAACGACGCGCGGTCAGGTATCAAACCAACAGTCCGCTCAATCAGAACTTCCCGCGCTGGGCCGAAAAGGTGCTCAACGACGCCATCGAAACGCGCCGTGCCGCCCAGGCCGGCATGACCTCGGAACAGCTCAAAATGGTACAAGAGCCGGTGCCCCTCCTCGCCAAGGGGCTGACGTCGCGCAATCGTCAGACCGGCGCCATCGACGACGGCCGCGACGTCAACTTCCTGGCGTCGTTTTTCGCCCCGTTCGGCCTCGTCATCCTCATGTTCATGGTGATCATGGTTGGCGCCACGCCGCTCATGCAGGGCGTCGTCGAGGAAAAAATGCAGCGGATCGCCGAGGTGCTGCTCGGCTCGATCCAGCCATTCGGCCTGATGATGGGCAAGCTGATCGGCAGCGTCGGCATCTCCTTCACACTTGTCGGCGTCTATCTCAGCGGCGCCGTCTGGGCGGCGTATCACTTCGGCTACGCGGAGTACGTGTCGCTGGAGGTGCTCATCTGGTTCCTCGCCTACCAGGTCCTCGCCGTCTTGATGTTCGGCTCGATGTTCATCGCCATCGGAGCGGCGGCGGCGGATATCAAGGAAACGCAGACGATGCTGATGCCGGTGATGCTGCTGGCCTGCCTGCCGCTCTTCGCGCTTGTTAACGTCATTACCGAGCCGGAAGGCCCGCTCGCCACCTGGCTGTCGTTTTTCCCGCCGGCGACGCCGATGCTGATGACGGTGCGCATGGCGGTGCCGCCGGGGATTCCGCTGTGGCAGCCGATCGTCGGCGTGGCGCTGGTATTGGCGACAACGATCATGTGCGTTTGGGCCGCCGGTCGTATTTTCCGCGTCGGTATTTTGATGCAGGGCAAAGGCGCGAACTTCGCCGACATGTTCCGCTGGGTGCTCCGTGCATGACGCGCTTTCTACACCGGCACGCCGTCGATGAAGCGGCGACAGTCGGGCAGGGCGTCAAGAAAAACGCGGCCATAGGCCTTCGTGAGCACGCGCGGATCGAGGATCACGACCAGTCCCGAGTCCGTCTTCGCGCGAATCAGCCGGCCGAAGCCCTGTTTCAATTTGATGACCGCTTGCGGCACCTGGTAATCGAAGAACGGCTCGCCGCCCGCCGCTTGGATCGCCTCCTGTCGTGCCTCGACGAGCGGCCGATCCGGCACTGCAAACGGCAACTTGGTAATGATCACGTTGGACAGCGCGTCGCCCGGCACGTCGACGCCTTGCCAGAAACTATCCACGCCGAAGAGAACCGCGTTGCCGGCAGCGCGGAACCGTTCGAGCATCTGGGTTCGTGGCATGCCGTCGCTCTGTGCAAGAAGCTGCAAGCCTTCCTGCGTAAGCCACGAACCAATCCGAGCCGCCGTCCGCTGCATCATCTGATAGCTCGTGAAGAGCGCGAACGCTCGCCCTAGCGTGCGTGCAACGTACTCCTTGATCTTCGCGAGCGCCGCGTCCTCGTAGGCATCGCTGTTCGGTTCCGGCATCTTCCGAAACAGGTGCAGCTCCGCTTGTTCGCGATAATTGAACGGGCTGCCAAGCTGTAGACCCTCGTTGTCATCGAAACCGAGCCGTTCTCGAAAATGGCGGAAGCCATTGCGGCCGCCTGTGCTGAGCGTGGCGCTTGTCATAATCACCGTCGGCACTTTCGCGTACAGGTGTTGCCGGAGCGCCGGTCCGACGTCAATCGGAGCGCTTGCCAGCTCGACGCGCCGTGTGCGAATGCCGGAGACTTCCACCCAGTAAACCTGATCGGGCCGTTCCAGGCCGAGCCACTCCTTGAGTTCACTCGCCAGGCTCAGACAGCGGTTCGTGGCCGATTCCAGCTCGATCTTTTCCTCATCGGCGGTTAGCTTCTTTGTCACCTGATCCAGAGCGCTGACTAACTTCGTCAGTTCTTCGGAAAGCGAATCCGCAACGATGTGCGGCTGCCGCACGCGCACGGCGTCAGACGGATTCGCCGGCGCCCTTCCCCGACTGTTGCGCGGCTGAGCGGCGTGCCATTGCTGGATTGCGACAAAGAAGCGGTCTACCGCGAAGCGCGTTTCTTGCGCCTGAAAGATCGCATCATCCGCTCGGTGCGCGACGAATAGACCCGTGTTTTGCCGCGGATTGTATAGCTTGTTGAGCAGGTACTCGAACGCTCCGCGTGGGAGCTGGATGCCGAGGTACTCCGACGCGACATCCTCCAGCGTGTGCGCCTCGTCCAAGATCACCACGTTGTAGTCGGGCAGCATTTGGCCGCCCCCTCGGCGCACGGCGAGGTCGCTGAAGAACAACGCATGATTCACGACCAGTAGGTTCGCTCCATAGATCCGTTTCCGCGCCTTAAAATAGAAGCACTTCTCGTACTGCGGACATTTCCGCCACAAACAATTGCCGCTGTCGCTTTCGACCAGGTCCCAGACGGCGGGATGCGGCTGAAATGGCAAGTCACTCTTGCTGCCATCGGCGGTCTTGCGCGACCAACGGGCGATTTGCAGCAGTTGATCTGCGCCGCTGTCGTCCGCCAGCAGCGTTCCCATCTTTTGCTGGGCGCCCGCGAGCCGGCGGAGACTGAGATAATTGGACCGCCCCTTCACCAACACCGCGGAGAATTCCTGCGGCATTACGCTGCGCAGAAACGGAATATCCTTTTGAATGGGCTGTTCCTGCAAGCTGATCGTGTGCGTCGAGACGACAATCTTGCAGTCTTTGTTCGCCGTGGCCGCGAGGATGGCCGGAACGAGGTACGCGAAGGTCTTGCCGACGCCGGTGCCGGCTTCGACCATGAGATGCCGCCGTTCGGCGATGGCGTCGGCGACAGCCTCCGCCATACGGAGCTGCTGCGGCCGCGGCTCGTAGGTATTGAGCCGCTGGGCGATGAGGCCGCCGGGGGCGAGGATGGAGTTTAACGACATCAGCCGGACTCGGAGCGATCTTGGCTAGGGTGGAATGTAAGTTAGGCAGTCGCGAAGTTCGCTCGGCGACGACGAATCCGCCATGAGGGCCGCCGTAAATACGATATCCGCGACACGGGCATTCGGCCGAAGAATGAGAATCCCAGGGCAATGCTGACCGCCGGATAGATGAGTTTGGAGAAAACCCGACAATGTGCCCTTGTCCCGGCTAATGAGCACTCGGTTTTCTTTCTCTACCCATCGGAGCAGATCGGGGTCGGTGGTTCCCAGCGGCAAATCGGTCGGGTCGCCCACGCCGACCACGTCGACGGGGTAAAGGCTTGTGCGGTTGTGCCGCTGAAAGGCGCCCCAGAGAATACCTCGCAAATGCTCGTCAAGCACGAAGCGCAAAGGCATGATTGCTATACGGCCTTGGTTTGTTGCACAGCGAAGCGACGTTGCAATTCGGCGAGATCGAGAGTTTTGCAGAGCGGGCTCTTCATCAACCGCTCGGTTTCGGCATCGCGCTCCGCCATGTACGCATCCACCTCGCCTACGTGGGCGTGGTAGAAGTCGATCACCGCTTGAACGAGCGCGTCCGAGAGTTCAAAGTCATCGGCAATTTCGGGCACGGGCTTTCCGCCCCTAAAGTCCTCCACCACGTGATAAAGCCCGATCCGCCGTCCTCTGATGCGGATATCGCCCGATTCGTTTTCGTCAAGAAAATCAGGCAGGTCCACGGTCCACCTCCGCCTTTGGCGAGTCGAGAGAACGTGCCTATCATACCAGGACCGTAAGGTTTTCAAAAGAATGGCTCGCGAGGCGATTTCGGCCAGGGGAGGAGCAAATTGGAGTGGTACGCCTGGCTCATCACCGCGATCTGTGCGGCCGCCGTCTTTGCGATCGTGTTTCGGTGGCTTTACCGAACGGGAAAAGGCCCAAACACGCAACGCGCGCGGGAACTCTTTGCGGCGCAGCGCGAACACCTAGAAATGGACTTCCTCAACGCCGCTGGTGCGAGCGGCAAACCGCGCGGCTTGCTTTGGAAAAGCCTTGAGTGGGACGAGCCCGTCGTGTTCGCCCGCGACCGGACCACGGGCCAACTTGCCGCGTTGGTCGGCGTCACGATCCAATTCGAAGCGGTTCCGGGCAGCGACATGGAAGGGTTGCCCGCGGTCGGCAACCTACGGAGCGCGTCGGCCGTCTTCTTCTACGACCAGGGCCGCTGGCATACGCTCGGAAAAGCGGTCTTCAATCTCAACCCCGCCGAGGCGGTGGCGCATTTCAGGAAGCAGTACGATCCGCTCTAATCGCGAGGTTCTTCAACGGGCGTCAGCGGATATTCAATGATCGGAATACCGAGCCCAGGAATCTCCTGAAGCCGGCGCCACGCCCGCGTGATCCGCGCCTCTTCCTCCGCGACAAACGCCGAATCGAACTGTGCTTTCGCGAATGGTCCGTCGCAACGTACAGGTTCAAATCCGGGATCCACGATGAACTGAGCGACGCTCGGATTGCAGCGGAGATGGCGTTCGCGGAGCAAATGCAACTGTTCGGGCGGCACTTCGCCGAGCACGTAGCGAAGGTAGAGATCGGAGTCGGTGACACCTTCGACCTCGCGGCCACATACTTCGCAGAGATAGCCCTGTTCGCAGCGCGCCATGCTCGCAATGTTTGGCCGCCCGCCTCGGACGGGCGCGTGAGCGCGAATGGTTCCATCGCGCCCGTCCGAGACGGGCGGCCAAACAGAAAGTTACTTCACCTCAATCCGATACGGCAGGATTGCCCAGACCGGTTCGCCACGCAGGCGCAGCAAGCTTTCCGCCGAACCAAGTGCCCGTTGCAATTCCGGCAGTTCGCGCAGCAGCGGCAGCATTTTGGCCCCAAACGCCGGCGTCAACGCGTCGCCTTTCATATCCATGAACATGTCGAGGAATGATTTTCCTTTCGGCAAGCCCAGCAACTCCGGCTCCACACTGCTGCTCATGCCGGCCAACTTCCATGCGGCGGCAATGGCGTCGTCGAGCGTGCCCAATTCATCGATCAAGCCGTTTGCTTTCGCTTGCCGGCCGGTCCAGATGCGTCCGCCGGCGAGCACTTCGAGGTCGGCGACGATCATCTTCTTGCCGGCCTTCGTGCGGCCCAAGATCGCTTTGTTGAGAAACTGGGCGTAGGTTTCTTGCATCAGGTCCTTCATCGCCTTGCGTTCGGAGTCGGTGAACGGCGTGGTGGTGGAGAACAGCCCGGCGTTGGCGCCGCGCGTGATCGTGTCGGTCGTCACGCCCACTTTGTCGTAGAGGCCGCCGAGCGCGATCTTGCCGCCCACGACGCCGATCGAGCCGGTCAGCGTACCCGGCTCGGCGAAGATCTTGTCGGCGCCCATGCAAATGTAGTAGCCGCCGCTGCCCGCCATGTCGGACATGCTGGCGACGACCGGCTTCTTGCTTTTGTTCAGCTCGTACCAGATCAAGTCGCTCGCGAGGGCCGAACCGCCGGGACTATCCACGCGCAGGACGATCGCCTTTACGCTTTCGTCCTTCTCCGCGTCGCGAATCGCTTCGACCATGGTTGTCGAGCCCATCGACTCGCCGCCGAGGATGCTCATGCTGCTTTTGCCGGTGGTGATGGCGCCCGTGGCGTAGATGACCGCGACTTTCGGCGCTTTCGATTCCTTCGCCTTCGGCGGCGCCAGCAGCTTGAGAATCGCGAATGGGTTGGACAGGTCAAGTTCTTGGGATTTCGCCTGGCCGTAGTTTTTCTCAAGTTGGCCGGCCTTCAATGCGTGCTTGGCGTCGTGAAGGAAATCGGACTCGTACGCGACCTTGTCAATGAGGCCGGCCTTGAGCGCCACTTGAGCCGAAAACGGACCGCGGTCGATGAGACCGCGCACGTCGGCGGCTTTTAACTTGCGTCCTTGAGCGATCGGCTCGATGTAGCTCTTGGCGAAGTAGTCGTCGAGAACGCTTTCGAGCTGCTTGCGGGATTCCGGGCTCATCGAGGTGCGCGTGAAGGGCTCGGCGGCGGACTTGTAGGCCCCCATTTGCAGCATCTCGGCCTTCACGCCGAGCTTGTCGAAGAGTTCCTTGTAGAACGAAACCTCGGCCCGCATGCCGGTCAGCATGAGCATGCCCGGCTCGGGAATGGCGATCACATCGCACGCTGTCGCGAGCAGGTAGTCTTTGCCTTCGCCCCCTTCGATATACGCGTAGACCTTTTTGCCGCTGGACCGGAAATCGGCAAGGGCGTGGCGGAGTTCGTCGAGCTTGCCCCAGCCCACCGCGAGGCCGTCGAGCTCCAAATACAGACCTTTAACATTCACATCCTTCTTCGCCTTCTTGATCCGGTCGAGTTTCGACTTGAAGTTCTCGCCGGGCGGGCCGAAAAGCGGTTCGGCGGGGGGCGGCGCTTCGTCGAGCGAGCCGTGCAACTTGATATGCGCGAGTACCGCGGTGTCCGTTTTGCTCTCGGCTTTGGTCTTCTTCGGCTCTTCGGTGCGCAGCGGCCACGCGACGGCGAATACGGTCAACGCGACGAAGAGAAATGTGCGACGCGCCAGCATACGGATCTCCGTTTATTACGAGTGAGAGAGAGCGGCTCGCGCCGTCTGGCGTTTCGAGGAGAACGCTCAGGAGTCTAGGTGAACCACGCCGAGGTGTCAATCGCGCCGTGGATTGCCCTGTTAATATAGTCGATAGTCGTGGCGACTTCAGGCGCGGCGCACGACATGTGGGCGAGGGAAAGCTGCGTCGCGCCCCGGCACGTTGGTCTCGTAACGCGAGTCTAGCGATTTTGACGGCTGTATGGGATACGAAAGAGAAGGCCGGAGTTTTCTGCAACGAATCGCAAACGACAAGGCGACACACCCCGGCGACAATGGGACGTTGGACGGTTTCCCAGATTGAGGTGGCCCATGAGAATCGGACAGCGACTCGCGAGTGTGGCATTGCTTCTGGGGCTGGGCGGCATGATGGCGGCTCTCGGCAGCGGCATTCCGCTCGTGTGGGCCGGTGGGCAAACGAAGACGGCACAATTCGTGGCGCCGCCTTCGACGCCGGAACCACCGCTTGCCGACGCCGTGCTGCCGGCGCCGACCGCCGATCCGACGGTCGATCCGCCGCCGCCGGTCATCACTCTCCGCGTGCGCGTCGCCGACACCGCCGCGCCCGGAGCGGAGTTGACCTACCGTATCTATGTCGAGAACACCTCGCGTTCTTCCGCCCTCAACGTCACGGTCCGCAACCCAATACCGCAGAATGCCCGATTTGTTCGCGCTACGCCAGAGCCGCTGAACAAGGAAGGCGAATTGACGTGGCAGCTCGGCAAGATGGAGCCTTGCGCCCGCAAGGATATTACGCTCGTGCTAGCGCCGATCGGACCGGGCGAAGTGAAGAACTGTGCTCTTGTCCGCTACGAGCACGGGGAGTGTGTCACCACGCAGGTCACGCGGTCGGCATTGGATATTCTCATCACCGGGCCGGAGAAAGCGAGTCTTTACGAGGCGATGAAATGGGACCTCTTTATCATCAACACCGGCAGCACGGAAGTCACCGGTGTGGTCGTAACGGACACTGTCCCGGCCGGCTTGGAGCACGCGAACGCGAAGAACCCCACGGCGACGTTCAACGTCGGCACGCTCGCCCCAGGCAAGACTCGGCACATCGAGTATCAAGTGATCGCGAAAGCGGTCGGCGAACACTGCAACGAGGCGACCGTCACGGCAACCGGCGGCCTCAAGAAAAGTGCGAAACACTGTGTGTCCGTCACGGACACGAAGAAGGAATAGCTTCTACCCTTCGCCGCCGATGTCGATCCAGTCGTTTTCCCAGGGCCCTTCTGGGAGGTTGATCGGCTCAAATTCCGGTGGCACATCGTCCTCATCCTGCGCAAGAAATGGATAATGCCTTTGATCCATTCACCGACTCCTTTCAAGTAATCGACACAAGCCCGAAGCGCCAGCGAGGGAGAAGAGCAACTCTTTCAAGTAATCGAGACGAGCCCGAAGCGCCAGCGAGGGAGAAGAGCAACTCTTTCAAGTAATCGATACAAGCCCGAAGCGCCAGCGAGGGAGAAGAGCAACTCTCTGCAAGTAATCGACACAAGCCCGAAGCGCCAGCGAGGGAGAAGAGCAACTCCCTCGCTGGCGCTTCGGGCTTGTGTACGGTTAGGTTATTGCTGTAGCAGGCAAGCCCGCCAGTGATGCGGCTGCGAGAAACGCCAGCGATATTCGGGGTCCGACGCGCGTTCGGAGCGGGCGGAGGCGGAAGTCGTCAGCCAGCCCGTTTGGGCCAGCATTGCACTCGTAAACGCGACGAAGAGAAAGGCCGCAAGCAAAATCGCGGTCCGCTTCATGCACGACTCCTTGTCGGCGGACTCTGCCTTCGCGTCCGTGCGACGGCAGTCGGATTGGGAAAAAGGGAAGTGCCCAACCCGGCGAAACAGAGCAACTGCGGTGCCGCTCCGGTCGAGCGGCGCGATACACGCGGCGGAACGAGCTTAAGTCGCGTTCTTGCATGAGCTTTGGCAGCGGCGGGTTTTTGCGGCACGCGGCGGCGAACAGTGGACCGCGTGCAAGCTTTACAATGGCGTTGGGTTACTGCTCGCCGAGAGTAATCGGCTTGTACGCCGGTTCGCCGCGAACGTGATTGTCCCGCGGCGCAAGACTTACCCGCCGAAAATCCGTGGAACCGTTCCATGCGTCACAAGTTTTTCAGAGCGGCCAAGTTGCAGATGGGCCGCGCTTCGATTTGGACGCTCTGCACACCGAGCGCAAGCATGCGAAGCGATTGCGCTCGTGGATACTGGCGAAGCATGTCAAGAGAGGCGGGTCACTAAAGCCAGGAAGCCGGATCGCATTCGCGCCGGCTGGCCCAAATTCTCAGGTCGGGAAATCGCTGCTGCAAGCGCTTCGCGAGTTCTTCGACACCCGGCCGCTCCGTCGCGTAATGGCCGGGGAGGACCAGGCCGATGTGCATGGCCTGAGCGGCGAGGTAATCGTGGAAACGCATCTCGCCGGTAAGCAGTACGTCGGCGTGGGCCCGATTCGCGTCGTGCAGAAACTCACCGCCCGCTCCGCAGACGATGGCGACCGTCTGCACTTTGCGGCCCGCGTCGCCAATGATTTGCACGGCCCCCGCGTTGAGTTGGCCCTTGACCGTTTGCGCCACCTTTTTCAGCGTCATGATGCGGGCCAATTTTCCCACGCGCCCCTCACCCAATGGATGTACGCCCGGCGCCAGCGGGTACACGTCGTATGCCGGCTCCTCGTAGCTGTGGGATTGGCGGATCGTGGCAAGGACCGACTCGACTTCCTTCTCGGGGCACACGGCTTCCAACCGCCATTCGCCGACTTCCTCGCGTCGGCCTTTCTTCCCAACCGTCGGATTGGTCGTATCGGATCCAAAGAAGGTGCCCGTGCCGCCCGTCCGAAAACTGCACTGACTGTATTCACCGATGCGTCCGGCCCCCGCGGCGAACATGGCGTTGGCGACCCGCTCCCCATCCTTCTCCGGCACAAAAACGACAATCTTGAATTGCCGCGGTCCGTCGCGCCGACGTAATGGCCGCACATTCGTTAGGCCGAGACGCGCGGCGAGCGCGTCGTTGATTCCGTGCCGCGTATTGTCGAACGCGGTGTGCGGGCTATAGACCGCGACATCGGCGCGGATGAGGGCGAGCAACATCCGGCCTTCCGGGTTTCCGGCGTTCAAGCGTTTCGTGCCGCGAAATAGAATCGGGTGATGCGCGACAAGGAGCTGCACTTTCTCGGCGAGCGCTTCCTCGGCGACTTCGGCGGAAACCGTCAGACATGTGAGCACCCGCTCCACCGCGGTGTTGCGATCGCCCAGCAACAACCCGACATTGTCCCACTCCGCCGCAAGATGGAGAGGCGCGAAGTCTTCGAGGTATTCCTGAAGATCGCCGACGGTGGTCATGGGATTTACAGTAGTAACGTGGTGCAAGCGCGAGGCGGAGCGATTCAAGAGGCGGCATCATCTCGCCGCCGGGCTTAGCCTTTACGGCTCGGCATGCAGACGATGACGAGGACGGCCATGACGAAGACGATTGCCACCATGTATTGAAACGCGGGGGTTTTCTCGTTCGTCCCGCTCGTCGTGGCATCGCCGGGCTCTGCCGCCGCGGCTCCGGACCGAACCTGCGCGCGAGCCGCCGGCAAACAAAGTACAGCGACGAGAAAAGCGGGCGCCAACCAGCGGAGCAAGCGGCGAAGCGGTTTCATGGTGTCGCTCAGGGAGGTAATGTAATCAAGATTCGGGAATCAGGATCGCGTCGGCCAGGCCCAGATCCCTATTTCAACCGGCCCTGCGGTAGTTGGAACCCCAACCCCACCAGGGCCGCCTACGAGGGCGGCGGTATTGGGCCTCCCTCTCTTTGCGCTCCTTTTCCTTCTGTTCGGCGACGCCGGCGCGATACGCTCGATAGCGGTCGAGCAGGTACTGGACGACGAGGCCGACCACCGTGCCGGCGGCGATCGCCCAGTTCAGCACCGGGGCTTGATCGTTGGCGACATCGACGGCACTTAGGATACCAAGGGTGTCCGCCAAACACAAAGCGGAATACAGCATGACCAACGTGCCGGCCAGGCTCGTAAGCACCACCATCCACAGCCGGAACAACAGCAGGCCGACGAGCCCGCCCGCGACGAAGAAGGCGAGCGAATCGTCCCACGCCGGCACCAGGGCGTGAACAATCACCCAAGTGGCGAACCCGGCGGCGAAGAATGCCACAAGCCGAACCAGAGCCAGCGACAACACGCCCGCGGCAATCGCGAGCAACAGCGCCGCGACCAGCGGTTGTACGCCGTAATCCGCCGCCGCGTGCAGACCCCACAGGCCCGCCAGTAAGGTCGTCAACAGCACCGTCAGGAAACGATGCGCCCTCCCGCCGAGCAGCCAAAGCAGCAGCCCGACACCGATGCTGATTCCGCAGGCGCCGAGCGACAGGCCCTTGGCCTCGGCCAGAATATCCGGTGCAACTAATTGCATGGTCGGGCGTTCCTATCGATGGAGGGTCTCTCGAGCCGGCGGACCATATCGCGGCGCCCCGCAGCTGTCAAGCGGTGGCCCCACGCGGCCGATGCGTGGTGTGCCGCAAATGGTTTGAAGGATTGCCGCTTGTTGCCGGTTTTTCGGCATGGTTCAAAAAGCCTCGTTTTCGGGTAACAAAACCGAGTCTCATCGATCTGCACTTTGTGTGAAATCCTCAGAGCCGACTGCGGCGTCGAACTGAGCTAGGCAAGAGAACGGCTCTCCAGCACGATAGCGGTGCATTACCCCCGCATCGCACCGGAGAGCCAAGGATGGCGACTCAATGTCTGACCCAC
>JBGQKZ010000009.1:0-150433 GCA_041499805.1 Gemmataceae bacterium
AACGCCTTCCGCCGCCACTGTCTGGAAGAAGAATTTCAAGCTGGTGCGGCACGTGCCGCGGTGCCGCGGAAAATCCAGAGCCTCTGGCACCGCGTGATCCGGCTCGTCATGTGAGCAAAGAAAATCTAAGAAAGCGCAGTTTCCTTGAATAGAGCCTGTATTCGCCTGATCTTAGCTTGCGGATCATGGCTGCCTCCCGTTGAACGCAGTGATCGCCGTCGCTTCCCAAACACTCCTGCTCGCACAACGCATGCCGTCGTCTAGATTCTTCTCCGGCCCGGATGGTCCTTTCAACGCGTCTGTTGCGTAGAACACTGTGACGTTTACAAGCGGGCCGGACAATGAATCGAATATCGAAGCGGCGCCATGCCTCACGGCGACGAATTGGGAACGCGTTGCGGTTGTCGCCCGACGCGGTATCATTCCCCCGTTAGACGGAAAGCCCGCAAGTGTGTCTCGTGATGGCTTCTTCCGTGTCCGGAGACGATCGATGCGCGCTGGCATCTTGAAAGCGGACTGGCTCATCTGGCTTGGCGGCATCGGCGCTGTCGCGGGGATCGGCTGTCTCGTGTGGCTGAATCATCGACCAAGTCGGCATACGGCTGTCGTCGCGGCGCCCTCCTTTCCCCTGCCGCCCTTTTCGGAAACGCGCTACCGCAATGCCGGGCCGGACGCGAAGTTCATTGGCGCCGCGGCGTGTGCCGAATGTCACCGCAGCAAGCATGCTTCCTACCTCTTGACGGCGCACAGCGCGGCGCTCGCCGATCTCGATCCGACGGCGGAACCGCCGGACGGCACGTTTGAACATACGCTGTCGAGCCGCACGTACCGCGTCTATCGTCGCGGCGATCAGTTTCGTCAGCAAGAAGTCCTGCACACCGACCAGGGCAAGGAGATCGCGCGCGTCGATCTGCCTGTGCGCTACGTGATCGGCTCCGGGCATTTCAGCCGGTCCTATTTGGTCGAAGTGGACGGCTTCCTGTTCGAGTCGCCAATTACCTGGTACACGCAGAAGCACAAATGGGAAATGTCGCCGGGCTACGACTTCGCCGGCCATCCAAGCTTCGATCGGCTGGTCGGCGTGGCGTGCCTCGGCTGTCACGCCGGGCGCGTTGAGCCGGGCGAGACCACGACGCGCGTTTCCCTTCGCGAGAAGGCGATCGGCTGCGAGAGCTGTCACGGCCCCGGCTCGCTGCACGCCGACTTACAGCGGACCCACAAGACCGCGCCGGGCGAGGAAGACCTCACGATCGTGCATCCGGGTCGGCTGTCGCGCGAGCGCCTGGAAGCCGTCTGCGCGATTTGCCATCTCACCGGAGCGACCGCCATTCCCCTCCGCGGCCGCAAATACAACGATTTTCATCCGGGTCTGCCGTTGACCGACTACCGCGTTGACTATCGTTTCGACACCGAAAGCGATCAGATGACGGTGACAGGGCACATTGAGCAGCTGCGTTTAAGCGCGTGCTATCAGAAGTCGGCGGACCTGACCTGTGTGACGTGCCACGACCCGCACGCCAAGGAAAAGCCGAAGGATACGGTCGCTTTCTATCGCCAGAAATGCCTCGCCTGCCACGAGACGCAGGGCTGCCGGTTGGAACTCGCGAGGCGCTTGCAAAAGCAACCGGGCGACAATTGCGTCGCCTGCCACATGCCGCGCGGCGATACCGATATTCCGCACATCGCCTTCACGCACCATCGCATCGGCAAGCACGGCGGCGCTCGGCCGCCGTCACCGAGCGAGCGCGTGCCCGCACTCGTGCCGATCGATGACATTTTGCATTTGCCAGCCATCGACCGCGATCGCAACTTGGGCCTGGCTTACTCCGTGATCGCCGACAATCCCCAACACTATCGCTACGCAGACGTCTTTCGCGAACGGGCGCGAAACCTTCTGGAGTCCGTCTACGCCGCCGGCCTCCGCGAGGCGCAAACGACACAGGCCCTGGCCACCGTCTGCTGGAAGCGAGACCAGGCGCGAGCGAACGCCTACGCCGACGAAGCGCTGCAAGCAAGCGATCTGTCGATCGATTCCCGCGTCGCCGCCCTGGTGATCCGGGCGGACGGTCTGGTAAAGGAAGGGAAAATCCCGGCGGCCATCACGATGTTGGAAGAAGTGGTTCGCCTGCGCCGCAACGCCGAGGACTGGCGCGTGCTCGGCGAACTCTACCTGAAGCAGAATCAACCGCAAAAAGCGCTCGCCGCGTTGCAACAAGCCTTTGCCATCCGCCCGTACCGTCACGACATTCAGGGCGCTCTCGGCGAAGCCTACCGGCAAACGGGCGATAGCGCTCGCGCACGCGAGTACACGGAAAGAGCGCAGTGGCTGCTGGACCATCGGCAACAGTGACGAGCCGATTGGCGCAACCGCATGGTCCCTTTAGAAATCCGCGCTTCCCGGCGTGCGCGGAAACGGAATCACGTCCCGGATGTTCGCCATGCCCGTCAGGAACAGGATCATCCGCTCCAGCCCAAGCCCGAAGCCGGCGTGCGGCACCGTGCCATAACGGCGCAGGTCGAGGTACCACCAATACGCCTCCGGGTTCAGGCCCATTTCCTTCATTCGCGCTTCGAGCACTTCGAGCCGTTCCTCACGTTGGCTGCCGCCGATGATCTCGCCGACGCCGGGCACCAACACGTCCATCGCACGCACCGTTTTGCCGTCGTCGTTGACGCGCATGTAGAAGGCCTTGATCTGTTTCGGATAGTCCAACAGGATCACCGGCTTCTTGAAGTGCTGCTCGGTCAAGTAGCGCTCGTGCTCCGATTGCAGATCGCAGCCCCAACTCACGGGGAATTCGAATGTCTTGCCGGACTTCAGCAAGATGTCGATGGCCTCGGTGTATGGCAGGCGCACGAACTCGTTGTCGAGGACGTTGCGCAACCGGTCGAGCAGGCCCTTCTCGATCCGCTCGTTGAAGAATGCCATGTCTTCAGCACAGCGGTCGAGCGCGTCGCGAATGATCCGCTTGATGAACGCCTCGGCGAGGTGCATATTGTCGGTCAAATCGAAAAACGCCATCTCCGGCTCGATCATCCAGAACTCGGCCAGGTGTCGCGGCGTATTCGAGTTTTCCGCCCGAAATGTCGGGCCGAACGTATAGACCTTCCCCAAACCGCACGCAAAAATTTCCGCTTCCAGTTGACCGCTTACGGTCAGGAACGCGGGACGATGGAAAAAGTCTTGCGTGAAATCGACGGCGCCTTCCTGCCGTGGGACTTTATCGAGATCGAGCGTCGTCACCTTGAACATTTGGCCCGCCCCTTCGCAATCGCTGGCGGTGACAATGGGCGGGTGGATGTAGAGAAAGCCTTTTTCCTGAAAGAAATCATGAATCGACCGGCACGCGGAATTGCGTACACGGGCCACCGCCCCGAACGTATTCGTCCGCGGCCGCAAGTGTGCAATCGTGCGCAGAAACTCGAACGAATGTCCTTTCTTCTGAAGCGGATAG
Organism: Gemmataceae bacterium; assembly: GCA_041499805.1. Classification (GTDB taxonomy): domain Bacteria; phylum Planctomycetota; class Planctomycetia; order Gemmatales; family Gemmataceae; genus JBGQKZ01. The sequence continues at coordinate 3,456 of JBGQKZ010000009.1, forward strand.
GTCGCGGCGTCGGCCAGGCCGATCACCGTAACGTTGTCGGCGTGGATTTCCGTCGCCTGTCCCTTCGCCGGGGACGCTTTCACCTCGCCCGCAATGGTGACGCTGCAACCGGCGCCGAGATGCTTGACCTCGGATTCGTAGTTGGGCAGCGTACTTGGTGCGACGACTTGCACATTGCCCTGGCACGAACCGTCGTTGATTTCGAGAAAGCTGAAGCCGCCCTTGGAATCGCGGCGCGTGCGTACCCAGCCTTGTAACAAAACCGGCTTGCCAACGCTCTCCACCTGACGTGCCTGGGCGACGCTCATCTTCTCCATCGTCCACTCCTTGGTCGGTGCGCGTGACTGCTCGCGTGCATGGTAACGACACGCCGCGCCTGGCGAAAGATGCGCCGGCGACATAATAATAGGGCATTCGCCTTTTGCAGCCGCGCCGTTACGGGATCACGACGTGTCTATCGAAGTTGACGACTATCACAAAACCTACGGCGACACCGTCGCGGTCGCCGGTCTGTCCTTCACAGTGCCGGCGGGCGAAGTGCTCGGCCTCGTCGGGCCGAACGGCGCGGGGAAGACGACGACGCTCCGGGCTCTCGCGGGCATCCTGACGCCGACCCGCGGCCGCTTGGCTATCGCCGGACACGACCTCGCTACCGAACCCGTCGCCGCCAAGGCCGCCCTCGCCTATGTCCCCGACGATCCTAAGCTCTTCGATCAGCTCACGATTTGGGAGCACTTCCGCTTCATCGCGGCCGCCTACCGGCTGCACGAGTGGACCGCCCGCGCGGAGGAATTGCTGGTCATTTTCGAGCTGACCGAAAAACGCGATGCGCTCTGTTCGGAGCTGTCGCGCGGCATGAGGCAGAAAGTCGCGGTCTGTTGCGGCTATTTGCACGAACCGCGGGCCATTTTGTTGGACGAGCCATTGACCGGGCTCGATCCCTACGGCATTCGCACGATGAAGGATTCCGTCCACGCCCGCGCCGCGGCCGGGGCGGCGATCATCATCAGCTCGCATCTGCTGTCGCTGGTCGAGGATTTGTGTACGTCGGTGCTCGTGATGAAGAGAGGCCGCCAACTTCTGCACCAGCCCATGTCGGTACTGCGGCAACAACTGACCGAGGACGGACGTCAGGAGACGCTGGAGGAGTTGTTCTTCCGGTTGACTGCGGACGGAATGAATCACGCACCGCAGAGGACGCAGAGGAACGCGGAGGAGGAGAATCGGATTGAGGATTGAGGATTGAAGGTTGAGGGTGACGGATCGAGAATTGAAACACCGACTCACCGGACTGGGGTCTCGATCCTCCATCCTCCATCCTCGATCCTCTATCCTCCAATTCATCTGCGTCCTCCGCGGTTAGATTCTGACTTGGCACCATCATGCACTCCGCACTTTGGCTTCTGTTGCGACTCAAGTCCTGGGCCTGGTTTCGCCGGTTCGGGAAGTCGATGCGCACCGTCAAAGGCGCGCTCATCTTGGTCTTTGTCATACTGATGTTCGGCTGCTGGTTGATGTCGCTCATCGCATCCGCGTTTCACGAGCGGCCGAATGTCGAGCCTGAGGAAGTACACCGCTACGGTGTCGTATTACTGATGGCGTATTGCTTCCTCGCGCTTATCACAACCATCGGCGAAAAGGCGATCACATTCAGTCCGGCCGAGATGGCGTTTCTGTTTCCCGGTCCGTTCAGCCGGCGGCAGTTGCTCTGTTACAAGGTGGTCGGCGCGATCATGACGCTGTCGCTGTCTGCTCTCTTTTTCTCGCTGGTGATGCGCCGATTCGCGCACATGTGGATTGCGGCCTTTCTCGGCGCGTTGCTCATCTTGTTGTTCGTCCATCTTTTCTCGATGACGGTCGCGCTCGTCACCACGACGCTCGGCGAAGGAGCCTACACGCGCCGGCGAAAGTTCATGCTCATCGCGTTCGTGCTTTTGATAATTCTGCTCGCGGCGACGCAAGGAAGAGACCTTCTGAAGCTCGACCCACAGGAATTGTGGAAGCAGGTTCACGGCAATGCATTGTTTAACGGTCTAACAACGCCGCTGCGCTGGTTATTCGACATTGTTACCGCCGAAAATGTATGGCCCGATCTGATCCTGGCTCTCGGCCGCGGGCTGCTCGTCAATGGCGCGTTGTTCGCAATTGTGCTCGTGCTCGATGCCCAGTATCTGGAAATGTCCGCGGCCGCGAGCGAACAGCTGTATGCCCGATTGCAGCGGATACGCACCGCGGGAACGGCCGCAGCCGCGCCGAGTCGGCCGGGGAAGAAGCCACGTTTCACGCTGCCCGATCTGCCGTGGTGGGGCGGCGCCGGACCCACCGCATGGCGCCAGCTGCTGACGGTGGCGCGCGCCGCCCGCAACCTTCTCGTCATACTCGCCATCGTTCTGTTCATTGCCTTACGGCCCTTGATCTTTCACGATCACAAACCGGATGCGGCCGAGGACTTAACGCTACCGCGAACCATGGTGGCGATGACCTTCTTCATGACGATGTTTTTTTTCACGCTGCTCCCCTTCGATTTCCGCGGCGACCTGGACCGGATGGACCTGCTCAAGTCGCTGCCGCTGGGGGCCTGGCAGATCGCCGTCGGCGAGCTGATCGCTCCAGTGCTGCTGGTGGCGACGCTTCAGATTTTCTGCCTGGCGGCGATTCAAGCGGTGGTTGGCAGTCTCGGCTGGCTGCTGCCGGCGGGCGTCGCCTTCGCGCTGCCGTTCGATTGGCTCGTGTTCGGCGTCGTCAATCTGCTGTTCCTGTGGTTCCCGACCCGGATGGCCCAAGCCGGCGCGGACTTTCAATTGATGGGCCGGCAGATGCTCTTCATGATGGTGCTGTGGCTGAGCATCGCGCTGCTCGCCGGCACTGCCGCCGGCGTGGGCGGATTGGTCTACTGGCTGACCGCCCAGAGCCAGCTGCCGGCGCTCGTCGCCGCCTGGCTCGTCCTTTCGGGGTTTGGCATCGGCCTCATACCGCTGGTGGCGTCGGCGTTTCGCCGCTTTGACGTGGCGGCGGATACACCGCCGTAAAGCCGACGGTCGGCGGCATGGTTGAACCGTGCCCATTCCGGACAACGTGTCTCGACTTATGCGGCGCTGCGGGACTCGTTATAATACGAAGCGGAGAATAGCTGCCATGATAACAGTTAAAGCTCGCTATAATGGACACGTGTTGATTCCCGTCGAGCCGCTGGACCTGCCCGTCGGACCGCTGGTTGATTTGCAAATCACTCACACCCCGCCGGAGAATGGGGAAAAACCTCCGCTATTGAAGCTCTGGGAGGAGTTGCAACAATTCCCCGATAACCCGGATTGGCCGCCGGACGGCGCCGCCCAAATGGATCATTATCTCTACGGCATGCCCAAGAAGTCATGAGTTTCGTGGACGCAGCGTATCTCGTTGCTCTCGCCGAAAGACGGGACCAGTTGCACGGGCGTGCTCTGGCGTGGGCAAGGACTCTGCGCGAGCCCTTCGTTACGACCGAGCATGTTATGTGGGAGGTCGTCAACTACCTGTCGAAGCCCGCGGACCGTGCGAAGGCGCATCATATCGTCCGGTCCGTATTTGCCGCGAGGGAATACGAAGTCATTCCAGCTTCGCCGGAGCTCTTTGAAGCAGGTTTGCAGCTTCACGCGCAGCGCGCCGACAAGGAATGGTCGCTCACCGACTGCATCTCCTTTCACATCATGAACGACCGTGGCATCACCCGCGCTCTGACACACGATCACCATTTCGAACAAGCCGGCTTCGAGGCCCTGTTGCGGCGCGATCCGCCTTGAGGAAAAACCGCGATGGACGAAACCACCGCTCAAGTGATCCTTTACATATTCACCGCCGTCGAGGCGGCGGTCTGGCTGAGCGCCTTGGTGTATCTCGTGCGCTCGCCGTCCGCCGGCCGGAGTGGAGTGACGCCGAATCTGGACGACGTAATTGCCGGCGATGGGCTGCCGGCTAACGTCGTGTACGGCGCCGCGGAGGTCGCCGGCGACGCGGCCGATTTGTCGAAAAAAGCAGCCGCCATCTTGGCAAAAGAAAGTCTCGGTTCGCTCGGCCAACTCAAGATTGAAGAGCAGACAGACGACACGCTGCGCTTCGAGCGTCTCGCGCTTGGCGCCACCGGACAAGGCCCCTGGTCCACGCTCCGCCGCGGGCAGCTGCACTTCACTCCGGCCGTCGCGGGCCGCACGCGCGTCGAATACGCCCTTGAGCTGTCGCGCGGCCGCGGCTTGCTCCTGGCGGCATTCCTGGTACAGATCGTCGGTCTGATCGCGCTCATCACCGCGGCATTGCTGATGGAAGCGTTCGTGATCGATAACGCCCAACCCGAAGTGCGCTATCAGGTGATTCAGATGGTCCAGGTCGGCCATTTCCTGTGGCCGCCGTTCTTGCTTGCATTTCTCTATCGCCGTGCGCGCCGGCAAGCGTCGTCCTGGTTCGAGGCGATGGTGAATAACCTCGCGTATTACGCGACGTAGTGCGCGGCGAATACAAAAAACAACCACCCTTCCACGTCCCCCGGGGGAACCCGTCGGCTTCCCGTCGCGGAAAGCTGTCGATCTGTCCGCGGAGACATTTCGTGTTAATACTCTGCGCGTGAACGAATGAAACCTCTGAGCCGCGCACGAAGTAAAGCGGCCTACGCTGCACCAGCTGCTAACCGCATGCATGTCTCTCGGTCCGACGCCGCGAACAGAACCAGTGCAGACCACGCCGGACCACCTGCCAAGACCACAAGATAAATGCCGATAACCACCGTTAACCACCACCGCTAAATCGCGTTTTGTTTTTCGCCTCATTTCTCGTAAAATACATGGCGCCAATGTCTTACGGCAAAATCGGCCGATCCGTCACGGAAGCATCCCAATTTAAGACATTTAAGTGCAGTGGCGCCAGTGCTTTGTGGCTCAGAAACAGAAAAAAGACGCCAGCTGCTAGATGCGTTGTGAGAGCGCGGCGTCCTATCACGGGAGTCGCGGAATCGGAATCGGCCGCGGGTCGTCATGGTTCATTGCAGTAAGTGTTGTTGGGCCAGAGCGCGCTACGATGCATATTCAAGTGTACACTTTGTCGGTGGAAAAAACAAGCGGAAACGGCGTTGCGTTGCCGCGCGCGTTACTTGGGGAGACGACGGAGCGGTCGTCGCCGTTGGCTCCGGGTTAAACGTTGCCGCGCATGCGGGGGCGGACGAGCTGTGAGGCTCTCATTTGCCTGTTTGCAAGCGGTAAGTCGAGAAATGTGAGCGTGACGCGCCGAATCAGGCAGCCTTACGGGACGGCAACAGGATGGAGGGAATCGCCCCGCGCCGCCCCTTCTGCTCGCGGAAGATGCCGGGCCCCGCTTCCTGGATTTCGTCCACGGAGTAGAACGCCGCGGGATCGAAACTGCGGATGAGGCTCAGGACCACTTCGAGCTCGCGCCGGCGCACCACGGTGAAGACCATCTTCACCGGGCCGGTGGCGCCCTCGGCATCCAACGCGGTGACGCCGAACCGCGCCGTCCGCAGACTGGCGATGAGCTCCGTTGCATCCCGCCGGGTAATGGTGCGAACAACCGCGGTGCCGAGCGCCAACTTTTGCTCGATCAGCACGCCGAGAAAGTTGCCGAGCGTGAAGCCGCTGGCAAACCCGAGAAAGCACCACGGATTTTCCATGTTGCGCATCACCTGCCCGATCGCGAAGAGCCAGATCGTGATTTCAAAGAACCCCAAGACCGGGGCCAGAAATTTCATACCGCGGGCAATAAAGATAATGCGCAGAGTACACAACGTGACGACGCACAATTCGGCGAAAAAGACGAGGAGCGGCAACGGCGAGAACGCGGGCAACCCCACATCGGCCAGCGGAGTCATCTCGATTCCTCTCTTGAAGCATGGACAAAGCAGTCTGCCCGTCGGCATCGAGCCGGCAGGGAGGGTTTCAACCCGGGTTTGGGCCAACTCCCATACGTCGAGCCCCGCTGCGACGCAAGATCAGGCCGAGTACTCGTTGGCCGCGTTCGCGCGTGGATGTGGCCATACTGTCCTCGGCGCGGCTCGCCTTCCTCTGGGGGGCACGGACGAGTCCCTTGCGAACGCCACCCCCGCCCGCTAAGCTGCGTCAACATGAAAAACCTTCTGACCCTCCTCTGCTGTGTTACGGCGGCATCGGCGGCGAGCGCGCAGTCGGCCCCCGCGAAGGACCCACCCGTGGACACCAGTTATCTGCGGAGCCACGCCGAGACGCGCGGGTTCATGCTCGGCCGGCCGACCCGCCCCAAGCCGACGCCCGACGGCGAGGCGGTCCTCTTCCTTCGCTCGCAACCGCGTACCGCGAAGCTCCGCCTCTACGAGTTCGATGTCGCCGGCGGCAAGACGCGCGAGCTGCTCACGCCGGAGCAAGTTCTCAAAGGCGCCGAGGAACACCTGACGCCGGAAGAGAAGGCCCGCCGCGAACGGCAGCGCGTCAGCGTCGGCGGCTTCACCGATTTCCAACTGTCCGAAGATGGAAAATCGATCCTCGTCAGCCTGTCCGGGAAGCTCTACGTCATGGACCGCTCGCCTCGGAAAAAGCGGACGGGACCTTTGACTCAAGAGATCCCGTCCGGTTTTTCGGAGGCGAGCGGCGCCATCACCGAGCTGAAGACCGAGCCCGGCGTCATCGACCCGAAGTTCTCGCCGGACGGGACGAAGGTCGCTTTCGTCCACAATTATGACGTCTACGTCATCGACATCGCGACGCAGAAAGTGACCGCGGTCACAACAGGAGGGACTGAATTGATCTCGCACGGACTTGCGGAGTTCGTCGCGCAGGAGGAGATGTACCGTTACTCCGGCTACTGGTGGTCGCCGGACAGCAAGTCGATCGTGTTTGAGGAAGTGAACGCGAACGGCGTCGAAATCTGGTACGTGTCGGATCCAGCCCGGCCCGAGCAGCCGGCGAACACGTCGTTTTACCCGCGGCCGGGCAAGGCGAACGTCACGGTTCGCCTCGGCGTGGTCGCGGCCGCCGGCGGGCCGACGGTTTGGATTCAGTGGGACACGAATCGTTATCCGTACTTGACGACATTCCGCTGGGACAAGGGCGGGCCGCCGACTTTGTGCGTGCAGACGCGGGATCAAAAAGAACTGGTCGTTCTCAAGGCGGACCGGGAGTCCGGGAAGACGTCAACGCTGGTCACCGAACGCGATCCGGCCTGGGTGAACATCGCGCTGGGCGTGCCGCGCTGGCTGGACACGGGCGAAGGATTCCTCTGGGAGAGCGAACGCGCCGGCGGACCGCAATTGGAGCTTCGTGACCCGAGCGGAGAATTGCGCCGCGTGCTGGTCACGTCCGGCGAAGGCTATCACGGGTTGATCGACGTGGACACAAAAGCAGGGCAAATCGTCTACAGCGCCAGCTCGGATCCAACGCAATCGCTGGTTTATCGCAAAGGCTTCAATGGTGGCGAGGCCGTGCCCTTGGCAACGACGCCGGGCATGCACGCCGCGACGTTCGCCAAGAACCACGGGATTTTTGTGCATTCAACCTCGGCGACGACGGCGATGCCGCGCAGCACCGTTCAGAAAGCCGACGGCACGCACATAGGCGACTTGCCCTCGGTCGCCGAGGAGCCGCCGTTCACGCCGCGGGACGAATTACTGCGCGTCGGCGATGAGCCCGGTTACTACGCAGCCATCGTCCGGCCGCGTGATTTCGATCCGACGAAGCGCTATCCGGTAATCCTGGACGTGTACGGCGGGCCGGGCCATAACCATGTCTCCTCTTCGATGGGGAGCCGGCTGCTCGATCAATGGATGGCCGACCAGGGCTTCATCGTCGTTTCGCTCGACGGCCGCGGCACGCCGGGGCGGGGGCGTGATTGGGAGCGGGCTTTGTTTAAGAAATTCGGCAGCGTGCCGCTCGACGAGCAGATCGCGGGGTTCAAGGCATTGGCGAAGCGCTTCCCGGAGATGGATTCCCAGCGCGTCGGCGTCGTCGGCTGGTCGTTCGGCGGTTATCTCTCCGCGCTCGCCGTGCTGAAACGGCCCGATGTGTTCAAGGCTGCGGTCGCGGGCGCGCCGGTGGTTGACTGGCTCGATTACGACACACATTACACCGAGCGTTATCTCGGCATGCCGGACACCGACGCGGAGGCCTATAAGGAAGGCTCGCTGCTGACGTACGCGGCGGATTTGAAACGGCCGCTGCTGCTCGTCCACGGCACGGCGGATGACAACGTCTACTTTCGCCACACGCTCAAGTTGGCCAACGCGCTCTTTCGCGAAGGCAAGGACTTCGAGCTGCTGCCGCTCACCGGGCTGACGCACATGGTGCCCGATCCCGTGGTAACGGAGCGGTTGTGGTCGAAAATCGTCAAACACTTTCAAACGCATTTGGGAAAACCCGCGTGATACGTGTGACTTCGCACTCGTTGCATCGGCCCAATTCCGTCGTGCAGGCCGCTCGCCTGTGTGGCTTTGTGCCGGCGAGCCGCCGGCAAGACGGAACGAGGACGCCACGGACGTGGCGATTGACTTCCCCGCCTCGCTAAGATGAAGTAGACTTCATTGATGAGATAAACGCTTCTTGATACTTTCACGCAGGGAAGCGTCGATTGCCCGGAACAGCGCGGAGAGGCCTCTCCGATTGGCCTTGAACCCTTTCCGCGATTTGCATTAGAGTCCCCGGTTTAGACACGGAGGTCTTCCTTCCCTGAGCCGCGCCCGCTCTGTTGTCGGACCCCCGCGGGACTAACTCTCCGGCGATCGCGCTCGTGGCCGACGTGCCCCCAGCCGCGCACGCACTGGCCCGCATCGTTCCCGCAATGCCGTGGACCCCGCTGGCCCGGCTGATAGGTGGGGTGCGTCGCGCGACGCGCCTTACGAAGAGCCGGTCACCCGCGCGGTCCTTCACCTTGGAGGAGTGGCAATGATAGCCACCACTCGCCGCGTATTTCGTTTCGCGCCTCTCGCGATAGCCTTCGGTTTCGCTCTCGTTGCGGCATGGTCCGAGACCTTGCCGCAGCGCGTCGCCGCGGGTCCCAAGCCGGAATCGTATTGGCAGGTGGACGACGTGCGTCCCGGCATGAAGGGCTACGGCCGCACGGTGATGCGCGGAACCAAGATCGAGAATTTCGACGCGGAGGTGCTTGGCGTTCTGAAGAACACCAGCCCCGGCCGCGACATGATTCTGTGCCGACTTTCCGGGCTGAACCTCGAGAACACGGGCATTATTCAGGGCATGAGCGGCAGCCCGGTCTACATCAACAACAAGCTGCTCGGCGCCGTCGCCTATGCCTGGCCCTACGGCAAGGAGCCGATCGCGGGCGTGACGCCGTTCAGCCAGATGCACGGGTATGTGGAAGCGTATGAGCGGCGCGACCTCGTCGATCAGCAGCAAACGCGGCGCGTCGGCTTGCACAAGCCGGTCTCGGTCGAGGGGAAACAATACGATGCGGTCACGGTCGCCGGAGGCTTCCCTCCGGTTGCTGACGCACTCGGCGCTTCGGATAGCTTGTGGATGATGCCGCTGCGGACGCCGCTCGCCGCGACCGGCTTCACGCAGCACAGCCTGTTCCTGCTCCGGGATGAGCTGAAAGACACCGGCTTGACGCCGATGCAGGGCGGCGGCGCCCCGGCAAGAATTGCCGAGGAAGAGAAAGATACGCCGCTGCAAATCGGCGGCCCGCTGGCGGTCGCGATGGTTACAGGCGACTTCGATCTCTCCGGCATCGGCACGGTGACGCACATCGAAGGGAATCGCGTCTACGGTTTCGGCCACCCGTTCTTCGGTGTCGGCGGCTGCGACTTCCCGCTGATGACGGGTTACATCCATACGATCTATCCGCGCCTCAGCACCAGCTTCAAGATGGGCTCGCCCCTCAAAACCGTCGGCGTCATCAATGCGGACGTGAGCACCTGCATCGCCGGCTGGCTTGGCCGCAAGCCCGACATGATGCCGATGCGCATGACCTTGGTCCGCGAGCCGGGCGGCAGCCACAAGACGTTCAACGTGGAAATCGCACGGCAGCGCTCGCTGCAAAACAGCCTGATTTCCACGGTGCTGGCGAACTCCGTGGACATGGAAGGCGAGCTGCCCGAGGAGCTGACCGCGGAATTGCAGGCACGGATCGAGGTCGAAGGGCACGAGCCGATCATTTTGAAGGACACGTTCTCCGGCAGCAGCTACTCCGGCGGGCGGGCGCCGCAGGCCCTCTACAGCCAGGTCACGACGCTCGTCGGCATTCTCAATTTCAACAGCTACAAGCCGCTCCGCATCCAGAAAATCGAATGTGACACGACGATCCTGCCCGGCCGCCGCACGGCGGACATTGAATCGGTCGAGTTGGACTCCGAGGTTTATGAACCCGGCGACACCGTGAAGGCGACGGTATTCGTCCGGCCGTATCGCGGCGCTCCGCAACGGCTGCCGGTCACGCTGAAGCTGCCGGCCGATTTGCCGGAGGGCCACTACACCGCGCAGGTGTGCGACGACATCACCAACACGCGCCAAGAGCTGCGCGACAACCCGGCGCTCAACATGCCGCAAAGCGTCGGCCAAATCTTCGATTCCCTTAAGCTCGTAACCAGCGCGAAGCGCACGAGCATCGTCGTTCGTGTGCCGGTCAGTGCGGTCGGCGTGACGGTCGGCGGCAAGCCGCTGCCAAATCTGCCGCCGAGCATGGTCTACATCATGGGCAACAGCCGGCGCACCGGCGCACAGGTAATGGGCGGCGCGCTGGTCGCTCGGCAAGGCACCGAATGGGTCGTGCAAGGCTCGGAGTCGGTGCGGTTCACGGTGACCAAGAACAAGAAGGTGCTGGCGCAACCTTAACCACAGGGATTAGAAATCGGGAAGCAGAAACCAGTCTGCCTGATTCTTGATCCCCAATCCCTGATTACTGATTCGAGGACTTCGAACGATGGTGCGATCCCTCCTGACGGCGACGGCTGCGGTCCTGCTGTTGACGCCCTCCTTGTGCCAAGCCGCGAAGGTCAAAGTGTGGCAGCAAAACGCGCCCGGCCAATTTGAGAAGGCGCAGTTCAAGCAGGCCGTGGTGACAAGCGAGGGCGCCTTGCGGCTGTCGCGGCAGCTACGGCCGTTGACGGGACTCGACGCCGCTCACGTTTGGGATGTTGTAGAAGATCGCGACGGCAATCTCTTCGTCGCGACCGGCGACGACGGCAAAGTCTTCAAGATCACGCCCGACGGCAAATCGTCGGTCGTTTACACGGCGGAGGACAGCCAGGTGCTCTGTCTGGCCCTCGCTGCCGACGGCGCCGTCTATGCCGGCACGGGCCCGACGGGCCGCATTGTGCGTATCGATGCGAAAGGCGCGCAGGTCGTTTGCGCGACGGAGGAGTCCTACATCTGGTGCTTGGCGGTCGATGCCGCCAGTCGCTCGATCTTCGCCGGCACCGGGCCGAAAGGCCGTGTCTACCGGATTGCGCCGGAAGGCAAACCGACGGTCTTTTACACCACGAAGCAGGAACACGTTCTCTGTCTCGCACTCGGTACGGGCGGCGCGGTCTACGCGGGAACGGACAAGAACGGTCTGATCTACCGCATCGACGCGAAGGGCAAGGGCTTTGTCCTGTATAACTCGCCCCAGTCGGAGATTCGCACGCTGCTGGTGACGCCGGAAGCGGTTTACGCCGGCACCAGCTCGCCGAATGCGCGGCGACGACCGGGCAGCTCCGGTTCGATCGCGTTGAATGACGGGGCGCCGTTCTCGCCGGGATCGTCCGCGCGGCCCACGTCCGTGAAAACCTCGGCCGGCAAACCGCCGAGCGATGAAGCGCCCGCCGCGACCAACTCGTCAGCGTTGCTCGACGCACGCGAGGGATCGCGGAGCGGCAGCGGACCTGCCTCGTCGCCGCCCAGCTCCGGCGAGAACTCCGTATATCGCATCGCGCCCGACGGCACGGTGCGCGAAATCTTCCGCGAAAAGGGCCTGGTCCTCAGCCTGATGAAGCAAGGCAGCCGCCTCTACGTCGGCACGGGCATGGACGGCCAACTGTTTGAAGTGGATGAAAACACCCGCGAACGGACGGAGATTGCCCGGCTCGATCACGGCCAAATCCTGCGCTTATGCCGCCGGCACGACGGCAGCGTCGTGATCGGCACCGGCGATCCCGGCAAGCTTTACGTGCTGGAAGACAAATTCGCCGCGAAAGGCGCGGTCGTTTCCGAGGTGCTCGACGCCAAGATTATCAGCAAATGGGGCGCCCTCCGCTGGCAGCCGGATACGCCTGCCGGCACGACGTTGAGCGTCGCGGCGCGCAGCGGCAACGTCGCCGAGCCGGATGAGACGTGGAGTGATTGGTCGGCTGAACAAGCCGACGCCCAACAAGCGACCATCGTCGCTCCCGCCGCGCGTTTCCTCCAATATCGCGTGACGCTCGCGACCACCAAGCCCGATGCAACGCCGGCACTACACAATTTGTCGTTGCGGTACATGACGACGAATCAGGCGCCGGAAGTCTCGTCGATTGACGTGCCCGATCTCGATGTGCCGAACAGCGACAAGGACAACCCGAAAAAACTCCGGCTCAAATGGACCGCCAGCGATCCCAACGACGACGAGCTGACCTATGCCCTCTACGTCCGCAAGGAGGGCTGGCAGAATTGGGTGCAGCTCGAGGACGCTCTCGACAAGAAGGAATACGAGTGGGACACTACCACGACGCCGTCGGGCATCTATCAACTCAAGATCGTGGCGAGCGATCGCAAGGACAACGCCGACGAGGATGCGTTAACGGCAGAGCGCATCAGCATCCCGTTCCCGGTGGCGCACACGCCGCCGACCGTGACGCTCAAGGTGGCCAATATGGAAAACGACGCCGCGGTGGTCGAGGCATCGGCCAACGATCCGCTCGTGCGACTCACGTCCGCCTCTTTCGCGGTCAACGGTAAGAAATGGACCAACGTCTTTCCGACGGACGGCCTCTTTGACAGCAAGAGTGAGACGTTCAAATTCAAGACGGAGACGTTGAAGCCGGGTACCTACGTCATCGTGCTACGGGTGAAGGACGCAGCCGGCAACGTCGGCTCCGGCGACGTGGTATTCAACGTAAAGTCGAAATAACACATGTTCGGCGAGCGGCCGAGGTCGGCCGTCCGGTCCAGCCGCTATCACTGGCAGGACCGGACGACTGACGCCGGCCGCTCCTCGTTCCGCATCGTCTCGTGCAACCCGCCGACCGATGAAACCGCTATACTCGACTAGGGACCCAGCGGCCCTAGGAGAGTCACGCCATGCGGCAGGCGCAGCCCGAAACACCATACCGACCGGCCCTTCCGCGCGTTACGCCGTACTCCACCGATCATCCTTTCTCATTGCTCGGCGAACAGGATCTCTACCTCTTCAACGAAGGCAGCCATCTGCGGCTCTACGACAAGCTCGGCGCGCACCCCGTCGAGAGCAACGGCGTGGCGGGCACGGTCTTCGCCGTCTGGGCGCCCAGTGCAGAGCAGGTATTCGTCTTCGGCGACTTCAACAACTGGAACAAGGGGAGCTTTCCGCTGCGGCCGCGCGGCAGCTCCGGCATCTGGGAAGGATTCGTCCCCGGCGCCGGCAAAGGGACGCGCTACAAGTACCACATTGTCAGCCGGCACGCCGGTTATCGCGTGGACAAGGCCGATCCGTACGCGTTCGCGACCGAAGAGCCGCCGCGGACGGCGTCCATCGTTTCCGACCTCGACTATCCTTGGGCCGACAACGACTGGATGACCGAACGGAAGCAACGGAACGCGCTCGACGCCCCAATCTCGATCTATGAGGTGCATCTGGGCTCGTGGATGCGCGTGCCGGAAGAAGGGAATCGGCCCCTGACGTATCGCGAGCTGGCCGTCCGCCTCGCCGACTACGTGAAGCGCATGGGCTTCACGCACGTTGAGCTTCTGCCGGTGATGGAGCACCCGTTCTACGGTTCATGGGGTTATCAACCGACGGGCTTTTTCGCCGTCACCAGCCGCTACGGCGCGCCGCAGGACTTCATGTTCCTCGTCGAGCACCTGCACCAACAAGGCATCGGCGTCATTCTCGATTGGGTGCCCGCCCACTTTCCGAGCGACGAGCACGGCCTCGGCTACTTCGACGGCACGCATCTCTACGAGCACGCCGACCCCAAACAGGGTTTTCATCCCGACTGGAAAAGTTTTATCTTCAACTACGGCCGGCACGAGGTTCGGAGCTTCCTCCTGAGCAGCGGTCTGTTTTGGCTCGATCGCTATCACGTCGACGGGCTGCGGGTCGACGCGGTCGCGTCGATGCTTTACCTCGATTACTCGCGCCCGAAAAGCGAGTGGGTGCCGAATATGTTCGGCGGCAACGAGAATCTGGACGCGATTTCGTTTCTGCGGCGGTTCAACGAAGAGGTCTACCGGCACTACCCCGCCGTGCAGACCATCGCGGAAGAATCGACGGCGTGGCCGATGGTCTCCCGGCCAACTTATGTCGGCGGCCTCGGTTTTGGCTTGAAATGGGACATGGGTTGGATGCACGACACGCTGCATTACCTGGCCCACGATCCGATTCATCGCCGATTTCATCACAACGAGCTGACGTTCCGGCTGATCTACGCCTTCAGCGAGAACTACGTGCTGCCGCTGTCGCACGACGAAGTCGTCCACGGGAAGGGTTCGCTTTTGTCGAAAATGCCCGGCGACGATTGGCAGAAGTTCGCTAATCTACGGCTGTTGTTCGGCTACATGTACGCCCAGTCGGGCAAGAAACTGCTGTTCATGGGCGGCGAATTCGGGCAATGGGACGAGTGGAAACACGAGCAGAGCATCGACTGGCATCTAACGCAATGGCCGCCGCACGCAGGCTTGCAGAAATGGGTCGAGGATTTGAACCACGTCTATCGCCGTGAGCCGGCATTACACGAGCTCGATTGCAGCCCTTCCGGCTTCGAGTGCATCGACTGCGGTGACGCCGACAACAGCGTGCTGAGCTTTCTCCGCAAAGGGCGGACGACGGACGATTTGATTCTGTTCGTCGGCAATTGCACGCCGGTGCCGCGCACGGGCTACCGCATCGACGTGCCGCGCGGCGGACACTGGAAAGAAGTGCTGAACAGCGACGCACCCGTCTATGGCGGCAGCGGCATGGGCAATTTCGGCGGCGTCAACGCGGAGCCGTCGGCATTTCACTGGCGGCCGTATTCGCTCTATCTCACGTTGCCGCCCCTTTCAGTCTTGATCTTCAAGAGCGAAAGTCCGATTTGATCTGGACATTTACAACTCGCTTCTTGACCTTCGCCAACGCCCGTGAAACAATGGCGGGCGCAAAAAAATCCACCCTTCGGAGAACGGCTACAACGGAGGCGACCATGACCCGCAAGGCCCTCATCGTGGAGGATGCGCCGGGCACCGGGGAATTGTTGGCCGAGGTGTTGCGCCGCCGGGGCTTCGAGCCGACCCTGCTGAAGGAAGGCAAGCCCGCGGCCGCGTGGACGCGCACCAACATGCCGGAGCTGATCCTCCTCGACTTAATGCTGCCCGACGCCGACGGCTACGACATCTGCGAAGAACTGAAACTCGATCGCGAAACGAACCTGATTCCCGTCATCATGGTGACGGCCCGCGTGCAACCTCAAGACCGGGTACACGGGCTGCAAGTGGGCGCCAACAACTATCTGACGAAACCGTTCACCGTCGAGCAGCTGAATCGCGCCGTCGACGAAGTATTGGCGTGGCGGACCGACCTGGAACGGCGCGGCACCGGCGGCGAAATCCATTTTGAACTACAGAGCGATACGCGGCATCTCGAAGAGTTGAATCACTTGCTCGCCGCGCTGTTCTTGTTCAGCGGCCTCACACAGCCGCAGGTGCGGCAACTTACGCTGGCGGTGCGCGAACTCGGCTCCAACGCCATCGAATGGGGGCACCGCAAGCAAACCGAACGCATCGTCACGGTCACCTATCGCATCGACCCGGAGAAGGTCACGATCGTGATTCGCGACACCGGTCCCGGCTTCAATCCACAGAGTCTGCCGCACGCCGCGACCTCGGATGATCCGGTGGCCCACATGATGGTTCGCGAAACGCTCGGCCTGCGCGAAGGCGGCTTCGGCATCATGCTGGCGCGCGACCTGGTCGATGATTTGCAGTACAACGAGACGGGGAACGAAGTGCGGCTCGTGAAGTTCTTTCCGCCGCGCGACAAGGTCGCCGCCGATGCGGCGGCGGCGAAGAACGGCAATGACTGAACGTCAAATCGTGTACGGCGCCGAGCCCTCTGCGACTCCGCGCGGCAGCGTTATCGTAAACGTAGATCCTTTGCCGACCTCGCTGGCCGCCGTCACCTTGCCGCCGTGCATCTCCGTGAACGCTTTCACAAGACTGAGCCCGACGCCAAGTCCGCGCCTGCCAAATTCATACTGACCCGACGAGTGACGGGATACGTCGAAGCTCGTGAAGAAGGCATCGAAAACGTGAACTAAGCACGCCGGCTCGATGCCCTGACCGGAATCCTGCACGCTGAGCGCGATCTGATTCCCTTCCGTCGGTCGCACGGTGACGCGAATGGCGCCGCCGTCGGGCGTGAATTTGATGGCGTTCAGCAGGAGATGCGCAATGCCGTCGCGAATCTTGCTCGCCTCCACGGGAATTGTGCCTGCGTCCGGCGCGACGTTCACGGTCAATTCTTGACGGCGGAGCTTGATGAAGGGGCGCACGTCCTCCACCGCGGCTTCAACCAGCTTGGCCACGTCAATCGGCTGCCGCGTCAACTCCCGCTCGAATTTTCCCGCGGTGAGCATCTGGAAGAGTTGGTTCGTCAGTTGATCCAACCGCACGCTGGCCCCGTGCATATGCGTAAGCCAATCCTGCAACTGCGCCGGCAGCTTCGGATGAGTGACGGCCAGTTCCGATAAGCCGAGCAAGATCGTGAGCGGTGTCCGTAGCTCATGGCTCGCGACGCGGATGAAGCATTCCTTCAACTCATTCGATTTCTTCAATTCGGCATTGGCTCTTTGCAGCTCGTCGTTGCGGACCTGCAGCTCCGCGAGCAGCTTGCGGCGTTCGACCAGCAGATCGTATTGCTCGCAGGCCTGGCGCAAGACCAGGAGCAACTCGTCGGGATCGGGCGGCTTGGTGATGTAACGATAGACGTTGCCCTGATTGATGGCGTCGATGACGGCCTTGATGTCGGCGTAGCCGGTGAAGAGGAGTCGAATCGCTTCCGGGTAGTCGCCGCGAACGCGGTGCAGAAACTCGACGCCGGTCATGCCCGGCATCCGCTGGTCGGTCATGACGACGTGGATTTCCTGCTCTTGCAGAATCTTGATGCCGTCGTCCGCCCGCGTCGCGCCGAATACGCGGTACTGCAAACGCAGGAGGTCGTGCAAGCTTTGCACGACATCCGGTTCATCATCGACGACAAGAATCGTGTGTCGCCGTGTCATCCTTTGCCATCCTGCCGGATTGAATATGTCAGATTTCAGATTGTAGATTGCAGCGATCCGGATTCACATTATGACGAAAATCTTCAATCTGCAATCTCGAATCTACAATCGCCCGATGACGTTCCCGAATTTGCGATACCAAACTCGCAATCGCGTTGGCGCCGCGCACGAAGTAAGCGGCGGGCTGAACGGCCGCTTACTCCGTGCGCGGCTCTAACGCAACGCCCGCAACAAGGGCTATCCACCGCAATCGTCCCTCGACGTTGACTTTGCACGGGGAAAATGAAAGACTGAAGCGTTCTCTCCGACTCGCAATCATTCCCCCGCAACCTCCTCCGAGGTGCTGCCGCGCCATGTCCGAATTGACCAGCGCCCTCGTTGGGCGCGCTTGTCGCATCTTTTTGACGCTGTCGTATCCGGGCGGAGAAGAGACGATACCCGCGCCGCGCCGGCATTACCTCCACGTTGCAGACACCGAGCCGTTGGAGGGCGTGCTGGCCACGCCGACCTGTCAGAGCGTCGCCGATCCCGCTCATGGCGCCTGTTACGCCCTGCGACTCGGCAGCGCGACCTATCCGAACCTCAAGATGAAGATCGTCGATTGCGACCGCCTCGGCACCTGGGTCTTCGAGGTTGAAACGCACGACCACATGCTGCCGCGCGACCCTTACCACGCCGACGCCGCCCGCATCGCCGTGCTTCAGGCTCAGAATAGCGCCCTGAAAGAGCGCATCGAAGCGGCCTGGGAAGCGGCGGGGGTTCAGACGTTCAACGCGCTGCTTCGCAGCCAGATATTCGGCCCTCATTGAGGTTTCGCCCAGGCGCGAACGGCGTCACGCACCTCGTCGGCGCGCCGTAGCCGCAGAATATCAGCGCTATGCTCGCCGCCCGGCAGCGCGGCGCGCGACAGCGCATGGCGCGTTTCGACCAGCCGATTGACGGCCACGCTGAGCGCGTCAGCGCCAAACGCGCTGAGGATAAGTGCGCCTTCCGGATCGGCCGCCATCTCGCCGCAGACCGTCACGGGCCGGTTCCCCGCGTGCGCGGCTGCGATGATCTCGTGGATCATGCGCAATAAGCCGGGGTGCAGCGGGTCGTCCCGCCGCGTTCCCACGGGGTCGTCGCGGTTGATGCCGAGCGCCGAAGCAAGCAAGTCGTTCGTGCCGAGCGCGAAGTAGTCCACCTGGCGGGCCCATTCGCCAACGAGGGCGGTCGCGCCGGCGACTTCAATGACCACGCCGACCGGCACGTGCGGATCGTGCGCGAGCCCGTCGCGGTCGAGTTCTGCGCGGCTTTCGGCCAACGTCTCCATGATGAAATCGAGCTGCTCCGACCGCGTCACGAACGGTACCAGGACGCGCGCCGGGCCGAACGCCGCCGCCCGCAAGATGGCGCGAACCTGGTCCTTGAAAAGCTTCTGAACCAGCGGCGACTCGAGCACCAGCCGCCAATCGAGCGGCGCCGCGGCCGCGGTCGAAAGATGCGACACATGCGCCAGCTTGTCCGGGCGCAGATCGAACGTACGAATGTTGACGGGCCGGCCTTTCAGTCCATCAAGAACCTTGCGGTACGTGCCGACCTGCTCTTCCTCCGTCGGCAGCGTGCGTCGAGCCAGGAAGAGAAACTCGGTGCGGTACAACCCGACGCCGTCTGCATGGAGCCGCACCGCGTGGGCCACCTCGCTGACAAGGTTAATGTTGGCTTCGACGCGCGGACCGCGCTGCTCCGCCTGGGATATGCCTTCATCGCCGGCGAACGCCGTGTGGCATGGCTCCGGAGGAACGGCTGCACGCGCCGCCTCTGGCGACGGATCGATATGCAGCACGCCCGCGGTCGCGTCCACGAACAGTTTCCGGCCCGCATGCACGTGTCGTAGCAGATCGGGCACTTGGCTGAGCATCGGCACGCCCAGACTCCGCGCGAGAATCGCGGCGTGGCTCTGTGGCCCGCCGTGTTCCACCACCACCGCGGCCAGTTTCGCCAGGTCTACGGAGAACAGGTCCATCACCGACGCCTCGCGTGCCACGAGCACGAGCCGCCCGCTGATGGCCTCGCTCTCCTTGAAGCGCGGCGACAAGTGCCAATACAAGCGGCGGAAAACGTCCTTGAGATCGAACACCCGCTCCTGGAAAAACGTGGAAGCCAGTTTTTGAAACGCGGCCACGTACTTCTCGAGGGTCTGCACCAAGGCGGCTTCGGCGGTCGCGCCGGCGTCGAGACACGCGGTCAAGTCGTGCTCGATCGCCCGGTCTTGCATGATCATGAGCTGCGCTTGCAGAATCGCGCCATGATCTTCGCCGACCAGCTCGGAAATACGTTGGCTCAGCCGATGGATTTCATCGCGGGCCGAGGTGAAGGCGGCAGCGAGGCGACGTTTTTCGCTTTTCGGATCGGACGCCGCCGTTAGCTCGACGCCCTCGCCGAAACCGTTGACGGTGTACGCGAACCCAAGACCGACGCCAGAACTGAGCGACACGCCGCGCAACGTGGCGGGCATCGGCTCGACCGCTATGAATGCGCCGCGCGGTTCATGCGCCGCGGCGACAATTTGCTCGAGCAGCCGCGCCTCGCTCACGAGCGGCGCCAGCTGTGCGCCGACCGTGACCAACATGCGTACCTCGTTCGGCGAAAACTGCCGCGGGTCGCGTGTTTGCACGACGAGGACGCCTTGCAGTAAACCGCTCTCAACCAGAGGCACGCCCAGAAACGAGTGATATGGATCCTCGCCCGCTTCGGGAAAGTACTTGAAACGCGGATGCTCGGACGCTTCGCTCACCATGATCGGCGCCATGCGCTCCGCGACGAGGCCGGTCAACCCCTCCGTGAAGCGCATGCGAACGCGCCCGACGCTCTCCTGCTTCAGTCCCAGCGTGGCGCCGAGCACCAGCTCGCCCTGTTCGACTTCCGCGAGATAGACGGAACAGACTTCGGTTTGAAAACGGTCTTTGATGAGCCGCACAATGTTCACGAGCGTCTCGTGCGGATCGTGGCTATGGGAAATGAGCTGGCTCACCTCCTCGAGTGTGAGGAGGAGCGAGCTTTCATGGGTCGGCCCAGGATGGCTCATCGCGCGACTCTGGGATTCGGAGTCCGACCAGCGCGGACGAATCGGGTCGAGAGCAAACAGACTGGGTATGCCACTCATTGGGTTGGTTTGCAAGGAAAAAACGGGACAGATGCACCGCGGGGTGGGCAACACTCTTGACGGCAATCGAAAAGATGAGGTTCGCGCGATGACCTACTGGATGACGCCGGCTTCGGCCAAGCCGGTGCAATGCGCATGCCGCGACGCCTACGCGCGGCGCCATGGTATCGGAATCTTGGCAGTAGCTTTCCGCGCGTGACGCAAGCCCGGTCTCGGCATGGCTTACGGTCTGTGTCGCTTGCTAGAGCGCGCGGCATCACTGCATGATAAGGCGGCGGCGGCTGATTCCAGGATTTGGCAATCGGACAGGCTTGACGCAGTCGCTGCACGAAGACTTGGCACGCGGACGGATCACGCTGCACAGCGCGCGACTTGGCAAGTAGGCAACCTCACGCCGGGTGAGCGGCTGAATTCATAACATCGAGTTTGCCAAACCGCGGTTTCGTATGTATGGGGTGTTGTAAATGTTATCCATTTATGGCGTTGCTCCGTCATAAGTTACGTCGATCATTTCCACTACGCGAGCGAATTGGCGTCGGCCATTCCCCGCGAGCGCCGCTGCCGACATGATTTTTCGACGGGTCGCGTCGTCCTGCCCGTTTCGTTTACTTACCCTGAATGACGCGCACCTGAGCCGCCGATCCCAGAACGTCATCAAGCTCGCAGCGAAGTTCTTTTCGCCGTGACGGATCAACGGCAAACGTCAGCGTGTGTCCGCCGGTCGTGAGCTTCAGTTCTACTTTGTCTCGAACCTCAAGCGGACTGCCATCCAACCAGGCCATCAATCCCGTTGACGAGCCGAGCAGAAGCCGCACGGGCCCGCTGGTGGACGCGTCCAATTGACACCGGGCGAAAACAAGATCGCTTTCCGTGTTGCTCTTCGGCCGGCGGATGTGGAATCGAGGTAAGCCGTCAACCGGCAACATCCCGGCGACCTTGCTGTAGGCCGGCAGCCAGTGCAACGAGGCGTCATTGCCGGCGGCCTCGGCGAAGCTGCTTCGAGAAAGGAGCGTGTACGCTTCGGGTGTCGGTTCCAAAACCTGCCAGCGGCGCACGACGCGCGCTTTGCTCACCGAATACGGACCGACCTTTCCCAACTCCGAGAGAAAGCGCACCAGATCAACCAGTTCTGTCCGCGTGAGCGGATCGGCGAGCCCTTCGGGCATCAGCGAGCCGCCGTTCGTTTGTTCGTCGATGGTGTTCTTCGCGATCGCGATCTCCCGGTCCTCGGCATTACGCAGCACCAGCTCGCCGTTGGCGTCGCGGACCTTGATTCCGGTGTAAAGCTTGCCGTCCTTCGTCGCGACGACAAGCGAGTGGAAGCCTTCCTTGACGATTTTATTTGGCAGCAGGATCGACTCGACGAGGTAATCGACCTGGGCGCTGGCGCCGATGCTGACGAGGTCCGGACCTACCTGCCCGCCGGCGCCCGCGATGGCGTGGCATTTGAAACAAGCTTGATCCGCGCGGCGGAAGACCACTTCGCCGCGGGCGGGGTCGCCGTGCTGCTGTACGTCAGAAACCATTTGCCGGAACTCTTCAGGGCTGAGCGTATGCTTCACCACGGTCAGGTTTCCCGCCTTCGTCAAAGCGTCGGCCAAGGTGGGTTCCGGGCGCGGCGCCGTGCGAACGACACGGAGAGCGATCTTGGCGACGTCTTGCGGCAGCGATCGGTTCGCGAGCGCCTTGGTCAGCGCGGCGGGTCCGCCTTTGCGTTCCAGGAAAGCGCTCACAACAGAAGTTGGATCGAAGCCGCCTTGTGCCGAGGCGAACAACTCCGCGGCGTGGGCGGCTCCTGCATGGAGATCGAGCGTGGTCAAGGCGACGATGGCCATTGACCGTGCCGCCGGCGTGGCGCTGCCCGCGAGATCGTTGAGCGTATCGCGACTCACGGGCCCGCCGAGTTCGCCGAGACCGTCAATCGCCGCCTGACGTACGGGGTCGGGAGTGTCGGCCGCCCGCGCCAGCGTGACGAGTCGCGGACGTACCGCCTCGACTTTCCACAATCCGGCTGCGCGCGCCGCTGCGGCACGGAGGCTCGTCTCATCTGCGGCGACAAGTTTGTCGAGTCGATTCAGATCGCCCGCCGGGCGCACTTTTCGTTGGCGGGCGGCTTGCACCAGCGACGCTAAAAGCGCCGCTCGCTGCGGCGACTCCGTTGCTTCACCGGCGAAGATGCCATCGAGCACCAAGCCCAGTTCCGTCGGGCCGCCCAATGAAGCGATCGTTGTCAACACGCCCTGCTGTTGGATGGGTGGCACCTTGCCCGCACGAACGAGATCAACCAACGGCTTGACGGCGGCGCGATTGCCCACGGCTTGCAGCGCGAAGATCAGGTGCGTCATTTTGCCGCCGAAGTCGAAGTTTCCCTGATGCACCAGCGGCAGCCAATCGGCCTCGCGTTCGCGCGCGGTGAGCCAAAGCGCGTAATCGAGGTCCTTATCCACGGGTAGATCGAGCGCCGCCATCGCCAATTCAGCGGAACGCGCGCCGGGAATTTGCCCAAGAACGCGCACTGCTTCGAGCCGCACGCGCGGATGATCGTCAGTGACGCGCGGCGTGAGCAGTTCCAACGCGTTCGGCAACCGATCGCGCCAGTGGCCCAGCACGCGCACGGCCGTCGCCCGCGCGTGGTAATCGCGTGCTTGCAAGAGTTTGCCGAGCAAGGTCGGATCGGGCTTGTCGAGCGATTGATAGGTCCAAAGCGCTTCGAGTAGGTCATGCTCGTATTGCGGATCAGAGTCGTTGAGCCGGGCAACCCACGAGGCAAGTGCTGGAATCATGGAACTGCCGCGTTCTTTCAACACGCGCTTCGCGTGATGCCGCGTCCAATCTTCCGGCGATTTCAGGGCGTCGAGCAGTTGCTCCGTCGATGCCTTCACCAATTGCGGTCGTGGCACGAGCGGCCGGCCTTTCGCGGTCACGCGCCAGATGCGGCCGTGGGTCACATCGCGGCGTGGGTCGCGGAAATCGACCTCGCCGTGCTGAATGATGGGGTTGTACCAGTCGGCAATGTAGATCGCGCCGTCCGGACCCATCTTGATGTCCACCGGCCGAAACGCCGGGTGGTTCGTCTTGATCAATTCCGGCTGCTCGCGCGACGCGAAGCCTGCCCCATCTTCCGTGACGACGAATCGGCAGACGCGATGACCGCGAAAATCGTTGGTCAGCAAGTTGCCTTGCCAGTCGGCGGGGAGATGCCGGCCACTGAGAATTTCCAGCCCGCAGTATTTCGGACTTCCGGGGTTGAGGCCTGCAACAATGCGAGTCGCGCCAGGCGTCCAGGCGTACGAACCACCGGGGATCATGTAGTTGATCCCCTCGCCGCCGGCGCCGTCGGTCGCGAACGTCTGGCCCCAACGGTCGAAGGCGTTGCCCCACGGGTTGATGAGACCGCGTGCGAAGATTTCCAGCCGCATCGTCTCCGGCCGGAACTGCCAGATGCCGCCGCCGCCCAGCCGGCGAACGCCGTAGGGCGTCTCGATGTGGCTGTGGATGTAGGTGGACTGATTGAAGTACAACATGCCGTCCGGGCCCCAGCGGAAAGTATGCACGATATGGTGCGTGTCCTCGGTGCCGAAGCCGGAAAGGATGACGCGCCGCTGGTCGGCTTTGCCGTCGCCGTCGGTATCTTTCAGGAAGAGGAGGTCGGTGCTGTCGGCGACGTAAGCGCCGCCGTCGCCGGGCTCGACGCCGGTTGGGATGAGCAGACCGTCGGCGAACACCGTGACTTTGTCGGCCCGACCGACGCCTTTCGTGTCTTCGACGACGACGATCTTGTCGTTGGCCTTCTGACCCGGCTTGATTTGCGGATAAACCTCGCTCGTCGCAACCCAGAGGCGACCGGCGGCGTCGAAGTTCATCTGAATCGGCTTCGCAAGCAGCGGATCGGCAGCGAAGAGATTTACTTCAAAGCCGTCCGCGAGCTGGAACGACTTGCGCTCGATTTCGGGATCGGGGTCGGGGACTTTAGCGTCGCGTTGGCCGCGGACCGTGACAGGAAAGGCGATCAATACGAGAAGTACGAGAAGCCGTTGGGACGAACGCAACGGCGCAAGCAAGTAACGAACACGGGACAACATGGAAGTAATCAAGCTCCTGGGCCGAGGGGGCATCCTTTTCTCCGCACCCGCGGGAGCACACAGCGTCATCCCATCGGCGGGCGCCCTATTAGATACGCACAAAGAAGCGCTGTCGATAGAGCCAGAAGCAGAAAAGCCAAAGCACCGAGACGATCGCGACGCACTGCCAAACCGTGCCGTAGGTGCCGCTGAAAATCCGGTCGCCGAAGATGGTGTGCCACGGCTCGCCCATTTCGGTCATGGTGCGATGATAGGGTTCGCCCAAATGTGTTGCAACCGTGCGGCCCACCCACGGCTTCATGAGCTGCGACATGCAATACATCGCGATGGAGTTCATGCCGACAACGACAAGTGGGAACGACCAGCGCTGCCAGCCGAGGCCGTCGATGATTCCGTAGAACCCGGCCAGCATGAGGAATGTCCAGCCGGAGCTGTACACGGCCCAGCTCGGCGTCCAGATGCGTTTGACGAGCGGGCAGACCGTCTTGCCGGCGAGGAAGCCAACGATCAAGCAGACCAAACCCGCGAGCAACAGGCTGTTGAATTTCTGCATCGGCCGGCGTTCACTGCGGAGCAGCTCACCCGCCATCAGGCCGAAGAGCATCGTGGCCATCGACGGGATGAAGTTCAACGTCTGATATCCACCGGCGCTGTATTTGAATGGTTCGGGGCGCGGGAACAGGTTCAGGAACCACTGGTCGAACGCCGCCGCCGCATTAGCGTTCTTGTCCCAATGGGCGAATAAACCCGTCAGATGATCCCAACCGCTCTTGATCCCGACGGCTTCCCAATCGAAGTCGGGTGCGGGAAGCGGATGCAAGAAGAAGAAAAGCCAGTAACCGACGAGAATCGCCAACAGCGCCGCCAACTGCAGCTTGAGGCCGCGACCGAGCAACAGATAGACGAACGAATATCCGAGCCCAATTTGCGTCAGCACGTTCACAAACGTGAAATCCGTCTGCTTGCTGCCGTTCGACGAGAGGAAGATGCCGAGCAGAATGAGAATCAACGAACGCACCAACACGTGGCCCGCGATGCGTAAGGTGGAAGCGCCCTTCGCACGTCGGCTCGCATGCGAATAGGGAATCGCCACTCCGACCATGAACATAAAAGACGGCTGGATCAAGTCCCAGAACGAGCAACTATCCCACTCGACGTGGTCGAACTGGCCGTAAAGCGTCTTCCAGACGTTGTGTTCCGTCTCGCTCAGCCCGGAGTTCTTGAGGACTTCTTTGAAACCGACTCCGAGCGCCGACGCCATGACCAGCATGATAAAGCCGCGATAGGCGTCGAGCGACACAAGACGAGCAGGCGTGGCGGGCTCAGGAGTTCCCATGATGATTTCTCGCGGGGTTCTCCGGAGTCCCAACGGCGCGCGCTTCGCGGGACGGGGACAAACCCTTCTTTACTCTACCACGGAATCAAACACGCGGACCTTCTTCCAGTTGGCGCGGTACTCGTTGATGAAGTCATGGTGCCGGAGATGTTCCTGGTACTGATCATGCAACGCCTGATTTTCGAAGATGATGTGCAGGGCCACGTCGAAATCGCGGTCGTTCACCGGACGATCCAGCTCTTTCGATAGCGTGCCGCAGGCGAAAAAGACCGTGCCCGGATGATCGGTGAGGTGTTTCTTGCACGCGGCGATGAGCTTTTGGCATTGCGCCGGTGAATTATCGCACAATTTGAAATAAACGTTGTGAGCCAACATCGGCTTTCGATCTCCCCGTTGCATTGCGTAAGCACGCGGCGGGCACTGACGCGCAGAGTAACCCCGTTAGTGATTTTCGGGCGGCAGACGACAAAACGCCAGAGCGATCCGCCGATTAAACTATCGGCCCAGCCCGCCGGTGCTCAGACTGTGCGTGCCAGGCAGGCGCTGGCCCTGAGGGATGAGGTTCGGCAGGATCTCGAGCGTAACGCCGAAGTTGTTCAGGATGGCATTGTACGAGAAGCCGAAACTGACTTGCACGTCCGTCCCCATTCGCGTGAAGACCAGTGAGTTCGAGATGCTCTGATGGGTGCCGAAGTCGTACGTGCTAAGCGCGGTGATCGCATATTTCGGGCTAAAGATGTAATTCACGGCGCCGGTCAGCGCCCTACTGTCCACGGGAAAAATGTCGCGATAGCCGATGTAAAAGTTCGTTCGATCCGGGCGGTTGAGGAAGGCCCCGACCGTGAACACGCGCGGGCCGTCGTCATTCGGGTCTACCCAGCCGGTGCTCACCAGAGCGGTGCGGTCGCCGACGTTCCAGGTGTAGTCGTATTCGAGGAACGCGAACGAGCTGCCGAAGTTGTCGCGTGTGGGGTGCGGGAAATAGGCGCCGGAGAGATCGAGCGTCATCCAATCGACAAGATGTTCGTTGCCCGGATAGCCACGGCGTGTTTGCAAGCGTTGCCGTATGTCCATTTGCAGCTCCTCGATCGTATCGAGCGTATCCACGTTGCTGTCCACGAGACGACGAATGGCGTACACCTGCGGATCGAACATTGGCGACGTGGCCAACGCCAAGCCGTGCGCCGGGTTGAGGAACGGTTCACGCGGCTTGATGTCGCGCATCGCCTGGTCGGTCGCGTCGTCGTCGAGCCGATCAAGTTGAGGGAGCTGCGTGAAGGGTGTGTCGGAGTGAGCGACGTAATAATTCGAGCTAAACACCACTTTGTGGCTCAAGCCATTCACGTTCAGGAGGTCGCTGCTCGCGTCCGTATACGTCCGCGTGAGCGGCATACTGGCGCGCACGCCGCCGGCGCCATAAAACCGGCCGCGCGAATCGCCCGTCAGGTCGCTCGTATACTCGGTCAGGTCGACCACGCCGTAGGGTACAACTTTCACCGGGCCGGCGTAGAAGGGCAAGCTGAGTTCCTGGATCAGGTCGAAGCGGCCGGTGTCGTCGCGGCGGTCCGTGATCTCGAAGGGCGGCGGGAACGCGTTGGCAGGCCGAAGCTGGCCGTAGCCGGCGCTGCCGTGTACGTCATATGTCAGCAGGTTAAAAAAGGATTGCCCGATCAAATAGCCGTCGGCACGCGGCAGCCAGCTCGTCTCCGTCACCCAATTACGAATCCGCTGCTCTCCCAGCGCCGTCCACGCCCAATTGTCCTGCTGTTGCTTGACGTAGAGGAACGTCTCCTGGTTGAAATCCTCATCGAACTCGCGCTTGAAATACTGTTCGAGGAAGTTTTGATCGCTTAGGTACGAGAACTGCGCTTGGACGCTGAAGCCGAGCGGCAGCTCCTGCACGTTTTGCCGCCAGAGAAAGCGGCCGCGCCAATCGGGATGGTGATCGAGCGGGCCGCGGTCGCCGCCGAGAATATCGGTGCCGGTATCATAGATCGTGTAGCTCTTCATGATGCCGCTGTATCTCGCGGGCACGCCGAAGATGTCCTTGCCGCTGTAGTCGTACTCGGTGCCGAGCGCGGGTCCGCGTTTGCTCAGGTAGTCGGTGAACAACTTCCAGCTCGACCCGGGCCGCGGGTCAATGCCCAGCAGGTCGAACATGTTCCAGGTAGCGCCGATTTCGAAGCCGTAAATGCTGTTGTCGCCGATCGTGACGCTGCGCAGCGGGCCGAGCGGATCGTTCGCGTCGCCTTGAATGAACGGCAAGTAGAAGATCGGCACGTCTTCGACCTTCACGTAGGCGTCGCGGCCGTCGAAGAGTTTTTGGTCTTCTGTCTCTGCTTCGCCCGTCTTGCGGTTGAAGAATTGGAACCCGAGGAGCGACTTCTTCGGAATCTTCTTTTCTTCAAGCGTGCCTTCGGCGACGTACACCTTGAGACCAGGGTCGGACGGCAGTCGGCTGGCGAACATCTCCGCTTTCACGGCGCGAAACTGGGTCGGCGACAGTTGCTGAAACTCCTCCGCCTTCAGATGAATTGGGTCGGGGACGACAGGCTGGCGGAATTCAAAATCGGCTTTGAGGGCGACGGCGACGTTGCGGGCGACATCGTAATAAAGCTCGTCGGCACGCAGCACGTCCACTTCCTTGCCGTTCTTGCGGCGCAGGACAACGTCGCCGGAGAGATAGAACTCGATTTCGCGCGTCATGTGTCCGTCGGCGGTGCGGAAGTTCTCCATCATATTGGGCGACTCGCCGCGTACCCACAGAACGAGCCTGTCCGCCTCCGCGTCGAGGATGCCGAACTTTTGCACGTCGTCCACGCTGAGGATGATGCCGCCGGTCACCAGCATCGCCTGCTCGCCGTTGGGCATGGTGATTGTGTTCCATTGGATGCCTGCTCCAGTGCGCGGCATGATGCGAAAACGCCGGAGCGGAGCTTCCACGACGGCCGCGGGCGGCGCGGCGGCGGGCGGCAGAACGATGGGCGGGGCGGGCGCGGGCAACGCCGGGATCGTCGGGCCGGCGGAAGGCGGCCCCGAAACACCACCGCCCGCCGGGGGTCCGGCAGGCGGTAAGGTTCCCATGCCCGGACTGCCGGGCGGCGTGAGCGGCGGCGGTCCCGTGTCTTGCACGGTCAGCACCGGCGGCGGCGCCGGGCTTGGCAGCGCCGGCGCCGCGCTCGGTGGAGGCGACGCGGCCTGAGCGACCGGCAACGTCGGAATCGCCGGTTCCTGAAAGACGGCTTGCTGAATCGGCGCCGCGGGAGCGGCCGCCGCTTGCGGGCGTCGCGGCGGGGTGTGGCCGGGTGGCGGCGCTGGCGGATCGGCCGGCGCCGGCGCCTGTTTTTGACCGCGCACACGCTGGTATAGCGAATCATTCGTTGCCGGCTGCTGAACAATTTTGTTCTTCGCGGCTCGCAGTTTCAACTCGCCGCGCGTGTTCAAATCGAGGACGACCGCGGCGCCGGTATCGGTGTGCGCCCCGTTCTCCAGTTGAACGTCGCCTTCGCCGTAAATGTCAACGTGCAGCACTTTCGTGCGTTGCAGCCGATCGAGATCGACGACGGCCAACGCGTGCTGCATCCGGGCGTGGACGATGTTTTGCTCAATGAGCACGGCGCCCTGCAAAACGAGGATCCGCTCGTTGCCCTCGGTCCACGTTGTGATTTCGTCGGCGTGGACGATCACGGGCTTGGAGTCGCCGGGAACGTTCCGCGAAAGGCGGAGCGGCTCTTGCGCAGGTGCGACGCACGCCGCCGCCCCCCACGCCAGGAGCAGAATGAAGAACCGTCGTGTCCAGCTTTGGCCCAACACGGCGCCTCCCGCGAATTACGCCGTTCGCCTGCCGCGCGCCGGCTGCTTCCCTCGGACGAAGTGATGTCGCCCGACGACGAAACGCATACGATCCGGCGCGGAATCCCCAAACGGGTGAACGTGCGAGCGGCGGATTATAAGACGAGAGCGCGAGGTGTCAAGCCGAGGTGAGCGGCGCTTGGTTTACGTTTCGCGCCCGTGGCACGAGGTCCACCGAGCCGTTTTCCGGGCGCGAAACGTAAATTTGAAGTTTATCGTCGCCCGCGGCGATTCTCATCGTACGCGGCGAACTTCACTTCATTGTCGTTGTTGTCGTAGCAAACGAATTCGAGCAGCTCCGGGGCGGCGGCGAGTTCGCCTGTCACCTGTACGAGAATGTTGCCGCCCTCTTCCAAGCGACTGATTTCCTTGCGTTTTTTGTTCAGCAAGTAATTCGCCACGGCGTCGGCCACGCGAATCTGAATGCGCCGCACGCCGTCGCGATGAGCAGCGAGTTGGAGCATGCGCATGACGTCGATGCTCATGCTTTCAACCGTTTTAACTTGCCCGGTGCTGCGGCAGTGTGGGCAATCCATGTAAACACTGCGTTTCAGCGAAGGCCGAATCCGCTGACGGGTCATCTCGATCAGACCGAACTGCGAGATGCGGAGAATCTTCGTCCGCGCCCGATCGCGGCGCACGGCTTCGCGCAACGCCCGTTCCACGCCGCGGCGGTGTTTTTCATCCCGCATATCAATGAAGTCATTGACGATCACGCCGCCAAGATCGCGCAGGCGGAGTTGGCGCGCGATTTCCTTCGCGGCTTGGAGATTCATTTGATAGGCGGTTTCCTCGGCATTATTGTCCGCGCGGAAGTTGCCGCTGTTGACATCGATCGCTACGAGAGCTTCCGTCTGGTCGATAACGATGGAGCCGCCCGCGGGCAACGGGACGTGCCTCATCTGAATGCGCGCAATCTCGTCCTCGATGCCGTAGCGGTGGAACATCGGCTCCTTGCCTTCGTACAATTTGATACGGCTGGCGTAACGCGGCATGACGATCTGCATGAACTCCTGGGCGTGCGCGAACGCGTTGGGCTCGTCGACCCAGATCGAGTCAATCTCGTTGGTAAAGGTGTCGCGAATCGTCCGCGTGATCATGTCGCTTTCTTGGTAGATTTCCGCCGGCGCTTTGAGCTTGCGAATGCGCCGAACGACGACCTGCCAGAGCCGCGTGAGATACGCCAGGTCGTTCTGAAGTTCCTTCTTGGTGCGATCGATGCCGGCGGTGCGGATGATGAAGCCGAGTCCCTTCGGCGGCTGCAATTCGCCGAGGATGTCGCGCAGGCGACGGCGTTGTTCATCGTCCTCGATCTTGCGGCTGACGCCGATGCGGTTCAAACCAGGCATCAGGACGAGATAGCGGCCGGCGATGCTGATGTAGGTGCTCAGCGTCGGCCCCTTGGTGCCGATCCCTTCCTTAATGACTTGCACGAGCACTTCTTGGCCGCGCTTGAAAATGTCTTGAATCAGCGGCTTCGGACGGCCCATGCCGGGCCGTCCCATGCCCGGACGGCCGCCGCGGCGCGGACCGCCACGGGGCTCTCGATCGCGGCCGCGGTCGCCGCGCGAATCACGGCGCTGGCGGCGCGGTGGCCCGAAGTCAAAGTCCTCGTCCTCTTCGGCACTCTCTCGCGCTGACTCTTCGCCCGGTTCGTCGTCCATCAGCTCTTCGTCGTGGGCTTCCTCGAACGCCGGTTCGTCGAACGCGGGCATGTCACCTTCCGCCGCGAATGTCGGTTCCTCGTCCGCGACCGCTTCGCTGTGCATCGGTTCCGGTTCCGGCTCAGGTTCACGCACTGGCGCTGGGGTGTGAACGGTTGCTTGGGACGGAGCGGACTCCGGTTCGGAGCGCGGGAAAAACAGATCGTCGTCGCCAAACGAAGATGACGGCGTTCCCGCGGATCCGCCTTCCTCCTCCTCCGTGCGGCGTTCGGCGGAATCCATAAACCTTTCGCGCGGCTCTTCTGGCGCGGCGGGCGCCTCCCCCGCGGCTTCCGCGCGTTCCGGTCGCTCTTCGATTGAGGCATGCGTCACAGCCTCCTCGGTCGCGGCCCCTTGCTCGGGAGTGGCGACGTCATTGTCACGGCGATCCCGGCCGCGACCCCGGCGACCGCGACCACGCCCCCGACCACGGCCGCGCCGACGATCTTTCCCTTCTTGCTCGTCGGCAGCCGCTTCGCCTTCGGTCGGCGGCATTGGCGGCTCGGCGCGTTCCGGCTCCCTCATTTGCTCGGCGCGCGTCGGCGTGTCGGCGATTTCATCCAGCGTGCGGTCATCCGCGTCCTCCCGTTCCGGCGGCGGCTGCTCACGGCGGCGCGTGTCGGTCGCGCGGAAGCGGTCGCGGCCGTTGGGGCGGCGTGCGAAGTCGCGGCCTTGTTCCAGGTGCCGGTAGTACGCCGGCTCAACATCGGAGACGTGCAAAAAACCATTGCGGCCGACGCCGAAATCGACGAACGCCGCCTGGATGCTGGGCTCGATGTTTACGATACGGCCCTTGTAGATGTTGCCGACATAGCTCTCGTGGCTCGTCCGCTCGACGTAGAGCTCTTCCAGCACGCCGTCTTCCAAAATGGCGATGCGGCACTCTTCGGGCTGCAACACGTTGATTAACATTTCCTTCTTCATGCGTTTCCTTTCACGCGGTCACAATCGGCGGCCGGTTCTGTAGCGGCCGCCTTATCATGGAGTTCTAGCCTGGTTCGTTCGAGAACCGCGCCGGCGCGCAGAAGGTCGTCGAGTCCCAGAAGGGACAATACTTCCTCCGGCCGCGCCGCCCCATTGGGCGTCACGTTGAGGTCCATGTCCAGGCTGTCGGGTAATAATCGAATGTCGTGCAAGAACGGGCGAAGATCGAAGCGGCGCGTCGCCGGCCGGGTACGCTCATACCAGCACTCCGTCCGGGCAAGCAGCGCGGCAATCCGTTCGGACAAGCCCTCGCGGCGCTCTGCCGGCAAGGGCAATCGGAACGTCGCTCGGCGAACGAGCGCTTTGCTCTTCAGTGGAATGCGGGAGACGGAGACGATTTCGAGACCAGGCGGGGATTGCCGGGCGAGGCGACGATGAATCTCTTCGGGCGGCAGCTCGTCATCCAGTTCTAATTCGGCGATTTCATCCGTCCCGGAGATGCCAAGCGCCAACGACATGGCAAAAACCAGGCGCGCGCGAGGATTGAATCCTTCGCTGGAATGAAACGGCAACTCCGCGCGCCGCAACATGCGCTCGAAGCAGCGCATCAGGTCGTGGTGACTGACCAGGCGGAGGTCGCCGGTTTTCTTGAAACGAATGCGCACCTTGTCGCGAGCCATCAGGGAATTCCCGCCACGGTCCCTATCGGACCGAGGACGCGGGAGTGGACGGCCACGGCCATCGTAGGGCGCGGCCCATTGACGCATCGAGAAGTGGGAAAGGTCGTCTTACGACTCAGGAGGGAGGGAATTGCAAATCCGTAATTGCAAGAGTGCAGCTGCGTTCGTTGGTCCGAGGCAGCCCGAAAAGCTCCAAGCTCGTCGTCGTTGTGAGAGGTTTTCGGGATGGCTCGCCACACGTCGAAGCCTTGCTTCCATTGGCAATGCGCCATCTGCAATCGCTAATCTGCAATGCCTTAATCCACCACTTCGGGGAGGACGCGTCGCGTTTGCTCCCGCAAGTAATTGTTCACATCGCGGGCTGTTTCCAGCCGCATGACTTCTTGGGCCACCTGCGTGGCCTCGTCGATCGTGATCGACCGGATGATCTTTTTGATCTCCGGAATATTGTGGGGGGAGACGCTCAGATGCCGAATGCCAAGTCCCAGAAGCAGCATCGTGTAAATCGGATCCCCACTCATTTCGCCACACACGTTGACGCCAATGTCCGCCTTCTGTGCGGCCTTCACTACGTTGTCGATCAATCGCAACACGGCGGGGTCGCCGGGACTATACAAGTCGGCGACTTCCTCATTCGTCCGGTCGGCGGCCAGGGTGTATTGGATCAGGTCGTTCGTACCGATCGAGACGAAGTTGACTTCGCGTGTTATCAAGTCCGCCAGCAGCGCCGCGGACGGAACCTCGATCATGGTTCCGACGGGCAGCTTCTGGTTGAACGCGATCCCCTCGTCTTCCAGGTCCTCTTTTACCTCGGCGAGGATCATCTTGCATTGGCGCAACTCACGCAACGTGCTGACCATGGGAAACATGATTCGCACGTCGCCGTACGCGCTAGCTCTTAGAATCGCACGCATTTGCGTTTTGAACAAGGTCAAATTCCGCAAACACAGGCGAACGCTGCGCAGACCCAGCGACGGGTTCTTCTCCTCTAGCGGCTGATCGGTCTGCGCCGCGAATTTGTCTGCGCCCAGATCCAGGGTACGGATGACCACCGGCTGGCCCGTCAGGAGCGTGTTGATGACTTGGAGGTAGGCGTCGAGGTGTTCCTCTTCTGTGGGGTGCGTGTCGCGGCCGAGGTAGAGAAACTCCGTCCGATAGAGTCCGACGCCGACGGCCCCATGTTTTCGGCAATGTTCCGCTTCGTGTGGGAACTCGATGTTGCCAAGGAGCGGGATGCGAACGCCGTCGCGCGTGTCGGCCGGTAAATCCCGCAACTCCTCGAGACCCGTGTAAAAGGTGCCGAAGCTCTGGCGTGACCGCTCGTAGCGGTCCAGCGTGTCTTCGTCCGGGTTGAGAATCAGGACGCCGTGGTTGCCGTCCACGATCGCGACGTCGCCGCCTGAGACGTCTGTGATGAATTGGCCAAGGCCGACAACCGCGGGGATTTCGAGCGCGCCGGCCATGATGGCCGTATGGCTGGCCCGGCCGCCGGCTTCGGTGGCGAAAGCGTGGACCATGTTCGGATCGAGCGCCGCCGTCTCGCTCGGCGTTAGATCGTGCGCCAGGACGATCACCGGCTCTTTGAGGTCGCGCATTTCTTCCCGGCGTTGGCCCAGGAGACTGTGCAGGATCAGCTTTTCGATGTCGAACAGATCAGCGGCGCGTGCGCCGAAATGCCCGCCATCGATGCTTTGCAGCGCTTTCGCATACCGTCGCATCACCCGGCTGACGGAATACGCGGCGGAATAGTGTTTGTCGCAAATCAGTGTTTCGATTTCGCGGACTAGCGTTGGATCTTCGATGAGTAGTGCGTGAGCCCCAAAGATCGCCCCGTACTGCTTGCCGAGCTTGTCACTGATCGCCTGCTGATTTTCCCGCGCGGCGCGGACGGCGTCGGCGAGGGCGCGGCGAAGTTGCTGCAATTCTTCCGGAATGCGGCGGGGATCGATCGTGCGCTCGGGAATGCGGAACCATTCCGTGTCCAGCACGAGGGCCGGGCCAATGGCCACGCCGGTGGAAACGGGAATGCCGCGTTTGATTTCCATGCGTCACGGAGAGGGGACGTTCGTATAAAGGGGCCCGACGCGCAATGCACGGGCGGCCACACAATGCGCCGTCGCTTTGCGCATCGGCTGAATTAACCCTTCGGGGGCAACGGCGGCTCGGCGTCTTCGTTGGCGAGGCCTCGGAGCAGCTCGACCAGTGCATCCAGAGCTTGTGCCGCGTCCGCTCCGGAGGCTTCGATAATCAATTCCGTTCCTTGCTCCGCGGCGAGCAACATCAGATCGAGCGGGCTTTTGCCGTTCACCCGCTTGTCTTCCTTGATCACCGTCACGCCGCTCTGGAATCGACCCGCCATTTCGGCAAACGCGGTCAGCGGCCGCATGTGCAGGCCCTGCGCGTTGGTAATCACCACTTTTTGCTGGAGGGTCTCGCCATTCATGGCCGACGGGCCCTTGAGCACCATAAGAGTGAGGACGGCGTCCGGCGTGTCGGCCGGGCGAGTCGTTAGAGGACCGCAGTTCATGTCGTCACCAATTCCCTCTGGTGCCTGCACGTGGTGCGGGGAGAGTCCGCGCCGCCCTTGTCGCGGAGCCTGCAATGCGCCTTATGCGGTCGGATGATCCGAATCTTCAAGGAGCCCCCAAATCGCTTCAGGAGTCGTAGCGCGACGGAGTGAATGAACGAAGCCGTCGTCACGGAGCGTGCGCGACACGTTTTCGAGCGCGCGCAGATGGTCGCCCGGTCGGTCCTGCGGGGAAATCAACATGACGAACACGTGTACCGGCTCGCCGTCGAGGCTGTCGAAACGGACCCCCGCCTTTGACAGGGCGACTGTGCCGAGCAAGCGATCGACACTGCTGTGCTTCGTATGCGGAATCGCGACGCCGCGGCCGATGCCGGTCGAGCCGAGCAGCTCGCGTTTCTGAATCGCCCGCACGATGTCCTCGGTCTCGCCGCCCTTGAAATGGCCGGTAGTCCGCAGGGCCTCCACCATCTCTTTGATGACCGTTTCCTTGGTGGTGGCAGTCAGGTCGGGGACGATGGCGTCGCGGACCACGAAGTCGGACATGCGCATGCTCTTGTCTCCTCGGGCGCTCGAAGGCCACCGACTGCGGCCGGTGGACTCCGCAACCCGTCTTACTCGTCGCCCGCGTCGTCCGCGGCTGGCATCCCGGCTACTTCACTCGCGGACGGACCTCGGCGATGGTCCTGAACCCGTTGCTTGTACTTTCGCAACTGTTGGCTCAACTTGTCCAGCGCCAGATCAACCGCCGCCAGGAGATCGCCGTTGCTTTCGCTCGCGACGAAGTCGTGCTTGTGCTCCGCGGACACGAGAAATTCGACCACGGTCCGGTCCTTGTCCTTAAAGTCCACGGTGACTTCAATCATCGTTAGCCGGCCAAACAGGTGTAACAGCTTCTGTGCCTTTTCCTCGATGAATTGCTTGCTTGCGTCGCTCAATTGCCCATGCCGCGCGGAAATCTTGATTTGCACGGACACGACTCCTTCCGGCCGATCGTACCGCCCCGAAAAACGTCTGGAACCTGACCTTGAGCGATTCCAGACCACTTTGTGAGAGCGTCGTCGGCGGTTGTCAGAGGACACCGCTGGGTTTCAGGGAATGCAAGCCCTTGGCCGTCCATAGGTAACGCGCGGCAAGGCCGCCTGGTTCCCACGTCGGCTCTCAATTTACGCAATTCTAGTCCCATAGCGGGCTTTGTTCAATACGCCGAACACCGACGGGGAGTCCCGTTTCCATGCCACGAGCGGGTTTTTCTGGACCGGGAACCCCGGTCGTCTACAATGAGCGCGCAATGCCGACGAGACGGGGCAGGGCCTACGGCGTGGGCCGATGACCGCAATCATCCTGGGGAGGTTGGTGACATGGAAACCGCGAAGCAAGTTTCGGTCTATCTGGAAAACAAGCCGGGGCGCTTGGCCCAGCTCCTATCGGAGTTAGCGCGTGAAAAGATTAACATCGCCGCCCTCAGCGTAATGGATAGCCACGAAAGCCGGGTGCTGCGGGTCGTCGTGAACGACGTAGCGAAGACCGTGCAGGTGTTGAATCGCTTGGGCAGCCGGACATCGCAGGCCGAGGTCCTTGTGGTTGAGTTGCGCAACCAACCAGGCGCCTTGGCGCATGTGTGCGAGCAGCTTGGCAACGCTCACATTAACATCGACTACGCGTATTGCAGCGCCGGCGGCCGCAACGGCAAGACGGTCGGCATTTTCAAGGTGCCGAACGTCGAGAAAGCGATGCGGGTTGTCGCCGACGGGGCGAGCAACCGCCGAACCGAACGCCGACCGCTGCGCGATCAACGTTCCTATGCGATGCGCAATGCGGGGCGATAATTCCAAATGCCTCCCGCAAAAGGCGTAGAGAACGCCAAGAGAGTCGGTTAACTGCGTTGTGCTCTCGTCGCGTTTCCTGCGCCATTGCGAGAATCTCTGCTTACGCCCGGTTCAGCGCGTGCTTCAACGCTCGCCACGCCCCATTTTCTTTCGAGCTGGCCACCGACTGCGTGATGAAGTTTATGCCATCGAGGCCATCCGCGACATTGGGATACAAGCTTTTGCTCGAATCCACTCTCTTGCCGCCGGCGCGTGCCGCCATATCGTTGTACGCCGCCGTGTAGACGTTCGCGAACGCCTCCAGGAACGCCTCCGGATGGCCGCTTGGCAGGCGGCACGATATCTTGGCCGTCTCCGACATGTACGGCGCATTGGGATCGCGCGTGTAGAGTCGATGCGCCTGGCCATTGGCGCGGACCCACATCTTGTTCGGGTCCTCCTGATGCCACTCGAGCGAGCCCTTGGTGCCGTCCACTTCGATCCAAATGTCGTTTTCGCGGCCGTGCGTAATCTGCGACGCCGTCACCGTGCCGAGCGCGCCGTTCTGGTAGCGAATCATCGCCGTGCCGTAGTCGTCCAGCTCGCGGCCTGACTCGAATGTCTTCAAGTTGCACGCGATCTGCTCCGGCAACAGCCCCGTGATGAACCGGCCCAGGTTGTAGGCGTGGGTGCCGATGTCACCCCAGCAACCCGCCGCTCCCGATTTCTTGGGATCGGTTCGCCAACTCGCCTGTTTCTGATTGTCCTTCTCCAGCCGCTGCCGCAGCCAGCCTTGAATGTAAAACGCACGGACGGCGTTGATCTCGCCCAGCTCGCCGGCCTTGATCATGTCGCGCGCCTGGCGAACGAGCGGATAGCCGGTGTAGTTGTGCGTCACCGCGAAGACGACGCCGGTCTTCTGCACGACCTTGGCCAGCTCTTCGGCTTGTTCAAGGTTGAACGTCATCGGCTTGTCGCACATTACATTGAAACCCGCCTCGGCGAACGCCTTGGCGATCTCGAAGTGCGTGTGATTCGGCGTGGCGACCGAGACGAAATCGACCCGCTCGCCGGCGGGCAGTTTCGACTCGCTCTCGATCATTTCCTTGACCGAACCGTAAGCCCGTTCGGGCTCGATGTCATAGTCCGGCGCCGACGCCTTCGCCTTTGCCGGGTCCGACGAGAGCGCGCCGGCGACGAGCAAAGCGCGGTTATCCATGATCGCGGCCGTGGCGTGGACGCGCCCGATGAACGCGCCCTGCCCGCCGCCGATGAGGCCCATGCGAAGCTTCCGATGGAGAGGCGGATTGACCGGCATGATGAAGGCTCCTCTTGATGTGAACCATAACCCGTTTCGCGGCGGTTCGCAGAACCGCCTCAACTTACCGCGGAATGACGCAGTTTCAACCATGAAATCCTGGGCGCGGGAATAAATCGCGTCGGTCGGGATCATCTGCCTAGCGAGTCCTCGCACGATTCTCCACCACGATCCCGCATGCCCGCCAAAGCAGGAGAAGACTCCCATGCGCTCTCGGTCCGTATTGTGTGTCGTCGCGCTGTGCGGTTTGGGGTTGATCGGCTGCGGCCAGCCTGTACGTGAGGACCGCTCGGTCACTTTCTCCAAAGATGGAAATCAAGTCGGCTTCCAACACAACGAAGACGGAGTCTTCCTCGCGAGCAAAGACGGCGGCGCGCCGGTGAAGATCTTCCAGCCGGACGCGAACATTCTGGCGACCAGCACGCCGCTGTGGTCGCCGGACGGCCAGAAGGTGATCTTCACGTCCGCCAGATCGCAGGACGGCACGCCGCCGGTTCGTAACGTGTGGCCCTTCGGCGCGACCAATGACCCGGCCGGCCGTATTCAGCACAAGCAACCCATCGTCTACACCTGTTGGCTCTGCGACCGCAGCAAGCCGGATCAAGAGGCCAAGCCGGTCGCGCTTTTTGAGGCCAAGTGCGATCACGCCGGCTACGTCGCCGCCAACCTCGCCGTGCGCTGGCATCCGACGGACGAACGCATCGTCTTTGTACAGCAAGAATTGGGCTGGCTGCACACGCTTTACGAGTTCGACGTCTCGACCCATGCATCGCGGCGTGTATTTCCCCTTGCCGCCGAGGCGCTCCTGTTCGATTGGGCGCCGGATCGGAGGAACCTGTGCTGCGTCGTCGCAACGGGGGAAAACAACGCCGAGAACGGCATCTGGATCGGCCCGCCTGGCGCTAAGGATTGGTGGCACGTGCCGAATTCCGACGCACTGGCGCGCGGCGAGCAATCGTCCAAACTGGAACAACTACGTGCGACGCGCCCTGCATGGACCGCCGACGGCGCCCGGTTCGCATTTGCATCGCACTTCGTGGAAAAAGGACCCAATGAACCGGCCCGTCATGCGCTCCATCTCGGCACGTTGGCGACGCGGCAGGTAGACGCGCTCGCCGATGGTCCCAAGCCGTTCCGCGATTTGTTCTGGGCTCCCGACGGCGAACGGCTCGGCGTCGTTCAAGGCGACGAGACAGGATCGCTGCACATCGCCCGCCGCGGTCAGCCGTTGTCGCAAGCCATCAACCGCAGGCCCGTCCGCCGCTTTGCCGGATGGAGTGCGGCAGGCCGGAATATCGCGTACATCGTTCCGGACCAGCTGGCCGATCCAGCCGGTGAATCGTGGGCTTTCCTATTGCCGCCGGACCCCCTCGCCCGCGATGCCGTCCTGCTGGCCGACGGCGACAGGAAGGAGCCGGCGAAAGAAATCTTCTCCGGCATGCGCGTCACCTTCCCGACCTGGTCGCCGACGGAAGACAAACTTTCGCTTTGGTTCACATTCTGTCCCACGCATCGCTCATGGGTGAGCCGGTTTTTCGGTTGGGGGCTCCGCCCGGGCGATCCCGCCGCCGTGTTCGACGTGCAATCCGGGAAGATAAGTTGGCTTGCCGTCAATGCGTATGAAAAGGCACAAATCGGCCATTACCACCTGCTGAAGCGTGACTACGCCGAGGCTCTGCGCTGGTACGAGCAGGCGACCAAGGAGCAGCCGCCGCGGTCCGCCGACGCTACGAGCCGACTGATGGAAGACCTCACCGACCCGCGCGATTTTCGCGTCTTCCACTCGTATTGCCTGTCAAAGCTGAACCGTGAGAAGGAAGCGCAAGCGAAGCTCGCGGAGTTTGAGAAGGACTTCCTACAGCTTGGCCCGCCGAAACCAGCGGGGGACGACATCGGCCAACCGCTGCGCGAGTTGTTCGATGCGAAGAGCATCGTCTCGGCGATGCTCCGCGATCTCTACGTCGCCGAGGTCTTCCTCAGTTTGGACGCCGCCGGAGACGGTGCGAAGTTCTTCCAGGATCGACTCGCCGGGGGCGACGAAATCGCGCGGCTTTCTCGCGCTCTCGCGTTGTCACAGTTTCTGCTCGTTGAGCGGAAGCACGCCGATTACGCCGAGCTGGCCACCGGAACGATCGCTCCCCTGTGTCTCAAGATTTTGAAATCTCAGCCGGGAATCGGCGGCGCGTTCAATCTCGACGCCCGAAGCGCACTGGCGTACCACGCTGGCCTGGCATTGCTGCCACTGTATACCCCGGAGTTCTTGAGCAAGCTGCCCGAGGACAAACTCCAAGCGCTCGTGCCGCGCTGGCAGGCTTTGCAAGCGCAAGCGACGGACGACACGACTCGACTTGGATTCGACCTGTTCCTGCTCGCGGCGGCCACGAGGCTAGGCAAGGAGAATGAACGCCGGACCGTTGACGAGCGCGTGCATTCCAATCCCGCGTACAGCCAGTATTTCGCGGCGGGGGGCGCGCCCGAGGCCGTGAAGAAACTTCGCGAGGCCATAGCCGCGACGCGTTAGCTACTTCAAAAACGTAATCGCCAACGGGTACTTCCACACCACGCCGTTGTTCGCCTTCACGCCGGCGATGATTGGGAAGATAATCCCGAGGATTCCAAGCACGACTAAAAGAGGAATGCCGACGATAACGAAAAAGAGCAAAAAGCACACGACCGCGTAGATGAGCTTGCTGATCAGCCAGTTGACCGCATTCTTACCGTGTTGATCGAGAAGGGGCAGCTCATTTTTCTTTAGCTGCCAGATCACGATCGGAGCTACGAAACCAAGGCCGGCCGTGACGTATCCCGCGAGCAATGAAAGATGGAGCAGCAAGCCCCACGTCCGTGTTTCTTGCTCAATCTTCGCCGGATCGGCCGCGGGCGCCGCGGGTACGGCTTCGGTGACGGACGCCACACCGCCGTCCAGCACGTTCTGCTTGGCCTTGGCATACTCCTGGTCGGAGAGTGCGCCGCTCTGATGGAGCTGCTGCAGCTTCTCTAATTCTTGTGCAACGCTCATGAAGACAACTCCTGAGTGCAATGCCGACCGGCGGGAGCAACGCGAGTTGTGCCGATTGTTGAGTTGTGGAGTGCCGAAGTCAAGAGCGCGGTCGGGAATCACGCCGCTTGGCGGCGCTGCCGTCTTTCCGCTTCGCGCAGGACGTGACGCCGTTCCATCGCGGTCGCGGCCGACAAGTGCCGGTAAAGAGTCTCTTCGGCGTCGGCGAGCGTGCAGCCGCGCCGCGTCATCACTTGCCGGGCCGTGGCGAGCAACGATTCCAAATCTAAGTTTTCGCGAAGCGCCGCGTTCCACCAACTTGTGAACGAAGGGAAATACTTGGGCAACAATCCGCCCGAAGGCAACAAGTTGCAGAACGCGCCTATATTCGTCCCCGTGTTGAAAAGCGTTCCGAGTCCCGTTTTCGTGTGGTCGCCGATGAAGCAGCCGACCTTTGTCATGCCCGTGTCCACCGGTCGGCCGGCGACGGTCACGGTCACGGGCCCGTAATCATTCCGCAGATCGCTGTTTTGGGTGCCGGCGCCGAGGTTGACCCACGCGCCGACATACGCGTGGCCGAGAAAACCGTCGTGGTACTTGTTCGTGTAACCGTGCAGGATGCTTGCCTCGACTTCGCCGCCGACGCGACAGTGCGGACCAAGCGTCGTTCCTCCGCGGATGCGCGCGCCGTGGACTTGCGAATGCGGGCCGATGGAGCACGGTCCTTCGAGCCGGGTGAAAGCGCCGATAACCGCATGGCGGTCGATTGTGACGGGCCCGTTGCGCGTGTCGGCGACGACCAGCGGATCAACAAGGGCAGTCGGATCGAGGAAAAACTGCTCGGCCGAGCCGACAATGGCCAATGAGGCCGGCCGCCCGCCCACCGGATTCTCCGCCGGATGCTCGCGGAAGTCGCGACAAAGTTGTTCACCGTTGTGATGCACGATCTCCCAGAGAAAGCGGAACAGCCGCCCGCCGACGCGGCGCGTAGGGAGTTCCCGCTTCCAGCGATCCAGCAGATCGGGCAGCGAATCGTGCGTACAGTCGGCGAGTTGTTCCGGTTGCGCCGCAACGAACGCGATTTCCTCGTCCACGAGCGCCACGCACGGCGCCGTGATCGTCTCCGCCCGTCCCGCCGGCGGCAGCCAGCGGCTGTTGACGAGGATCGCGGGACCGGCGCACAGCCAAGCGGAATCGTTCGCCGCAAGGGGACAGGGGCCTTGCCGGACGGAGTCCGCGAGGTGCGGCCGAACGAGACTGCCGCTCTCCACCGCCCCGAAATAGCGATGTTGCTTGTCACCCAGCGACGTGCGGCCGCACAGCAGCGCGAACGCCGGCCGCGTCAACGCGATCGGCTCCAGGTCCGCGACCGCCGGGTCCTCGAAATGACAAACGCGAAGGGGGTGCATGGCTCACGCCTCCTTGCTCGGGGTCGATGCCGCGCTCCTTGCAGCGACGCGATTATAGACACGCGGGCGATTCTCTTCCTAGGCCGACCTGAGGCGGTCGCGCATGGACGACAGAAAAACGGGATTTGCCGGAACGCGCGACCGCTCTGGACCTACGGCTTCTAGCACCGCTGCCATTTTTACCGCAACCCGCGGCGTGACTTGCTGAATTCAGGGCAAATCGGCCTCAAACTTGCGCCGCGGGCGGTCATACTAACAAGAGAACGAATGGTTTCCCTATGTACCCGGCTCCCACGTGCTCCACATCGCGATAGGGGAGGCCCACACACATGCCCAATGATGCCAAATTTGGCCTGGTGCTCGGCGTCGTCCTGGTGGTCGTCGTTGCCGTGGTGTTCTTCCAGCGCGACCTCGCCGCCGGCAGGCTTGGCGCCGACAAAGCGGCCCAGATGGTCAACCCGTCGCAGCCGCCGGCCCGCGCCCCACGCAATCTACTCCGCGCGCCCAAGGCCGATCCGACCAGCCGCAAGAAAGCGACGGAAACGCCAACCGTCGTGGAGCGGAAGCACACCGTGGAAGCCGGCGACACGCTGTTCAAGCTCGCCAAGCGCTACTACGGCGACGGCGACAAGTTCGCCGAGCTGTACAAAGCGAATCGCGAAGTGCTCGAATCGCCCGATACGTTGCCGGCCGGCACGGTGCTTGTTATTCCGGAACTGCCACGCGCGGACAAGGCGCAAGGCGACGATCCTCCGGAGTAGCCATTCGAGCGATCGCGAAGCCGAAAGCGAACAAGCCCGTTGCTGGCGTGTGCAAAGCGAGCGGCGGTCAGCGTTGCCGCCGCATCCCATTACCATTTCGTTGGGCCGTCCCGCTCTTGAGCGCCTCCACGAGGGCGCGCCGCTGCTTCAAAATCACAGCGTCGCGGTCACGAAGCATGTAGGCCCTGGTGCTTTCGGCGTAACGCGGCGACCGTGCCTCTTCGTGAAGTCGCTCCATCAGCTCGATCTCTCGTTCCCGATGCGCGATGGCGTCGTCTAGCCGCCCCTTGAGTTCGGCGACAAGTGCGAGACCTTCTTCGCGAAGGATGGCGCGATCGTCTTCGGGCAACTCGCCCACAACCCGCTCCAAGCGGTTCAAAAAGTGCGCGGCTTGGGCTTGCTGCTTGCGCGTGTAGAGCCAGTAGCTGATCTTCTTGGTCAAATAATCGAGTTCGCTCCAGGGACTGAGAAAACGTCGCCGTGTGCTTGGTGGTCCGAGCTTGGTCCGCATCATTCTTACCTCCAACGAGGCTTTAACCATTGAGGATCAAGTTCGGGACGCATTCCGCGGGCGGCCTCCGACATCTTATCCCATTCCTCTATCGCCTCATCATACCGTCTGTCCGCTTCTGCCTTCTTCCTCCCAGCCTGCTCTCGAAAGCGGCGTTTTTTTGCGGGGTCCGATTTCCTTCGATGTCCGCGTCTCCGGTGTGTGGCCCATCGTGCCGGCTCGTCCCGTGTAACGTCGTCGTCCGTGCGGTCGGTTTGTGGGCTCTTTCGCCTTGCCGCGTTAACGTAACGCCGGGAGAAACGTATGCACTGCCAACGCCAAACCGCCCAGCAACGTAATCACAAACAAGAGCGTGGCGACCCATTGGCCCGCGGGCGCCTCGCGCGCCTCGTCCTCATTTCCCGGTTTCTGA
The DNA here is from genome assembly GCA_041499805.1 of Gemmataceae bacterium. GTDB lineage: Bacteria > Planctomycetota > Planctomycetia > Gemmatales > Gemmataceae > JBGQKZ01. The sequence goes on from JBGQKZ010000009.1 coordinate 48,290, forward strand.
ACGAGCGGCGCCGGCTCCGGCGCTAACCGATAAGCCATCGGTTGCCTGGGCGCAATAGGTTGTGCGAGCGGCGTCGCCATCGGTCCCGTTGGCCGTAGTGGCGGCAGTGCCGTCTTGCGCGGCGTGTGGGTTGTCCGTGCGGGCGGCTGCGGCCGGGGCGGCTTCAGGCCGCGTTTGTGCGTATCCCGTCGCAGCGGAAAGACCTTCGGCGGTTCCTCCTCCTCCTCGGCCTCGGTTGCCGGCGCCTTGACGCCGAGGTTCATCACCGGCAGCGTCGGCGGCAACCGTGGAACATCGCCCGCATCGCGGCGCAGCGATTCCAGCAACTGCTCGGCCGCGTCCGGCGGATAGCGGCGCCGCTGCTCCTTCAGATACGTCTGCACGTCCGCCGTCTTCGCTGCGTTCGCGAACGAATCGTAGGGCTGCAAAAGGTGATGCGGGTTAAGCTGCAACAGCACGGCCCGAATGCGCTCCGCGTCCTCGCTCTTGCCCGCCGCCAGCGCGGCGTCGGCCGCCAACACCAAAAAGCGATCGCGCAACTGCGCCTGCCCTTGCTGCTCGTGCAAGTCGGCCAATTCGCGATAAAGAGCCACGGTTTGGCTGCTGCCGGCCATCGGGAGCTCCGTTCGACGTTTCGACGTTCGTGCAGGTGTCGCTCACCCCTTACAATAACGACAACGTTCACGAACTGCGAGCGCGGCGTGCCTCGATTCGAGCGGCCGCCTTTGGACACGCTCATAACTACCCATAACCACCGTTAACCACCGCTGAATCGATTTTTGGTTTTTCGATGCGCCGCCGTAGATGCCGCCGTAGCATGGAGTTATGTAAAACAGGATGGAACAGATGGCTTAACGATCCCAAGTTATGATCCATAACGTCTTTTGAATTCGGTGTTTGCGGAATCCAGTGCTTCAGCTGTAAACACCCGTGCCGACGCGCCCAATAACTGTACTATTGTACATTATTCACGCCCACGCGGCAAGAGAAACCCGACGTTCACAAGCTCGAAGCGTAGGAAGCAGAAAGGTGGATACCGCCGGATGATCACCGATCCACACGCTGTCCTCTCTGGCGTTCGCGTGCTCGACGCTTCCCGTGTGCTGGCAGGCCCGTTCTGCGGCCAGATCCTTGGGGACCTCGGCGCGGACGTCATCAAAGTAGAGCGGCCCGGCAGCGGCGATGAAACACGTGCGTGGGGTCCCCCATTTCTCGGCGACCTTAGCGCTTACTACCTTTCTTGCAATCGCAACAAGCGCTCCCTCGCGCTCGATCTCGCGACGGACGACGGCCGGGACATTTTCCACGAACTTATTCGCAAAAGCGACGTGCTCCTGGAGAATTTCCTGCCCGCGAGCGCTGACCGTCTCGGTCTCGTCCCGGACAAGCTGCTGACGATCAATCCCCGTCTCGTGGTTTGTTCCATCTCCGGCTTTGGACGCACGGGCCCGATGCGTGATCTTCCCGGCTACGACTTCGCGATTCAAGCGCTCAGCGGCCTTATGAGCATCACCGGACCGGCGGACGGTCCGCCGTGCAAGGTGGGCGTCGCCGTCAGCGACGTCATTACGGGCCTTTACGCCGCCGTCGCCGTCCTCGCTTGTCTGCACGCCCGGCAGCAATCGGGTCACGGGTACGCCATTGATCTCGCCCTGCTCGACTGCGCGGTCGCGGCCCAGGTCAACGTCGCGCAAGCGTATCTGACCAGCGGCGAGGTGCCCGCGCGGCAAGGGAACGCCCATCTGCAAATCGTTCCGTATCAACTCTTCCCCACCGCCGACGGCTGGCTGGTGTTGGCAGTGGGCAACGACGGCCAGTGGCAACGATTTTGCCTAGCGGCCGAGCGTCCCGAGTTGGCAGGCGACGAACGCTTCACGACAAACGTGCAGCGTGTGGAGAATCGGGCCGCGCTGGTTCCCGCCGTCGAAGCGACGATGCGAATGCGGGCCACCGCCGACTGGCAAGAGCGGCTGCGCGCCGCGGAAGTGCCGCATGCGCGGGTGTCGAACTACGCGGAGTTGTTCGCGGATGCACAGGCCGAAGCACGAGGTCTGCGCCTCACCGTCCGTGATCTGCAGGGACGACCCGTGGAATTGATCGGCTCTCCTTTTCATATCACGGGAACGACGCCGGCGGCGGCGACTTTGCCGCCGGCGCTGGGACAACAGACGGAAGAGATTCTGCGCGACGTATTGCAGCTCGCCCCGGCGCGCATCGCGGAGCTGCGCGCGAAGCGCGTCGTCGGCGCGTGAGCGCGGTCATTTTTCACCGTTAGCACGTCCTTCCTCTCGCGGTTCACCTCCTGACCTCGCCACGTTCTCTTTGCAGGAGATGATCCATGTTCCGCGACAAGCTCCGCGTCAGCCTGACGCACATCGGCCAGGCGTTGCGTGAACCCGAGGCGTTCGCCGCCCGCTGGCACCGCGACGGCGCGCCGTACTACTGGTGGGTCTTCGCCGCGTTGGCGCTTACCGCGATCGCCGGGACGACCACCTACGGCATGGTCATGGGAATGCTGCGCGGCGCCGACGAAATGGCCCTTTCCGGCTTCAAATTCACACTAGCGGCGGGCATCGCGTGGAGCTTACCGCTGCCGGCTCTCTACATCCTCAACAGCCTTTCCGGGTCACGGCTGCGGGCCAGCACCACCTTTCTCGCCGCCCTCGTCACCACGAGTTGGGGCGGCCTGGCGATGATCGCGTCGATCCCCATCGCCTGGTTCTTCAGCATCGCGAGCTGGCCGTTCGGCATTTCGCCGCGGTTCATGGTGCTTGTCGTCCATCTCGTCGTCTTTACGGGCGTCGGCGTGGCGATGATCGACGTATTCAGCCGCGTCATGGCGACGCTCGAGCCCGAGCGCGGCCGCCGGCCGGTGTGGTGGTTGGCGTTGGTCGGCGCCATCGGCGCGGAGCTGTTTTATGCGTTCGATCTGTTCCAATTCAAACTGCTCGGCTTGGCGTGAGACGGAGGAGTGCCATGCAAACGATTCGACGACACGCGAACTCGGATGAGATTCCTGAAGTGATCCCCGTGCTGGAGCCGGCGGACGAAGAGCCGCTCGTCGAGGCGAACGAACATTCGCTGCTCGGCCTGTCCGAGTTGCTCTTAAAGAGCCCAGCGCGCATCGACCGCCTGACACGCGACGACCACCGGCAGGCGGAATTGATTCCGCGTTTCCTGATTGTCGCGTTGGCCAGCTTCACGCTCTTTTCGCTGGCGTTCATCCTGCTGCTCGACTCGGTGGAGCCGACGGGCTTGCCGCCGTTGCTCGCTGCCCATTGGTCGCGTTCAGTTCAACCGGCAGTCAGCCTCTGGCTGGCGTACACGCTCGGCCTCGTCGCAGCGTCCGGCGTTTGCTTGCCGAGCTTCTATTTCTACAGCCTGCTCGCCGGCGTGCGGATCACGATGCTTGAAGTCACCACGCACGTGCTCAAAGGCAAGGCGTCCACGGCGATCATGCTCGTCGGCTTGCTGCCCATTTACGTCGCGGTGGTGCTCGGTTTGATCGTGTTCAAGGCGCAGCCGGAGTCGCTGCAATCGGTGTTGACCTTGGGTCTGGCGCTCCCCTTCCTCGCCGGCCTCTGGGGCGTGTGGTCGATCTATCGTGGCTTCCTGCGGCTCGCGGACACGCTGCCGGTAAGTTGTCGGGATCAGCGTGCCTGCTTCTTGCGCCGGCTGACGGTCGCCTGGGCCGCGGTCTACACGGCGGTGACGCCGATTATGATCTACACCCTCTGGGAAAAACTGGCGGGCTAGGTTGTCCGGCAATGTACGTCAGGCTTTCCAGCCTGACAGACGCACCCAAGGGTCAGGCTTTCCAGCCTGACAGACGCACCCAAGGGTCAGGCTGGAAAGCCTGACAGACGCACCCGAGGGTCAGGCTGGAAAGCCTGACAGACGCACCCAAGGGTCAGGCTGGAAAGCCTGACGTACAGCGCTCCTGACCCGATGAATCGGGTCACTACGAACAGGGAGGAATTACGATGACGTTGCTCAGTTCCTCGCTTGTCATGTATTTGCTCGTTGGGCTCGGTGTCGCCGGGGCGTTGTTTGTGACCGACGCGACGGCTCGACCGGCGGAGCGCTGGTTTCGGGTGCTGACCGCCGTGCCGTTCTGGCCGTTGTACGTGCCGATCGTCCTTGCCGGCCGCGACCGCGCTGTCGCGGAATCGACGCCGTTCCCGCCTGATGAAATGACCGCCGCGATCGCGCAGGTCCGCACGGAACTTGAGGCTGCTCTTGCTCGCCTCGATGTCGAAACGCGCGACTTGTTCGCCCCTGAGTTAGAGCGCATCCACGAGCTGCCGGGCGCCTGGACGGCGCAGGCCGAGCGCGTCCGCGAAATGGATCGCCTGCTGGCATTGCCGGCAACCGAGGAACGCTTGGAGATTGCGACCGATCGGCTCCAACGCATCCAGCAGGCACGGCGGCAGAATATCGACCAGTTGCATTCGCTGCGCCAGCGTTCGCACGATGATTTGCTGGGGACGCTGGCCTGGGTGCGCGAGTTGCTGTCGATGCTGCACCTCGCGAAGTTCGGCGGCGCGCCCGCGGCGCGCGTACACGAGTTGGTAGTTCAAATCGCCGCCTCCGGCGACGGTTTGGCGCAGATCGTTTGGCGTGACGAACCGGAAACGCAAATCACCACACAGCCGGCGACGCGCTGAGGGATGATGGCGCCCGACGCGCCAAGCGAGGGCGGGTGCGCCGTTCTCTGAGGGCGACTCCCGCTACGACGTTCGCTACATCCTTCTGCAGGCCCCCCTACCCTTTCGACCACACGCGCTGACGGTTATACTGTTCGCATTCGTCGACCGTCCCGCCGTGTTCCTCGCACGGAGCCCGCCGCCGTTATGAAACCCATTCCGATTCTCTCTCTCGGCTTCTCCTTGCTTCTCGCTGGCGCCGCTCATGCCCAGGTCCCTCCCGACAAAGCCGTCGCCACGATGCAAGTAGTGGACGGCCTGCAAATCGAGCTGTTCGCCGCCGAGCCGATGCTGGTGAATCCGACCTCCATTGACGTCGATCACAGGGGGCGCGTCTGGGTGTGCGAAGCCGTCAACTATCGCCGCGTGAACTTCAACCGGCCGATTCTCCGCCCCGAAGGCGACCGCATCGTTATCCTCGAAGACACCACCGGCTCGGGGAAAGCGGATAAATCGACGGTCTTTTACCAGGGCAAGGACCTCTACGGCCCGATGGGCATCGCCGTCGCCAAGGATCCGGTCGGTCCCGGTTGGAAGGTGTATGTCGGCCAGTCGCCCGACATTCTGGTGTTCGAGGACAAGGACGGCGACGGCAAAGCGGATGGCCCGCCGAAGAAGTTGCTCAGCGGCTTCAAAGGCTTCGACCACGATCACGGCGTCCACGGTCTGACCATCGGCCCCGATGGCAAGCTTTATTTCAGCGTCGGCGATCAAGGGGTAAAGGACTTACAGAGTTCGGATGGCAAAGGCCGCAAATGGACGACCAACCACACCGACTGCCAGGCCGGGACCATCTGGCGCTGCAACCTCGACGGCACGAACCTCGAATTGATCGCCCACAATTTCCGCAATGAGTACAAGCCGTGCGTCGATAGCTTCGGCAACATCTTCGTCAGCGACAACGACGACGACGGCAATCAGCAGACGCGCATCTGCTACGTGATGCCCGGCGGCAACTACGGCTACTGGCCGCGCGGCCCCGGCCAGACACACTGGCACGAAGAACAGCCCGGCGTCGTCCCGAAAATCTTGCGTACCTACTTCGGCAGCCCCACCGGCATGTGCGTCTACGAAGGGACGCTGCTGCCGAAGAAATACCAGGGCCAGCTCCTCCACACCGACGCCGGCCCGCGTCACGTCCGCTGCTATCACCTCACGCCCGACGGCGCCGGCTTTACGGTCGAGCGCGAAGACCTGGTCACCAGCACCGACAACTGGTTCCGCCCCTCCGACATCGTCGTCGCCCCCGACGGCAGCGTCCTGGTCGCCGACTGGTACGACCCCGGCGTCGGCGGCCACGGCATGGGCGACTGGACCCGCGGTCGCATCTTTCGGATTACGCCGAAGGGGCATAAGGGGTATCGGGTGCCGGAAGTGGAGGTCACTACCAAACGAGGTCTCGCCGCCGCGTTGGATTCGCCAAGCTTGTCCGCGCGCTATATGGCGACAGCAAAGCTACAGCACATCATCCGCACCGCGGAAAAACCGCAGCGGGAAGCGCTCGATCTTCTCGAACTCGCAGTCGCAGACGAAAGAGACGCCTTCATGCGGGCAAGAACTCTATGGCAACTAAGCGTCTTGGACGAGTTGTTCGAGCGATCAATGTTTGGGAATGCCAGCGGTCAAGGCGGCGATTGTAAGGGTGAGACCGGCATGCAGACCGAAGATGGCGCTCCTCTGTGGAAGACGAGAGCATACCAGACCGGTAACGCCGCGAGGGATATTGAGCCGCGCTTCCGCGAGCTGGCGATCCGATCTTGGTTTGCCCGCAGGGATGCGAATGTGGCTCTTCGAGACGCTCCGGCCGTGTTATTCGGGCAAGACTCCTTGAAGGCCCTAATCGGTGATCGGTCAGCCGCCGTGCGGCGCGAAGCACTTCTTGCCCTGCGAGCCTGCGAATCTTTACGAGCCAAACCGTTGATAGTTGAACTCGCCAAACTCTACGACGGCAAAGACCGCTTCTACCTCGCAGCCATCGGCATCGCGGTCGGGCATTATGACAAGGAACGCCGCGATATCATTCTCGCCGACTTCGACAAGCACTTTCCGGAGTTGAACGATAAGACGCTCGATTTGATCTGGGAGCTGCGGCCGCCGACGGTTGTGGCGCGGTTGGAGAAAGAGATCGGCAACGCGAAGCTGACGGCGGGGCAGCGTGCGAGAATTGTCGATATTCTGGCCGCGTCCGATGACGTAGCGGCGGGTAAAGCGCTTTTGCGACTACTCAGCGGCGAGGCCCCAGAGGAGGTCAAGAATCGGGCCGTGGAGACGCTCCGGCTGTTTCTGCCGGGCAAGTGGACGAGACTCACCCGCTCCGAGGATTTTGATGCCACTCTCAATCAACTCCTCGCTAAGAGCGAGACGCGCGCCGCGGGATTACAACTGGTTGCGGCCGCCAAGTTCGCCCCGGCCGTGGAAAACGTCGCCAGGCTCGCGTCGGCCCACGACCTAGACGCCATTCGCACGCTCGGCCAGTTGCCGCGGATGGATGCAGTGACGCAACTCGTGAAACTGCACGGAACGGCGATCATCGTGCTCCGCGCGTCCAAGCCGTCGGCCGATACGGACAAGGCCGCGCTCGCTGTGGCCGTTGAAGCGGTCTCCGCCCTGGGGCCGCAAGTTAGCGGCGCGGCCGATTCGCCCGCGAGCAAGCTCGCGCTCACCGCATTGCAGCAGAGCGTGACGGCGCCCGACGAACCGATCGAGGTTCAGCAGGCGGCCCTCGCGGCACTGGCCGGCTCTCGGCCCGGCTCCGCCTGGCTGCTCCAACTCAAGGAAAAAAACGAGCTGCCCGCCAAGTTGGTCGGGGATACGGGCCGACTCCTGCGCAACAGTCCGTTCCAACCAGTCCGCAACAAGGCGTTGACCCTGTTCCCACCGCCACCCGCCGGCAAGATCGACCCGAAAAAGCTCCCCGCCATCGCGTCGCTTGCGGTCCGCAAAGGCGACGTCGGCCGCGGCGAAAGCCTGATCGCGGCCAGCGCCAAGACCGACACGCTCTGCCTGAAATGCCACACGATCCGCGGCGTCGGCGGCCAGATTGGGCCGGACTTGACGACCATCGGCAAGAAAGCGAGCCGCGAGAACCTGTTCGAGTCGATTCTCTATCCGAGCAAGGCCATCGCGGATCAGTTTCTCTCGTGGCAGATCGAAACGAAGCAGGGCCTGTCGCTCATCGGTCTGATCGTGGAGGAAAAGCCGGACAGCGTCACCCTTCGCGACGCCAATGGCAAGGACACGAAGATCGCCAAGGCCGACATCGACAGCCGCACGAAGAGCCCAAACTCGCTCATGTCGAGCGATCTGGTGGCGTATTTGAGCGAGGAGGACTTGGTCGATATTGTGGAGTATTTGATGACGTTGAAGGATTAGTTGGTAGGCGCTGCGCGCTGAGCGGGACCGGGTGGGGCCCGGCTGGGTCTTATAGGTCGTATGGGACTTATTGGTCCTATTGGCGCCGCTCGGCACGCGGCGCCTACCGGGAGGCCAAATGAGTGCGGGTCGTGAACAACAACTGCTGCGGAACGCTCGGCGTGAGGCGCGGGTAATCCTAGTCGTGTGGGCGCTCGCGCTGGTGTGGTGCGTATCGGTGAGCTACTTCCTCGGCTACGGCCGCGATCCGGATACCGTCACGCTGATCCTTGGCATACCGGATTGGGTGTTTTGGAGCGTAATCGTTCCGTGGGGTTTCGCGCTTCTGTTTTCGGTGTGGTTTTGCTTCCGTTTCATGGCCGACGATGACCTTGGCGAAGACCAGGACGAGGGCGCTGGACATGCCTGAGCCCGCCGCGGGCGGCTGCGCGCTGATCGCCGCCGCCGACATGTTCACCGCCTCTCCTTACGCTCTCGTCGCGTTCGGCGGCTACATGGTCGGCGTGTTCACCCTCGGCGCACTCGCGCATAAACTCCTCTCGCGCGGCTCGTTTCTCAAAGAGTATTTCCTCGGCGACCGCCAGCTCAACGCGTGGGTGCTGGGGCTGACGTACGTCGCCACGTCGGTGAGCGCGGGCAGCTTCGTCGGTTTTCCGTCGCTCATCTACCGGAATGGCTGGATCATGGCCGTGTGGATCGGCGGCTACATGGTCGGCGGGCTAGTCAGCAAGGGGACGTTGGCGAAACGGTTGAATCAAGTCTCGCGGCTGACGGGGGCGATTACCGTGCCCGACGTGCTCCGCGACCGCTTCCAGAGTCCGCTGCTCGGCACACTGTCCAGCGTGTTCCTGTTGTTCTTTCTCTTGTTCAACCTCATCGGCCAATTCAAGGCCGGCGGGGTGATCATGCAGCAGGCGTGCAGCGGCGTGACGGACACATCGGCGTATCAAGCGGTTCACGCCGCCGCGGGCGAAGCGGTGACACGCATTGGCCTGTGGAATCCCGAGACGGCGGCGGCCAGCAACGATCCCTTCTATGGAATGGGCTATCCGCACTATGTCGTCGGCGTCCTCATCTTCGCGGTTACGGTGATCGTGTACACGACCTACGGCGGCTTCTGGGCCGTGACCTGGACCGACGTGCTGCAAGGGATTGTCATCGTGCTCGGGGCGCTGCTGCTGATGATCCTCGCGCTCGTCAAAGTCGGCGGCCTTGGGACAGCGACCGCCAAGCTGCGGGAGATTGATCCCGCATTGGTGACGGGGCCGGGGCCGAACAACTTCTTGCCGATCGGTCTGTCCGTTTCGTTTTTCTTTCTGTGGACGCTCGGCGCGATGGGGCAGCCGGTCGGCATGGTGCGGCTGATGGCGTGTCGCGACACGCCGACCTTGCGCACGTCGTTATTTATGATCGGCATCTACTTCGCCCTGATCTATTTCCCGCTCGTCGTCACGTTCATCTGCGCGCGGGCGTTGTACCCGACGCAATTCGTCGGCAACTCCGATGTCATCATGCCGACGATGGCGATTAGCGTAACCGAGAAATGGCCCGTTCTCGGCGGCCTCATTCTCGCGGCGCCGTATTCGGCGGCGATGTCGGCGGTGGCGGGTTTCTTGTTGCTCATGAGTTCAAGCCTGGTGCGCGACATCTATCAGCGCAACATCAACCCCAATGTGTCGCGGCGCGTGGTGCGCTGGATCAGCTACGGCACGACGTTCGTGGTCGGGATTATCGTCACGTTCGCCGCGCTGCGGCCGCCGCCGCTGCTGCAATACGTGATCGTGTTCACGACCTCCGGAATGGCGTGTACGTTCCTCGGCCCGGTGGTGCTCGCGCTCTACTGGCGCCGCGCGACGCGCGCGGGGGCCCTGGCGGCGGCGCTCGGCGGCTTTCTGACGTTGGCGAGCCTCTATGTCATCGGCTCGGTTGAGGCTTATCGCCACAGCGACGGCGCGTTCAAGGCGATACAATTCGTGCCCGTGTATCTGTTCGGCGTGGACCCCGTCGTCTACGGATTGCTCGCGTCGTTTGTCTTCGGCGTCGGCGTCAGTCTGGTGACAAAACCGCTTCCCGAGAAGTACGTGGACCGTTATTTTCTCGCGGACACGCCCGCGGCGTCGTGAGGAGTTTCCATGCGTTACAAGAGCTGGGTGCTGACCGACGTGCTTAACGATGTTTGGCTCGATCAATTCGCGGTCGGCAACGATAGCCTGCGGCTGCCGACGGCGCACGATTGGTCGATTCGCAAGCGGACGCTGCACGGCGGCCTGCGCGAGGGCGTCGATCTGGTTGAGGTACACAACGGGGCTCTTTCTTACTCGCTGCTGCCGACGCGCGGCATGAATCTGTGGCGCGGCAACTATCGCGGTCACTTCATCGGTTGGCGTCCGCCGGTCCACGGGCCGGTGCATCCGCAATTCGTGAATCCGAACGATCGTGGCGGCATCGGTTGGTTGCTCGGCTTTGACGAAGCGGTGGCGCGCTGCGGTTTGTCGTCAAACGGTCCGCCCGGCGACGACGTGTTTACGGACAAGAAGGGCGGTATGGTAAAGACGCCGCTCACGCTGCATGGAAGCATTGCCAATCGGCCGGCGCACTATGTGGAGGCGCGCATCAGCCTTGATCCGCCGCATGAGTTGAGCGTGATCGGGCACGTCGCCGAGGGCGCGCTGTTCTACCCGCATCTGCGCCTGACGACGACGTACACGACGGCGCCGGGGTCAAACCGCGTGGTCATTCACGACGTGGTTGAGAATCGCGGCGCCGAAGCGGCCGAAATGCAGCTGCTCTATCACTGCAATTTTGGGCCGCCGTTCCTTGAAGCGGGGAGTCGAGTCATGGCCCCGATTCGGGAGATGGCGCCGCTGACGCCGCGCGCCGCCGAGGGGATCGACACCTACGACACGTACGCGGGGCCAGTGGCGGGGTTTGGGGAGCAGGTTTATTGTTATGACTTGCTCGCCGACGAGTCGGGAAGAACGCTGGCGCTGCTCTACAACTCCGCGGCGGACCGCGGGCTGGCGCTTCGTTTCAATCGCAACGAAGTGCCGTGCTTCACGGTGTGGAAAAACACGGGCGCGATCGAGGACGGCTACGTCACGGGTTTAGAGCCGGCGACGAATTATCCCAACTTCAAGACGTTTGAACGCCAGCAGGGTCGTGTGCCGGTGTTGCCGCCCGGCGGGCATTGGCAGTGTACGTGGAGTTTGGAAGTACACGACGGGGCGGGTGCGGTGTCCGCGGTGCTGGCGGAAATTGTGACCTTGCAGAGCCACACCCGCCCCGTGATTCATCGCACGCCGCAACCGCGTTTGAGCGCGATCGCAAAATGATGTCACGTCACCCGGTGAACGACACGCTGCGGCAGCGCTTCGAGAATGCTACGCCACGCGGACGGCGGCAGACAGTCTAGCTCAGTCCGCGCCTGTTCCGCGAACTCCTCCGCCCGCCGCCGGGCGTAATCGAGGGCGTCGCATTGCGAAAAGTACGGCCCCAACAATTCGCGTTTGTGGTTGCCCGGACTGCGGAGCAGCTCGCGCACGCGCGACGCCGCCGGGCTGTTGCGGAGCAGACGAATGAGCGGCAGCGTCAACTTCTGTTGCGCCACGTCGGTGCCGAGCGACTTGCCGGTCGTCCGTTCTTCGCCGATCAAATCAAGAAGATCGTCGGCGATCTGAAACGCGACGCCCAGTGCCCGGCCGTAACGGGCGAGGCTCTCGGTGACAGCGGCCGTCGCCCCGGCGAAGACGGCGCCGAGGCGGCAGCAGCAGGCGGTCAGGCCGGCGGTCTTGCCGTCGATGCAATCGAGATACTCCCCCTCCGTCAGGTCGAGGTTGCCGCACTGGGCGCCTTGTTGTAACTCCCCCTCGCAGACGCGATTGGTCGCCTCGCCGACGATACGGCAGCCGCGGACATCGTCCAGCGTACTGGCGAGATGGAACGCCTTCGTGAACAGGTAATCGCCGAGGAGCACGCTTTGCTGATTGCCCCAACGGGCGTTGACGGTCGGCACGTGCCGGCGAACGGAAGCGGCGTCGAGAATGTCGTCGTGAACCAATGTCGCGGTGTGGACCATTTCCACCACGGCGCCCAGTACATGATGCGCGTGCGTCACCGGGCCGCAGGCGTGGGCGGTCAAGAGCAAGAGGGCGGGCCGCAACCGTTTGCCACGGAAGCGGCCGACATGATTCACCAAGTCGGCGACGCAGGAGCGCTCGCTGCTCAACGTTTGGGACAGGATGCGCTCCACTTCCTCCAAATCGCCGGCGATCGGCGCGAAGACGTCGCTCGAGACACGTGCGACCGTCGGTTGCGGCGCCAAGGTTGGAGTCATGGAAAACGCCCGCGAGGACATTTTGAACTTTCAATCAAAGTTGAATTCTAGAAACGGCGTTCCGGTGCGTCAATCCGCCCGATGGAACGCGCCGCTCCTGCCGCCGCTCTTCTCTTCAAGGCGGATGCGTTCGATGGTCATGCCGCGATCGACCGCCTTACACATGTCGTAGACGGTGAGGGCGGCGACGCTGACCGCGGTCAGCGCTTCCATTTCGACGCCGGTGCGGCCATAGACGCGCACCGTGGCCTCGATGCGTACGAGATCGTCGCCGACGAACGCGAACTCCAGCGATGCGGAGGTAATCGGCAGCGGATGGCAAAGTGGAATAAGATCGCCGGTGCGCTTGGCCGCCATGATTCCCGCGAGCCGGGCGACTTCAAGAACGTCGCCTTTTGCAAGATGCTTGTCGCGGATCAGGGCCAGCGTCGCCGGGGCCATGCGCACGAGGCCGCTCGCTTTCGCTTCGCGTAGAGTTTCTGCCTTGGCACTGGTATCGACCATGCGGCTGGCGCCGTGTGCGTCGAAATGGGTGAGTTCGGACATGATGTTTTTGATCCTTACCCGGTTTGCCCCATTGTAATCCGTTGCCTCCTCGGTCGCGAGCGGGCGCCGCACCGCCATGCCGCCCGCGCTCGCCAAAGGGTCGCGGTTAAGCAATTGGCAGGAAAAACCCTCAAATACGCCCCTAGACGGCCTCGGTCCTCGGCGTTATAGTCCCGCCCCTATCACCCCGGCAGCGGCCGAGGATCGAGGCCCGCATGAAGAACCGCCGTCTTTGGCTTGGAATAACACTGATTCTGTTCGCCGGTTGCTGGCTCGAGGAATCGACCACGCCGCTCGTGCCGGACAACCCGTTCGGCTCGCCGCAGGTGCTCACCACCAAGGAAACGGCGTCGTTCGGCCCCGCCGCGCCGACCGAGACCGCCGCGACGGTCGGCGTCGTTGGTCAGAAGATTCTCAATGCCAATCCGCAGCTCGGCATTCAGCCGGTCTTTCGCACGATCGGCACGCCGCAAGCCGAAGTGTTCCACCGCGGCGTGGCGGAAGTCGACGTGACGGAAGGCCTGGCAAAGCAGTGCAAGACGGAGGGTCAGCTCGCGGCGGTGCTTTGTGTTGAGTTAGGCAAGATGATCTCCGAGAAACAGAGCATGCCCGTTCCGCGCGATCCGCGGCAGGAACGCGAGCCGCCGAGCGACATACGGATCGGCAACGACTACAGCGGCGCGTTTGGCGCGCCAGATCAAACACACCTCTATGAACTGGCGAAATTCGACAAGGAACGCAAGCGGTCCGCGCGGCCGCCCGGCCCGCCGGCCGACCCGCAGGTGCTGGCCCGCGTGTATTTGCAGCAAGCGGGTTATGCTCCCGCCGACCTTGACGCCATCACGCCCGTGCTGCGCGACGCGGCAAAAAGCATATCGCTGGAAAAGCAGATGAGCACGGCGCCGTCGCTCGAACGGCCGTGGACGAAATGATTCCCGCCGGTTAGCCGCCCGTCTCGGACGGGCGCTCTACGTACGCGCCCGACCAAGACGGGCGGCGAAACTGCATATCCTCTTGCTCCGCCGGCACTTTCCATTATTCTCTTAGATAATCGAATCCGCCGTACGCGCATCTTCCGAGGTAACTCTCCATGCGAGTGACGCGACTCCTCTCCGCGGCCCTTTCGCTTGGGCTGCTCGCGGTCTTAGTTGCCGGTTGCAACTCTGGGCCGACCGGCAAAAGCTCCGGGCCAGGACCCGCGGCCGGCGGCACGAAACGCATCCTGATTTTGACGAACGGCGAATCACCGTTTTGGGATGCGTGCCGCCAGGGGCTTGAGACGGCGGAGAAGGACCTCAATCTCTCGCAAGCGGGGCTCACCGCCGCCTTGGAAGTCAATAACGGTACCGAGGAGGGACAGCTCGAACGTCTTCGGCAATACGCCAGCCAGTCCGACATCGCCGCGATCGGCGTCTCCGTGACGAAAGAAGACAACGCCGCCATCGCTGATCAGCTTCGCCAACTCAAGCAAAAGGGGATTCACGTCCTCACGATCGACTCCGACGTGAATCGCGCCAAATTTCGCGACGCCCGAACCGCCTATGTCGGCACCGACAACATCCAGGCCGGCCGCGAGCTCGGGAAATGCGCCAAAATGCTTCGGCCCAACGGCGGCGAATACGTTTCCTTCGTCGGCTTCACGACGGCTCAGAACGCCAAGGAACGTGTGCAAGGATTCGCGGAAGGCGCCGGCGACAAGTTCGTGTCCAAAGACAACATGGGTGACGAACTCGACCGCGTTCGCGCCAAGGAAAACGTCCGCAACGCCCTCATCAATCATCCGAAGCTGAATCTGCTCGTCGGCATCTGGTCGTACAACGCGCCCGCGATTGTGAACGTCGTGGAGGAAGAGAAGAAGCGGGACAAGGTCGCCATCGTCACGTTTGACGCCGAGCCGCAGGCCATTGAAAGAATGAGCGACGGTTGGATTGACGCGATGGCGGTGCAAAACCCCTACATGATGGGCTACGAGAGCGTTCGCTTGATGAAGGCGCTCGCGCAGATGGATCAAAAGGCCGTAAAGGAAATGCTGCCAAAGATGGGCGACGCGGGCGGTGATCTGTTCGACACCGGCATTCGCATTGTTGTTCCCGATACAAACTCGCCGCTCAAGCCCGAGATGTTTGAAACCAAGGATAAGAACGTGAAGGGCTACACGCTGACGCAATTCAAGGAGTGGCTCGAAAAGTACAATCTGAAGCAGTCATGAGCGAACCGGCAATCGGAACCGAGCCGATGGGGACCGAATCCACGGGACTGCCGTTGCAGCAGACGCTCCGACGCTTGTTCCGCCGCACCGAATTTGGCCTACTGTTGGCCATCGTCGTCGTGATTGTGCTGACCGCGCTGCTGGATTCGGGCCACAACTACTGGGACCATCCCGCGGTTAGCGCGATCAACATTCTTCGCCAAACGGCCTTCCTGGGAGTGTTCTCACTCGGCGCCGCGGTCGTCATCATCGCCGGCGGCATCGACCTGTCTAGCGGCTCGGTGATCGCGTTCAGTGGCTCGGCGTGTGCCATACTGCTCACGCTCCTCGCGCCCGAAGAGATGAAGGAGTCGAAGAATCTCAGCGCGGGCGTGATTACGGTTGCGGTTTTGGGCACGCTCGTGATCGGTATGTTGATCGGCAGCTTTCACGCGTGGCTCATTACCGTCATTGGTCTGCCGCCCTTCGTCGCTACGTTGGCGACGCTCGTCGGCTTGCGCAGCCTCGGCCGCGTGCTCGTCGAAAGCGTCAGCAAGACCGTGTGGCGCAGTGCGAAAACGCAAATCGACATTTCCGACCCCACGTTTCGCAGTTTAACGACGCACGTCTGGATTCCGGTCGCCATTTTCCTCGTGCTCGCCGCGGCCGTGTGGCTGCTGATGAGCAAGACGGTAATCGGCCGGCGCTTGCACGCGATGGGCGGCAATGAACAGGCGGCGCGGCTCAGCGGCATCAACACCGACTCGTTGAAATGGCTGGCTTACTGCATCAGTGCGGTCCTCGCGTCGGTCGCCGGCATTCTTTACGTGAGCGATACTACCACCGCGAATCCGCAGAACTTAGGCCGCGGTTATGAACTGAATGCCATCGCAGCCGCCGTCGTCGGCGGGTGCAGCCTGCAAGGCGGCGTCGGGACGATCACCGGGACGGTGCTCGGCGTCCTTTTTTTGCGCACCGTGATTGACGGCGTCGCGAAGATCATCAAG
Organism: Gemmataceae bacterium; assembly: GCA_041499805.1. Lineage (GTDB taxonomy): Bacteria > Planctomycetota > Planctomycetia > Gemmatales > Gemmataceae > JBGQKZ01. Next base: position 64,442 of record JBGQKZ010000009.1, read on the forward strand.
ACCAACGCCGAGATTTACGAAGGCTTGATCGTCGGCGGCGTGGTCGTTGTCGCCGTCGCGCTGACGCAGCTCCGTCTGGCCCGCACGCAGAACAAACGGTTCCTCCCCGGCGCGCTCGGCTGGGTGACAATACTCAACCTCGCAATCCTCGCCGGCGCCGGCGTCATGGTGATGAGTCCGACGACGAGCATGGCGCCGACGGTGCTCGGCGCCGTCGTGGCTGGCGCGGTGTTCGTGCTGTTGATCGTCGCCCGCTATGCCGAAGATCGCCGCGAGAAAATCAAGGCGTGACCGAACCAATGTCTGCAACGCTGCCGCTCATCACGATTGAAAAAGTCACCAAGCGCTTCCCCGGCGTGCTCGCGCTGTCGGATGTCTCCTTTGAGATTCTACCTGGCGAGCTGCACGCGATCGTCGGCGAGAATGGCGCCGGCAAGACCACGCTGATGAAGATCCTCGCCGGCGTCATCACGGACTGTGAAGGACGGTTGCTCCTCCGCGGCGAGCCGGTACGCTTCACGGGCACGCGCGACGCGGAAGCGCACGGCATCGGCATCATCCATCAGGAATTGAATCTGGTTGACGAGCTGTCAGCGGCAGCGAACATCTTTCTCGGCCGTGAAAAGCACAACTGGCTCGGCCTGCTCGATGACCGGGCGATGGAACGTGCCGCCGCTCAGATGTTTATCGAGTTGGAGTGCAACATTTCGCCAAGTCAGCTCGTGCGCGAACTTCGCGTCGGCGATCAGCAGCTCGTCGAGATCGCGAAAGCACTCTCGCTCGAAACCGACATTCTCATTATGGACGAGCCGACCAGCGCCCTCACCGAATCGGAGGTGGCTCGGTTATTCCGCGTCATGGACCGGCTGCGTCAGCGCGGCGTCACGATCCTGTATATCTCGCACAAGATGGATGAGGTTTTCCGCCTCGCCGACCAGATCACGGTGCTGCGCGACGGCAAGAAGGTACGGACGCTCCGCCGCGCGGAGACGACGCCACGTGAAGTGACGCACCTGATGGTTGGGCGCGAAATCGAAGCCGTGAACCTCGCCGCCGAGCGGAAGCCGACCGAGGTGGTGCTGGAAGTACAGAACTTGTCCTTGCCCTGGACCGGACACGCACGCGGTTGGCGCTTGCAAAACGTTTCGTTCCAGCTACGCCGCGGCGAAATCCTTGGCATTGCGGGTCTTATGGGCGCCGGCCGCACCGAGCTGCTGGAATGCCTCTTCGGCGCGAATCTCGAACTGCCGCACGGCCGGGTGCTGCTCGAAGGCAAAGAGGTCCGGTTCCGCCATCCCGCCGAGGCGCGCCGGGCGGGCATCGCGCTGGTCACGGAAGATCGCAAACGCCTCGGCTTGTTCGCGCACATGACGGTGCGCGAGAACATCACCATGTGTACGCTGGATCAAGCGGCGACCGGGGGCCTGATCCGCTATCGCCGCGAACGCGGTTTGGCCGAGGATGTCATCAAAAGGCTTAGTGTGAAGACCGCCGGCACGGAACCGTCCGTGACCAGCCTCAGCGGCGGCAACCAGCAGAAGGCGATCATCGGCCGTTGGCTGCTGACGAAGCCGCGCGTGTTGTTGCTGGACGATCCGACGCGCGGCGTGGACGTCGGCGCGAAGGCGGAGTTGTACCGGCTGATGGACCAATTGTGCCGCGACGGACTTGGGATCATCGTCACATCGAGCGAATTACCGGAGTTGCTGACGGTGTGCGACCGGATTCTGGTGTTGTGCGAGGGCCGATTGACCGGCGAGTTTTCACGAAAGGAAGCGACGGAGCAGCGGATTATGGAGGCGGCGACGATGCGGGGCGGGTAGCTGCGGCCGCGCTTCGCTTGGCTCACTCAAATAACCGGCTCACCGACTCATTGAAATGAATCCGCTTGATCGCATCCGCCAACAGCGGCGCCACGCTCAGCACTTTGATGCGCGGCAGTTGCTTGTGCGGCGGCAGGGGGATGCTGTCGGTGACCACGATCTGTTTGATGGGTGAATCGTGCAACCGCTCGATCGCCGGACCGCACAGCACGGCGTGGGTCGCGCACGCGTAAATCTCGCGCGCCCCATGATGCTTGGCGACGTGCGCGGCGCCGACGACGCTGCCGGCGGTGGTAATCATGTCGTCGAAGATGACGGCGACCTTGCCCGTCAACGACGCGCCGATCAGGTTGGCTTGGGTCGTTTCCGTGGCGCTGGACCGCCTCTTGTCCACGACCGCGATAGCGCCGCCGAGTTTCTTTTGGTGCATTAGCGCCCGCTTGATGCTGCCTTCGTCGGGACTGAGCACGATGAAGTCGCGCGGCGGGATATCCAGGCCGCGAATGTAGTCGTTGATGACCGGCGCCGCGTGCAAGTGATCGACGGGAATGTTGAAAAAACCTTGAATTTGCGCCGCGTGCAGGTCGAGAGCCAGCGCGCGATCGGCGCCGCCAACGGTGAGCAGATCGGCAACGAGTTTCGCCGTGATGGGCACCCGGCCTTGATCCTTTCGATCTTGGCGCGCGTAGCCGTAGTACGGCAACACCACGGTGATGCGTGCCGCGCTGGCCCGCTTGAAGCTGTCCAGCATGACCAGCAGCTCCATCAAGTTGTCGTTGACGGGGGGGCAGGTCGGTTGAACGAGAAAGACGTCGCGGCCGCGGACGTCTTCATCGATGCGAACGGATGTTTCGCCGTCAGGGAAGTTTTGCAGGGTGATTTTGCCCAGCGGGTCGCCAAGGCATTCGGCGATCTTCTCGGCCAGCGGAATGTTGGCGCGGCCGCTGAAGACCTTCAGCTTGCAGTTGTGGTTCATAACGCCCTGGGATTAGCAGAAAAAGACCAGCGCGCTTCCTGCGGCCCTTATGGGTCAACTTAACGGACCGTCGCAACACCCGGAACAAACCGCGGGAGGTGCAGGAGATTATGAAGGGACGGTTAAGGGGCTGTCAATGGGCTGCCACGGCGCTGCGCAGGCTCCCTGTCCACATTTCGTAAAATCAGAATGCCGCGGTGCGCTTGGGGCGAAAACACGAATGTTGGGCGCGGCGTTAAGAAACGCCGCGAGAGCCGCTGGCGAATCCGGTCGTAAGACTTCAAACGGTTGTGCGCCCCGACGCTTGACACCTCTTTGCGCAACTCTCAAACGTGCAATTCCACCACGTCCTTGTCGTTAAGGATATGCTCGCGAGTCACGGTCTGGCCGTCGTAAACGCCGGTGCCCCAGATGCGGGCGGACTTGAGTTTTTCCGCGAAATCGCGGTGGACGACCGACGCGAATTCGAGCAACGTGCTGCCCGCCGGGCAGGTGAACGGCGAAGCCATGTCCGCCGGCTTGCCCGGTTTCTTCGTGTAAACGCGAATGACGTTCAGAAACACATAAATGGCGGTCCGCAACCCTTCGAGCCCGGTCCCCGGTTCCGCCGCGACGGTGTGAAATGGAAACCGACTGCCGAACATCTCGCGCACGATCTCGAGCCGATCTGCGGCGCCCGGCAGGTCGAACTTGTTGGCCACCAGCATCGTGCGGACGTGTTCGATGGAGTAATCTTCTTCATTGGTCGGCCGTTCGCCGACCAAGATCGTCTTTGTCTGCGCCAGGCGTTCCAACGCCGCTTCGGCCGCGAAAGGCCCGTCGTCCTCGCCGAGATCGACGACAAAAAGGGCGGCGTCGGCGGTGCGCACCATGCTGGAAACGTAACCCTCCATGAAGTCCGCGGTGATCGGCGGCAAGTCGATGAGCTGAACGCGCACGTCTTCCCATTCCATCATGCCGGCGTGCGGCTCGCGCGTCGTGAACGGATACGGAGCGACTTCCGGTGTCGCCCGTGTCAGCCGTGAGAGTAAGCGGCTCTTCCCCGCGTTCGGCGCGCCGACGAGCACATACTGCCCAGCCCCTTGCTTCGGAATCTTGTAACTGACGCCCGCTTTCTTCGGGCTTTTCCGTTCGTGCTCCAGTTCGTCCTTTGTGTCGCTGATCTTCTTTTTCAATTCCGCCTGAAGCTTCTCGCTCGCCTTGTGCTTCGGCACCAGCGTCCACATCTTCTGAAGCGCGGCGAGACGGTCCTCCGCGGTTTGAGCCTTTTTGTACTCCGCGTCGGCTTCGTGGTACTGGGGTGTCAGGTTTACGGCCATGGCAAGATCAGGGGTTAGGGGTCAGGGGTCAGTCGTCGGTGGTCGGTCGTCAGTGGTCAGTGGTCAGGGATTGGAGGTTATTGTACAGTGCCACTGCTCGTTCGCCGTGACTGTGCTCACCTGCGACGGACAACGGACAACGGAAATGCTCGCACTTTACGACAAAATCCAAGAAGCGAAACTAGCCATCGGCGCACGCTGGCCGGGACGGCCGCGCGTCGGCATCATCCTCGGCACCGGACTAGGCGGGCTTGTCGAGGAGATCGACGCGGAAGCGATTTTGGCCTATCGCGACATTCCGCACTTTCCACAGTCCACCGTGCCGTCGCACGCGGGCCGGCTTGTGTGCGGCAAGTTGGCGGGAGTCTCGGTCGTCGCGATGGAGGGGCGTTTTCATTATTACGAGGGCTATGCGCTCCAGGATATAACGCTGCCGGTGCGTGTCATGAAGGCGCTCGGCTGCGAAATTCAGATTGTCAGCAACGCCTGCGGCGGGATGAACCCGCAATTCGCCAAGGGCGACTTGATGGTCATCGAGGACCACATCAACCTGATCGGTGACAATCCGCTGATCGGTAAGAACGACGAGCGCCTGGGGCCGCGCTTTCCCGATATGTGCCACGCCTACGATCGCGAGTTGATCGCGTTGGCGCAACGGATTGCCTTGGAAGAGACGATCATTTGTCACAAGGGGGTCTTTGTCGCCGTGTCGGGGCCAAACCTGGAAACGCGGGCTGAATACCGCTTTCTACGCAGCATCGGCGCCGATGTGGTCGGCATGTCCACGGCGCCGGAGGTAATCGTCGGCGTCCACGGCGGCTTGCGCAATCTCGGCTTCTCCGTGATCACCGACATGTGCCTGCCCGATGTCCTGGAGCCGGTGAAGTTGGACGACATCCTCGCGACCGCGAACGCCGCCGAAAAAAAACTGCGCGTGCTCGTGCGTCGAGTCGTGGGAGCCCTGGCGTGAAACGCGATGCGCCGGCGTTGGTCTTCGCGATGACGTTTCCGAGCGTCATGGCCTGGGTCTATTTCGTGGCCCTGGCGCCGTCGCCGACAAATGCAACGGAGGCCGGTTTTCTTGTCCGCACGGCGTATTCGGCCGCCAAGGCGGTGCAGTTCCTCTTCCCGGTCGTGTGGAGTTGGCTCTGGGAGCGATCGCTTCCTCGCCCCGTGCCGCCCCGGCGTCGCGATGTGCTGCTGGGCTTGCTCTTCGGCGCGACCGTAGCGGCCGTTGCCCTGGCTCTTTTCTACGGCGTCTATCGCGACAGTTCCGCGATGCGCGGAGCGGCGGGGCGGTTCCACGCGAAGATGATGGACTTCGGCCTCAACACTCCGGTCCTGTATTTGCTCTTCGCCGCGTTTCTATCTGTTTTTCATTCCCTGCTGGAAGAGTATTACTGGCGCTGGTTTGTCTACGGCCGATTGCGGCGCCATGCGCCGCCGAGCGTCGCGCTGCCGCTGGCCAGTCTCGCGTTTATGGCTCATCACGTCATCATCCTGGCAATGTTCTTCCCCGGACGATGGCTGGAGATGATCGTGCCGCTGTCGCTTGGCGTGGCGGCCGGCGGCGGACTATGGTGCTGGCTCTACGAGAAGACGCGAAATTTGTACGCTGCCTGGATCAGCCACGCGTGCATCGACGCGGCGATTCTCTTCGTGGGTTACGACATGGAATTCTTGCACCGAAATTGAGCGACTACTCATCCTGCAACAGGAAATCGCCCGGGTCGAACCCGCCATTGCCGCGCGGCGATCATTCCGTCGCCGGTCGTCGCTCGGTGTGGTTTCTTTGAATCGTCTCGACGTCGTCATCATCGTTGCGGAACCGCGGCGGTTCGTCGCGCGGTTTTGCTTTTTCAAGCCCCGCCTTTTCCAGGAGCGACGTGCCCAACACGTCCTCGTCTTCCAGTTCCTCCATGGCGCGCCGGCCGGCTTGGAGCTGGTAGTTGATGATGAACTCGCGCTTGGCGATGGTAATCTTATCGCTCGGGTGCAGCAATTTGCGCACGACCCGTTCGCCGTTGACCTTCACCCCGTTGGTGCTGTTCATGTCGGCAATGTACCAGTAGCCGTCCTGGAATTGCAGCCGGCAGTGCTGGCTGGAGACATTGGGGTAGTTCAAAAAGATGTCGCACGATTCGCGTCGGCCGACGACCAATTCGTCACGGATGAGCGGGATGGTATCGCCGCCGCCGACCGGTACCAATTCCCCGTGGGCTTCAATGCTCATAGTTTCGTCGCTCGCAGTGTCGGACAATCCGGCCGCGTCAGCTTGGAACGTAGCCGCCGCGGGGGAGAGGAGGCACCGGGTGCATTATAAACGAAGGTCGGATTGGGGGAAGAGTCTACCCCTCGCGTAGACAGCTTTGCTGAAACATCGGACAATGACCGCATGGCGCACGTAAGCAATGGCACGATGGCCGCGCTGCCGACCTGGTTCGCGGATCGGCAGCGGTACTACCCATTCAGCCGCTTCCTCCGCGAGAAGTTCGGCGTCCGGGTCTATCGGGTCACGATCGACGCCGGGTTTACCTGTCCCAACGTGGACGGGACGGTGGCGAAAGGAGGCTGCGTCTATTGCGATAACCGCAGCTTCAGCCCCAACCGCCGGCTGCCGCGTTCCACGGTTCCTGAACAAGTCGAGCGCGGCGTAACGCTCTTGCAGAATCGTTATGGCGCCGACCGTTTCATCGCCTATTTCCAGGCGGCAACGAATACCTATGCGCCCGTCGAAAAGCTCCGGCGGCTCTATGACGAAGCGCTGGAACATCCGCAAATCGTCGGCCTCGCGATTGGCACCCGGCCTGATTGTGTGCCCGATCCAATCCTTGATCTAATTGAAACCTACGCCCGTGACCGCTATGTCTGCCTGGAACTTGGCCTGCAAACGATCCACGACCGCACGCTTGATTGGATGAATCGCGGGCATCATTTCGATGCGTTCGTCGAGGCGGTGGAGCGCTGCCAGGGCCGCGGACTCGATCTTTGCGCCCACGTCATCCTCGGCCTGCCCGGCGAATCACACGAAGACATGCTTGCTACGGCCGACGCTCTCGCCGCTTTGCCGGTGAACGCCGTCAAAATTCACAACCTGCACGTCGTCAAAGATACGCCGCTGGCGGATCAGTTCCGCGCCGGCGCAGTCCGCATGTTGGAGCGCGACGAATACGTGCAAATCGTCTGCGATTTCCTCGAGCGCTTGCCGTCGGCGACGGTGATTCACCGTCTCAACGGGGATGCGCCACCGGACTACCTCGTCGCGCCGAAGTGGTGTCTCGACAAACCTGGCTTGCTGACGGCGATCCACGATGAATTGCGGCGACGAGATAGCTGGCAGGGCAAAAACATGCGTGGGCAGGGGTCAGTGACCGGCAACCAAAAGGAAAGGACGCGAAGGGGAATCGGCCTTCCACTTGTGATTACTGACCACTGACCGCTGCCCACCAGCGGTGATCGGCTATCGGCGACCGGCGTTCAAGCGAAAGCCGACGGCCGATGGCTATTTAGCGGCCGTACCAGTAGCTCGGGTAGCCGCCCGCGAGGCCGGGGGCGCAGCCCGCGCCGGCCGTGATGACCATCGGGTTAGGACCGTAGGGATAGCCGGTGGGGGCCGGGGTCACGAAGTGCTGGTCGAGGGTCCAGTTGCAGCCGTAGCCGCCGGCGACCTGTGACGAGCCGTCGTACGGCCAGTACAAATACCACGGCCCGGGGACGCAGCCGCCGCAACCACCGTAGGCGTACGAGCCGCCGTAGCAGGAAGCCCCGCAGCCGCCGCACGGCCAGAAGCTGATGTTGGTGCAGATCTTCATCCGGAAGCAGAAGCAGCCTCCGAAGCCAATGGTGTGTTCGCCGGCGCTGGCCTTCTCGCTCGCCAGCAGCGACATCGGCAGCGCGAGGAGCGCCGCGAGCAGTAGTTTCCGCATGTCCGTGTTCCTCTCTTCTCGTCCCGTTGCCTCAGTCGCTGCCCACGCGGGCGCGTTCTTGACCGGGCACCGAAAGATTGCCCCCGATTATTCCGGCGGCCAGAGAAACTGTGCGGCTCCGGCAAAAGAGTCAGTTTGCTCAGCGCTTTCCGCTGCATCCGCGAGCCAGGCGGCGGGAAAGTCGCGTTTGGTTAAAGTGACAAAACGGCGTCGCTCCGCGCAGCCCGTACAACCGGCAGGAGATGACCAACACCGCGCTGGGGACGATCTCAGGTTTCTCAGATTCTGACGGGGAGGGTCGGAGCCAATTATGAGAAGCGCATCGACAGCTGCACCAAATCGCCGCCGGTTACCTCAAACAACGCCGCGTCCCCTTCGCATTGCACATCGAGGAGCATTTCGCCGCGCGCGTCGAGAAGAGTCGCTTGCTGTGGATTGCGCGGACCGTGAAACTCTGCTGGCCCGGTGTGTCCGCTGCATTCCAGCATGCGGGCGACGACGGCATCCGCGCCATCCGCCGCGGGCCACATGCGGGTCAACACGAGATTCGATCGGTCCAGATGAAAGAGCCAGCCGGTCGCACGCTCCGGGGCCGGCGCGCGCGTAGTCGGGACGAGCACGGGCGGCGTGACCATGCCGACGGCCGTCTGCATCGGGTTTTCGCGGTCGAGACCGATCGCCAGGTCAAAGGCGGTCGCCGTTTCTCCCTCCGGGATGAGGATCACGTCGAGCATGCGCGTGCCATTGCGCTGATGGAAGGGAAGGCCGCCGGGAAAGATCGTCGTACGTTGGCCGCCGTGCGTCAGCTCGAGATAATCGGGCGTCTCGGGCCGGGTGTAGCTGGTGGCAAAGCCGGCGCCGTTGACGCCGCGAACCAACGTGGCGCGTTCGTCGCGCCACGCGAAACGAGCGCCGTAATACATGTACCACGGATAGCCTTGCGGCGGCTGACGCGGGAAAACCTCGATGCGTAGGTCGAGTACGGGTCGGCCCAACCACGCTCGGAAACGTTGCCGAAAAGTCGCCAGCACTTGCTGCTGTTCATCGAGAATGTCCCCTTCGCTGATGATTTCGCCGAGCGCTGGTCCGGTCGAAGTGACGCGGACTTCGCGCGCCCGCATCGTGCTGCCGGGGTGATAAACGAGTTGTTGGCCGAGACGGCCGACGCGAGTGCGCTGGTCGCGGATCGTTCGCAAGCCCCCCGTGGCCGGGTCGATCTCGGCTTCGAGGAATTCATTCCGCAGCGAACGTGCATCGGCCAGCCGCATCCGTGCCGGCGGCATCGGCGTGCCGGGCTGTCCGCGCGCGGGAATCCACGTGAAACCCAGCGCCGGCGTTTCGACGACCATTCGCCCCTTGTCGCCGTCGAGTTGAAACGCTTTCACGGCGCCGGCGACCGGCAGCGGATTCTGGAACCCATCGAGTTCCAACGCAAGCCGTCTGGCGAAACTGCACGGGTTCAGCAGCAAATAGCCCGGCGCTTCTTGCGATGCACTTCCAAGGAGACGGCCCGCGAGTGCGTCGCCGATGGCCTTCTGGACGTCGTTCAGCTCGCGTTCGCTCGCATCATCGCCACGCGGCGGCGCCGCCGCGTCGCGTTCCAGCCGCGCCTCCAATTCGGTCAAACGCGGCTCGACGCCGAGGCTATCCTGTTTTCCCATCAGTCCGCGCGCCATGGCTGCAAGCGTAAACGCGGTATCGAGCCGCCGACGCCATCGAACATGGCGGGCGAAACCGCTTACCGGCTCCGGATGGTGGGCGTTGACGCGCTCGGAGAGATAGTCGCCGTGGAAGTCATCCGCGGCGGCCGCCGTCGTGTATTCGCCCGCCAACACGTCCGTCAGGTAGCGGCTCAGCGTCGTCCATTGACCGAGAACGGGCGCCAAGCGGGCCAATTCGAGCCAATCGTCATACCACGGTTGCGCCGGGCCGGACTTGTGAAGCAACGCGAAAGTCGCCGCGTGGTCCTGCATGATCGTCTTGTGCAGGTTGTGCGCGACGTGGAAAAACGTCTGTGGATTGTCGGCTGGATACGGCGCCCGTGTGAACGCTTCGACCTGCTTGCCATCGGGCGACGGCCAGTTGATCAGCGTGCTGCGGTGCGTCGGAATTGTCGAATCGTCAAAGGTGAGCAGCAGCGCCCGGTGCAGTCCAACGCTGTTCAGAAACAGCGGCAACTGCGGATGCGCGCCGAAGCGCCGGCGCGCGAACGTGCGGATCTCTTGACCGAGCAACCGTTGATACGCCGCCATGCCCGTCTTGAGATTCCACAATTGCGATTCGACGGGCAAGAGAGCATCTTCGCGCTCGACATAGGAGCCGCCGCAGATTTCGACCAGGTCGCCGGCCACACGATCCCGCAATGTGGCGAAGCCTTCCGGATTCTGCACGCTGAAGCGCTCCAGCAAGGACGCGGACGCCACCAGATTGAGCGCCAGTCCCCGATGGAACGAGCCCGGAAGCGTCTCGTTCCGCAGTTCCGGATCGAATAGAACAAGGTCGAGGAGATGAATGTTGACGGGGTAGAGGACCTCGCGTGCCGCGAGCAGCCGCTCGGCCGCTGCTTGGAGATGTTGCCGGACGACATCACGATTCGGTCCCTTGAGCGCTGCTGCCGCTTGCTGCACGTCCTGCCAGAATTCAACTTTTGCAAGCAGCTTCTCGTGCTCCATCGCCTCGAAGAGACCGTCAACCATCAAGTAGCCGAAGCCGATGCCGAGGAACGGGCCGACAGCGTCGGCGGGAAGGTCGAGCAACGCAGCGTCCTCGATCGCCGCGAGTGCGGCACGCAGATTGGCGAGCGTGGTTTCTCGGTCCGGCGTAGAGCGGAAGGCGATCGCGCCGGCGTCACGTACGCGTTGGTCCCAATCATCGGGCAAAAGCAGCGGCAACGTTTCGGGGACGGCGTAGAGATGACCCTCGACGGGTCGTTCAAAATCATACGGCGAGCCGAGCCGTGGCGGACCGGCGGCGTCCACCACCGCGGCGGGATGCCACAGCGCGGCATATCCGTTCATGATCGCCGCGATGTCGTCGTTGGCGATCATCAAGGCGTTTTGCGTCGGCAGTTGGTAGGGGCTAAGAACGATTCGTTCGCGGGAATTCATGCGCGGTTCGGAGCGATCTAAAGCTATCCCCTTGCGCAGCGCATGCAATGCTCGTATACTCACGCGGAAATAGAAGCTCGCATCGCGGGCGGGGGATCACGGAACGCGACAGGCCGAAGCGCCGGCCAATTTCTGTAGAATAGTGTACCAGGAATCGCCCGCTCCGGGAGTAACCTCGCCGTGGCTCCGCGTCGCCGACAAGTTCCTTCCACCCCTCCAAGTCCGCGCATGTTGCGCGCGCGTGCCGAAAAGGCGTTGCGGGAGACGCGGCTGGACGACGCGGTGACCTGGGCGGACCACCTCGTTGCCGTGCAACCGAACGAGGCAAACAAGCGTTTAGCCACGGCGGCCCACCTTGCGATGGCCCGGCAACGTCGGCTCTTGGAGCACTGGGACGCCGCCGCGGCACAGATTCGTGCGGCCTGCGCTCTAGGCATTCCGGCCGACACGGAATTGCGCCGTAGCCTCACCATCGAGTTGGCGCACGTCGGCGACGTGGCCCGAGCGCTTGAACTGGCGCAGCAGCGGGAAGGGCCTGAGTTCGTCGCGGTCCTCCTCGGTCACGCGGCCGACATGGCCGTGCGCCGCGGTCCCGCCGGCCGCGCCGCCTTGCCGGAAGCGTTGCACGCCGATTACGATCGCATCGCCAGCGCTTTCGCCGATCAAGCTGCGGGACGCGACGACGCGGCGCGCGCAGCGCTGCAAGGCATCGGCCTCAGCTCACGGTTTCTCGAATGGAAACTGTTCTTGCGCGGCTTGCTGGCCTACTACCAAAACGACGACGCGCGCGCACTGGAGAATTGGCAACGGTTGCGGCCGGATCGACTTCCCGCCGCCCTCGCGGCGCCGCTCCGTTTCCAGGTCGACGCCGATTATCGCGTTGCTCTTCCCCCGAACGAGCAGCGCCGCTTGCAAGGCGCACTGGACGCGCTGCAACGAAGCCCGCTCATTCAACAGTTGCGCTCGGTCCAGAGCCTTAGCGCCGGCACGCGGACGCTCGTGCAGGCGCTGGCCAAGGCGCCGCAGCTCTTGCCGTTATTGCGAACGCAGGCGCCGAACGCGGTTCCGCGGCTGGCGGCTTGTTTCTACTGGGCAATCGTCAATCACGGCAACTTCGAGGATGTCGCCGACTTCACGCGTCACTTCGGCACGCCGGCGGACGACCCAACGTGCTCTCGGCTGCACGCGTTGGCCTGCGAACGACGCGGTCTGCCCGCAGAGGCGCACCAGTTCTGGCAGCAATTCGAGAAACGGCTCGCGCAGCATCCGGAAGCCTGGCCGGGTACACAAGCAGCGCGCGTCCGCGCGCTCGTGTGGCGGCACATGGGCGAAATCGCTGAGAGAGCCGAGCCGCCCCCGACGTCGGACGACACGCCGCCTTTCCTGCGGATGCTGACCGATTTTGCCAAGCCGCTGCGTCCGAGCGCCGAGGCATGTTTCAAACACAGTTTGGAGCTGGCGCCCGATCAACAAGTCTCCTATGAACGGCTGCTGAGCTACTACCGCGAGCACGATCAGTTCGGCAAAGCGGAGAAGATCGCGCGTAAGCTGCTGCAACGATTTCCTGAGCACGCCGCCACGCTGGAAGCGTTGGGCGACCTGCGCGTGGAGGCGGAAGACTTCGCCGAAGGCTTGCAATGGTTTGAGCAAGCGCAGGAGCGCAATCCGCTCGAACGCCGGCTGCGCTTCAAACGGAGCACCGCGCACGGTCATCGGGCGGTGCAGCACGCGGCGGCGCGTCGCTTCGCAGAGGCCCGCGCGGACTTTCAGGCAGCCCTCGCTTTGGCGCCGCAACCGCACGATCCAGTTCTTCTCTGCCGTTGGGCCGCCACGGAATGGAAGGCTGGTGAAACGAACCGCGCCGAGGAACTCATGCAGCAGGCCGTCGCTGCGGAAGGGAGCGCGCTAGCCGTCGCGTACCGGATGCTGGTGGAAGCCGCACGCCTCAAGCTGCCGGTGGAGGTGATCCGGCGCATGGAGCGCGCGTTTCTCGACGGCCTCCAAGAGCCGCCCACGGCTTCCGCCGCGGTCGGACTGGCGGATACGCTGTCGCGGCTGAGACTCCTGGACCTTTCCTACACAGGTTCCAAGGGCCACGAAAAGAAGATCATGAGGTATCTCGAACGCTGTCGTACCGTGCCCTTCGCCGAACAACAGCTCGAACACCTGGGCGCGTCGCTCGGGCAACTCGAGGCGCACAAACAGCTCAAAGTTTTCGGCCAACTCGGCCAGCGTCAGTTCCCCGCGAACCCACATTTCTATTACATGGAAGCGGAAGCCTACATTGGCGCCGGGCCGACGAACTGTCCCATCCCCAAAGTGAAAGAACTGCTGGCCAAGGCGCGCGAACTTGCCGCCGCCCGGCCGCACGATGGCGGACGCGACATACTTCTTGACGCGATCCAGGCCCGCGAAGCGATGCTCAATTCGCTGAACGGCCTGTTCTCCTCCGACATTCTTGACGTCATCTTCGACAGTTTTCACGAAGAATAAGGACGAGCGGCGAAGGACGACTGGCGGAGAACCGTACTGGCAACCGGTAGCGCACAAAATACTCAGTATCCGTCCCTCCGCGGAGACCCATGCCACCCGACGCGAGTACGAACGGCGGCGGACGATTACGCGGCGTGCTGCGCTCGCTGCAACACCGGAACTTTCGCCTCTATTTTCTCGGCCAGGGCGTGTCGCTGGTCGGCACGTGGATGCAGCAGTTAGCGATGACATGGTTGGTCTACCGCCTGACCGGGGCGGCATTCTGGCTGGGCGTCGTCGGCTTCTCCGGGCAGATTCCGACATTTCTCATTGCGCCGCTCGCCGGCGTTTGGACGGATCGTTGGAATCGGCACCGTTTGGTGATCCTGACGCAGACGTTGGCCATGCTTCAGGCGTTCGTGCTCGCGTTTCTTGCGGGGCTCGGTTGGATTGACAAATGGCAGATCGTTCTGTTGAGCACATTCCTTGGCGTGGTGAACGCATTTGACATCACGGCCCGTCAGGCGCTGCTTACCGAGTTAGTCGAGAGGCCCGAGGATCTTGCAAACGCCATCGCCCTCAACTCCGCGATGGTGAACGGCACGCGGCTCATCGGTCCGGCGCTGGCGGGATTCGTCATCTACGCCGTGCGTGAGACGGGGTGCTTCCTAATCAACGGCGTCAGCTACCTTGCCGTGCTCCTCGCGCTGCTGGCGATGCGCGTACCGCGGCGGGTCACTCACCACCACGGGCGGTCGTTCTTCCATGGGTTGCGTGAAGGATTTGTCTATGCTTTCCGCTTCACGCCGATCCGGTCCATTTTGCTGCTTCTCGCGGTCGTGAGTTTTGCCGGTCTGCCGCCGTATACCGTGCTCATGCCGGTTTTCGCCCGGGCCGACGCCAAGATTCTCGGTTATCTCATGGCGGCGGCCGGGGTCGGCGCCCTCCTGGGCGCGATTTACCTGACGCTGCGGAAGACCATTGTTGGGCTTGGCATCCGCATCGCCCTAGCCCCCGCGGCGCTCGGCGTCGGCTTAATCGCGTTCGCGTTGATTCCGAGCTTGATTGGCCGCGCCGTGATCCTCGTCGTCATCGGTTTCGCATTCATGCTGCAAATGGCGGCCAGCAATACGATCCTGCAAACGATTGTCGAAGACGACAAGCGCGGCCGCGTCATGAGCCTTTACACGATGGCGTTTATGGGCATGACGCCGCTCGGCAGCTTGCTCGTCGGCGCGGTCGCGGATTGGGTCGGTCCGGAGAGTACGCTGATCGGCGGCGGTATCTGTTGCGTTCTTGGCACGCTTTTTTTCCTACCGGGGTTGCCCGCCTTGAGACAACGGGTGCGCCTAATATATGTAGAGAAGGGCATTCTGCCGGAGATCGCGACGGGGCTGCAAACCGCCAGCCAGGTAACGTTGCCGCCGCGAGATTGAGAAGTGGGAAACGATGGCCGATCCCTTTCAGACGCTTGGCGTGCCCGCCGACGCGGACGACGAAGCGATTCGTCGGCGTTATCTGGAATTGGTGCGCGAATTTCCTCCCGAACATTATCCGGAGAAATTCGCTGCCGTGCGTGCGGCGTATGAAAGTCTCCGCGATCTCGACGCCCGGCTGCGGTATCGGTTGTTTGATGCGGGCAAGCACGAGTCGATTGACGCGCTCATCGAGGAACTGGCATGTCAGACGCCGCGGAAACGGATGTCGCTGCAAGAACTGCTCAAGGTCGGCCGGCCGTCCTGACACCTGAGGCCATCGACGCGGTGCTGGCCGACTTTCGCGTGTGGCTGGACCAACTCGCCGGAGCGGGCGAACCGCCGGCGCGCGCGAATCCGGAGCCCGGCGAGCCGATCGACTTGCACACGCTCCTGAGCCAATTGATCGCGTTGCGGCATGAAGTTCATCTGCAAACGAGGGCGACGCGCGCCCAGCAGGAGCAAACCGCCGAGACTGTGCGGCGGCTGGAGGAAGCGCTCGCCGTTGACGAGTCAACTGCCGAGAATGCTGACGAGGATGATTCGGCGCGGCCGCTGCTCAAGACGTTGATCGACCTCCGCGACGCGCTCACCGTCGCCCAGCGCGAAGTGCAGCGTGTGCGCGAGACGGTTTTGCCGGCGCTCGACCGCCTCGCCTTGCCGTTGGAAAATCAGCCGTATGCGTCGCCCGCCGCGACTGCCGCACTCGATCTCGATGCAGCGCAACTCGCGCTGCCGTTCCTGGCGCGCTGGCTGCCGGGAAGAAAGACATTGGCCCGCGTGATCGCCAACCAGCACAAGGTGATTACCGCGCAGCGCACGCTCTTGGCGCATCAACATCAGCAGCTCGAAGCGTCGCAGGCGCTGGACGCCGTTGCCCGGAATCATCCGGCCGTGCGCTCCGATGCCGATCAGGTTCGTCACCTACTCGACTCGCTGTTCACCGGCTACACGATGAGCCTGGAACGATTGAATCGTGCGTTGCAGCAGCACGGTTTGGAGGCGATCTTGTGCGAAGGTGATGCGTTTGACCCGGACCGTATGGAGGCTGTGGAAGTCGTCACCGACAGCGAGGCTCCTCCCGGCCACGTCGTCAGCGAAATCCGCCGCGGCTACCTGTGGCGCGGTCGCGTTTTTCGCTATGCTCAAGTGGCGGTGGCCAAAATGTAGTCGGGCGCCTCGGAGCGGAGACCTACCCTACGTCTCGCCTTTCAGGATGGAGCGATCATGGAACCGATCGTCGGCATCGATCTCGGAACGACGAATAGCGAAGTCGCCGTGCTACGTGACGGGCAGCCACACGTCCTTGCGGAAGACGGCGATCCGATTCTGCCGTCGTTCGTCGGACTCGCCGCCGACGGCCGCTTGCTCGTCGGTAAGGCGGCGCGCAATCAATGGGTTCTCGCGCCGGACCGCACGATCAAGTCCATCAAGCGGAAGATGGGGCAGGACATCAAGGTGAAGCTCGGCGCTCAAGAATACCGGCCGCAAGAAATCTCCGCGATGATCTTGAAGGCTTTGCGCGATCGGGCCAGTCGGGAACTGGGAGTGCCGGTGCAAAAAGCCGTCATCACGGTTCCCGCCTATTTCAACGAAACACAACGCGAGGCGACACGCGAAGCCGGCGAACTCGCGGGGCTCGAAGTGGTGCGCATCCTCAACGAGCCGACCGCCGCTGCGCTCGTCTACGATCCGAGCCAGAGCGAGTTGCAGCGGATGCTCGTTTATGACCTGGGTGGCGGCACGTTCGACATCTCCATCGTGCAGACCCAGGAAGGCGTGGTCGAGGTTCTCGCCAGTCACGGCGACACGCAGCTCGGCGGCGATGATTTCGACGATCTTTTGCTCGACAAGTTTTGCGACCAGTTCCAGGTTCAGTTCGGCGTGGACCTGCGCGCGAATCTTGTCGCCAAGTCGCGCCTGCTTCAGGCCCTCGAATCGGCGAAGCGGCATCTTTCCTTCCACCCCTTCGCCCGTGTGCAGGAAGAATTCATTGCCGAGAAAGAGGGCCGCGCGCTGCACGTGGATCAGGAGATCGGCCGCGAGGAATACGAGCAACTGATCCGCCCGCTGATCGACCGCACGATGGATTGCGTGCAGCGCGCCTTGGAAGACGCCAAGTTGACCGGCGCCGACATCGACAAGGTCGTCCTCGTCGGCGGCAGCACGCGCACGCCGTTGATTGGCCGCTTGCTGGAAGACCGCCTCGATCAGACCGCACACCAGGAAATCAATCCGGATCTGTGCGTGGCGCTGGGCGCCGCCGTGCAGGCGGGCATCATCGCGGGTGAAAACGTCGGCTCCGTGCTTGTGGACATCACGCCACACTCGCTCGGCATCAAGTGCCTGACCGAGTATCACGGCTACGCATTCCCGTTCCACTTCGCGCCGATCCTTGACCGCAACACGCCGTTGCCCGCCTCGCGCAGCGAAATCTTTCACACCGTGGAAGACGGCCAGCGCGAGGTCGAAATCGACGTCTACCAGGGCGAGAGCGACGACGTGCGCAGCAATCATCAGATCGGCCGCTTCGTCGTCCAAGGGCTGGCGCCGGTTGCGGCGGGCAATCAGATTCTCGTGCAGCTCGACATGAACCTCGATGGCCTGCTGACGGTGTCGGCGAAAGAGAAGGCCACGGGCTTGCACAAGCAGGTGACCATTGAGAACGCCCTGGCCCGTTACGAGCGCGACGAGCAGGACGAAGCACGCGAGCGGCTCGCACAACTCTGGCTGACGCCGGTGGACGAAGAAGCCGCGCCCCAGACCGAGGGCACGCCCGAATTGGTAGTGGCGCCGCGCGAAGGCCAGCGCGAGGCGGTGCAAGCCCGCGCCTTGCTGGAAAAAGCCGATCGCCTGCTCGCACGGACGACACCCGAGGACCGGGAGGATGTGGAAAAGCTCATGGAACGGGTGCGCGTCGGCATCCAGGATCGCAAATGGGACAAGCTCACCAGTGCGTGCAACGAATTGGCCGACGTGCTCTTCTATCTGGAGGACGCGTAAACCGTGCGTTGCCCCGTGTGCCGGGCCGAGAATGAGGAAGGCCCCAACTGCCGCCGCTGCCGCGTGGACTTGTCGCTGCTTTTCACGCTGGAAGAACAGCGACAGTATGTTTTGCACGAGGCGCGGCATGCGCTGCTCGCCGGGCAGACGGAGCGGGCACGGGCGCTTGCCGAAGGGGCTGACACGCTACGTCATGACGAGGACACGCAGCGCCTGCTTGCGGTCACGTCACTCGTGCAACGTGATTTCGCGTCCGCGCTGACGCACAGGGAGCCCGACCCGGAGCCCGACCCCCAAGGCGAGGCCGAGTAGCGAGCCTGCACACCACTTCTCGCCGAGCGCAAGCCCTGCTATAAGGATTGTAGGGGAGAAACCTGTCGAGGGCCCATCATGTCTTTAACCGCCGCGCCGCCGAGCGACACGATCTTGATCGTGGACGACGAAGAGCCGGTGCGCAAGACATTTCTGGAATGGCTCACGCACGCCGATTTCAACTGCGATCTCCTCACCGCCGCGGACGCGGAGTCGGCCCTCAAGCTGGCCAATCAACGGTCGATCGATCTCGTCATCCTGGATTGGAATCTCGGCGCCGGCAACCACGGCTTGCAACTGCTCGAGGATTTGTACCTGTTTCATCCGGACGTCGTCGCCATCATGGTCACCGGCTTCGCTCATCAAGCGACGCCGCTCGACGCGCTGCGCATGGGCGTGCGCGATTATCTCGACAAGAATCAGGACCTCGATCGCGAGTCGTTTCTCCGCGCCGTGCGCCGCCAGCTCGACCGCATACGGCCGGCGAAGCGCGAGCGGCAGTTTCATCAGGGTTTGCAAGCGTTTCGCGAGGCGGTGGAGAAGGTGCTGCCGCTGGTCCAATCGGCGGCGACGCTCAACGATCCGCTGCCGTTGCCCGACGCGCTGCGCGGCCTGTTGCGTTTCCTCACGGCGACGGTACGGGCGCGCGACGGTGTTGTGCTCGTCCGCAGTTACGACGCAGACCGTCAGCCGGCGGAAACGTGCCGCGTCTACGATGCCGACGGCCGGTTGCTCGACGAGCCCCGCGTGCCGTTCGCCCGTTCGATTGCCGGCACGGCGGTCAGCTTGCAGGAGCCGTGCATGATGAATGGGCTGGAGGAGACAGCCGGTTCTTTGGAGCTGCAAGCATTCGAGCGCGGCCGCCGCTCGCTCATCGCGGCGCCGCTGGCGGTGGCGCCGGGCATTCATGTCATTCTTGAGCTGTTCGACAAGGAAGATGGCGCGTTCACGGAAGCCGATCGCAAACTGGTCGCAACGGCCGCGGATTTGGGCGTTGAAATGCTCCGCCAAGCGCTGGCCGAGCGACAGACACGGCGTATCTTATTCGACGCGGTGGAAACAGCGCTTGCCGCGGGCGATACGGTCGCCCAAACGCTTCAGGGCAGCGCGGCTGAACGTCTCGAGAGCCCGCCGTCGCCTGCCGTCCTCGAGCGGTTGCGTGAAGGGCTCGGCGGCCAGCCCGGCGCTGTCATGGAAGCCGACGACACTTTGCGCCTGGCCGAGTCGGTGCGCGTTCTGGCTCTGCGGCACGGGCCGGCGGCGGTCCGTCATTGCATCCGTCTTGTGGACAGCCTGCGCGAGCTGCTGGATGCCCTCACCCAGTCCGGCGACCCCCTCACCCCCGTCCCGCGGGCGGAGCGGGGAAGGGGTGCGGGGTGACGGGGGAGGCGGACATGTCCGAGCCGCAATTACCTCGTCGCGATGTCTTCGAGGAGGTGTTCGCGCTGCTAACGCCCGAGCGTCTCCTGCACGATCCGCGCGCGGACGGCGACGGCGTCACGGTGTGCGTGATCGACAGCGGCGTGGAACGGAGCGTGTTGGAAGAGAAGTTTCGTAATCGGGGACACACGTTGCATCCGATTGAAGGGGGGATCTTCAGCGCCGCCGGCGGTGAACCCGCTCCCTACGACGGTCATCAAAGCACGCCGCACGGCACCACGGTCGCCGACGTAATTCTAACGCTGGCCCCGCGCGTGCGCCTTTTCTCCGCGGACGTTTTCGGACCGCAAGGCAGTTGCGAAGTCGAGGTGGTGATCCGCGCCTTGCAATGGGCCGTCGACGTTTGGAAATGCAAGGTCGTCAACCTCTCCCTCGGCGTGCCGGAGCAGCGCTTACAGCAGGTACAGCGGCGGTTGCAGTTCCAGCGGGCAATTGAAGACGCTTATTACAAGGACGTGCTGATCTTCGCCGCCGCCCACAATGAGCACCCCCTGACGCGCAGCTATCCTTCGGCCTTCGCGCCGCCGCTCATTTCCGTCGATAAGCATTTGTTCGACGACCCACTCCATTTCGCCTATGAGTTGCGCGAGCAGATCGAGTTTGTGGCGCACGGCCGCGGCTATCTCGGCCCGTTCGCGAACGAGCCGGCGACGAGTTGGGCGGCGCCGCACCTGGCGGGCATCGCGGCGCGAATCTTGTCGCTGCGGCCGGGATTGAAACCGTTTGAGATCAAGACGATTCTCTATTGGCTGTTTCAGTCCGGACGCGCGACAGGAAACCCGAAGCGCTAGCAAGAGGAGTCGCCCTCGCTTGGCGCTTCGGGCTTCCCGAGAAATCGATTGCGGCTGACGCAAATCGCGATCATTGTATCGTAACGCGGTGTAACCCATTCGCCGAAGAGACACGCCATGCGTGCCGTTGACATCATTCGCAAAAAGCGCGACGGTAATTCGCTGGATCAGGCTGAGATCGAGGCGTTCGTGTCTGCGGCGACGCACCACACCTGGCCCGAGTATCAGGTGTCGGCATTGCTCATGGCCGTCGTTCTTCGCGGCATGTCGGCGGACGAGACTGCGTGGCTGACCGCTGCGATGATTCGCTCCGGCAGCACGCTTGACTGGTCGGACCTGCCGGGGCCCAAGGTGGACAAGCACAGCACCGGCGGAGTTGGCGATAAAACGTCGCTCATTCTTGCCCCGCTCGCGGCTGCGTGCGGCTGCGTGGTGCCGATGATGTCCGGCCGCGGGCTGGGACATACAGGCGGCACTCTGGACAAGCTTGAATCGATCCCCGGTTTTCGCGTCCGCCTTTCGCTGCCGGATTTTCGGAGCGCTCTGCAAAACGTTGGTTGCGCGCTGATTGGGCAAACGGCGGAAATCGCGCCTGCGGACAAAGTTCTCTATGCCCTTCGCGACGTGACGGCGACGGTCGAGAGCATCGCGCTCATCGCGGCGTCGATCATGAGCAAGAAGATCGCGGAGGGGATACAGGCGCTCGTCATGGACGTGAAGTTCGGCCGCGGCGCGTTCATGAAGAGGATCGACGATGCTCGTGTCTTGGCGCGCACGCTGGTGGACATCGGCAACGCAAACGGCGTGCGTACGGAGGCGTTGCTGACGGCCATGGACACGCCGCTCGGACATAATGTGGGTAACGCTCTCGAAGTGATCGAGTCGATTGAGACGCTAAAGGGCAATGGTCCGAAGGACCTGGAGTCTCTGTCGGTCACGCTGGTCGTGCGCATGCTGCTCCTTGCCGGCGTCGCGCAAAGCGAGGCGGGCGCGGAAGCTCGGGTGCGCGAAGCGCTCGGTTCCGGTGCGGGGCTGGACAAACTGCGTGCTATCATCAGGCAACAGGGCGGCGATCCCGTCGTTATCGACGACTACAACCGTTTCGAATTGGCGCGCGATCGAGCGTATGTCACGGCGGACAAATCGGGCTTTGTGTCGTCGCTGGACGCCGAACTCGTCGGCCGGGCCGCCATGATTCTCGGCGCGGGCCGGGACCGCGTCGATGACCGCGTCGATCCCGGCGTTGGCGTCACGGTTCTGAAGAAACCGGGCGCCCGCCTTTGCGTGGGCGAGCGCATTATGGAGCTTTACCATCGCGGCGACGCGCGTACGGACCGAGCAACGGATTTGTTGCGCGCGGCCTGCGTGATCGCGGAGAGGCCGCCAGCGCCGCTGCCGCTGATCCGAGAGATCATCGAATGACCGCTTCGCGGTGCGTTGGGTGAGGGGAACTCATGTCTGTGGACTCCCGGCGTCGATTGCTCGCGGCCGCTCGTACCGCGCGGGAGAATGCGCACGCTCCCTTTTCGAGTTTCAAGGTTGGCGCCGCGTTGGAAACGGCGGACGGACAAATCATCACCGGCTGCAACATTGAAAGCGCGACGTACGGGCTGACGATCTGTGCCGAGCGGTGTGCGATGTTCAAAGCAATCGCGGACGGGCAGCGGAAGATTGTGCGCGTGGCGATTGTGGCGGACACCGAGGAACCGACGCCGCCGTGCGGAGCGTGCCGGCAGATCCTCTGGGAATTCGGCGGCGATTTGGAGGTTATCCTTGGGAATCTGACAGAGGAAACAGCAGCATTCCAGCTGAAGGAGTTATTGCCGCATCCGTTCGATTCGCGGTTCTTCTGACCTCAAG
Organism: Gemmataceae bacterium; assembly: GCA_041499805.1. GTDB lineage: Bacteria > Planctomycetota > Planctomycetia > Gemmatales > Gemmataceae > JBGQKZ01. Next base: position 86,946 of record JBGQKZ010000009.1, read on the forward strand.
CGTGCTGACGTGCCGCGGCCTTGGAGAATCCGTCATGCCTGCCGAAGTCCATGTTTCGCGCCATCCGCTTGTGCAAGATAAGCTGGCGCTGCTCCGCGCGCGGGACACCGAGCCGAAGACGTTTCGATTGTTGGTGCGCGAAATCTCGCAACTGCTCTTCTACGAGATTACGCAGGATTTGCGGCTCGCGCCCGTGACGGTGCGGACGCCCCTGGCCGAGTGCCAGGGCCAACAGGTCGTGGACAAGATCGGCCTTGTCCCCGTGTTGCGGGCCGGCCTTGGCATGTCGGAGGCGATCCTCGACATGGTGCCGAACGCGCAGGTGTGGCACCTGGGCTTGTACCGCGATCACGAAACGCTAAAGCCGGTTATTTACTACAACAAGCTGCCGGAACGGCCTACCATTGAGCTGGCGATCATCGTCGATCCGATGCTGGCGACCGGCGGCTCCGCGGTGGCGGCGGTGGATATTCTCAAGAGTTGGGGCGTGCGCCGGATCAAGTATCTCGGCCTGATCGCAGCGCCGGAAGGCGTGGCGGCATTGCAGAAGGCGCATCCGGAGGTGTCCGTTCACCTCGCGGCGCTCGACAGCCGCCTGGATGAGCGCAGCTACATCGTGCCGGGATTGGGCGACGCGGGCGACCGGCAGTTTGGCACTTAAGCCGCGGTCGGCGCGGACCGTTCGTGCCTCAACCGCGCGACTTCCGCCTGGCACGCCTGCAAGTCGCGAACAAGCAAGAGCAATTCTTGATTCTGCTGATGAATCTCATCGAACAGATTGAGCGGCGTCAGCAGTTCCAATTCCACGACCGCCCACGCCAGATCTTCGGAGGTGAAGTTCAATGCCTTCGTCGGCAGCGGCCGCTGTAGATGAAGCGTCGCATGAGGAGGCGTCGCTTCCCCATCAGGGCAATACGCGATCAGGTGCAGCGCATCGGCCTCCACGTGCAGCCGGATTTCCCCGGCGCGCGACTGCTGGCGGAGCTTGCACGCGATCTCGAAGACCGCGGACGCGAGGCCGCTCTGTTCCTGGTGGTCGAAGCCGAGCAACCCGGCCGTCTGGCGGATCCGCTGCCGGGCCTGCACAATGTCGCGCTTGTTGCGAATGGCGAGGACAAGAAGAGGAGCGTTCACGGGAAGGTCCTCCATGACCGGCGACGGGTAATGGGCCGCAGCGTCCGTGCTACGGAGTAGAACGCCGAAATCATAACACGCAGCCACGACGGCTCGCCAGTCCGATTTGCCTCAGCAAAGCGCAGACAGCCCCGCGGCCGCGGCCACGGCGCGCATGTGACGGATGTCGTCGTAGTTCGCGTCATGCACGGCGACGAAGCGCTGGATGAGCGCCCGATCTAAGACGGCCCGCGCCGCCGAATCGTCCGCGAGTTCCAAGAGCGTCGCGCGGAGCTGACGCCTGACGGTCCGTGAGAGATGACGACTCGCGACGACAGGTTGGATCGTGGACGGTCCGAGCGACGCGATCACGCGCAAGACGAGGGCAAGGTCCGGCCGCGCCCGCACGGCAATAGCCAACACGTGCGCGTCAATCGCCGACGCGTCTACCTCACCCGCGACCACCATGTCGATGGCCCGTTCGTGCCAGCCGCCTTCGATAACACGACCGAAGAAACCGCGGCCCTCTCCCAGACGAGCTAAATGATAGCGCGTGATGCCATACCCGGATTGGGAAAGCGGCTCATTGTAGGACCAGGTGCAGCCGCGCAGATCGGCGAAAGTGCGGAACGTCGAATCGCGCCGAACAATGACATCTGAATAATAAATCGGCTGGTCGCGATAGCGTTCGCCGTGCAACACCGGCGCTGCGAGCGGTTCGACCGGCGGAACGCCTTCGTCCGTCGACTCGACGTAGGGTAAACCGCAAACAAACGCGACATCGACGCCGTGCAGCTCCGCATACGTTCGACCGACCACCAGCTGGGCTCGACACCCGAGTCGCTCACCCAGACGACGGGTCACATATTCGTAGAGCCAGAACAGGTTCGGCGCCAGAAAGGTGGCGCAACGCAGCGTACGCGAGCCGGCGTTTATTGTGCGGCTTTGCGTAATCGGTGGGATTGTTTTCCGGTGAATGCTCATCAAAAACTCCATGCTCACTCTGGATCAGGCGACTCCGGCGCTACGTAGCGGTAGCCGACCTTGCGTACCGTTTGAATCCGGGCGCCGAAGGGCCCCAGTTTTCGCCGGAGCGCTTTGACATGCACATCGATGGTCCGTTCCAACACGACGGCGTCGGGCATCACCAGAGCCGCCAATTCCGCGCGTGTCAGCGCCTGCCCCGGTCGTACGTAAAGGGCGTCCAACAACCGGCCTTCTGTCCGCGTGAGCCGTGTCCGGTCCAGAAAAGTGGCTTTTTCGCCGAGCGGATAAGGCTCATGTGGTTGCATGGAAATACTTCCCAAAGCGTGGGGCGCGAGGAGCAACGCGACGCCTGACCCATTCATCCGGTAGACTGCCGGACGATGGCAACGGCGTAGATCGCTTAGACAGAAGCACGGCGTCAGGTCCAAGAGCGGACGTGGCGCCAGCATCAGCGAAGGGTCAATTTCCGAATTTGCTCGGAGGGAGCACGGAAGGACCGGTCACGCCGTCACCGCGCGGATGACAGTCACGTGAAGCCGGAAGAAGAGCGAGCGCACGGAGTCGCAATTAATGGAAGCATGAAGCGTGGTGCGGGTTGCATCATGGCAAGTTTCCGTGCATGCAAGACGCAAAGCAAAATAACGGCGTTGCCCGAGAATGCAAGAAAAATCCGATCGCGTTTCGTTTCCTGAACAATAACAGAAGAACCGGCGCGGACGAGATACCGCGTGAACGGGAACCTCGCCCGCGCTGGCCGGATGCCGAAAAGCTACGGATGACTCGTTCTTAATACTCCCGCTTCGCCTTCCTCCCCGGCTCCGGCACCGGATACTTGCCGTCGGGGCCCGCCTGTACCGGCGCCGGCGAGTCCATCTTGAACTTGTCCAGGTCCGGTGCAAACTCGTGCGCGCAGTTCAGCATCTGGTCGAATGTGACCGCCTTGCCGGTGTGCGCCGCCATGCGGCCCATGGACGTGACGAGGCTCGCCTCGGCGCCGCGCTTCACTTCGTTGTACTTCTTGTCGGTGCGAATCGCGTCGATGAGGTGGTCCCATTCGAGCTGATAGGGATTCGGCTCGTTCGGGCCGAACTGCCAGACAATGTCGTCCCTCTTGTTCAAGTTCTGTCCCTTGAAAATTCGACAGCCGGCGGGGGTATGGCTGTTCTTGGAGACGATTGCCGACCCCTTGGAACCGTGAGCGTAGCTGGCAAACTCTTGATCCGCGCCGGGAATCTCGCGGCCTTCCAAGTACAGCTTGGCGCCGTCGGGGAACGTGTATTCGACGGAATAGTGATCGAAATTCTGGTCGATGTACGACCCGCGATAGTGCCGGCCGCCGGACGCTTTGGCCTGGATCGGCCAGGCGTCCTTCATCCAGCAGCATTCGTCGATGTTGTGGATCAAGAAGTCGCTAAAGCAGCCGCCGCTGGCCCACAGGAACGAGTGAAAGCGCTTGATCTGGTAGAGCAGCTCGCTGAGATTGGGATCCTTGTTCGGAAGCGAGAACTCCTTGGCTTCGACGTTTTTTTGGCGGTACGCACGCAGCAAGAGCAGGTCGCCGATCTGACCATCCTTGATGCGCTTGTGCAGCTCATGGCGGGCGTCGCAATGGCGGCACATGAGGCCGACGCCGACTTTCAGGTTCTTCTTTTCCGAATCCTCGCCGAGCTTCAACATCTTACGTGTACCCGGGCCGTCGACGGTGACCGGCTTCTCCATGAAGACGTTGAGGCCCTTCTCGATGGCGTAAGTGAAGTGAACCCAGCGAAACGCCGGCGGCGTGGCGAGGATGACGACATCGCCCGGCTTCAGGCAGTCCATCGCCTTCTTGTAACCGTCGAAGCCGATGAAGCGGCGGTCTTCCGGTACGTCCACTTGCTTCTCGAAGCCGCGCTTGATGCTGTGGTAGCTGGAATTAAGGTGGTCGTCGAAAACGTCGGCCATGGCAACCAGTTTGATCGGCCCGTTCTTGACGGAGAGGGCATTCTCCATCGCGCCGGTGCCGCGGCCGCCGCAGCCGACGGCTGCAAGTTGAATGTTGTTCCCTTCTCCGGCGTACACCTGCGGGACGGCCATGCCGACGAAGGCCGACGCGACGGCGATCTTCCCAGACGTTTTCAACAAATCACGGCGCGACACGCCGGCGTGCGAAGGACTGCTCACGGTCGATCTCCTGTGCTGTGGATTCAAGCGTTCGGTAGGAGGGCACCCAACCAGTTTCTTGCACGGTGGAACCGCTGTCAACCGGCTGACCGCGAAGTTTCTCTTTTTGCGTCTTCGGCGATGGGCTGGTAGATTGGCGTTCTGCGCCAGGCTTGAGTACAAGCCGCGGCGCGAATCCAGGAGTTGTGCCATGAGTGAACCCTTGCCGCGGTCGGTCTCGCGCCCGTTGCAATTTAAGAACGGCGTCGCCATCGGCATGAGCCACCGTTGGCGGAAGGGGCAATACTGCTCCATTTTGACGGAAGCGGGCGTGGTCGGCTGCGGCATCTACGACATCGGCTGCGCGGCCCATTTCGACTTGGCCGTCGCCATCGCACGCGGCACTCCGCAGACGCCGCTGGTGAATCCGGAGGACCTCTTCGACGCCAAAATTGTCGATGCGACGCCGCTTGCGCAGAAATATGGCATCCGCGTCGGGATGACGGGCCGGGAGGCGGTCGAGTTGTTGCTGGCGGCGCCATCGGAGTCGTAAGCAGCCGCAGGTGAAGCGTCGTGCGGACTTGCTCACGCCGTACTTGACACCTGCGTGTCATCGCGGCTACCGTAGAATCCGGCGACCGCGGCTCCCGACTCGCCGTTGTTCCGGGGCCTCCATTCCAGGTGACTCGTGCCACGTCTGATCGTTATCAAGGGCGCCGACGAAGGCAAACAGTTCGACCTGACCGGCGATCTCGTCACCGTCGGACGTGACGCGTCGAGTCAAATTCGGCTGCACGACACCGAGATTTCGCGCCGGCATGCCGAGTTCCGCAAGGCGGACGGCGGCTACCGCGTGCTCGACATCGGCAGCGCCAACGGCACGTTCGTCAATACGCAGCCTGTCCGCGACGTTCTGTTGCGCACCGGCGACCACGTGCAAATCGGCCAGACCGTCGCGGTTTATAGCGACAACCACGCCAGTGAAGATCACACGCACCTGGCGGAACAAATCAGCCTGATCGCGCGGGCCGACGTCGACTTTCCGTCCGCAATCATCAAGACCATAGGCGAGGCGGAGGGGAGCCGCATCCTCGCCCAGCCGCAGCTGGTAGAAGGCAACTGGCTCCGCGCGCGTCTGGCCAACCTCAGCGTGATGTACGAAACGATCCAGGCGGTCAGCCATATCCTCGACGTGCAGCAGTTGCTCGACCGGATCATGGAACTGATTTTCCAGTCGATCGACGCCGACCGCGGCTGCATCATGCTGCGAAACGTCGACAGCGGCGAGCTGGAGCCGCGTGCCGTGCGCTGGCGTCAAGCCGGACGCAAGGACAAGATCGCGGTCAGCCGAACGGTTGTAGACCACGTGCTCCAGGACAAAACGGGCGTGTTGGTTTCCGACGCCCGGCAGGACGAGCGCTTCAACGCCGGCTTGAGCATCGTCCGCTTCGGCATTCGCGAGGTAATTTGCGTCCCGATGAAAGGCCGGCACGAAACCCTCGGCGTCCTCTATCTGGATACGCAGAGCACCCCGCGCGAACTCGTCGAGGCGCAGAGCCCAACGGGCAAGTTCAGCGAGGAACACCTCGCCCTGGCCATCGCGATCGCCCACCAGGCGGCGCTGGCGGTCGAGGAAACGCGCTATCACCATGCGCTGGTTCACGCGGAACGGCTGGCAGCCGTCGGCCAGACCATCGCCGCTGTGTCGCATCACATCAAGAACATCCTGCAAGGCCTCCGCAGCGGCACCGACATTCTGCGCATGGGCATGATCGACAAAGACGACACCTTGCTGCAACAGGGATGGAAGATCGTCGAGAAGAACCAGGGCAAGATTTACGACCTGGTGATGGACATGCTCAGTTACTCCAAGGAGCGCGAGCCCGCGATTGAAATTGCCGACGTGAACGAGATCGTGAAGGACGTTGTCGAACTGCTCGCCGGCCGCGCGCAGGAAAAAGGCATCCATTTGGAGACCAGTTTCGACAGCCTGCCCGCCGCCCAGGTGGACCCCGAGGGAATCCACCGCGCCGTGCTCAACATCGTCGGCAACGCTTTCGATGCCGTGGAAGAGTGCGACAACCCACAAGTCGCCGTCGGCACGAAGCTGGATTCCGACGGCGAGTGGCTGCTCATCGTCGTCTTAGACAATGGCAACGGCATCCCGCCGGAAAAGCTGAACGATATCTTCCGGCCGTTCGTGAGCACCAAGGGCGCGAAAGGGACTGGGCTTGGACTCGCGGTCAGTCGCAAGATTCTGCGAGAGCACGGCGGCGACATCCTCGTGCAGAGTCAGCCCGGCAAAACCAAGTTCACTCTGCGCTTGCCGATCCGAAGCACGCTCGCGGTCGAGGCATTTAGCGGCGGCACCCGCCAAGTGCCCATCGTGCGGCCGCCGCAGGAATAGGCGCCAAGAATGAGGAATCAGGGATTCCCGATCCCTGACCCCTGCTTTCCGCGTCGCTTGTCCCTTTCCTCCGTCCTCCCTTAAATGGAAAGTGAAAGCCCAGAGGGGCTGGATTCTTTGTCCTGCGGAAAACTGATTTATGGCGCGCTCGACGCTCGCGACGCGGTGGAACCTGGATGCGTTGGAAGACGCTTACCAACGTTGGCGGCACGACCCGCAATCGGTCGATCCAAGCTGGCAGCTTTTCTTCGAAGGCTTTGAATTGGGGGCGACGCGATCCGCGGCGTCAAGTCTCGATACACGCGGCCAAACCGGGGTCATCCTTATCATCGAAGCCTATCGCGATCTCGGCCATTTTATCGCACATCTCGACCCGCTGACGGAACCGAAGCGCAGCCATGCGCTCTTGGAGCTCAAGGAATTCGGGCTGAGCGAAGCGGACCTCGACCGGACTTTCGACGCGCGCCCCTTTGTCGGACTGCCGCAGGCGACGTTGCGACAACTGCTGGAAGCGCTGCGCGAAACGTATTGCCGCACCATCGGCGTCGAGTACATGCACATTCAAGACACGCGCATCCGCGACTGGTTGCAACAGCGCATGGAGCCGCGCCGCAATCAGCCGCACTTCGATCGGGCGCGGAAGGTCGCGATTCTACAACAACTGCATTATGCGGAGCTGTTCGAGCGATTCTTGCAGACGCGCTACGTTGGGCAGAAACGCTTTTCCTTAGAAGGAGCGGAAACGCTCATTCCGCTCCTAGAAGCAATTGTCGAGTGGGCGCCCGAGTCGGGTGTGCGCGAGATCGTCATGGGCATGGCGCACCGCGGCCGGCTCAACGTGCTCGCCAACATTTTGCGTAAGCCGTACCAGGAAGTCTTCGCCGAGTTTGAAGACAACTACTTGCCGGAATCGCGCGACGGCGACGGCGACGTGAAGTACCACCTCGGCTTTTCCAGCGACCGCACGACTTCTTCCGGGAAGGCGGTCCATCTGTCGCTGTCGCCAAATCCGAGCCATCTCGAGGCGGTCGATCCCGTTGTCGAAGGCCGCGTGCGCGCCAAGCAGCGGCACTTCAACGACCGTGAGCGGAAGCTCGGCCTGCCGCTGTTGCTTCACGGCGACGCCGCGTTCGCGGGCCAGGGTTTGGTCGCGGAAACGCTGAACCTGTCGCAGCTTGCCGGTTACACGACGGGCGGCACGATTCACGTCATCGTCAACAACCAGATCGGCTTCACCACCGCGCCGGCCGACGCCCGCTCAACGACCTACTGCACCGACGTGGCGAAGATGATTCAGGTGCCGATCTTCCACGTGAACGGCGAAGATCCCGAGGCCGTCGTCTACGTCGCCGAGTTAGCCAACGACTTCCGCCAGACGTTCAACCGCGATGTCGTGATTGACATGTTCTGCTACCGCCGGCACGGCCACAACGAAGGCGACGAGCCGTCGTTCACGCAACCGATCATGTACGCCAAAATCAAGGATCGGCCGACGCTCTCCGAAGTCTACACCGAACAGCTTATTCTGCGCGGCGATCTCACGGTCGCGGAGACCGAGGCGATTGTCGAGAAGTTTCAGGCGAAATTGCAACGCGCACAAGAAGAAGCCCACACGGGCCCGGCGCAGCCAACGGGCATGCGCGGCTTCGCCGGCCAGTGGACCGGCCTGACGCCGGAATACTCGCATGCGCCCGTGGAGACCGGCGTCCCTCCGGAGACATTGCAGAAGATTACGAACGGATTGACGCGCGTGCCGGTGTCTTTCGCGGTTCACCCCAAAATCGCCAAAGCGCTCGAGGCTCGGCGGAAGGAAATGGCCGAACGCCGGCCGATCGACTGGTCATTCGCGGAAGCGCTGGCGTTCGGGTCGCTGCTTCTGGAAGGAACGCCGATTCGCCTCAGCGGCCAGGACAGCCGCCGTGGCACGTTCAGTCAACGGCACGCCGTCCTGTTCGACGCCCGCACCGGCGAGCCGTATTACCCACTGAACGGGATCGCACCCGGACAGGCCATCTTTCACGCCTATGACAGTCTGCTCTCCGAGGAGGCCGTGCTCGGCTTCGATTTCGGCTATTCGCTGGACGCGCCCGAAACGCTCGTGCTCTGGGAAGCGCAATTCGGCGATTTCGCGAACGGCGCGCAAGTGATTATCGACCAGTTCATCGCGTGCAGCGAATCGAAATGGCAGCGCGACAGCGGCATCGTCTTGCTGTTGCCGCACGGTTATGAAGGCCAGGGGCCCGAACACTCGAGCGCGCGGCTGGAACGCTACCTGCAACTCTGTGCGGAAGACAATATCCAGGTGGTCTACCCGACGACGCCGGCACAGTACTTCCACGTACTTCGCAGACAGATGAAACGCAAGTTTCGCAAGCCGCTCATTGTGATGACGCCGAAGAGCCTGTTGCGGCACAAGCAGGCCGTGTCGCTGGTGGCCGAAATTACGTCGGGACACTTCCACGAAGTGTTGGACGACACGACCGCCGATCCCGGCCGCGTTCGCCGCGTTCTCTTGTGCGGCGGCAAGGTCTATTATGACTTGCTGGAACGCCAGTCCGAACAGGAATCGCGCGACGTGGCCGTTGTACGCCTCGAGCAGTTCTACCCGTTCTCCCACGAGTTGCTGCGCCGCGCGTTCGCACGCTATCGGAAGGCGAAGGAATGGGTGTGGGTGCAGGAGGAATCGCTCAACATGGGCGGGTGGAGCTTCATGGAGCCGCGGTTGCGGGCACTCGGCTACGACTTCAAATACGTGGGACGTGATGCCAGCGCCAGCCCTGCGACCGGCTCGCGGCAGGTGCATTTGCGCGAGCAGAAGGAACTGGTCGAGGCCGCCATCGCCGCCCCGGCGCCGCATTTAGTTCGGGCGACGCCGACCAATGGCCGTGGCCGCCATTCTTGGGAACTGGAAGACGCCGCACCCGCCGAGCCGATGGCGACCACACAAGATTGATCGTTTAGCGGCGGTTCGCCGAACCGCCGTCCGCCCGACAAGGGGATTCGTCCATGCCGTCTGAAATCAAAGTCCCCACCGTTGGTGAATCGATCACCGAAGGGACGATTAGCCGCTGGCTGAAAGACGACGGCGACTACGTCCGCACGGGCGAAGCGGTCCTTGAATTGGAAACCGAAAAGGCGACAACGGAAATCCCCGCGCCGGCGTCCGGCGTCCTTCACGTCGGTGTGCGCGAAGGTAAGACCGTGGCCGTGGGAAGCGTCATTGGCCAAATCGAAGAAGGGGCTGCACCACCCAACGAGACGAAGAAAGAAGGCAAGAAGCCGGTCGCCGCGGACGCCTCTGGGCCGAAATCGGCCCCGCGCAACGTGCCCGCGCCCGCGCCGCGGACGAGACAGGAAGCGGCGCTGTCTCCTGCCGCCCGCCAACTCGTCGCCGACCGTGCGGTCGATGTCGCACAAGTCGCCGGCACCGGCCGCGGCGGACTCATCACGAAAGACGACGTGCTTCAGTATCTGGGGCAGCGGCAACCGGCGTCGGTCACGGATACGCAACCGCCGTCTCCCGTAGCCGCGGCAGGGCAGATACCGACTTTGCCATCAACTAACGGCCGGGAGACGCGCCAGCGAGTGAGCGCCATCCGCCAGCGCATCGCGGACCGGCTCATCGCCGCGCAACAAACCGCCGCGATTCTGACGACCTTTAACGAAGCCGACATGTCCGCCGTGCTCGCCTTGCGGGCGATGTACAAAGAAGCGTTTCAAAAGAAGCACGGCGTCTCCCTCGGCTTCATGTCGTTCTTCGTGAAGGCCGTCGTTGAGGCACTGCGGGCTTTTCCCGTCGTCAATGCCTGGATCGACGGCAACGAAGTCGTTTATCACAATTATTTCGACATCGGCGTCGCCGTGAGCACCGAGAAGGGCTTGATGGTCCCGGTCATTCGCGACGCGGCGAACAAGAGCTTCGCCGACATCGAGAGGCAATTGGCAGAGCTGGCTCAGAAGGCCCGCGAAGGCAAGATCGCCGTCACCGATTTGCAGGGCGGCACGTTCACCATCACCAACGGCGGCGTCTTCGGCTCGCTCCTCTCGACGCCGATCCTCAACCCGCCGCAGAGCGCGATCCTCGGCATGCACACGATTCAGAAACGGGCCGTTGTCGTGGACGATCAGATTGTCATTCGACCGATGATGTATTTGGCGTTATCCTACGATCACCGGTTGATCGATGGACGTGACGCGGTGCAGTTTTTGGTGCGCGTGAAGGAGTGCATCGAGAGCCCGGAGCGGTTGATGCTGGAAGTGTAATACGCCGAAGTCTAAAGGTCACAAGTGAGCGGGGAGAGCTTAGCGTGCATGACTCCGGCGAGCCTCCGGCGAAAGATGCCGGAGATCAAGGGCAATCCGGCATCACCCGAAGCGGACATGCCAAACTTCGATCAGCACAGGGCGGTCCAGTTGGCGAAGTCGTAAGCGACGTCCAGCGGGCTGGTCAGGGTGATGTATTTGTTCAACCGGACGACAGCCGCTACGTTGTGCGCGGACCACGAGGTCGCGAGCATATAATCGAAGCGAACGGGGAGCATGTTACGTCCGTACGGCGACCGGACGCAGCTCATCAGGGTCGGCTGCGCAATGGAACCATTCGCCCCGCCACGGAAGAAGAGTTCAGCAGACTGAAGACATTCGCTCAGTGAGGTGGTGCGATGCAAGCTGAAGAAGTCGCAATGTATAACCTTTGTACGGACCTGGTCAGCTTGAGGAAGTACGAAGCGTTTCCCGCGAAACTGTTCAGTAAACAGGCCGGCGAGTGGGTACGGGTACGGGAGTTCTGTCACCAGATCGGCGTCGCGGCAGCTGATTCGACCGCGGCCTTGTTTGCGACGTGGCTCCCCGATCCCGCGGCTCACGAGGGGTATGCGGTGGTCATGTTCTACGACGACGAATCGAAGTGGAGCATGGCGGCGCATTACAACCAGGCGCGACTCGTTGAAGGAATGCCTTCAATAAACGCGGTCGCCATGCCGAGTGCGGCAGTTCCGGCGCTTCCGCACGCGGGCACAGGCGTCAGACAATAGCGGCCCTTGGCGTGCAAAATGACCTCCGGGCTACATGCCTTCGGGAGGGCGGTATGGCAGACTTCAGGTACAAAATGCGAACTTGGCTGCACCGCATGCGGCCGACCTTCGTTATCCTCGGTCTCTTGCTTGTTACGCTATACATTGGGGCCGATTGCCATCTTCGCTCCCGTGGGCTGGCGGAGGCGAAAAAGTATCATGGAGAAGGTTTGCTCTGCGTCTCTTGGGATGATCTATTTCAAGACGTCGAAGAAGCCCAGTTCGACGATAAGATGCGAAACCATTTCGATCGAGCGATGGTCTTCGCGCCCGTCAACTGGATTGATAGGACCTTTTGCGGTGGTCAAGGACCGGTTAGCGGTTTCATGCGCGGGCTCAAAAAGTAAACGAGAGACCGACGAACTGAGACTGGATTCAATTGTCTCGCCCCAGTGAACTCGATGCCGAGCACATTCGATGTTGTGATTATCGGCGCCGGTCCCGGCGGTTACGTCTGCGCCATCCGTGCCGCCCAACTCGGCATGAAGGTCGCCTGCGTCGATAAGCGCGCGGTTCTCGGCGGCACCTGCCTCAACATCGGCTGCATTCCGAGCAAGGCCCTCCTCGATTCCAGCGAACGCTTTCTGCAAGCTCGGACGCGTTTCGCCCGGCATGGCATTCAGGTCGGCGACGTAAAGCTCGATTTGCAGACGATGATGGCGCGAAAGAGCAGCATCGTTAAGGCGCTGACGGACGGCATCGCGTTTCTGTTCAAAAAGCATGGAGTCACTTTTATTCAGGGGACCGCACGGCTCACCGGGCCGGACAAGGTCGCCGTCACGAGTACGAAGCAACAGGTTGAATTGCTGGAAAGTCCAGCCATCGTCCTCGCCACGGGGAGCGAGCCCGCCACACTTTCCGCACTGGCGTTGGGCGGCGTCGGCGTCGTCAGCTCGACGGAGGCGCTGTCGTTTGAGAAGGTGCCGGCCCACCTGATCGTGGTCGGCGGCGGCTATATCGGCCTGGAACTTGGCTCCGTGTGGGCCCGCCTTGGTTCCAAAGTCACGGTGGTCGAATTCCTACCTCGATTGCTGCCCCAATCCGATTCCGAGATGGCTGAGGCGCTCCATAAGCTGCTCGTGAAACAGGGGCTCGTTTTTCATCTCGACACGAAGGTCACGAGCGCTTCGACGCAGGGCGGGCAGGTGATCGTCAACGCTCAATCGGACTGCGGAGACGTGCTCTTCCAGGGGGACCGCGTGCTTGTCGCCGTGGGTCGCCGCGCCTGTTCCGCCGGGCTCGGACTCGAAGACGTCGGTGTCAAGATTGAGGAACGGACGGGCCGGATTCCGGTGGACGAGAGCTTTCAAACAAGCGTCTCCGGTGTGTACGCAATCGGCGACCTCATCGCGGGGCCCATGCTTGCCCACAAGGCGGAAGAAGAAGGCATCGCGCTGGCCGAGCGTCTCGCCGGACAAAAGACGCATGTCAACTACGATACGATCCCCAGCGTGATCTACACGGAACCGGAGCTGGCGAGCGTCGGCGCGACCGAGGAGCAATTGAAGGAAGCGGGCCGCGAGTATCGCGTCGGTCGTTTTCCGTTCATCGCCAATGGCCGAGCACGCTGTCTGGACGAAACGGAAGGCTTCGTGAAAACCCTCGCCGATGCAAAAACCGACCGCGTGCTTGGCGTCCACATCCTTGGGCCGCACGCGTCCGACTTGATCGCCGAGGCGGTCGCCGTGATGGAGTTTTCCGGCAGTGCCGAGGATATCGCCCGCATCTGCCACGCGCATCCCACGCTATCCGAAGCGGTACGGGAGGCGGCCCTCGCGGTGGACGGGCGCGCCATCCACATGTGGACGCCGCGGAAGGCGTAGGACGCACGGCAATCTCGCTTCATTTTCCCGCCGCTCCTCTCACGTCGAACGCTTTTCGCCGTCCGTCTCTTTCCGCCGCTGCTCCATCCGGGGAGAATGAAATGCTGGACCGGAATCCGCACTTTCCGCACTGGTGCGGCCGGACCGATAGGGCAATTCCTTGCAATGACTCCCCGGTGGCGGAACTGGTTTCGACGGACCGCGTTTTTCGCGCTCAGCTCCACTGCGCTGCTCGCGACGAATATGCGCGCAGCCGAGCCACCCAACGAGCATCCGTCGCCCCTATTGTCCGCAACGGTTCTGCGGGATTTGCAGCTTACGGTACACGTGCGGAAGGCGTTGACGGCGGACGAGGTGCTCGCGCCTCTGAATATCGGTGTGCGCGTCGACAAGGGAGTAGCGATACTTTGGGGCCCGGCGCCGTCCGCGGCGGCGGCGCTGCGGGCGATACGCACCGCAAGGACCGTCGCCGGTTTGGACGACGTGCGTTCCGAGATGCGTATCGCACCCGTGCAAGAACTGGCCGTCACCCCACTGCCGCCCGCGCCGCTCAAGGACGTGCCGAAGCCGACGACGGCCGTGCCGGGGTGGTTGACGGGGCGGGAATCGAATGAGCCAGCGTCGGCGTCTGCCAATGGGGAGCCGAACGGCGTTCGTCTGAGATTGCCGCAGCTCGGCGGTGAAGCGCTGCGGCTCACGCCGCCCAGCGCGCAGGACACCTTCCTCGGCTCGCTCGCTCGACTCAAGCAAGCGGACGAGCGTTTCCGTCCGCTTAACGCCACGCTCCACGAGGACACGGCGATCGTCACCGGCACGGTAACGCGAGCGCGCGACCTCCTCGATTTCGAGCAGCACCTGCTCGCGCTGCCGGGGGTCCGTCACGTACAGACCGACGCGGTCCAGTTGCTTCCCGCCACTTCACACATCGGCCGCGCGGTCCCAACCGATTTGCGTATCGGCCGCTGACCGCCATTGCTGCGCATATTTCCGTCCTATATTCTCCGTGTTGCAATTGGTGCGGGCACGTTGACCCGAGGAATCGGGTTACTGCGAACCTCGTATACGAGGAGCTTGCGATGACCGTGCGTGGCGTGATTCTGGCGGGCGGCAAGGGGACTCGGCTCGGCGAATTGACGAAAGTTACGAACAAACACTTGCTGCCGGTCGGTCCCCTTCCCATGGTTTATCATCCGCTCAAAAAACTTGTCGGCGCCGGCATTACCGACGTTATGCTGGTGTCGGGCACGGAGCACATGGGCGATTTCGTGGAGCTGCTCGGCTCCGGCAAAGACCATCGTTGTCGGCTGACCTACCGCGTGCAGGACGAAGCAGGCGGCATCGCGCAGGCGTTAGGCTTGGCGGAGCTGTTTTGCCACGGCGTGCGCTGCGCGGTGATCTTGGGCGACAACATCTTTCTCGACCCGCTCGGTTCCTTGCTGGACGACGCGAATCGTTCGCCGGAGTGCGCCTGGGTGGCGCTCAAGCAAGTCCACGATCCGGGCCGCTACGGCGTGGCCGAACTTCGCGGCGATCGAATTGTCAGCATCGACGAGAAGCCGGAGAAGCCGAAGAGCGACTACGCCGTGGCGGGCATCTACGTGTATCCGCCGGACGTTTACGACGTAATTAAGCAACTACGGCCGAGCCGCCGCGGGGAGTTGGAAATCACCGATGTGAATCGTCACTATTTGGAGCAGGGGCGTCTGGGGTATTCGATTCTCAAGGGCTATTGGACCGACGCCGGGACGTTGGAATCACTGGCGCACGCCAACCAGCTCGTCTACGAACAACCGCCGCGGTTTTGACGCGCGTGTCGCTGAGCGATCGATCAGCCCACGGGTTGCTCTTCGCGTTGCCTGAGCTGATCCCAGTGCTCCGGCGTAAACAACACTTCGCGGGCGTTGCTGCCGTTGTAGGCGCCGACGATGCCGTCTTCCGCCATGAAGTCGATGAGCCGTGCTGCCCGGCCGTAGCCGATGCCGAGCGTTCGCTGCAAGAGCGACACGCTGCCGCGCGCTTCGCGAACGACCACTTCGATCGCCGCCTCGTAGACCTCGTCGCGCGCACGCAGTGATTCGAGGAAGCTGCCTTGTCCTTCCTTGGCGGACGTGCTGATCTGAATCAACTCCTGGACATAGCACGGATCGCATTTGATATGTTCGACGACCCGGTTAATCTCGTCGTCGCTGAGATACGTTCCCTGGGAGCGAACGAGCGTGCTTGTGCCCGGCTGAAGGAAAAGCATGTCTCCCTTGCCAAGGAGCTTGTCGGCGCCCATTTCATCGAGGACAACACGGCTATCGGAACGGCTGGCGACCTGGAAGCAAATGCGGGCCGGCAAGTTGGACTTAATGAGGCCCGTAATCACATCGACCGTCGGCTTCTGCGTGGCGACAACCAGGTGAATGCCGGCCGCGCGCGATTTCTGCGCCAGTCGAATGATGTGCCCTTCGACCTCTTTCTTCATCGTCATCATCAGATCGCCCATTTCATCCACGAAAATGACGATGTACGGCATCCGATCCGGAATGCGGCGGCGTTCCTCGTCATCCACCGGCCCGATGCGGCGATGAATCTCCTCGGGCGTCAATTCGTTGTAGCCGGCGATGCCGCGAACGCGCGCCCGGCTCAAGACGTCGTAGCGTTCCTCCATCTTGTCCACGGCCCACGACAGGATGGCCTCGGCCTTTTTCATGTCCTTGACGATCGGGTGCATCAAGTGCGGAATCTTCCCGTATTCGCTCAATTCGAGCATTTTTGGGTCGATCATGATCATCTTCACTTCGTCGGGACGGCGCGTCATCAACATGCTGAGGATGATCGAGTTCATGCAGACCGACTTACCGGTGCCGGTGCGCCCGGCGATGAGCAAGTGCGGCATCTCCGCGAGGTCGTAGACAAGCGGCCGGCCTTCCGTGTCCTTGCCGAGGAACAACGGAATCTTCGCCTTCGCGACTTTCTTGCCCGCGGCGAGCAGCACTTCCTTGAGACGGACCATCGCCCGATGTTCGTTGGGGATTTCGACGCCGACCGTGTTCTTGCCGGGAATCGGCGCTACCATGCGCACGCTGGGAACCCGCAAGTTCAACGCCAGGTCGTCGGCGAGGCGCGTGACCTTGTGAACGCGCAACCCGGTTTCCAGCGCCAACTCGTATTGCGTAATCACCGGGCCGGTGTTGATGCCGACGACGTGGACGTTGAGATCGAAATCGCTGAACGTCTTTTCCAAGAGGGCGGCGCGCTCGCGAAGTTGCTGATCGTGTTCCTCGTACGGAAACGGCTGCGGTTCATCAAGCAGGCTGAGCGGCGGCAATTCGTAGTCGGAATAGCGCTCTTCTTCCGGCGCCGGACCGGGGCGCGTAATCGGCGTGATGTCCGGCTCGGAACGCGGTTGCCGCTCTTCCGCGTGATGGCGAATCGGGATCGAGTCATCGTCCACCGGCGGAACGTGCGGCTCGTCACGGAGAAGAACGTCTTCTGCGTCGGCAGGCGGTGCAATGCGGATGATCGGCGGGTCTTCCAAGGGGCGCGTCCCGCGTCGCGGCCAGCGAACACGTCCACCCAGCCAGCGAGCGACGCCACCGGACGCGCGCAGGAGACGAACCACCGCGAAATCGGCCGCCAGGACCAGCCCCAACAAAATGCCGCCGCCAAGCAACAGCAAGCGGCCAACGGGAAACAGCCGCAGCTCGAGCCACGCCGCCAGCCAGGCGCCCAGGCTCCCGCCGCTGCCGCTGAGGGGACCGCCGAGGAACCGCGGACCGATCCAATGAGCCGTAACCGCGACGCACGGAATGAGCAGCAACCACCCGGCCAGTCGGTAAAACCAAGCCCACACGCCGCGCCGCAGGAAGAGCAGCACGACCAGCGCGAACCAACCTCCCAACAGCACGTACTGCGCGACGCCGAGTGATTCATGGAGACCGTGTGCGATCCATGCGCCAGGCGTAGCGAGCAGATTCGTCGGCGTGGGATTGCGCGGCAACACGTGCGACGACGGCGGGTCGGCCGGATCGTAACTGAACACCGCGAGCGCTACGACGAGGCCGCCGATGAGCAACCCCACGGCGACGACGTCGAGATCGGAGAAGCGACGGCTGGACATGCAAGCGACTCCAGGTGCGAACAGCGCACGAGATGTGGCGCGGCCCTCCTGGCTGCTTCCGGGGCCCGTGTGACGCGCGAAGGCGCACGGTGTCTCCTCTCTTCATTATCGGCGGCGACAGGCCGCCATTTTCCTCCAGAGAAACGTTTCGGCTCCGAAAATGTGCCGCGCGCACTACAGATACGGCGCGTGCGGATGAATTGATACAATCGTTACCGGCCGCACGGCGTAATTGGCAACATTCCACATGCTCCACGTCGCGCTCTGGGAACCTGAGATTCCGCCGAACACCGGCAACATCGCCCGCCTCTGCGTGGCGACCGGCGCGACGCTCCATCTCATTGGCCGGATCGGCTTCCGCCTCGATGAACGCTCTCTCCGCCGCGCCGGCGTCGATTGCTGGCCGGAGCTGGTATGGAAACAACACGCCTCGCTCACAACATTCGAGTCGGACTGTGCCGGCCGCCGTGTTCTTGGTTTCTCCGCTCATGCAACGAAGCCGTACACCGAAGTCGCCTATCGAGCCGACGACTGCCTGCTCTTTGGCTGCGAATCGTACGGACTCCCCGCTGACTGGCTGACGCAACACGCGGAAAATGTGTGCCGTATTCCCATGCCGGCGCGGAAAACGCGCAGCCTCAATCTCGCCACGGCCGTTGGAATCGTCCTTTACGAAGCCCTACGACAACTCCGCGCCTGGTGAACCGTCGTACACGGGGGCCGACTTGAGTCATTTACGGAAGGTACATTCGGCGACCGCCGCGGCCGATAATCATTGGCGGGCTGCCGGAAAGCAAACACCGTGAACTGCCTCGTTCTCCCTTGTTCCCGGAGGTTGTAGCGGTCGCATGAACGTCATTGCCATCTTGCCGACGGTTGAATCCCTGGCGCAACATGTTCACAACGTCCTGTGTGCCCACGACCGGCTTGACCCGCGGCAGACGCCGCTGCACCAGACCTTGATCCTGCGTGGCGGCACGCCGTGCGGGCTTTTCTTTCAACTACAAGGCCCGCGGTTGTTGCGGACGTACGCGATTTGGGCCGGCGAGGAGGGCCGTATTCTCTTTTACGACTCGACGGGCTGCCGCTTTGCCGAGGTACGGCTGACCGAAGGACCAGACCCGCGCAAGTTGGCGGCGTGAACAGGAAGTGCCTCCCTTCTTGCGCGCGAATTGACGCGCGAACTGCCGTGACCTATTGGTTTTATGGCGGTGATTGTCACGCGCTTCGCCTCCGCGCGGTCCCTTCATTGACAATTCCTGAGCCGAGCTTTGTTGACCTCATCGCGGGACCATTCCCCGAGCCAGGGCTGTACCAGCGGCGCCGGCACGCCGGCGACGCCCACTACCCCAGCTTCCACGCACACCATTCTGGTAGTAGATGAGAACACCGCCGAGCGGATGCGTGCCGGCCGTTTACTCGAAGCCTCGGGCCCCTATCGCGTGCTCTACGCCAATAACGGCGCGGATGCGCTCGCCATGATCGCAGGCAATGCCCCGGCGGTCGTCCTCACGGACTTGCAGATTTCGGAAATGGACAGTGTGGACCTCGTGGATGAGATCCGCGGCAAACACCCGCTCGTTCCGGTCATCTTGATGATGGGCCCGGGACACGAGGGACTCGCACTTCAGGCACTGCGGCAAGGCGCGGCGAGCTTCATCGCCAAGGAAAACTTGAGCGACGAGCTGGGCTCGACGTTGGAGCAGGTCCTCGCCGCCGCCCGCCTCGACCGCCGCCAACAGCGGCTGCTCGGTTTCGTGACAAGCTTCGACGCGTGCTTTGAACTCGAAAATGATCCGGCGCTCGTTCCGGTTCTCGTCGCCCACCTCCAGCAGCATCTCGCGCGGCTGAGCCTCTGCGATGAAAATGAGCGCGTACGCATTGGCGTGGCTCTGGAAGAGGCGCTGGTGAATGCCCTGTACCACGGCAACCTCGAGCTGAGTTCAAGCTTACGCCAAGACGATAGCGATACCTACGAACGGCTGGCCGAGGAGCGTCGCAAGCAGCCGCCGCATTGCACCCGGCGGTTGTTCGTGCGTACGCGCATGAGCCGTGACGAAGCCGTATTCGTCATCCGCGACGAGGGCCCCGGCTTCGATCCCGCCGCGATTCCCGATCCAACCGACCCCGCCAATCTTGACCGTGTCGGCGGCCGCGGTCTGCTGCTGATCCGCACTTTCATGGACGACGTGTCGCACAACGCAGCGGGCAATGAGATCACACTGGTGAAACGACGGCGCGCCGGCGGGTGACGCTGCGTTGCGTGGTCCATCGGCACTTTCTCATTGATCGCTTTCCTGCTTCCGCATACGCTGGCGTCTGTTCGCTCGCTCTTCCGTGGTCGGCCATCGTCTCAAGAGGGGGGAACGATGCTCACCATGCTTGGCAGCCCGCGTCGGTGTTGCGACGGCGTGACGCGGCGCGAGACTCTTCGCGCCGGGGCGCTCTCGTTGCTGGGCGGCTTCACCTTGCCGCGGCTTCTCCAGGCCGAGCAGGTGCGGCCCGCCGCGCAACCTCCCGGCAAAGCCAAGAGCGTCATACTCCTCTACCTGCTTGGCGGGGCTGCCACGCAGGATATGTTTGATCTCAAACCAAACGCCCCTTCCGAGATCCGTGGCGAGTTCAAGCCGATCGCCACCAACGTATCCGGCATCCAGATTTGCGAACATTTGCCGCGCATGGCCCGCTGGATGCACAAAGCCGCGATCGTCCGCTCGGTGAATCACAAGGCCGGCTGCCACAATTGCCTCCCGAGTTACACCGGCTACGAAGCGACGATGCCCGACCAGCACCCGCGCGACAGCGACCCGCCGAGCATGGGCTCGGTGTGCGAGTATCTCAATACGCGACACGGCGATTTCCCGGCTTACGTATACCTGCCGACTTGGCTCGGATGGGGACAGGCGTTTCGTCGGGCCGGTCCGTACGCCGGTTTTCTCGGGAAGCGTTTCGACGCCTTGACGACCGAGTGCAGTCCGTTCGGCGACAAAGACGCGCCCCCGCCCCGAGCCGGTTACCCGCGGATTGTTCGCGGCCAACCGTATCTGGCCGACGCAGCGCTAACAAACGACTTTACGCTTGATCGGCTGAACACGCGCCGCGGGCTGCTCCAACAGTTCGACGCTCGACTTCGCCGGACCGACGCGCAGGCTACGCTCGGCGCCTATGATCGCGTACAGCAACGTGCATTCGATCTGCTCACCTCGGCGCGCGTGCGGGCCGCCTTCGACTTGGAGAAAGAAGACCCGCGCCTTCTGGAACGCTACGGCCGCACGCTGTTCGGGAGCAGTACGCTCATCGGCCGGCGTCTCGTGGAGGCGGGCGTCCGCTTCGTGAACGTTACGTGGGACCTGTTTTGGGACCGAATCCAAATTGACTACGACGCCTGGGACACGCACACACGCAACTTCCCCATCCTCAAGGAATACAAACTGCCGGGGCTCGATCAGACCTACACGGCGCTTCTGGAGGAACTCGATCAGCGCGGCTTGCTCGACGAGACGCTCGTCGTCGTGATGAGTGAGATGGGCCGGACGCCGCGCATCAACGGCAACGGCGGCCGCGACCACTGGACCTACTGCTACTCCGCGCTTTTCGCCGGCGCCGGCATTCGCGGCGGCACGATCTGCGGCGCTTCCGATGCCCAGGCCGGATTCGTCAAGGATCGGCCCGTGAGCACCGGCGATATCTGCGCGACGATCTACCATTGCCTGGGAATTGATCCGGACATGGCGCTCCACGACCGCTCCGGACGGCCCGTGCCGATAGCGAACGGCGGCAGCCCGATCCACGAGATCCTCGTGTAAGCGGCTCGCCATTTCTCCGTGGTTCGTTCATTTCGTCAGCGCTTCCAGACGCTTGATCCGGTCATTGATCGGTGGATGGCTCGCGAACATCGTGTCGGCGAGTCCTTCGAACTTCTTGATCGGATTGGCGATGTAGAGCTGCGCGGTGCCGCGGTTGGCGTGGGCGAGCACTTGCTTGTCGTCACGAATCTTCCGCAACGCGCTGGCGAGCCCTTCCGGATAGCGGGTCAACTCCACGCCCGCCGCGTCGGCCAGATACTCGCGCTGGCGGCTGACTGCAAACTGAATAATCTGAGCCAGGATCGGCGCCAGGATCGCCAGAATCACGGCAATAATCAGCAAGACGGCGACGATGACGCCGCCGCCCCCGTCTTTGCTGTCACGGCGGTCGCGGCTGCTGCTGCCGCGGCTTGGTCCCCAACGCAGGATTTGCCAGAACACGTCGCACAGCATGACCACGGTGCCTACCAGCACGGTGATGAGCAACATAAGGCGGATGTCGTAATTGCGGACGTGCGACATTTCGTGGGCGATCACGCCTTGCAGCTCCTCGCGCGTGAGTTGCGACCGCAGTCCGCTCGTGATGGCGACCGCGGCGTGCTGGGGATCGCGTCCGGTGGCAAACGCATTGAGGGCCGGGTCGCGGATCAGGTACACCCGCGGAACCGGCAGGCCGGCCGCGATCGCCATTTCTTCAACGACGTTGAACAGCTCCGGATCGTCCGCGTGCTGCAACGGCTTGGCGCCGGCGACGGCAAGCACCATGTCATCGCCGGTGTAATACGCCAGCAGCGAGAGCAGCAGCGAGATCAACGCCGCAACTCCGCCGACGAGCAGCGCTTCGCCCCAGTTGACGCCCGACAGCGCGCCGTGGCCATAATAGGCGATGATGGCGAGGCACAGTACCATCGCCACCACCGTGATGAACAGGCAAAAGAACACGACCAACAGAACGCTGTTGCGCTTGTTGGCGGCGATGTAATCGCGAAACGTTTGCGGCATTTTAGTGGAGTGCAGGTTGACGATTGCAGATTGCAGATTGCGCGACGGTTCCAGGTTGGAAATCTGCAATCTTCAATCTGCAATCTAAAATTCAAAACTTGACCTGCGGCGCCTTGCGAACCGCTTCCGCTTCGGCGGCGTCGAGCTTGAAAAACTCGACCTGTTTGAAACCGAACATGCCGCCGACGACGTTCGACGGGAAGCGTTGCAGCATGCTGTTGTAGTTGCTGACCACGTCGTTGTAGTGCTGCCGCGAGAAGCCGATGCGGTTTTCGGTCGCCTTTAGCTCCTCCTGAAGGCCCATGAAACTTTGGTTCGCCTTCAGATCCGGATACGCCTCGCTCACGGCGAACAGACTCTTGAGCGCGCCGCTTAGCATGTTTTCAGCTTCGGCTTTGGCCGCCACCCCGCTGGCGCTCATGGCCATGTTGCGGGCTTGGATGACGCGCTCCAGCGTGTCCTTTTCGTGGCTGGCGTAGCCTTTGACCGTCTCCACCAGATTCGGGATCAGGTCGTAGCGGCGTTTCAACTGCACGTCGATCTGCGACCAGGCGTTTTCCGTCTCCACACGCCGGTTGACGAGGCTGTTGTAGATGCCGATCGCGGCGAACAGCAAAAGCAGCCCAAGGCCGAGGACAATCGCCAGGACAATCAGGATCGTGGGGTCCATCTCGTACACCTTTCGGATTGGCGGCGCGGCGGCACGTTCAAGTGCTTCGGGACGCCGGACCGTTTCTCTAACCCTAATTCGCCGACGCGCGACCGACATTTGCGGTGGATCGTGCTGGCAGTATAACGCTCTGCGCGCGCAAAGCAATTGTTCGGATCGGCAACCGACGTATTCGGCGCGGAGTTCTTATAATCCTCAACAGAATCTTGGCGCCGCGGAGAAAGTCACCATGTCGGAAGCGTCACGGCAACGCCTGCTCGAATTGTTCAAGTCGCGCGCGGTCTCCTTTGGCCGCTTCACGCTGGCGTCGGGCAAGGAGAGCACGTACTACATCAACAGCAAAAAGGCGTTGTTCAACTCCGAAGCGGTCTGGCTGCTTGGCGATCTACTGTGGGATCTGACGAAAGATCTCGACATCCAGGCGATCGGCGGGTTGGAAGTCGGCGCCATTCCCATGGCGACCGCGGCGGTATTGCGCTACCACGAGCAAGGCCGAGCGCTGGAAGGGTTTTTCGTCCGCAAAGAGGCCAAGGGGCACGGCAGCCGGCAGCGTGTGGAAGGAATGCTGCAAGCCGGTTGGCGCGTGGCGGTGATCGACGACGTGTTCACGCAGGGCGGTTCCGTGCTGCAAGCGATCGCGGAGGTGGAAGCGGCCGGAGCGACTGTCGCCGCGGTGAGCTGCATCGTGGATCGGCTTGAAGGGGCACGCGCGAAGCTCGAACCGCGCTATGCGTACCTCCCGATATTCACGATTCGTGACTTCGGCATTGAGCCGCCTTCCGCGTGAGCGCTCACGGCGCCGACAATTCGTGCTCGGAGCGGCAGCGGCAGACCGCGAGCAACACGCCGAGGAGGCCGCCAAGCGTCATGGCCAATACGACGGTGGGATACGGCGGTCCCTGTGGCCGGAAGCCGGACAGGTAGCCGAGCAGGCCGCCGACCAGTGCGCCGCAGACAACCTCCGTCACGACGGTGGCGATAAAGCGCCCCGTGCGTGACACGCGCTCGCCGGTCGCGCGACAAACCGACGCCGCGCGATAGCTCGCGTGCAACGGCACGTGCATCACGCCGCGGCAAAACCGGCCCGTCGTTCGGCCGGCCTCCGCCCAGCGCGGCGTTGGTCGGCGCGAAATCCAGCGCAGCGGCAGCCAGATGAGGAGGCCGAGGAGCACGAAAGGCAGAATCAGTCCCACCACCGCGAGCGCGACCGAGAAGAGAGCCGCGAGGATTCCGATAACCGGCCCGCTCAAGAAGATGACGAGGAAGCCGATGATGGCGTAAAACAACAGCCGTCGCCACCAAACACCTGCACAGTCCAGCTGCGGCATTGTTTTCGCTCCGGGGGCGCGATCTGAACGCTTGTAATCAATTGGACTCGGTACGGAGTGTCCCTTCAATCCCTATTCGTTCGCCCTGCCGAATTCTTGCGAAGAAAGGACGCGCCGCGCACTTTTTCGCTCGGCGGACAACCCAAAGAGCGACACGGCATTGTTCGTCGTAAGCTCCGCGAGCGCCGAAAGCTCGACGCCGCGCACGCCGGCCAGACACGCTGCGGTGTGAACCACGTTCGCCGGCTCGTTGCGTTGGCCGCGGAGCGGAACCGGCGACAGGTACGGGCTGTCCGTCTCGACGACGAGCCGATCAGGCGGAATGTCACGGGCCACGTCGCGCAGGTTCTGGGCGTTCTTGTACGTGACCATGCCGGCGAACGAAATGTGTAGCCCCATCGCCAGGCAAGCTTCGGCCGTGGCGCGGTCGCCGGTGAACGAGTGCATCACGCCGCGCACGGGACCGTGGCGGTCGAAGTCATCACGCAACATGCGGACCACGTCGGTTTCCGCTTCGCGGCAATGAATGACAACGGGCAGCTTCCGGCGGCGGGACAGTTCCAAATGCCGGGCGAAATACTCTTCCTGCTGCGGAAACGGCGTGTCATGCCAGTGGCGGTCCAGGCCGGTCTCGCCGATGCCGACCACGCGCGGTTTTACAACGAGAGCAAGCACGTCGTCCCAGGCGGCGGGCGGCTCTTGCGCGAGGTTGTTCGGTTGAAGACCGACAGTAGCGAAGAGCGCCGGGAATTGAACGGCCAATTCCACACAGCGACGGCTGGTGGCCGCCGTCGTGGCAATGGTGATGATGCGGCGAACTCCCGCCGTTTGCGCGCGTTCGATGACGGCCGGCAGGTCGTTTTGGAACCGCTCGTCATCGAGATGGGCATGGGTATCGATCAATTCCAGTGGCACGAGAGTGGGCTCATGGTGAGGGCGCCCGAAGCGCAAAGCGCGGGCGAGAATCGCTGCCGACGCATTGCGTCGGGCGCCCGGAATCAGCGCAGCGCCGGTTCCGCGTGCGCCGTGGCCATTTCTTCCAGCACTTTCAGGTGCTGCCGCTTCAGGTCGAGAAGCTTTTCCACTACGCCGCGTGCGCCGGCGTCGGTCAACATTGCCAGATCGCGTTCCAACTGCCCGATGCCCTCGCGCTCGGCGTGAACCAGCCGCGGCAACAGGTAATCGAACGATACGAAGTTGATCGTCGTAAAACCCATCGCAAAGGGCCCCAAGTGCGGCGGGGCCAAGTGTTGGCGGAGCATGAAGCGAACGATGGCCGCCAGCGCCTCGCTATGTTCGCGAACGAGCTGTTGAAAGCGCGCGAGTTCCTGTTCGTCAGCGACGGTGGTCCACGGGAACGCCTCGCCGACGTATTGCAGCAGGCAGCGGCCCTCGCGGCGGACGATCGTTTGGAGGAGGTGCTCGGTTTGACGCTCGTTCACGGCTTGGTCTCCGCGCTCGACTGGGCCAGCGCCTTGCCGGTCGGCCGCGGCGTGGGGTGAAAACTCTCGACGCCGCGGTCCGTGGCCAGGGCGATTGGGTTCCAGACGATGCCGAGCGCGAGCACAGCCAGCGCCAGCACGACGGCGTAAAACCGCGGCCCGAGCGGTTCGGGCAGAGGCGTCACGGGCTGGCCTTCGATCTCTTCCACCGACTTTTCGAGGATCATCACCTTGAGCACTTTCACGTAATACACCACGCTGATGACGGTGTTGATGCCGCCGATGACGAGCAGGGTGTACATCGTTGTGCCGAGGCCCGGTTCACCCGCTGCGGTATAACTCTGGCCCGCGTCGAAGAGCACGCGGAAAATCTGGAACTTCGCCGCGAAACCAACGAGCGGCGGAATGCCGAGCAGGCTCAGAATAAACACGGAGAACGTCACCACCAGCCAAGGCGAGCGGCGAATGAGGCCGCGGAAGCTCGTCAAATCCTCGGAACCGGTCTGATTCCGCAGGAATGCGACGATGGCGAAAGCCCCCAAATTCATGAACAGGTAGGCGACCAGATAGAAAAGGACGGCGGACGCCCCTTCTCGGTTGAGCGGCGCCAGTCCCATCATCATGTAGCCCGCGTGGGCGATGGTTGAATAGGCGAGCAGGCGCTTCAGGTTCGTCTGCATGTACGCGGCGAGATTGCCGAACGTGGCGGTAAGCGCCGCGAAGAAGGCCACGGCGGGGACGAGATAACGCACAACGTGAACCCATTGGTCATAATTCGACGCCGGGAGCCCGGCCAGTCCCGAAAGGTACAGCAACACGCGCGCAAAGAGAGCCAGCGCCGCCCCCTTGGAAGCGACAGAGAGAAATCCCGCCACTTCCGCCGAGGCGCCTTCGAACACGTCGGGGCACCAAAAGTGGAACGGCACCGCCGACAGCTTGAACGCGATTCCGACCATGACGAAGAGCGTGCCGAGCAGCAGCACGGGCTCGATGCCGTTGCGTATCGTCAACTCGACGGCCATCGCATGGGCCACGTCGGGCAGATACGCCGTGCCAAACTTGCCCGCAAGCAGACTGATGCCGTAAAGCATGATCGCCGACGCCCCGCCGCCGTATACGACGTACTTGAGCGCCGCTTCGCTCGACTGCCGGCGTCCCTTCAGGAAGCCGGCCAACGCGTAGCTCGGCAAGCTCGCCATCTCGACGCCGATGTAGACCATCAACAGATGACTCGCCGACGACATCAGCATCATGCCGACCACGGCGCCGAGGAGCAGCGTATAGAAATCGGCTGAATCCTCGCGGTCTGGGATGCCGGTCAGCAGCGTGAGCACGATCGTCAGCGTCGTGAAGGCGAGCAGGAATATCCGCAGAAAGACGGTGAAGCCGTCGAAGACGACGAAGCCGCTGAAGAGGCTGACGGAGCTCGGCAGGCCCGCGTCTTCCCATTGCCGCACGGCGACGACGAGCCCGCCCGCCGTTATGAGCAAGGCGACCCAGCCAACGTGTACGCGATCAAA
This sequence comes from Gemmataceae bacterium, assembly GCA_041499805.1. GTDB lineage: Bacteria > Planctomycetota > Planctomycetia > Gemmatales > Gemmataceae > JBGQKZ01. The sequence goes on from JBGQKZ010000009.1 coordinate 114,363, forward strand.
AGACGTTAGCAGCCGGAGCAGCAGCAGCAAGACGATACCGCCGCACAAGATCAATTCGGGAGCGAACAGCTCAATGTCGCGGCCGAGCGCCGCTTCAAGACTTTCAATCAGGTCGCGCGTCAAAAACATGCGTGCAATCTCGGTTGGAATGGCACAAGCGAAAGCGCGTACGACAGTCGGAATCACGGCGTCAGGCGCGCCAGCGTATCAACCAGCCCCGTCACGCTCGGTTCCATCCACGACAAGAGGAGGCCCGGCAACACGCCGAGCGCGACCGACAGCACAATGAGCGGCACGATACAGATCAGTTCGCGCAGGTTGATGTCCTTGTAATCCTTGTACGCCGTGTTCTGGCCGAGGAAGACACGCTGCAACGTCCACAAGATGTACGCAGCCGTTAGCACGACAGTCATCGCGGCCAGGATGGAAAACACGATGCCGACCGCGTGATTGCCGTTCGGCGCGAAATTCCACGTCCCCAGCACAACCATGAACTCGCCGACGAACCCGCACATGCCGGGCAGGCCCATCGCGGCGAAGAAAATGATCGCGCTGATGCCGCCGTACAGCGGCATCGGCTCCATCAGGCCGCGGAAGTTGTCGAGGTTGCGGTGGTGGGCCCGGTCGTAGATGACGCCGACCAGGAAGAACATGCCGGCCGACGTGATGCCGTGGGCGATCATCTGGAACATGGCGCCGTTCATCGCCCACGACCAGTACTGCGAGCTGCCGGACGCCGACCAGACCGCGATGCCGAGAATCACATAACCCATGTGGCTGATCGAGCTGTACGCGACCAGCTTCTTGAAATCGGTTTGGGCCATTGCCGCGAACGCGCCGTAGACGATGTTGATGACGCCAAACGCGCCGACGACGGTCGCGAGATACTCCGCGGCCCACGGACAGATCGGATAGGCAATGCGGATGATGCCGTAGCCGCCCATCTTCAGAAGTACGCCGGCGAGGATCATGCTGATCGGCGTCGGCGCCTCGACGTGCGCGTCGGGCAACCACGTGTGGAATGGGAAGACCGGCAACTTGATCGCGAAGCCGATGAAGAGCAACACGAACATGATGATCTGGAACGCTTGGGTGAAGAATGGTTGTTTCAATCGATCCTGCACGGCGGTTAATTTGTCTTGAGCGGCCTTCTTCTGCGCATCGGTGCCATTCGCGGCTGCCGTGACGGCGTTTTGGGCCGCTTTCAAGCCTGGCGTGTCCGCCGGCAACTGGCCGGTCTTGATGTACTCCGACGCCGCCTTCCCCACCCGTTGCAGCGTGATCAAGTCAAAGGTGTTCACGGCCGCACGTTGCTCGGCGTCCGCGGCGTTCAGTGTTTTATTGCCCGTCGGCGCCGCCTTGGCGTCGCGCTCGGCGACGCCGGGGGCGACAAAGTCGCGCACGTCGGCAAAATAGAAGCCGAGCAGCGCGATCAGGATGAACACGGAGCCGAGCAGCGTGTACAGGAAGAATTTGATCGCCGCGTATTCCCGCCGGGGGCCGCCCCAGATGCCGATGAGGAAGTACATCGGCAACAGCATCACTTCCCAGAAGATGTAGAAGAGGAAGAAGTCGAGCGCCAGAAACGTGCCGATCATGCCGGTTTCGAGCAAGAGGAACAGCATGCAGTAACCGCGCACGTAGCGGTCGATGTTCCAGCTCGCAATCATCGCCAAGAAGCTGAGCACCGTCGTCAAGAGGACGAGCGACATGCTGATGCCGTCCACGCCGACGTAATAGTAAATGTTGAAACGCGGAATCCACGGGATGCGCCCGATGCCGTCGAAGCCTTTGTGATTCGGCGCGGGGCTATTGTCGAGTTCCTGCGCGCGGGCGCTCAAAAAGGTCTTATCCGGGTCGGTCTTGTGACTGTCGAGCATCTTCTCGAAGTCGATAAACAGAAAGAGGCTGACGACCAGCGTGACCGCGGTGCCGGCGAGCGACCACCAGCGCATGTACTCTTCGCTCCTCTTCGGGAAGAAGAGGAGGCCCAGCGCGAAGATGCTCGGCACGAAGATTACCAGGGTCATCCACAGCATGTCGGTTTCAAGCATATACAGGCTCACTCAAGCGTTGAACACGTCGATTTTTCTCTTCATCCGTTTCGCGTGAGAGTGGTGGGCTCGCGGGGCGAGGCGACCACTCTCTATTTCGCCGCGCCCGCGCTGACCACGTAGGACAGCAAGGCGAAGATCGCGACCGCGGCGAGGGCGAGGAACAGCACGTAGCTGCGCAAATAGCCCGTCTGCACCCGCCGCAGCCTGCCACCCACGGCGTAAGCCACGCGGGCAATCAAGTTGGCGAGGCCGTCCACCACGCCGTTGTCAAAGCGGCCGTCCCACTTCGCTACGTTTACCGAGACGCGACCGATGAGGTTGATCGTGCCGTCGATCACATAGGTGTCAAACGCCCGGCACCACACGGCGACGACTAGGCTCGGCCGCACGACCATGACGCTATAAAGCTCGTCGAAATACCACTTGTGCGCAAGAAAGCGGTGGACGCCGGGGAATTGCTCCTTCGCCTCCTCGGGATCGAGCGCGCGCCGGTAATAGAGCACCCAGGCGAACACGATGCCCAGCATGACGAGGCCCAACGCCAGGGCGCCGGCCTGTTCGTGGTGTTCCTGAGCCAGCAGGCGGGCGTTCTCTTCCGGCTTGAGCATCGGCCCCGGCCACGCCGCGTCGATTTCCTTGAGGTAGCCGAATTCTGCCAGAACCGAGACGTGCTGCGAACCGTGCAGCAGGTGTTCAAGCTCACTCTTTTCCGCGTTCCACAGCGGCCAACCCCAAGCCACCGCGATGCTGCAAATCGCAAGCAGGATGAGCGGTATCGTCATGGTCCGCGGCGACTCGTGGGCGTGTTCGTGAACGTGTTCGTCGCGCGGCGGGCCGGTGAACGTCATGAACCACATGCGGAACATGTAAAACGTCGTGATGCCCGCCGTCGCCAGCGGCAGCAGGAACAGCAGGAAGTGTTTCTTGTGCGCCAGCGCGAAACCGAACGCCTGGGCCAGAATCGCGTCCTTGCTGTACCAGCCGCTGAAGAGCGGAATGCCGGCGATAGTCAGCACGCCGACCAGCATGGTGAGGGCGGTGATTTTCATCTTGGGGTACAGGCCGCCCATCTTCGTCATTTCCTGTTCGTGGTGACAGCCGTAGATCACGCTGCCGGAGCAAAGGAACAGGAGCGCCTTGAAGAAAGCGTGGGTGACGAGGTGGAACAGCCCCGCGACCCAGCCGCCGACGCCGAGGGCCAGCATCATGTAACCGAGCTGGCTGACCGTCGAGTAGGCGAGCACCTTTTTGATGTCGGTCATCACGATGGCGACGGTCGCCGCGACGAAGAGCGTGATGCCGCCCGTGTAGGCGATTGCCAGCCGTGCTTCCGGCGTGAACAGCGGATAGACCCTTCCGACGAGGTAGACGCCCGCGGCGACCATCGTGGCCGCGTGAATCAGCGCGCTGACCGGCGTCGGCCCTTCCATTGCGTCGGGCAACCACACCTGGAGCGGAAACTGCGCCGACTTGCCCACGCAGCCGAGGAAAATGCCCAGCCCGGCGAGCACGAGCAGCCAGTACGGCATCGAGCTGTATTGCGTCTTCGTCGGATTATCGAAGACCTCGACGCTCACCCCTTCTTCTTCAATGCCGTCGAAGTGTTGCGGGTGTGCCGGGTTCATTTCCTGAACGCGTGGGAACAAAATCGCCTGCGCTCCGGCGTCGTTGACTTCCAGAATGTGCTGCCGCGGCCGGCCCGGATCGTTGTCCGCAAGTTCGGCCCGAACGACGCGCCCGGCATAAGTGGAAACCACGCCGTGAGCGTCGCGAACCGGCGTGCGGATTTGTTGGAAGATTTCCTCGAAGTTGAACGTGCCGACGTAGGTCCAGAGGATAAGCAAGCCGACGACGAAGCCCGCATCGCCGACGCGGTTCGTGATGAACGCCTTGTTCGCCGCGTTCGATGCGCTCGTCCGCTCGTAGTAGAAGCCGATCAAGAGATACGAGCAAATGCCGACCAGCTCCCAGCTCAAGAACACCTGAAAGAGGTTGTCCGCCAAGATCAAGTTGAGCATCGAGAAACAGAACAGCGACAGGAACATGAAGAACCGGGCGAAACGTCCCCGGCGGTGCAGATGGCCGTGCTCGGTGTGGACGTGGTTGTCCTCCACCACCGGCGCCAGCTCGTCGCCCATGTAGCCGATGGAGTAGATGTGGATGAGGGTCGCGATAAACGTGACCATGACGAACATGACGGCGGACAGGCTGTCGATTTTGTAGCCGAGTTGCAGGGCGGCTGCTTTGGGAGAGGCGCTCTTCACCGAAAGGCTCGCCCAGGTGAGACGGCCGGACCACCGATCTTCGGACGGTTCGGCGGCGACGACGGGCGCGTCGTGTTGAGCGACTTCCGCATGAGCGGCGACGTGCGGATCGTGTTCCGCGTGCTCCCGCAGAAACATCACGAACCCGATCAAGCACAGAATGCACGACGCGGCAATCGCGCCGGTTGCGATGTATGCCCCCATCCGGCCCGGCGGCCGGTTTCCTTCCAGCCAGTGCGGCGCGTCCGGCCGCACCGAGCGAGCCCACGAGCGGATCGCCCCGGTCAAAAGCAAAATGACGAAGGACACCAGCGGCAGGATCGTCGCCAGGACGAAGAGCAAACCGGGATGTTCCTGGAAAATCCCCATGCTTACCCTTTCAGCTCCTCCGCCGTATCGACATCGACGGTCATGTGGTTGTTATAGAAATTGAGGACGATCGCCAGCGCGATGGCGGCCTCCGCGGCGGCAAGCACGATCACGAACAAGGCGAACATGTAGCCCTCGACCGCGAACTGCGGGTTGTACGCCGCGAACGCGACAAAGTTGATGTTGGTGCCGTTCAACACCAACTCCACCCCCATCAGCACGCCGATGGCATTGCGCTTGGTCGCCATGCACACGACGCCGCACACGAAGAGCAGCGCGCCGAGCAGCAGGTAATGATTCAGTCCAATCGCGTCGCTCATGCCGTGGCTCCTCGCCGCCGCTTCGCCCGGGCCAGGTAAGCGGCCCCGATCAGCACGACCAGCAGGTGGACGGAGACGATTTCAAACGGCAGCAAATAGCTGGTGCGGGCGTTGCCGCGCAGCGGCGGCACATTGCTTTCGCGCGCGTGCTCCGGGCCGACGCCGACGCCGAGGAAACCGAGGCCTAATTCCACGGTCCCAAGCGAAGAATCGGAGTTAATCGTTTTCATGTCCTTGTCCGCGCCCGGCCAGACGGCACTGACGGTCGTTAGGGCCAACACGGAGTAAAGCAGCACGCCCACGCCGAAGGAGATCGCCCACTCCGCGGCCCCCGTCTTCATGTTGACGAACGGGCCTTGCGCGGTGAGCATCACGCCGAATACAACGAGCACGAGGATGCCGCCGATGTAGACGATGAGCTGCGTGGCGCCGACGAAATCCGCCCCTAGAAGAAAGAAGATGCCGCCAACCCCGGCCAGCGTGAACAGCAGATAGGCCGCCGCGCGCACGATGTTCTGCGTGACCACCACGGCGATGGCGCAGACGCCCGTGATGATCGCGAGCAGCCAAAAGAAAAACGTCGGATGATCCATCGTTTGATTTCGCTTATGCCTTCGCGGCGGGCTGCTACGGCTTTGCCGCCGCCTGCGGTCTCCAGAACGGCGTCGCGCCCTGAACCGGCAGCACGTGCGGCGTCGTGGCGGCCTTGAAGATCATTGCCAGGAAACCGATGATCGAGAGCCCGCACGCCGCGTAGCTGAAAATCTCGTTCACGAGCGGCGGGGACGCCAATTCCCATACCGAGACGCCGAGCAACAGAAAGCAACTAATCGGCAACAGATACTTCAGGCACGTCATCATCACCTGGTCGATGCGCAGTCGCGGCAACGTCCAGCGCACCCACATCATGACGAAGACGAGCAAAAAGCACTTCGTGATGAATACGAGAGCGTTGATGATGTTGCCGGGAACCGTGCCGAAGACCGTGGTCAACTCCCAGGGGGCGAGGCCCGTGTGCCAACCGCCGAGGAAATAGTAGACGGCGATGCCGCTGATGGCGACCATGCTGCCGTACTCGGCCATGAAGAAAATCAGCCAACGGAAGCCGCTGTATTCGGTGTGGAAGCCGGCCACCAACTCGCTTTCCGCCTCGGCGAGGTCGAACGGCGCGCGTTTGCAGCCGGCGGTGCCGCACGTGAAGAAGACCCAGAACGCAATAAAGGTGAACGGATCGTGAAAAATGAGCCAGTTATAGACGAAGCCGACCTGCCGCTCGCTCGCGACCATGAAGTTCAACGAGCCGACGACGATGATCGGCACCAACACGCTGATCGCCCGCGGCACTTCGTAGCCGACCACCTGGGCCGCCTCGCGCATACCGCCGAAGAGGGCCCACTTGCTGCCGGAGCCATAAGCGCCGAGGATCACGCCGAATACTTCGCTTGACATCACCGCCAGCATGAAGAACACGGCGATGTTCATATTCTGCGCGACGACGCCGTTGCCGAACGGCAGCACGAGGTAGGCGAGAAAGGCGCCGGCCAGCGCGATATACGGACCAGCACGGAAAAGAACCGGGTCGGCCGACCCCGGCATGAAGTCTTCTTTGACGAGGAGTTTCAGTCCGTCGGCGAGGGTTTGCAGCCAACCGAACTTGCCGCCGACGCGCGTGGGGCCAAGACGATCCTGAATACGGCCGGAAACTTTGCGCTCCAACCACACCGAGAAGATCGCCGTGATGAGCATGAAGCCGATCAGGAGGAACGCGGACAGAAATGCGAGGACGAACTGCGCCAGCGTTTCGCCGAGATAGGGAGACAGCAATTGGACCACGGTCTGTGACCCTTCACCGCACGCTGACCGAGAGGAACGGGGACAGTTTACGCAAACTCCTAGTAAACTGTCCCCGTTCCTCTCGGGGGACAAAACGCTCTATCCGGTTTGCTCAATGGGCGTTACTTTATGGCACGGCTGGAACAACGGCAAGCGTGCAATCCCGGCGTGCCGATTCGCGCCGCGTAGGGCCAGGGCGAGAAACGGTAAACGAAGCCGATTGGAGTTTTTCATGTTCGCACGAAGCGGCGGCGGCCTGCTGGCGCGCCCAGGTCGTGGTGGATTGCCGCAAAATCGCCGGCTGCCGATGCTCTACCGGCTCTTGGCGGGCGATCCTGAGGAGCGGGCCGGCCAAGGTGAGTTGGCGCGCGATGGCCGGCTCGCACTCGTGGAAGCCGCGTTGCTCGCCGCCGACGAGCCGCTCGCCCCACGAAAGCTCGCCGCGGTCTGCGGCCTGCCCGACGGAACCGAAGCGCGGCGACTCGTGCGTAAGCTCCAATCTCTCTACGTCGCGGACGGCACTGCATTTCAGGTGGAAGAGTTGGCCGGCGGGTTTCAATTGCTCACGCGGCCTGCTTTTCATCCGTGGCTGGCAAGGCTTCGCCGGACGGGCACCGAACTACGGCTCTCCCCGGCGGCACGCGAGACGCTCGCCATCGTCGCCTATCGCCAGCCGATCATGCGCGCCGACATCGAGGCGATTCGCGGCGTGCAGTGCAGCGACGTGCTGCGGCAGCTCATGGAAAAAGGCCTCGTCCGCATCGCCGGCCGGCATGATTCGCTCGGCCGGCCCGTGCTCTACGGGACGACCAAGAAGTTCCTGCAAGTCTTTGGGCTCAAGAGTTTGAAGGAGCTGCCGCAAGCGGAACAACTGCGCCCGGCGGCGCGGACGGCCCATGACCCGGAGCGGGAAGCGTGAACGCGGCCAGGTGTACGAAAACGGGGCCTTTCGCCGTTTGGAGCCCTTTCCTGCCGGGAGCACGAGCGAGTGCGTCTGAGCGCTCGCCCAACGGCTCGGGCGAAAAGAGCAGCAAATCCAGCGGTACGAGGCGGCCGAGTACACGTCGGCGAAATTGGAGCGCATCGAGCAGGTCGTTCGTGCGTTGGGGTTGAAGATGCGGATTGAAAGTGCGGTGGGGGCGTAGGGCGGGGCGAAGGAGGTTGAGGCTCTCCGTTTCTCGCGCGAGGACTTCGCAGCGGCTCGGAAACCTTGCAATGCCTCTTTGTTTGTCGTCTGATGCATGGGTTGGCTCATTCGCGCAGCAATGCGCGAAAGCCCGCCTGAACGAAATGGTGATCGGTGGTGAGCGCCTCCTTGAGTCGGCGTTGTTTCATGACGACGAACGAGATGCAATCGACCAGCGACCATTCTTTGTCGGGGCGGGCGGCGAACAGCTCGAAGCCGGCCCGAAATAGTGCCTTGGAAGCCGGCACGATCTCCACCGATCCGTCTGATTCAAGGTCATGCACGAGGTCCACGTAAGCCACGCGATCCACGCCGCGGCAGAGCATGCTTGCCGTCTCAACCAGCACGTTCTCCGTCGTGAAAACGCGCCCCAACCACGCCTCGGCGAGCTCCACAGCCCGCGCGTGCCAGGCATCGACCGCGCTCAACAGGGCCACATAGTAGGATGTGTCGCCAAAGGCCGGCTTCATTGCCGTTTGGGAAGCCCGTAGAGATAGTGATCGACGTTGACAGATGCGTCCGGCGGCAGGTTCTTGGCTTTGCCGATCACATTCGCCAGTCGCTCCGCCAGCGAACGCGGACGAACCTTTGGCTTTGCCTTGCTGGCCTTCGCCCTCGGCTTCGGCGCCTTCTTCACCGGCCGCACTTCGACTTCGGTCCCTTCCGCCAACGCTTTGGGATCGTCCAGATGCACCTTGCCGTTTTTGACCTTGCCGCGAACGGTCATTGGCCGACTCCGTTGGGTTGTGAGCGGCGACATTCTAGCGTGTCTGGCGCCTTCTTGACAACGGCAGCGCGGCGTTCAGGAAGGGGTGTTAAGCTCAAGCGGATTAGATCGTGAGTTCAGCCGCGTCCCGCATCTTGCGCGCTTGCTTCGCATGTCTCCCTCCGCACCCGCGCCGGGTTGAGCCAGAATCAGCTCGCCCAACGGCCCGGGCTGAAAGAGCGGCAAATCCAGTGGTGCGCGGCGGCCGAGTACGTGGCGGCGAAAGTGGAGCGCACTGAGCAGGTTGTTTGGGCGTTGGGATTGAAGGTGCGGGGCGGGCGTAAAGGCTGGCGCCGGTGATTGGCTCCGATGGTAGGATGGAACCGGAGGACGCCAGCGCTGACCCGAGCACTTGATGGCTCCTACGGGGGACACGTCATGTCATTCACCGTCGCCGCCGTTTACGAGCAGGGCCTTCTCCGGCCGGACAAGCCGCTGCCTTTGAAAGAGAATGAGAAAGTTCAGATCACCGTTCATTCGGCGTTGAGCCTCGCCCGGCAAACGGCCGGCATGATTCCCTGGGCCGGCGACGTGGACACGCTGGAACGCCTCGCGCGCGATCCGGAGTTCGGGATTCTGGAGTCGCCATGACTTTTCTCGATCTTCAGCAGGGCGACGCCGTGTTCGTAGACGCGAACACGCTCATCCACCACTTCACCAACCATCCTCGCTACGGGGCCGCTTGCACGCGGGTCGTGGAGCGGATCGAGCAAAAGGAAATCCAGGGATTCACGATCTCCCATTGCCTTGCCGACGTGGCGCACCGCTTGATGACCATCGAAGCCATGCACCGGCTCGGCTGGCCCGCTGCAGGGTTGGCGGCGCGGCTCAAGAAACACCATTCCGAGATTTCGGCGCTCAGACTCTACCAACTCGCAACGACAAAAGTCGGGCGGCTCAGAATCGTTGTTCTCCCGACCATCGAAGCATTGGTCCTGACCGCCACCCAATTCAGTCAACAATTCGAACTGCTGACCGGCGACGCACTCATCGTCGCCGCCGTGCGCCAGCAAGGCCTCACGAAGCTCGCGAGCGAGGACGCGGACTTTGATCGGGTGACGGGATTGGTCCGGTACGCGCCCGTCTAGAATCCACCGCCTGGCGTTCGCTGGGAGCCGTTTCCTCCACAGGTACGTCGCCGCCTGCCTGAGCCCGGAGCAGCGCGCCCAACGGCTCGGGCGGAAAGAGCAGCAAATCCAGCGTTACGAGGCGGCCGATTACGCGGCGGCGAAACTGGGGCGCATCGAGCAGGTTGCTCGGGCGTTGGGATCGAAGGCATCGTTAAAAGCGCGGCGGGGGCGTACGAAATGTTGCATGTCGCCCATGCCTGTTCCACCTTTTTCCAGTTCCGTCTCGTCCTGCCTCGCGGCGCGCTCAAGTCGGCGTTTCCGCCGTGCGCTCTGTGGGATCGGAATTGTGAAATACGGGCAGTCGCTTGGCCATAACGAAGTACGGTTCGCTATTCTCGTCCGGGTCCGGGATTGGGTTGTTTGGGTTCAAGATGTGAAATCCACGTTTTTGGTACAGAGCGATCGCGGCCGTGTTGGCCGTGTAGACGTCGAGGAATAAATCGTTCGAAAACCGCTCGCCAGCGCTGGCGTACGCAGCGATGCACATGAAGGCGGCGGATTCAAGGTGTTGAACGATTCTGGAGCCGTGCCCCTTACGTTGAAAGCGAGGATCCGGATGGACGGCCAGCAACGGAATGTAGCAGTGCGATAGTCCGCCCGTGAATTTATTTGCGTAATGATCACACGACACATCCAGCGTGCCGAATCCGAACACGTCGGATTGATCCCGGTAGGCGAACATAGCGCATGTTCGGAGGGAAAGACGAAAAGGGATGTCATTTTGCAACAGCCGGCGTACCTGACCAACGTAGAACGGCTGCGACGGAAATGGCCAAGCCAGAATTGCTTGGTACTCAGGAGACGCGGGGCTGATTCGGTCCGCCCAAAACTGGACGTTCTGCCCAGCAGCCATGCTTTCGTCCGATCAGAGTACCGTAACCAACTGCGATCACCGGAGACCTGCGGGAGGCGCCGGCGGCAGTGAGCGCAGGCTTTCTGCAATTTCTCGTGCGGCGGCATCCGGTATTCGGACGCGGGGCGCCGGACTGACGGCACGCCGGGGTCGCACCCAGTGCGCGAGCAAAAAGCCGAAGTCCGCCACGTACCAGTCGAGCATCGGAAGTTTCGTGAGTTCAAAGCATTCCCAGTTCAGCGCATGTCCCTGTTCAGCGACGCGCTGGGCACGGTCAAGCAGCTCGCGGAGTTCCTTCTTAAGGACGGCTTCCGTTTCGTCGTTGAACTCGACACGCCCCGTAAAAACATCCCGGCCCCACGAATAGACGATCTCACGAAGGCGCGCGCAGGCTCCCTCGTAATGCTCGATCCTTGCGTCCAAAGTCGAGCATACGTCGCCTTCGCCGTTGTCACACCGCCGAAGCTCTTCGTTCAACTCGCTGGTGAAGCGACGAGCGGCCGGCAGGTCTATTACTTCGTGCATCGTTGTTCCCTTGGCAAAGCGTTCGCAGAGCGCCGCGTCAGACGATGCTGGATTTCGGAAGCGGAGCTATATAGCGGACGGCACGAATTCGGTCTAGGTTCAATTTATCTCACGGCCAGCGTGTTACCAGCCCTCCGTAACACGTAGGGGGGCGTTCGCGTCGCAAATGCTCGTGCTACGGCGGTGCGCCGGATTGGCAGCGATCTCGATGGACGCCCTGCGCTCACGCGCCGCCAAGCCGATCAAACGCCTCAAGCACCATCTCCCCCGTGCTGCCGGGACGCCAGCGTAGCCCTTCCGAGCCGCGCTCCTCTTCGGGAACGAATCCGGTATTCGTGAAAGTGGACAGCATGTACTCCGCGTCGTCGCGGTTGATGCCATAGAGGTGGAAATACGCCGCGTCGAGTTCCGCACGGAGCTCGGCGCGCTCCGACTCCTTCCAGATGTGAACGCCGTCGCCGCGCGAGCCTTTGAAGCCGCACGCTTGGGCGAGCGGAATCATGTCCTCTGCCGTGCAGGAGAGTTTCAGGACGCGCTCGCTGATCCAGTGCTCCAGCGTTTCTTTTTTCGACCACGGGCATTTTTCCGAATAGGTGTCGGGGGGGAGCGTGGTGAGTTGCTCGACGATGAAGAAGTTGAGCGTGATGCCGCCGATCTTCTGTCGGGTCGCGTAATCGAAGATTGACGAGTTGAGGTTGCCGAGCAAGCAAGCTTGGCGGCGCGGCGCAGCGTCGGGAAGAAGCAGTACGAACTTGTTGGTGACGGCGGCCCAGGGGATGAATGAAGCGATCATCGTTCGCTCGTTGGTCGGGCTGGTGATGTCCTTGAAGCCCATGAACCACTGCTTGTTTCCGGGCTGATTTTCGAGGGTCTTGTCCACCAGCGCCTCTTCCACCCACCACCGTGGCGACGCGCAGAACTCAGGGTTCTGGTGCTGGACCAGTGACGTCTCGTCCTTCTGCCCCTGGCGGACCCAGTTCTCCTCATCCACCATCACGCTCGCGGCCCGGTGGTCGAAGGCCTGAACCATCTTGGCTTCGTACAGGGGCAAGGCACGCTTCTTCGCCTTGGTGTAGACGTTGCGTTCGAGCTGGTAGCCCTTCTTCTCCCAGACCTTGGCCTCGCGGAAATGCTCGGCGTCGTTCGTCTGGTCAAGCATTCGGAGGAACTTGATCCCCCACGGGTTGCCGCCGTGTCTGCGGTTCTCGTCGATGAGGATGGGGATGCGCTTGTAGATACCCTTTGTCAATTCGGCGTCCCGGCGTGTGCGAAAGATCGGGCAAGTCTTTGTGTTGGGGTTGAACAGGGCCATGTCCGCCGCGGTGAGGGAGATGTGGCGCTGCTTATTGACCTCGGCCGTGTCTTCCACGCCGTGGGCGAAGAAGACGAAGTCAGCCCGCTCGGTCTTCCTGGTTTCGCCGCCGAAGACCAGCGCGGAGAACTTGAACCTTCCGTCCACGTCCTCGAAAACCTTGTTGCGGTTCTCGAAGTCATAGAGCGACACCAGCCGTTTGGAGTCCATCAAATCGCGAAAGAACCTCTTGGTCGTGTCGTCGGTGGCGATGCCCGAGGGGACGAGCAGGCCGACCAGCCCTTCCGGCGCGACCAGGCTTCGGGCCAACTCGGCGAAGAGCGTGTAGAGGTTCACGTCGCCGTTGGAAGTGAGCGGGTAGCGGCCTCCCTGTTCGACGGGCCGATGCGCGTAGTCGAGCATCTTCTGTGCGTTGTCGCGGGCGGCGAGATACGCGGCGTGCAGCTCCGGATTGGCTGTCGGCATCGCGGCGATGCGTTTCTTGCGGTCGTTGGCGCTAACGGCCCCGGCGGTGATCGGGTCGGTCAACGAGAAGAACTCGCGATCCTGAACCTTGACCCGCTCCCACGGCGGATTGCCGATGACACACGAAAACCCGCCCGTGCCGCCCTTGCCAAAGACTCCAGCAAACGTCGTGTGCCAGTTGAGCGCCTTGGGGTCCACCGCCATGTCGGCGACGAGGCTGTTGCCGTGAATGATGTGCGTGGAGAGATCGGCGAGCGTTTTGCCGCGCCGGGCCGACCGTATCCATAAGGCCAGTTGCGTAATCTCGACCGCTTCGTGCGACAGGTCTACGCCGAAGAGGTTGTAGTTCAGAATGTCATCGGGAATCGAGTCTTCGAGCCTGGCGACTTCCGCGGCGTCCAGCCCGGCGCCGGCCAGGCCGTGAACCACGGTTTTGTAATGAGCGTCGAGCGCGTCGTAGGCGCGGATGAGGAACGCCCCGGAGCCGCAAGCAGGGTCGCAAAGGGTGACGGCGCGAAGGGCTTCGAGGCAGGCCTTCCAGTAAGCGAGGAGCTTTTGTGCGTCTTCATTCGTGCGTGCTTCGGGATCGACCTTGTGCTGCTTGGCGAGTTCCGCGAAGCGTTCCTTGACGAGTGCATCGACGGTGCGCTCGACGATCAGTCCCGTGAACGCGGGCGGCGTGTAGTAAATGCCAAAGCGCTTGCGTTGGGCGCTCTTCGGCATCTTCGACAGGGGCGAGTCATTGCCTTCGCCGCCGGTCTTGGCGGATTTGGCTTTGCGCTTGCCGGCTTTGCTTGGGCCGTTGCCGTTCGCGGCTTCGATATTGGCCTTCAAGGCGAACAAACCGCCGACGCGGAGCTTTTCCAGCTCCGTCACGGAGCGCTCGAAGATGTGGCCGAGCACTTCGACGTTTACTTCTTCCGAGAAATCATAAAAGCCGAAACCGGCGAAAGCGTTCGTCCATTTTTCGTCGTTCAGCTCAAGGCGGTCGATGTCCGGGTCGGGGGCGAAGAGGCCGCCGTTGAACGTGGTGATCTCGCATTTTCCCCTGGCTCCCTTGTCGATGGCGGTGAAGAGATCGAGGAAGTTCTCCCACGCCGGGTTCTTCGCCCGGCTGTAGGTGCGGATGTCGATCTGCGCCGTTTCCAGCGACTTCTCCGGGAGTAGGCCGCGGTCTTCGCAGAACGCGATGAAGATGACGCGGTCGAGCAATTTCTGAGCAATCCGGATAGCCTGATCGAGGCTCTTGCCGTCGTTGCGATGGAGATGTTCGATCAGCTCAAGGCGACGCCATTGGTAGGCCTTGTAGAGATCGTCGCCGACTTCCTTTTGCCGCTCGGCGGTCTTCCTGAGCAGCTCGGCCGCGCGCGGCTTCTGCCCCAAGTGCGATGGCAGCAAGCCGCCGCGCTCGAACAAATAGTAAAACTCGTTGAAGCGCTCGCGGTCGCGCAACTCCTGGAGCGAAAATTCCTCGTAGGAGAGCGTGCCTTTGCCACGGTGGTACAGCCGAATCGTCGAGAAGTTGGAGACGATGCCCCAGGAACATGACGTGAGCGCGTTGAGATAGTCCCAACACTGCTGCACGGCGGTCCGGCCATTGGACCGATCGCGATCCAAATCGGTCATCGCCCCTTTGAGCTCGATTACCGCTACCGGCGCCAGCGACCCTGGAACAAACTCACCCAGCGCCCCGTCCGCCGGTCCCACGCCCGTTACAGTGAACTCGTGTTCGCGCTGCCACGCCACCGGGCTTTTTGTCTTGTCCTGGTATCCCAGTCCGTCGCCGAAGAGTTCGCTCAAGAATTGCGAGCCGACCGACTTTTCTTTGAACTGAGGCAAATGGCCATTCGTTTCGAGATCGGCCCAGCGAACCAGAATCGCGTGGGCCGTGTCTTGTGCTGCATCCTTGAGCCGGACATCTGACGCCGCGTCGCGCAAGAAATGGGGTATGAACAGCGCCCGCTGGCGGCGAATTCGCCGCTCCAGGTGCCGCTCTTGCTCTTCAAACAGTCCGCGCCCGCCGTGCATCCGGCTTTTTCGTCGTGCCATGAGCTCAGTGTGCTAGCCGTGGGTTCGCGTTCGACGGTCATTCTAATAGCGATCTGCATGCGGAACAAACGACCATACAGCTGGCCGATCTGGCGAGCCGAATGAACGAAACGTGAAACATTACGCAACTCGCGTGGAAAACAGGAGTTGTGGAATACTTCGCTTCCGAGTTTGGTCCCCGAGAATTAAGCGACATAAGCGGTCGTCTAGATGCATACTGTCTTTCAAAGACCTGTGCAGGAGTTTATAGACGGAACTACCTATATCCAAGGCACTTGCGATGAGCACCGGTTCGTGGCATGCGCCAATTCTTGGCGCAAAGCGGCGCACTATGAGAGCAACCGATTGGGCGGCCGCTAGGCTGCCTCTATCCCTGCACGACTCGATTCCGCAGCACCCCCAGCCCTTCAATCTCCACCTCCACCACATCGCCGTCCTTCAAATACACCGGCGGCTTGCGCGCGATGCCGACTCCCGGCGGCGTGCCGGTGAAAATCAGATCGCCTGGTTCCAGCGTGAAGACTTGGGAGAGATACGCGATGATCTCGCCCACTGAAAAAATCATCTGCTTCGTGTTGCTGTCCTGCATTGTCTGGCCGTTGAGCCGTAGGCGGATCGGCAAGTTGTGCGGGTCGGCCACTTCGTCGGTCGTTACGATGCTCGGACCCGTCGGCGCAAACGTGTCGAACGTCTTGCCGACCATCCATTGCTTCTGATCTTTCTTGAGCTGCCAATCGCGGGCGGACACGTCGTGGCCGATCGTGTAGCCGGCGACATAGCTGGGGCCTTCTTCCATCGAGATATGCCGGCCGCGCTTGCCGACGACCAGCACCAGCTCCGCCTCGAAATCGACTTCCTTGCTGACGGCCGGGAGAACGATGTTGTCACCGTGGCCGATGAGGGCGGTGGCATATTTGCTGAAAAGCACCGGCTCCTTCGGGATCGCGGCCCCGGTCTCCGCGGCGTGATCGCGGTAATTGAGGCCGAGGCAGACGATCTTCCGCGGATCGGGAATCGGCGGCAGCAGACGGACGCTGTCGGCGGCATGCCGCACGGCGTCCGCGGCGCGCGTGACGGCAGCGGCGGCGGTCAGTGCCGCAGGGCCAAGTTCCAGCACCTCGCGAAGATTCGGTGGGAAACCCGCCGATGCGCTGAGGTCCACGTACGCGCCCTCGTGCAGAACCGCGGCGCGCGGCCCGGCGGCGGTCAAGATCGTGGCGAGTCGCATGTCATCTCCTCATGGTGGTCCCGGACGGCAGGAAGTCGCCGTCGTCGTTGATTACGTTCGTTACCCGCAAGACGGTGACTCGTAAAAAATGAATCGTGCAGCCAAACCCATAACCCGTTACGCGGACAATTCATGGCGCTGGTCATGCTTCCAGCCTGACTTGTCGCCCAAGACTGTCCCCGAGGTCAGGCTGGAATGTCCGCCGCGTGAAATGTTTCCGCGTACTGGATCGCAACCTCCTTCGCCAAAGCCCGACTCACCGCGTTGCCGGCAAAGTCTTGTTCACCGCCTCGATCGCGAACGCTTCCGGATCAAAAGCGCCGCCGACCCACTCCGTGAGTTCGTCATGTTGCGGATGTTCTCGATTTTGAATCGCCTGAAGGAAATCGGTGTAACCCCACGGGCCGCCGCAGTCCTCCGGGGGGCAGGCGCGTTCGCCGGCGATAAGCCGGGGGTAGCGGACGCCGGCTTCTGAAGGCAGCGTCTTTTGGATTTTGATGGTGTGCTTCCAATCGTCGCCCATGTCGTAGACGTACTCGAACTTCTTGACTCCGCGCTCGGCCAACTGACTCAGCTTCATCTTGCGTTCGTCGCCGATGGGCTCGTCCCCAAAGTCGTCGTTCCATTGGCGGGGATCGCCGAAGCGCTCGCCGCCGGCGATGAACTCGTGAAGATGGGAGTCACACCAGCCGAAGCCGCGTTGAATAACGTCATGCAGCTTGGCGAGGGTGCAATCCTTGACCTGCACGCGACGCCAGATGGGAGGCCGAATGTGGTCGAGCGTGATTTCGAGCTGGTAAATGACGTCGGTTGCTGCGGTCTTCGCCATTGGACATACTCCTTTTCGTGAACACCGTGCCACGGAATGCGCGCTCCAATGCGTAGGGCAATGTACTCGGATGCAAAGCCGGCTGCCAGCACGAATGCAAGCGGCGAATCGGCGGCACCTGGCCTGTCGCGGCGCCCGCCCTACAATGCCGCGAACACCTTGGATAGTCGCCCGCATCGAAAGGAGTTCCCCATGCGTCGTATTCTTGCCGCCGTCGCGGCCCTTACCGTCATCCTGGCGCTGGTTGCCGACACCCAGGCCGGCTGCCGGCGCGGGCACCGGCATCATCACCGACATGGACACGGCGGATGCTCGTTAGGCGCCTGCCGGTAGACTTAATCCTGTGAAAGGCGAGCCCTCGGCGCTGTTCACGGCGCCGAGGGCCTTTTCATTGGTCTGTCATCCGGAACTTCTGCCGGGCGCTGCGCCGAAATGCGGAACTGATCGGGCCGCGAGGCGTCGAAAGAACATCCCACCCTCGCGCAACGCCGCGCCGAACTGCTTATTTTGCGGAATTTGCTTGACCCACGGCCGGTTGCCGTGAAATACTTCATGAAGTGAAACTGCCGGCCCGCCTCTCCGTTTCCTACCGTCCGCCCACCTGCCGTTTCGGTCCGTCGCCTCCAGTTGCAAACTGGAGGAAAAATGATCGTTGTGGAGGATCGCGGAATGCTTGCTGCCAGCATGACCCGATTCTTGACTTTCTCTGCCGCAATCGGTTTCTTTTGCGTGCTCGCCCCGGCTGTCGTCGCCGCCGAGACAACTCCTGCCAAGCCAGGCAACGGCGCGCGCGTCGATTTTGAACGACACATCATGGGCCTGTTCGGCCGGGCCGGGTGTAACTCCGGTTCGTGCCACGGCTCGTTTCAGGGCAAGGGCGGCTTCCGGCTTTCGCTGTTCGGCTACGATCCGGAGAAGGACTTCTACGCCCTGACGCGCGAGGCGATGGGCCGGCGCATCAATCCCGCCGATCCCGACGCCAGCCTGTTGCTTCTCAAGGCGACGGGCCAGACGGAACACGGCGGCGGCAAGCTCTTCGAGAAAAGCTCGTGGCAATATCAGCTGCTCCGCGAGTGGATCGTCGCCGGTGCGAAGTGGACCAACGGGAGCGGCGCGGTCGCCGGACTTGCCACGGTCCCGCCTGAATACCGTTTTCCCAAGTCGCGAGAGCAAGGGCAAGTTCGCGTCGTCGCCCGCTTCGCCGACGGTTCCGAAGAAGACGTGACGGCGTTCTGCGATTTCCGCAGCAATGACGACGCGATCGCCGAGATTACGCCGCGTGGACAGGTGACGGCGTTGCGCGCGGGGGACACGTCGATCGTCGCGTCCTATCGCGGCAATGTGCGCGCCGTGCGCGTCCTGGTGCCGCGTGAGGCGCAGGCGGGGTTCCGCTATCCCGAGTTGCCGACGGTGAATTACATCGACACGGAAGTGTTCGCAAAGCTTCACCGGCTGAACATTCTGCCTTCGAAAGTTTGCAGCGACACCGAGTTCCTCCGCCGCGTGACGATCGACACCATCGGCTCGCTGCCGACGCCCGATGACGTACGTGCGTTTGTTGCCGACGTGAAGCCGGATAAACGCGCTCGCAAGATCGAAGATCTGCTCGCGCATCCCCTGCACGCGGCATTGTGGGCGACAAAGTTTTCGGACATCACCGGCAACAACACCGATCAGCTCGAGAACCCGCCGCCGATGCGTGTCAAGCGCAGCCAGATGTGGCACGACTGGTTCCGCAAGCGCATCGCCGAGAATATGCCGTATGACGAGATCGTCCACGGCGTGCTGTGCGCGACGAGCCGCGATGGTCTGAGCCCCGATGAGTGGCTCAAGCAGGTCAAGGCGATCGATGATGCGGCGGCGAACGGCTTTTCGACGCTCTATGCCGACCGGCCGAGCCTCGATCTATTCTGGCGACGACAGCAAGCCGTGCCGGTGGAGCAGTGGGGCGAGAAGACGGCGGCGGCGTTTTTGGGTGTTCGCCTGGAATGTGCCCAATGCCACAAACACCCGTTCGACCGCTGGACGCAGATTGATTACCGGGCATTCGCCAACATCTACGCCCCCGTCGCGTTCGGCCTGTCGCCGGAAACGAAGAGCATCGCCGACGCCGAAAACAAGACACGCCAGGAAAAAGCGACCAACAAGAACCAAGCGCCGCAGGTCCGGGAGGTTTTCATCGGCGCGCCGGCGCCGGGCAAAGGCGGAAACGTCGGTCGGCCCTTGCCGCACCCGGACACTAACCGGCCGTTGCCCGCGAAGGCGCTCGGCGGACCGAACATCAGCGTGGGCAAAGGCGAAGACCCCCGTGTCGCGTTGTTCGACTGGCTGCGGTCGCCCGACAATCCGTTCTTCGCCAAGAGTTTCGTGAACCGCGTCTGGGGACATTACCTTGGCGTCGGCATTGTCGATCCGGTCGATAACTTTTCGCTCGCCAATCCGCCCTCGAACGAGAAATTGCTCGATGCGCTGGCACAGGACTTCATCGGCCGCCGCTACGACATTCGCGAGCTGGAACGAACGATCCTGAACTCACGCGTCTATCAGCTTTCCTCGACGCCGAATGAGACAAACAAACTTGACAAGAACAACTACTCGCACTGCGTGCCGCGGCCGATGATGGCGGAGGTGGTTGTCGATGTGCTTAACGATGCCCTCGGCGTTGCCGAGAGTTTCAATACCGACGCGCCCGCAAATTACCGGGCCATCGAGGTGGGGGCGAGTCGATTGCAAAACGGCAACGTCGGCTACGCATTCCGCATCTTCGGCCGGCCGCCGCGAACGACGGCTTGCGACTGCGAACGAGCGATGGAGCCGGCGCTGCCGCAGAAGCTGTTTCTGATGGCGGACCAGTCGGTGGTGAACAAGCTGCAAAAATGTCGCGTGCAGCAGCTCGTAAGCAGCAAGAAGAGGGATGCGGAAATCTTCGAGGAGCTGTTCCTCGCGGCGCTGTCGCGCTTGCCGACGGAGGAAGAGAAAAAAGTCGTCGAGAACTTCCAAGCAATGAAGAAAGATCGGCAGAGTAAGGAACGAATTGCGTTTTTCACGGACGTGGAGTGGGCGCTGATCAACACGCGCGAGTTCATTTTGAATCACTAAAGTGGTTTCCGTTTTTTTTCCCGCGCGTCGCCGGGGCGGGAGCGAAAGGGAGACGCGTTCGCAAAGGGACACAGACATGGCAACGCGCTGGACCGATTGTGAGGGCTTCTATCGCCGCGATTTCTTGAAGATCGGCGCGGCCGGGGTGTTTGGCCTGTCGCTGCCGCAGCTCTTGCGGTTGGAGGCACAGGCGAAGAACGAAGACGGCCGCAAGCGCCGGGCGAATTCGGTCATTCTCGTCTGGTTGGCCGGCGGCCCCGCGACCATTGACATGTGGGATTTGAAACCCGGCGCGCCCGATGAGATTCGCGGTGAGTTCAAGGCGATCAACACGCGGGCCGACGGCGTGCAGATTAGCGAGCACCTTCGGAAGACCGCCGAAGTGGCGGACAAGCTCACCGTTGTCCGCTCCTTGAATCACACAATCCCGTCGCACGGCCCGGCGACGGTGTTTATGACGACCGGCAACAAGCCGACCCCGGCGCTGCAATATCCGTCGCTTGGCTCGCTCTCAAGCAAGCTGCTCGACGTGCCGACCGGCGTGCCCCCTTACGTCGCCTTCAACGACATCCGCGGCGGCGTGGCGGGTCAGGCCGGGTACCTCGGCACGGCGTATAACCCGTTCCTCGTCGAAGGCGGGGGCGGCGGCAAGGGCGGGGGCGCCGGCAACCTTCGCGTTCGCGGTATTCAGCTTCCGTCCGGCCTCACGCTCGACGAACTGGAAAACCGTGACAAGTTGCTCGAAGGCTTCGACAAAAACTTCCAGAAGCTCGACAACTCAGCCGACCTGGTGGACGGTCTCGACGCCTTCCACAAGAAAGCGCTCGAGATCCTGCGGTCGGACAAGACAAAGAAGGCGTTCGACCTCGCTCAGGAAAACCCCGCGACCCGCGAGCGTTACGGCACGAATCCCTTTGGACAAGGCGCGTTGGCGGCAAGGCGATTGGTCGAAGCCGGCGTCCGCTTCGTCACGATCAGCCTCGGCGGTTGGGACACGCACGGCAAGAACTTCGAAGCTCTCTCGAAACGCTTGTTGCCGCAGCTCGACCAAACGCTTTCCGCCCTGATCGCAGACCTGTCGGAGCGCGGCATGTTGGACAACACCGTGGTCTATTGCGCCGGTGAATTCGGCCGCACGCCGAAGATTAACAAGAATTCCGGCCGCGATCACTGGGCGCGCTCGATGGCGGTCGTCCTCGCCGGCGGCGGCTTTAAGCGCGGTTACGCACACGGCACGACCGACCTGCAAGGCATGGCGCCGGCCACCGAAGCCTGCACGCCCGACGATGTGTCCGCCACGCTTTTCCACTGCCTCGGCATTGACCCGCACCGCGAGATGCAGACCTCCACGGGCCGGCCCGTACAGCTCTTCCGCGAAGGACGTGTCGTGGAAAGACTGTTGGCGTGATGGAGTCCGGCCGCGTCAAAAAAGGCGGCGCCGAAGTGTTTCTGTGGTTTCGTACCACTGTTTGCGCACAAGCAGTGGTACGAAATGCTCGCTAGTGCCCTGCTTCCTTATTTCATTGCGCATCGACACCGTGTTAGAATCGGATTTGTCGCCGTGCGAGCCGACGGTCCGTTTCCCACGCCCTGAATTGCCCGCTGTCGTGGAGGCGTCGTCGATGCGTGGTCTATTTACTCTGTTGGTCTTTCCTTTCTTTCTCCTCGCGTCGCTTGGCGCTGCCGCCGGGGAGCCTAAGTCCGCGGACATTCCAGAGCTCGTTGAGAAACTCGGCAGTCCGCTGTTCGCCGACCGCCAGAAGGCCGCCGACGCTCTCGTTGCGCTGGGAAAACCGGCGGAAGACGCGGTACGGCGTGCGACACAAGGACCGGATGCCGAACGCCGCCGTCTCGCGACTGGCGTGCTGAAGCAAATCGAAAATCGGCTCTTGGCCGAGAAACTTCTTGGCCCCACGCGCCTCAGGCTCACGCTCGCCGAGGTCCCAATGCGTGACGCGCTCCACTACCTGGCGAGCATCAGCGGCGGACAGCCTCTCGTCCTTGATTTCGATGTCAATGATCCCAATGTTCGCAAGAAGGTCACGCTCGACACCGGCGACACGACCTTCTGGGAAGCGTTCGACCAACTTTGCCGTACAAGCGGCCTCGTGGAGCATGCAACGGCGCCTCCGTCGTGGCCGCAGCCGTCGATGCTCGGGGCGCCCGTGCAAAGAATGCAGTGGGGGGCGCAGCCAATGCAAGGCTTCGGCGCTCCGCAGTTTGGCGGTCAACAAGCGGTTTGGCCGCAACTCGGCATGGGCTACGGGGCCAGCCATGATTCATCCGGTGTTATTCGCCTCGTCGCCGGCAAAGCCACGAGACTCCTCTGTGCCTACGCGGGCGGCCTCCGTATCCGGGCGCTTCGCAGCAACCTCATCTCGTCACACGGCGCTGCACAAAGCATCACCTCGTGGGATCCTGCGATGGGGCAGACGGCGACGGCAGTTTCCCCTGCGGATAGCTCCCCGCGCGTCGCGCTCGATCTCGAAGTCCTGCACGAGGCGCGCATCCAGTGGCAGGGGATCACCGGCGTCCGCGTCAAGACCGCCGTGGATGATCGTGGGCAACTGCTGACCCAAGTTTTCGACACCACCGCGATCGGGGTGAATGGCCTGCCGCCGGCATTCGTTCCGCTCGGCTCAACCTACGTTCCGCTCGGCGGCGGTATGCAAACCGTCCAACTAAAATGCGGCTCGAAATCCGCGAAGACCATTCGCGAACTGCACGGCGTCGTCACCGTCCAAATGCAGACGCCAGTCGAGGTGCTGATGGCGGTCGCGGACGCGCTGAAGCCGGGAACAAAAGCCGTTCGCTGCAACGACGGCGGGCGGTTGCAGGTGATGGATGCATCACGCGACGATTTTGGCTACGTGCGGCTGCGCGTACGCTTCGACGCGCCGAGCGATGTCAGCCCCGCGCCGCTCACCAATGCCGCGACGACACAGCAACCGCTCGGCATGCCGCCGGCAATGCAGGGTATTCAGGGCCGGCAATTCGTACTTCAAGGACAATTCCAGCCCGTGGGCAACATCGTGCCGGGGCGAGGCGTTCCCGCATTTGTTAGCGGTCCGTTCGGCTTGGGCCTCGTCGATTCGCGGAAGCAGTACTGCCCCGTAAACCTGGTCAACACAGAGATCAAAGAAGTTCGTGGCGAGCAGGTGGTTGAGTACCTCCTCGTCTCAAGCAGCAAGATCGAGGCCGGCGCCGCCCAGTGTGTCTTTTCGGGCAGCCGGACGGTCATGCTCGACGTGCCGTTCACGCTCAAGGATGTCCCGCTGCCGTAGAAGCGGGCAATGTCGCGGAGAAGTGTTGTGCGTCCGTCCATTTTGCCGTTGTTGCTGGTCGGTTTCGCCTGTGCAGCGGGGGCGCGCTCAGAGCCCGCGGACGCGAGCGCCGACGCCGACAGAATCGCCCGCCTTATCGCTCAACTCGGCAGTCCGCAATTCGCGGATCGTGAGAAAGCGAATGAAACGCTCGCGGACCTTGGTCAGCCCGCGCTGGCCGCGCTCCAACGGGCGCGACAGGGAAGCGATCCGGAGGTGCGTCGCCGGGCGGAAGTCATCGTGCAGCGGATCGAACGCCGCGTGGACACCGCGGAAGTGCTGAAACCGAGTCATCTGCGGCTTGTCTTCAAGGACATGCCGCTGGATGCGGCGATCGAAGCCTTGTCGGAAAGGACCGGACTGCAAGTCAGCGTCGAAGGCGACCGTCGCCAGGAACGGGTCACGCTCGACACGGGGACCGTCACTCTCTGGCAAGCGTACGAAGATTTCTGCGGGCGCGTCGGTCTTGCCGAGAAAGTCCGCGTCGCCCGCGTGGAGCGTTCGCGCGGGAATCTGGACGGCCGCGGCACGATTGTGATCGACACGCGCAACATGCCGACGGACAGCAACGATCACCGCCGCGTTCTTACCACGGGGCGGAGCGATCGCACGCCGACGTTTTTGGACGGCGCCCTGCGGTTGAAGGCATTGCCCGTGACACATGGGGCGGACACGCAGGGCCAGGACGTTGCCTTCCTCTTGGACGTCGCGACCGAGCCGCGGTTGCAATGGCAGACAATCCTGGGCGTCAAGATTACGCGCGCCGTGGACAACCGCGGGCAGGCGCGCGTTCAGCCGACGGCGTTCGTCGCGGGGGCCAACACGGCGTCAGTGGGCGACGACGTGCTCATCATCGTGGACAGCGAGGGCGGCCTGCCTTGGGACCATTTGCGCACGGTGCCCGTACGCCTTGGCCGCGGCAAAGAGTCCGCGCAGCGCCTAAAGGAAGTCAAAGGAATCCTCACCGCCGTCGTTCGATCCCCCGTTGAGGAGTTGGCGACGGTTGATGTGCCGCCAAGGCAGCTCAATCACACGATCGACGGCCGCAAGGGACATGACATCGTCGTCAAATCGTTCGAGCAGGGCGACGAAGTGTTGCGCATGCACGTTCAGGTCGGTTGGCCGCAACAGGAAGGGCCGACGACAATGGGGCCGGGCCGTGTAGTGCGCGTGAATCGCGGCTTCCGCGGCCGGCAGGCGGCGCCGGTCGCCGAAGAAGGCGAACCGACGCCGATGCTGCTCGATAAGGATGGCAAGCGGCCGCAGACCGCGGTCAGCTTTCTCATCGGACGCGAGCAGCGTGGCGACCGCATCGTCGCGACCTATCTTCTAACGTTTCAACGCGAGCAAGGCGTACACGAGCCGGTCAAGGTACAGGTCACCGGCCGGCGCAATGTGCTCATCGAGGCGCCGTTCGTATTTAAAGACGTCCCGCTGGCCGAATGAATCAACCATCAATAGAGGGGGGAAGAATGATGCGTCGATTTGCATGGCTCGGGTTTGCGGCGGTGCTGGCGCTAACGCAGGCGCTCCGTTCCGAGGAACCAGCGAAGCACGCGCCGAAGGTCGTGCTGCAATCGCCGGACGGCAAGAAGAGTTACGACCTGACCAAGTTGACCGCCGAAGGGCCGGTGCTCGTGCGGCTCACGTGCGCTTGTTCCGGGTGCGATCAGGAATTGCCGTTCTTCCAGAAGCTGCAAGCCGCTTACGACACGAAAGGGCTCAAGACGCTCGCCGTCTTCCGCGAGAAGCCCGAGGACGCGAGCAGCTACGCGGTGAAGAGGGACATTCAATTCCTTTGGCTGTCGGATCCGAAGGGCGAGTTGTGGCAAACGTTCGACGCCAAGGCGATGCCGACGAACTTGCTCTTCGACAAGGGCGGCAAGCTCGTGAAAGTCGTACCCGGCTGCACGAAGGACGGCAAGAACGCCCAAGTTCTGTCCGCCGAGATCGCGCGCTTGCTGAAAACCGACGAAGCGTCGGTCGTTGAGAAGAAGCCCGACGCGAAAAAGTAATTCATGGCGAAGGCGAGCCGGAGCGCGTGAGCGCCAGGAGTTTCTCCACGCGGTCGCGCGATTCGGCTGGTTTACTGTTTTTTGATCTGCCAGTGTTCGATGTCGGTAAAAACCAGGAGTGGATCGAACGGCTCGGGATGCACGCCGGTGACATACGCGACATGCGTGTCGAGCTGCCACAGCGGAATCAGCGGCATCTGGGCGACGATGGCATTGTGAATAAGGTGCGTCCGCTCGGCCACCTCGTGGAAGTCGCGGAAGCCCATCGTATTCCGGAATAGGCTTTCGAGATCGCTGTCCTGCGCATAGCCCATGTAGTTGGCGCCGCCGGGGCCGGTGCAGCGCGGGTCGAACAGCGGCCAGAGCCAATATGCTTCGCTGGCGTAGTCGAAGTGGTAGTACGCCAATTCGTAATCGTGCGTCATTTCCACGTCGCGCCGCAAATCGGCCGGGCTCATCCTCTTCAGCTCGATCTCAAAATTGGTTGTTTTCTGAACTTGCTCTTTGAGCAGCTTCATCGCGTTTTCAACGTCTCGATCGTTGTCTGGATACTTCAGCGACAGAGCCCCGAAGCGCACGCCGGCTGCATCGACGCGTCCTTTCCAGGTCTTCGCCTTATCCACATCGAACAGGTCCGGCGGGATATTGCTGGCGCACGCCCACGAGCCGGCCGGGTACGGACCATTGAGCGCCTTGTGAATCTTTTCGAACCCCGCGGCGCGATAGACCTTCGTGAGAATTTCCTGGCGGTCGATGGCGTACGCAAGGGCCCGGCGCAGGTCGGCGTTTTGGAGCGGTGCCTGCCGGTGATTGACCGCCAAGAAGTAGACGCGACGGTTCGGCATCGGCTCGGGGACGACGACCTTCGCCAAGAGCGCGTCTTTGAGCGTCGTGACTTGCCTCGTCTTCAGATCGAGCAACAGGTCGAGCTTGCCATCCTTGAAGTCAGTAATCGGATCGTCGGAATGGAAGAACTGAATCTCGCGGATGCGCGGCAAACCAATCTTGCGGGTGCGGCCGCTGTAATACGGATTTGCCTTGAAGAGATCGTACTGGCGCATGCCGTCGCTTTTGCGGCCCTCATACATGAACGGCCCGCTGCCCACGGGCTGGGCGCCAAAACGCGGGTCGTCGGCGCGAGTGAGGGCCATCTGTCCCGGCACCGGCTCCTGCGGCAGAATCTTGAACGTCAAGAGCGACTGGGAATCGAGAAATCCTTGCTTCAAGAGGACGTTGACGCGAAATGGATCGCCGCCCACTTCCGCTTTCTCGACCAGATCGTCGCCCCACGAGACATTCCGTCCCGGCCACCTGTCGTCCTGCAACAAGCGGATGGTGTGCGCGATGTCGGCCGCGGTCACTGGCTGGCCGTTCGACCAGTAGGCGTTGCGGGCCAGCTGAAACAGCCGACCCTGCCCGTTGTACTTCGGCGTCGCCAACGCCAGGCCCGGTTCGTAGAACTGTCCAATCTTTGCGTCGTAGGCCGGCTTGAGGAGACTATCGAAGATCATCTCCACGGCCCAGCGATCAGCATCCGAAGCCGCCCGCGCGGGCGAGAGACTGTCTTTCCCCGGAAGCGACGGCACGCCGACGCGGAGGATGGGATACTGGTTGAGCATTTTCAGACGCTCGTCGCGCAGGCCGGGCAAATTCGGCCATTTTTTCTCCGCGATTTGCAAAAGCGTCAGCGCCGCGGTTTGATCGGTGCCTGCGACTCGGAGCGCTTCGTCGAAGTCGCGCTGGGCTTCTTTCTTGAGCTGATCGTTGATTTGCCGCGGCGCGGCGGCGCTGGGGAAAAGGTCCTCGATAAGCCGGAGACGCAGTTGTCCTTCGGACGCGTTGTTGTCCTTGATCGACTTCTCGACAAACGCGATCAGCGTCTTGGCGATTTCGCCCTGGGTCTCCGGTCTCGGATAGGCCTCCGCCAGGCGTTTCGCCTGCTTGTAAGCATTGGCCCAGTCGTTGTGGTCGGCGTGCGCCTGCAACTGCTTGATTTCCATCGCGAACAGCTTGGTTCGCAGGCCTCCCTCGATCTCGTCCCACGCCTCGCCCTCGCGGATGCCGCGCTCGCGGGCGGATTCGTGAAAGCGCACGGCGGCGGCAAGCGCATCTACCGCCGCTTGCAACACTTCCTGCCGCGGGATGTAGCTGGGCGACGTATTGGGCCGCGTGTCGTAGTTCTGCGCGAGGAATTCATCGACCAGCCGCTGCGCCAGTTGCTCGTAGTGCTCGACGCCCCGGATTCGCTCTTGATAGATCTCGTAGGATCGGACGTGTTCCCACTTGTTGTCGAAAGGCTGGACCTTTACGTAACTCTTGAACGACGGTTTTGGGCCAATGTACATTGAGATCGGCTCGACGTAGTCGTCGCGCCCCGCAGTGAGAGAAACCACGTCATGTGGAACGGCGAGTTGCTGGAACAGTTTCTTGATCGGCAGCTGCTTGGCGTCCTTGGCCGCGGCGGCAAGATCACCCACTTGCGGGGCCGAACCGCCGGGCTTTTTCGTGTCGGTCGCCGGCTGGTCGTCATCAACGCGCACGGGTACCTTCTTCGCCGGCTTGACGGGGTCCTCTTCCTCTTCCTTCTTCTTGCCGGGCTGTTGACCGGCGAACGAGATGTGACTGATGCACGCGGCGAACGAAATGGTTAGGGTTGCGACAAGCGTCAAGCGGAGGCAAGACTGCGACAGGTGCGGGCTCATGGTATCGACCCAGAACGGGAATGGATGGGGCGGCACGCTACGGCATGGATTGTATCGCACCTGGGGCGATTCGGGGAAGCGTTTCCGACGCAACTTGCGAGGGCTTGACCGGGTAGGTACAGTAAACGATATGAAGACCCGTAAAATGTCAGTCGGGCGCGTCAAGGAACCGAAGGCGAACGTCGTCGCCTTCAAGGTGGAGGAGCAGCTCGCGGAGTTCCTCAATAAATTGCCCAACAAGAGCGCTTTCATTCGCAAGGCGATCGTCGCCCAGCTTGGCATGGAGTGCCCGCTCTGCAACGGCAAGGGTGTGGTGCCGCGCGGCGTTCACGATCACTATGCCCGCGTGCTGGCCCAGTACAATTCACGAAACTGCGACGGCTGCGGTCACGAGTTGTCGTTGCCGCGCGACTCCAACGATTTGTCGTCGGACGATCAAGGCCGCATCGATCAGTTCTTGCGTGGCGGCCCGCTCTATTGCGACGGCTGCTATGACAAGGCGCCGACCTGCGATGACTGCGAGTGGCATATCACCCCGGAGGCGGCCGCCGAGCACCATCGGCAAGCCCATGAGCCGCACGACGAATGACCCGAGGGATCGCTTCGGCGCACGTTGAATACGGACACGAAAAAGCCCACGGGAGCCTTACCCGTGGGCTTTTTGAGTGCCTTGGCTGCCTGCAAATTCCGCTTAGAACTGGTCCAGCCAGAAATGGAAGCCGCTGTGATACGTCTGCGGCGCCCACCATTCGTAGCGCCAATTCGGTTCGCGGAACGGCGGATACGCCATGTACGCCGGGGGCCGCATGTACGGCGCGCCGACCGGCTCCGGCCATTGCGGACCCATGCTCGGCCAGTAGTTGTGGGGATAGTAGTAGTAGGGGTAATAGAAGAAGCGGTTCAGCGGCTGGTACTGAGCCTGGGAAGGAGCGGCCGAGCCCGCCCAAATCCCTAAGCCGAGCACGCCGGCGAGCACCGCGGTCACCATTCGTCGCAACATCGTCGGTCCTCCTGGACAATTGTTTCAAAAAGGGGACAGGGCCTGCGCGGACGCGTCCCCTCTTTGAAGCGAAGGCGGGCCATCCATCCGGACTTCCCTTCTGGCCTAAGTGTAGCCGACGATCCTGCACGCCGTCGCGACGGGCCGCGGTCGTGATGATAAAAAGAGGAAGCCGGTGTCGGACGGTGTGGCGTGGCGAAAGATTGCCGTTTGCGCCGGTCACTACGACCAAGCACGGCGGGCCTATGCGACCCCTGGGAGAGAAAGATGTCGGAAACGACCGTCTATGACAACCCACTGGTTACTCGTTATGCCAGCCGCGAGATGGCCGAGCTTTGGGGGCCGCAGCGAAAGTTCAGCACATGGCGGCGACTCTGGGTGGCGCTCGCGGAGGCGGAACACGAGTTGGGCCTCGTCGGTCCGGATGGGAAGACGCAGCGTATTGCGCCCTCGCAGCTATTGGCGCTGACTGCCCATGTGGACGACATCGACTTCGTTCGCGCCGCGGAACAGGAGCGGCGCCTGCGGCACGACGTGATGGCTCACATCCACGCCTACGGCGAGGCCTGCCCCGAGGCGCGGGACATCCTCCACCTTGGCGCCACGAGCTGCTACGTGACCGACAACACCGACCTGATGCTCATGAGGGACGGCCTTTTGCTGCTGCGCAACCGCCTCGTTGGCGTAATTGACGCGCTGGCGAAGTTCGCCGTCCTTTGGCGGGATCAGCCGACGCTCGGCTTTACCCATTTTCAACCCGCCCAGCTCACGACGGTTGGCAAACGTGCCTGCCTGTGGGCGTACGACTTTGTTTTTGATTTGTACGAGCTAGAGCACCGGCTGGAGACGCTTCGATTCCGCGGCGTTAAAGGCACCACCGGAACTCAAGCGAGTTTTCTCGCGCTCTTCAATGGGGACCACGACAAGGTTCGGCAACTCGACCAGCTTGTCGCACGGAAAATGGATTTTGATCGGGTGTACACTGTGACCGGCCAGACTTACTCCAGGAAGATCGACAGCCAGGTCGTTGACGTGCTCGCCGGGATCGGTCAGACAGCGCACAAGTACGGGACAGACCTCCGCCTGCTCGCACACCGCCAAGAGGTTGAGGAGCCGTTTGAGGAAGCGCAAGTCGGTTCGTCGGCGATGGCCTACAAGCGAAACCCCATGCGGGCCGAGCGGATGTGCGGCTTAGCGCGCTTTCTTAACTCCCTCTCCGTCAGCGTGGGCCAGACCGCCGCAACTCAATGGTTGGAACGGACCCTAGACGATAGCGTGAACCGCCGGCTGACGCTTCCCCAAGCGTTCCTGACGGCGGACGCCGTCTTGCGGCTGGCCCTAAACATCAGTAATGGCCTTGTCGTCAACGTCCCGGTCGTGGAGCGGGCAGTCCACGAAGCGCTTCCCTACATGGCGACGGAGAATATCCTCATGGCGGCGGTGGCGCAGGGGGGCGACCGCCAGGAGTTGCACGAACTCATTCGCCAGCATAGCCATGCGGTGACGCACGCTCTGAAGGAAGGGGCGGCGAGGAATGACCTGATCGAGCGACTCCAGTCCGAATCCGCTCTTACCAAAGTCGATTTCAGGTCGGTCCTCAATCCGCGCAACTTCGTCGGGCGGGCGCCGCAACAGGTCGGGGAGTTCATCGACGCCGAAGTCGTTCCTTTGCGACAACGATTCGCAGCGCTTCTCGGCCAGACCGCCGAAGTGACCGTATGAGCACATCCGCGCATTAGATCGCAGATTCGAGCGAGCGCTTCAGCGACTCACGTCAGACGAGCCGATGCCCCCAAACCCGGCCATCGCCGGCAACGGCGTCTCAGCACTGCATTGGAATTGAACAGTGACAGCGGTGTGTCATCGAAAGATGCGAACAATGGGTAAAATGACTGCGCCTTCTCCGTAATTCCACATTTGGGCAGACTCTACCAAATAGTTAAACTTTATGGTTGCCACGGCCCAGAATGACTGCTACAACCCTCCTTTCGTGAGGTCAGGAACGAAGTTCTGACCTTTTGTACAGAGGTGTCCAGTGTTACTACATCAGGAGGGACTGTAATGTACACCTCAGCTATGCTTATCGCCCTGTCCGCGACACTCGCCCCCGCAGCCCTGAGGGAATCGCCCACATGGCAAAGCGACTATTCGCACGCTTTGCAACAAGGCCGTGAGAATCGTAAGCCGCTCGCCGTCTTCGTGGGTGACGGCTCCGTGGGCTGGGAGCGCGTGAGCAAGGAAGGGAGCCTCAACCGTGATGTTAACTCTTTGCTGGCAGCGGATTATGTCTGCGTTTACGTGGACGTCAGCCAGAGCTCCGGCCGGCAGCTCGCGGACGCATTTGAT
Organism: Gemmataceae bacterium; assembly: GCA_041499805.1. Taxonomy (GTDB): domain Bacteria; phylum Planctomycetota; class Planctomycetia; order Gemmatales; family Gemmataceae; genus JBGQKZ01. The sequence goes on from JBGQKZ010000009.1 coordinate 146,034, forward strand.
TTCACCGAAGCCCGCGGGTTAGTCATCAGCGACCACACGGGCCGGGTCCAGGCGTTCCACCACGAAGGCGAGTTGAGCAATGAAACGCTCGCTGGCTACTTACGCAAGTTCTCGGACAAGGACCTGGTCGTTCGGACCACGGAGGACGTAGCTGATCCTCAGCTGCGATATTACGCTCCGCCTTCAACGCCGGCTTACACACAGACGTTTTCCGGTTTCGGCGGTTTTAGCCGCGGCTGCTGAGGCCGTTAACCATTCCGGCGCCCGTGTGGCGCCATTGCAAAGGGCCGATGGTCCATTCCACCCGGACTGGACCACCGGCCCCTTCTTCTTTAGCTCGGCGGCTCGTCGCCGAATTCGCGAGCTTTCGGTGTTTGCGCGATCGCCCGGAGGCTTGGTGAAGGGTTGGATTGGGCAACAAGGTGTACGGCCGGATCAGATGGAGCGGCCGAATGCACGGCGGCAATTATCATGGAGAAGTGCGCCCGAGTGGATTTCGCGGGGTGTGCGAAAACGCCATTGGGGGCCTTGCCTTTTTTTCACCACTTGAAACGCTTTTCGGCCGTCCGAAATGTTTTGCCGCAACTTAAAATGAAATAAATGAACAGGAACGCTATTTTTAAGAGTCAGGCGGCTTTGCCTTTTTTTGACCTCTTGAAATTTTTGGGCCAAAATGAAATCGACTCCGCCCAACCGAAAAACCCGCCGCGGACACTATCTTACAATGGCGAGCGGCCCGGCCTAGTTCCTAGTCCATGCGTATCGTATTCCACCGTCCTTTTCGTCTCGGCCTTACCCGGAGTCTACTGGGGAGTGGGAATGGCACTTGTAGGACTGTGACCTCGTCAGCCGCCCGCCAGTGCTCATTGTAGAAGTTTGAAAGCGACGCCCTGGCTAAAAATCACCCCCGCCAAGTCGAAGCCCGCGGGTTCAGTCGAGCGACGACGGGTTGGACTGTTTCAATGAAGCAGCCCCGATGGTACCGCAAGCACCATTGCCCTGGCTGTTCATGTAAAAGTGTTCTACCAGCCCTTACGATGGAACGTGATGTCCCAGGGGCCACGATCCGCCGCCCGACCAACGCTGTCGAGCCGACAATGTGGGCAGAAACGGGCACTCGTTTGTTTTAATTCACCACACCAGGGGCACGGGCTCTTGTCGGCCTCCGCTCGCAGTTGGCTTCTTTCATCGACACTGTCGGCGCACATCTGGATAAAGTTTGCTTCCACTTGCCGGTAATACTCTCTCTCGCACGGCATCAATTGCTCTTCTTTCAGACAGTGGCAATTGATCTTGCTCTTGCGTTCCTCGGAGATTGGCCCGTAGATTTTCTCCATGTCGGTGTAGCCGGTTTCGTCTATCGCACAGGGGGAATGCATGTCGCCGTCGTTGACGATCTTGAACCTGGTTCCGCAATCCGGACAGCGGTGAATCGTTCCAAGTCCCTCAGGCTTCACGGATGCTGCACGCTTGGATTCACGGCCACACTTAGGGCAGTATTGGTAAAGACACAGCGTGCCATCTGATTTCCGGCATATTTGAGCCATGACCCACCTCTCTTTCTCTACCAACCATTATAGGCGAAAGTTGCCGTCGTGATTGGCTTCATCAAGCGACGAAAGCATCGTCCTCGGTAATTCAATGCGTCTCGTTGCTTGTAATCCGTCGCGAGGGCGGAAGCAACGAAAAAGGGCATTATGCCCTCCCCGGAAACACGTCCCCGTCCTTCCAAAACACCGGCTCGATCCCCAACTCGCATTGCGATTGAATGAGGCAGCACAGGTTGTGGCAAAGAATCTTGCAGAGCAATTCGTTCTTCATCGCCGTGTCCGTTTTGCTCCGAATGCTGTCGCCGAATTTTGCCTTCACCATCGAGAACGTTGATTCGACGTTCGACCGCTTGTGGTAGTGAGCGAAGTAATCTTCGCGATTGAGAGAATACAGGTGATACATTTTCTCGAAGAGTCCGCCGGCACCGCCGGTGCTGTTTGCCTTGAAAGCGATGTAGGGCGTGCCGCCGTGCTCGAAGACGGTTTCGATGTTTTCCACGCTCAGGTAGGCTTTATCGGCCGAGACTTCTTGGATCGAAAAGTTTCTGCCTGTGGCGTTGAGAAGTGGCTTGAACCGCGGGGCATCAGCAGCGTCTCGGTGATCGATGATCGCCGCCGTAATGACGTTTGTCTTGACGCCGGTCGCAATGTGGGCCTTGACCCAATCATGTCCGGTTCGCTTGACGCCGTATTTTTCATCGATCCAGCGAACGAAGCGAGACGTGGAGAAACCGGACGAATCGACGGCGAATGCTGTGTCAATCGACTTCAATGGCAGGCTGCTCTGAGTAATCAGGGCGTGAAGCCGCATCGTCAATACCGGATTTTCGAGGTAGGCACAGACGGAATTGTAATGGAGCGGTTTTGAGATGTGGCCTCTGGCGTGAGCGTCAGAAAGATCGCACGAGAAGCGTCGGGTGCTGATTGTCGAATACACCTTAAAGCACGCGGCGAAAACTGCGTCAGAGGCGAGCACCGGATTTCTACCAGAGCCGCCTTTGCGTGGGAACGGCGGAACGCCGCGACACAGGTCGTCAAGCAAGACCTGGAACCGGTGCTTCTCGGTCGTTTGTGCGAGATTGTAGGCGGGCCAATCTTGCGTGTAGACCTTCTTTTCCGTGAAAGTCATGGTCTTCGTTTCCGTAATGTCCCCGTTCTTGCCGAACTCACGTTTGACCGTGAACTCGACAGCATACAGATGCTTACACTTGAAGCCGCTTTCGACATGATCTGGGCAGGTGCAACGTCCTCGACCCAAGTCCACGAGGTATTTCTTGTCGCCGCTGCTCTGCGACGGCACGAGCCAATGCCCGTCTTGCTGCGAAAGTCGGCACAAGGCCGCGATGACCAAACCACGCTGCTCTCTGGGTTCCATGATCTTGCCCTCGGCTGTTTAATCGATTGCCTGCCTACTTAACATTGTAGTCAAGATTTGACGACCGCCGCGTCCTTTCTCTTGAGTTTTTGGAAAGTTTTGATTACATTTCCTTCATGGCAAGATCACGGAAAGACCCCAAACTGCGTATGGACACCGACCTGCGGATTCCCATGACAGCCGAACAAAAGCAGGTGGTCGCGGAAGCGATTTCTGACGAACCGAGCGGCATGGCGGCATGGGCACGAGCGGTGCTACTCGAAGCAGCCAGGAAGAAACTGTCGAAAAAACACGGACAGAAATAGAGCGGAAGTGTAAGCCGCCAGCTGACTTGCGGAAAACGCCCAATTACTCCTAAATCAGCTCGACTGAAGGGTTTAGAGCGAATAGACTGTATCTGAATGGTTCGGATTTACAACACGGCCGCTCTCCAATCGTGGCGGCTCTCAAATGCGGGGTGGGGGACTCGAACCCCCAAGCGGCGATTGCCGCAGCGGTTTTAAAGACCGCCGCGTTTTCCATTTTCGCCAACCCCGCATTTGAGAGCCGCCATCTCACTTTTTGACTCGCAACAGTCCAGTGTGTTCGTCTCGCACGATTCTTCGCCCGTTCATTTGAGCGATGGTTGAATGGAGCACTTTCTTCGGATCGGCCGACGTAGTGGCGATCTTGTCGGCAACGGCGGCGACCACATCGCCCGAAGATGAATTGGGATGGCCGAGCAAGTATTGGTAAACCGCGTCGGTCGGTCTCATGCGGCCGGTTTGCGTAGGCGGCTGCCTGCTCGGTTTATCGCCGGCAGCAATCGCTCGTAAAGTAGCCTCCAAACTGGCGATGGATTGATCGATTTGCTCGATAAGAGCTTGCTTCCGGTCGATTTCGTCCGCGATCTTGGCACGCTCCATCCGCAACGCATCGATGGATTTACGCACCGAGTTCACATTGTTTGCCATTGCCAATATTGTAAAAATGACACAAGCATTGTCAAGCCATTGGCAATGAGTATAGTAGATTAGGAAGTAAACGCTAGGTGCCTCGGCGACGACGAAGTGACCGAGCGGCCCAAGGGGCGGGGCTGCCAACCCCGTACATGACTGTAAGCGCAGTTTTTCGTGGGTTCAAATCCCACCTTCGTCTCCTTCCCCCAAAGGAAGGCTTGAAGCCTTTGGCAAGTGTCGCTGAGGCACCGACTCTATCTAGGCTCTGCGCTTTCTTAGATTTTCTTTGCTCACATGACGAGCCGGATCACGCGGTGCCAGAGGCTCTGGATTTTCCGCGGCACCGCGGCACGTGCCGCACCAGCTTGAAATTCTTCTTCCAGACAGTGGCGGCGCAAGGCGTTACGTTTGTCCGCATGCGATGGTCGGCGGTCCGCATCATCCCACGGACTGAGCCGTCGATCCACCAAGGCTGAGGCCGGCCGGTGCCAGGCCCACAACTCGATGAACGTGTGTAGCCACAGGTTCAAATGGTAC
>JBGQKZ010000010.1:0-147827 GCA_041499805.1 Gemmataceae bacterium
GGCCGGGCCTCCGTGCGGGTTTGCAGACTTCGTCAGCTGCAAGATTATCCGCAGGAGGCCCTCTCGACTATGGATCCCAGGGCTGCAAGGCCCTGCAATCACAGCGGTTACGCTAGAGCGGACGGGCGGTTACGCCCAAGAATTTCAAGCTGGTGCGGCACGTGCCGCGGTGCCGCGGAAAATCCAGAGCCTCTGGCACCGCGTGATCCGGCTCGTCATGTGAGCAAAGAAAATCTAAGAAAGCGCAGCAATGAAGAAAACGCCTTGTTTTTCAGGCTTCCGCCTCATTGTTTCCGAACGCTCTTAGCAACCTTCGACAGATCGGTGTGGCGCTCCATAACCACCATGCCGTCTATGGTAGCCTTCCACCGCCAAACGGACTTCGGCTTGGAAGTAATGACCCCAGCACGTTGCTGAGTTGGATGGTTCACATACTCCCGCAGATCGAACAAGATATGCTTTTCACCCGCTCGATTGACGCGTGCCGAACCGACTCCGTACCGTGGCACAACCCCCCGCATGTGGGATTCAGCACTGTGATTCGCGAATACGTTTGTCCCGCCGAGTGGCGTCTCGATCATCCGATTGGAAACTCTTTCGGCGTGAGCGCCGCTTATACTTCGTACATCGGCGTCGGCGGAAAGCTGGGCGGCAGCGGAGTTCTGGGGAATTATCCAGGAATCAGATTGACCGACATCGCGGATGGCACAAGCCAAACGCTCATGGTCGGAGAAAGACCGCCGCCCGATACTTTTCAAGCTGGTCGATGGTACTCGGTGATCGAGTACTATGAAGGCTACATTTCCTCCGGCGGTCCTGACGTATCATTGCCCGTCCGCATGCCTGCCCGCCCCGGGGACACACAGTGCGCACGCGCACGTAGCGATTTTGGCCCCGGGCGCACCACAAAACCGTGTGATCGTTACCACTTTTGGAGCCTTCATTTTACGGGCGCGAACTTCCTGTTTGCCGACGGCTCAGCTCGCATGATTTCCTACAGCGCGGCGCCCTCAATGCCCGCGCTGGCAACGCGGGCTGGCGGTGAAGTCGTTTCCGAGTATTGAGAACCCGAGCCTTATTTCGCCGCGCCTGCGGCCGTCCTCGCGCGTCGATTACCATTTCAACGTACCCTTCGCTCTCCCTTCCGCGCGGACACCTCGCTCCGCAGCGGCTTGATGGTTTGCTCGAATCTAAAAACACGAAACTCCGAGGCCGCGACGCGATGGAGCAGCACGGCATAGCGCGGCATGCCCCGTTACTCTTCGTCAATGACTTCATTCCGAGGATTTGCGACCGACGGGTCACGTTGATACTCGGCTCGGCGAGCCTCCAATTCGGCGAGCAGTTCGTTGTCCAAAACCGCTTCAAATTCCGCTGGAGTGCTTTCCAGGAGTTCTTCAGCCATCTGGACGCGCTCCAACTCAGCAGGCATCGCTCGGGCAGCGTCCAAAACGGCTTGGCTTTGTGGACTCACGGTTACTCCTTCGCCGTATCGTGGCGGATCATGCCGCTCAACTTCGGTAAGTGTAACATCGACCGCTCTCTTTCGGTGCGCCTTGCTGCCCTGCTCCCCGTCGACTAGGATTTCAGCCTACCTTCCGCTCTCCCTTCCGCGCGGACTCTTCGCTCCGCGGCGGCTTGCTCTGCAACGAAAGGACGGACATCGATGCGATTTCTTCTTGCCGCTCTCCTCCTCTTCTTTTCCGTTAATCTAACGACGGCGGAAGACAAGCCGTGCCTGTTGCAAAAGCCAACCATCAGCAAAACGCAGGTCGCCTTCGTCTATGCCGGCGACCTCTGGATTGTCGGCCGCGAGGGCGGTGACGCGAAGCGGCTGACGACGGGCGTCGGCCTGGAATACGACCCGCTCTTTTCGCCCGACGGTTCGCAAATCGCGTTCACCGGCGAATACGACGGCAACATCGATGTCTATGTGGTGCCGGCGGCGGGTGGCGTGCCGCGGCGGTTGACCTATCACCCCGGCATCGACGTCGCGGTCAGTTGGTCGCCCGACGGCAAGAGCATCCTGTTCCGTTCCGATCGGGCGAGCGCCTCTCGTTTCAACAAGCTGTTTAGCATTTCGGTGGGTGGCACGTTCCCGACCGAGCTGCCGTTACCGATGGCCGAGGAGGGTTCGCTCTCGCCCGACGGCACGCATCTCGCTTACGTCCCGTACTGGAATCGCCGCTCCACGCCGAACGCCTACATTGCGTGGAAGCGCTACCGCGGCGGCAAGGCGTCGCCGATCTGGTTGGCGAACCTGGCCGATTCGAGCATCGAGAAGTTGCCGCGCGAAGACTCCAACGATTGGAACCCACTGTGGGTCGGCGACAAGGTCTATTTCCTCTCCGACCGCAATGGCCCGACGACTCTCTTCAGCTATGACACGCGCTCGAAGCGCGTCAGCCAGATCGTATCCAACAGTGGCGCCGACATTGATGCGGCCAATGCCGGTCCCGATGCCATCGTTTATGAGCAGTTCGGCAGTCTGAACATCCTCGATCTGCCGACGGGAAACAACTACAAGCTGAATGTCCGCGTCAACGGCGACTTCCCGGCTGTCAGACAGCGCTACGAGAAAGTCGGCAAGAAGATTCGCGCCGCGCACCTCTCACCGACCGGCGCGCGAGCCGTGTTTGAAGCGCGCGGCGAGATTCTCACTGTCCCGGCCGACAAAGGGGACGTTCGAAATCTCACGCAAACCCCAGGCGTCGCCGAGCGCGATCCCGCCTGGTCGCCCGACGGCAAGTCTATCGCGTACTTCTCCGACGAATCGGGGGAATACGCGTTGCACATCCGCGACCAACGCGGCACCGGCGCCGTGAAGAAAATCGATCTTGGTAGCCCGCCGTCGTACTTCTACGGCCCGGTCTGGTCGCCCGACAGCAAGAAGATTGCGTACACGGACAAACGGCTCAACCTTTGGTATGTCGAATTGGACAAAGGCAAGCCGGTGAAGGTGGACACCGACACCTACGACGCTCCGCAGCGAACGCTCGATCCGGTTTGGTCGTCCGACAGCAAGTGGATCGCGTACACGAAACGCCTCAAGAGCCATCTGCACGCCGTTTTGCTTTATTCCATTGAGGCGGGCAAGCCGCGGCAGCTCACCGACGGGATGAGCGACGCTCGTTTCCCCGCGTTTGACAAGAATGGCAAGTATCTGTACTTCACGGCCAGCACCGACGTAGGCCCGACGACCGGCTGGCTCGATATGTCGAGTTTCAACCATCCGGTGACGCGCAGCGCTTACGTCGTCGTCCTCAACAAGGATTTACCGTCGCCGCTCGCCCCGGAAAGCGACGAAGAAAAGGCTCTTGAAGCCGAGGCGGCGAAAAAGCCTGATGTGCCGATGAAGCCAATCGGCAAGGACGACGCGCCGCCTGCGAAGGCGGGCGACAAAATCGCCAAGCCCGGCGACAGTAAGGAGACGGCGAAAAAGGAAGCAACCGCGACCGGCGTGCGCATCGACTTCGAGGACATCGATCAACGCATTCTCGCGTTGCCGATCCCCGCCCGCAACTACGTCAGCATGACCGCCGGCAAGTCGGGGGTGCTCTTCCTCACGGAAGCGCCGTCCACGCCGCGCGCCGGCGCATTCGGCGGCACGCTCTACAAATTCGAGCTGGACAAACGCAAAACCGACAAGCTGCTCGACAACGTTACCTCGCTCGACATCTCCGCCAACGGCGAGAAGGTGCTTTACCGCACCGGTATCCCGGACGTCAACGACCACTGGTATCTGGTTTCCACGGCTTTGGTGCTGCCGGGGCAGGGGATGTTGACCAAGGTGGATGACATGGAGGTTCTCGTCGATCCGAAAGCCGAATGGCAGCAGATGTACCGCGAAGTCTGGCGGATTGAACGCGACTTCCTCTATGACCCGAACGCCCACGGCCTCGACCTGCGCGCTTCCGCGAAGAAGTACGAGGCCTATCTCGACAATCTCGCCAGCCGTTCGGACCTGAACTATCTCTTCAACGAGATGCTGGGCGAGCTAGTGCTCGGCCACACGTACGTGGGCGGCGGCGACAACCCGGAAGTAAAGAAAGTGAAGGGCGGCCTGCTCGGCGCCGATTACAAGATCGAAAACGGCCGCTATCGCATCGCCAAGGTTTATCGCGGCGAGAATTGGAATCCGCAGCTTCGCGCTCCGCTGACGCAGCCCGGCGTCAACGTGAAAGCCGGCGAGTACCTCCTTGCCGTCAACGGCCGCGATTTGAAGGGGACCGACAATCTCTACAAGCCGTTCGAGGCGACCGCCGGCAAGGCGGTGATCCTCAAGGTCGGCCCGAACGCCGATGGCAGCGGCAGCCGTGAGGTGACAGTCGTTCCGGTCGAAAGCGAAACATCGCTCCGCAACCTCGCCTGGATTGATGACAACCGCCGCAAGGTCGATCAGCTCAGCGGCGGCAAGCTGGCGTATGTTTACTTGCCAGACACATCCGTCGGCGGCTACACGAACTTCAACCGCTACTATTTCGCCCAGGTCGATAAGGAAGGCGCCGTCATCGACGAACGCTTCAACGGCGGCGGCACCGCGGCGGACTACATCATCGACTACATGCGCCGCCCGCTCATGAACTACTGGACCACGCGCGAAGGGAGCGACTTCACGACCCCCGTCGGCTCCATCTTCGGCCCGAAGGTCATGATTATCAACGAATTCGCCGGCTCCGGCGGCGACGCCATGCCGTGGTACTTCCGCACCGCCAAAGTCGGCCCCCTCGTCGGCAAACGCACCTGGGGCGGCCTCGTCGGCATCTACGACTATCCGCAGCTCATCGACGGCGGCATGGTGACGGCGCCGCGGCTTGCGTTCTGGAACCCCAAAGGCGACTGGGAAGTCGAAAACCACGGCGTCGGTCCGGACGTAGAAGTCGAACTTGATCCCAAAGCGATGCGCGAAGGGCACGACCCGCAGCTGGAAAAGGCGGTAGCGGTGGCATTGGAGGAATTGAAGAAGCATCCGCTGCCGACGCATCGAAAGCCGGCGTATCCGAATTATTACAACGGGAAGAAGGTGACGACGGCGGAGAGTTCGGGAAAGCGTTAGAAGTCGCGTCTCGACGGGCGAAGATGCAAGTGCGGCGACACCCGCCGTCGCATTTTCGCCCTTTCCGGTTACGCGTGCGTCCCGACAATGCTTTCGACGCGACTGAAGAACTGATTGGCGATCTCGTGAGTCAACGGTTCGTCCAGCTGTTTGAGTCCATAATCCTTGCGCACGACGCGTTCGGCGGCTCGCCGATACTGTTCATCTTGCGCGCGCAGTTGCTGCAGTACTTCGCCGACCGCTTTCTTGCGGTCTTTGAATCCTCGAATAGAGTGCAACAGCGTCACGACCAGTTCTGTATCGAGGAGACGCGTCACTTCTGAATTCCAATGCTGCGCCCATCTAGTCTGACGGTTGAGCGCGGCAAGCTGTGCTTTGTAGTACTCCAGCAAAGCGCCGCCGACCTTCTCTTCAACTCGGTCCTTGAATTGACTTCTGTTGTAAGCCATGTTGCGGAGAACCGTTTGGACATTGATCGTCGCTTGAGTCATTGCGCGCCTCGTTTCTCCACTCTGCCGTTCACGCGATTTCAAAAGCCGAAGGTCATTTTATCACGGCTGCACTCTTGGCCGCTACAAACGGCTCCTTCACCAACGGATTCCCCGTCTCAATCTCCTTGATCCGCCTTTCTACCTGCGTCTTCGCCGCCCCGCTCAGATCGGTCACGGTCTGCTTGTACCACCCATGCGCATGCCGCTGAATCTGATTCTTCGGAAGGCCGCGTTCTGTTTCGGCGACTGCCCACCAGCCGTCCGCGACGGCGAGGCGGAGCGACGAGTCCACGGGCTTGGCGACATCTTGCTGGGCGAGGCTTTGCAGCTTTGCATCACTCGATTGGGCCAGTAATGGCAGGCCTTTATCCCAGTCGCCCTTTTGCCAGCACAGAAACTTGCCGGCGGCGAGATTCGCGTCGGCGTCTTTTGGGTTCTGCTTCAGCGTGGCGAGCGCGGGGGCGACGCGCTCATACTCCTTTTGCACATCGCGAACAAGCTGCGCGCGCTGGCTCACGCGAAAAAGGATCGGCTGGTTTCGTGTGCGGAGAGCGGCTGCATTCGCCAGCTCCATGAGACGAAGCGCGGCTTCATAATTGTCGTCCGCGACGGCTTGCAGCGCGAGCGCCTGAGCGGTGTCGAGAATCGGTTTATTCAGGGCGGAAGCGTTGGTCGCCATACGACCGGCGGCGTTCAGGGCGGCGGTCTTGTCGGTGAGAACATCGACGACGTAGTCTTCCGCCAGCTTGTCAATCGCCTTGAACGCCTCTTCGATGTCGCCGGATTGTGCCCACAGCGTGCGTGCCTCACGCAGGCAAACGTACTGCTTGGCCGGGTCGTCGGTCGTCGCGCGGCCGAGTTTGTACAGCGTTTCGGCCAAAGCCCGCTGTTCGATGGGCGCGCGGCGCGCGTATTCCGTCTTGTAGATTTCACGCAAGCCTTTCGCGGCGTCCGCTTGATCGCGCTCGCTCGGAATCGGCTGGCGTTCGCGCGGTTTGGACGGCTTGGCTTTTGTGTCCGGCGTCTCCGCCGGCGTTTCGGGGACCGCCGGCGTTGCGGTTTCCGGTTGCCGTGGACGCGGCTGCGGGTTGGACCCGCGTCCGGTCGGACGGGTGGCCGGCGGGCCGGATCGCACGGACGAGCGCTCGCGCTCGAACGGCACGACGCGCCGTGGGTCCGCCTCGGCGATCCCGCGGGTACGCGCCGGCTTGTCCTGATTCGCCTCCGGCGTGGATTCGCCGCTCTTGCGCGTCAACACCACGATCAGCAACACAACGCCGATCAGGTGAAAGATTGTGCCGACGCCGAACCAGAGCAGCCGTTTCCGTTTCCGTGACATCCCGGCGGCGATCCGCGGCAGGGCAACCTTCGGGAAATCGCCTTCCGAAGCCGACGCCTCTGTCGCTGCGGCGTCGGTCAATCCAGTCCATGAGGATGATTGCTCAATCGGTGCCACGCTGGGCGCCGCCACACGAATCTCGGCGTCGCCCTGGCAAAGCGGCTGCAACGCCGCGATCAATTCGGCGGGCGTCTGGTAACGATCCTCCGGCGTCTTCGCGAGCAACTTCTGAACGATGGCGGCGACGCTCGGCGGCACGTCGGGCCGAAGTTGTTCGACCCGCGGTGGCGCTTCCATCTGGTGTTTCAGCAGAATGTCCGTCACCGATTTGCCGCGAAACGGCGGCTGGCCGGTGAGCAGGAAGAACAGCGTGCAGCCCAGACCGTAAAGGTCGCTGCGGATATCCGCCTGGCCGGAGTTCGCCGCCTGTTCCGGAGCGAGATAATCGGGCGAGCCGACGATCGCGCCGAATTGCGTCAGCGCCGTGTTCGTTTGCTCCGTCACCTGCGGTCGAGCCAGCCCCATGTCGAGAATCTTGACCACCGCGTCGCTGTTCGCCGTTGTCGTGACGAGCAGGTTCGACGGCTTGATGTCGCGGTGAATCAGCCCACGTTCATGCGCGTGTTGCAGACCGAGCGCCACCTGCCGAATGAAGTCGCACGCTTGGCGAATCGGTAGCGGCCCGTGCGCCTTGACGAGGCAGGAGAGGTCCTGGCCATCGACATACTCCATCGCCAGGTAATGCGTCTCGCCGATCTGGCCCGCGTCGAGCGCCAGAACAATGTTCGGGTGCAACAGCTTCGCCGCGACTTGCACTTCGCGATAAAACCGGGCGACCGACGTCGGATTCGCCAGCTTTTCCTTGCGAATCAGCTTGAGCGCGACCGGCCGATTCATCGGCACATGATGTGCCTTGAAGACCTGCCCCATATTCCCTTCGCCGAGCCGGCCGAGCAAACGGTACGGACCAAGCACGAGATTGGCGGCATCCCCTTCGCGCAACTGGTCGACCTGGAACGAGGTCAGCCAGCCGCGGCGCACAAGTTCCTTGGCGAGCGTCGCCGTGTCGAGCGAGGCAAGCGGAGCGCGCGCGATCTCGGCGACCTGCTCGGCGGTGAGAAGCAGACTTTCGGCAAGAGCGTCGCGAAAGCTACGCGGGCGGCTGGCGGGCATGACGGTTCTCGGAAAAGCAAACGGACGGCGCCGAGAGAGTTTATCTCGGCTGCCAAGGGTTGTAGAGCAAGCGTCCTCGTTTCCTCAGTTTCTCAAAAAATCGCACAAGCGACGACCCTTGTGGTACGACTTTCCGGACACCCTCGGAGTGAAAACGGCGTCCGCATGTCCGGTTTTGTCCGGTTTTTTTACCGGACATTTGCCGCTTGTCATTTTCTCCCATAGAGTTGCGCCGACACCATCACTGTACGACCGGACATCGTGATTCATAAGCTGTTGATTTTCAAAGAGTTAAGCGTGTCCGCCCCCAAAAAAGAGCTGAAAAACGTCAAGCGCCGACAGCCCGAACGGCGTGCTTTCCATTGCCGTTTTCTGCCGGTTTTTCAACCGGCAAGCTTCCGCTTGTCGTTTTATGCCATAGAGATGCGCTCCAACGATCGCGATCCGATCGGCAATTCTGACTCTTAAGCGTTTCATTTCGAAGACTTCCACTTGCCGCATCAAAAAGAGCCGAAAAACGTCAAGCGACGGCGGTGCGTAGTTGAGGGGACGATTCATCTAAGCGGGTCCCTTCGATCGGTGATCGAACGAGGCTACCAAGTCGCGCCAATGAGTGTACGTCAGTATCGTATTGGCGTCAAGAACGGATTTGACAGGTGGTTCGCAATCTCGCGTGGCCGTAGGAGCGCTTCAACACGTTCCTTCGGCGCTGTCCGCTGCCGTATCCGCCGTCGTGGGTGCAACTGGTCGCAGTGAAGCTCTGAAGTGAGGAGCCGTATGCCTTAATCAGCCACGTGCGGTAGTCTGGTCAGCGTGGCGGGCGACTGCCACGCTGACCGGCTTTACTTCCGATCCGCGTCTCTCTTTTGCATTTTCGAGTCAGTGTTAATCCCAATCCGGCACAAGTTCGGCGTCGGCCTGCTGGGCAAAGAAGGTATCGACGGCCTCCTGAGCCGGGCTCACGTCGGCGCTGCCGGCGTCGTCAACCAGACCGGTCGCGGTCGGTTCGGTGCTGATCCCCTGACTTTGCGACGAGGCAAGCAGCGCTTGGGGATCGATCGGATTCCGTTCGCTCGGTGTCGTGGAAGGAACGGGAGCGCTTCGAGGCGCCACGGATGGGGTGTTTCCGAAGAGATAGGAAACAAGTTCTGGACTGCCGCGGAAGAATTCCCCAATTTCGCCGGCGGCAAGCGGCGCAGCCAGGGTTGCAGGCGGCAGCGAGAGTGCTGGAATGGGCGACATCCGCGTCGCGGACGGGGCGGGCGTCCTTGCAACGAGCATGTCCGCCGGCGGCGGGTCGGCGATGCCCTGCGGGTTGGTGTCGCCGCCGGCAACGGCGAAGGTGGCGGCCGCATTCTGGCTGCCCGACGTGCGGCTGGCAGCGGCCGTGTACTGGTAGACCTTCAGCGTGCCGTTATCCACGATCCAGATATCGCTGACGTTGGCCGGGTTGATCGTGATGCCGGTCGGGTGTGCGTTTGCCGGGTCGATGGACCAGCTGCCCAGCGACGAGCCGGAGAGCGAGTACTTGAAGACCTTGTGCCGGCTGCCGTCTACGACCCAGAACGACGTGCCGTCGGTGACGATGTCGGCAGCGTTGCTGTTGCTGCTCGACAGACTGAAATTGCTAGCGGCACTTTGACTGCCGGAGAGCCGGCTGGCAGCGCCGGTGTATTTGTAGACCTTGTCCGAATAACTATCCACCAGCCAGACATCGGCGCCGTTGGTGGTGATGCCTGTGAGCTGGGCTGAGGAACTCAAGCCGCCGGCCGCCCACGAGCCAAGCAAGGCGCCGCCGGTGCTGTAGACGTAGACCGTCTTGTTGGCGTCCACGACCCATTCAGTCGTGCCGGCGGCGTTAGCGGCCACGCCGCGCGGGTCGAGGTCGTTCGCGCCGAGGCCGAAGGGCGCTTGCGCTGCCCCGGAGGGCTGGTACTTGAAGGCCGTGTTGGTCCCGCCGATCGTGGGAGTCGCGTCGTTGACTACGTAGAACTTGGCGTTCTGGTCGCTGGGCGCGATCGTGCCCGTGGCCTGGCTTTGCGAGAGCGTGGCCGCCTGGGGATTGGAGAGAGTCACCGTAAAGGTCAGGGAAGTGGTCTGGCTGCCGCTGTCAAGAACGGGGACGCGGATCGTCCCGGCGGAGATGCCGGGCGCGAAGCTAACCGTGCCGCTGGCGGGCGTGTAGTTGGCGCCGGCGACGGCGGTTCCGTCGGCAGTGGCGTAGTTCACCGTGACCGGCTCTGCGAAGGGGGCCGACAGCGACACCGCGAACACCGCCTCGTTCTCCGTCCCGAAGCGGTAGACCTGGTTGTTGCTGTAAACACCCACGACGTACAAATCGCCGTCGGGTCCAAAGTTCATGCGGGTGGGGTTATTGGTCATCCCGCCGCTGCCGGCCGGGACGTAATCATCGACGTAGGTGCCGCCCGTGGTGAAGCGCAAGATGCGGAGGTTGCCCGAGCTGAGCACGTACAGCAGCCCGTCCAAGCCGATCTTGACGTCCTTGGGGCTCGCCAGCGCCGTGCTGGACACCGCGCCCAGGTAGGCCCCGGTCGCCTCGTTATACCTTTGGACCAGGTCGTTGCCGGCGCTCGCCACGTAGACAGTGCCCGCGACGTCGATGGTCAGCCCCTCGGGCCAGCTCAGAGCGCCCGCGCCCGAGGTGTTGAGTCTGCCCAGCGGCTGTCCTGTCGTGCTGTCGTAGCGGATCACGTTGAAGCTGTTCCGCCCGGTGACATAGAGGTTGCCGTCCGGGCCGAAGCAGAGGCCGCTCGTCCCGTCGAGACCGCCACTGCCCGCTGAGACGAAGACCGGGTCGCCGGGCAGGCCGGAGGCACCGGCCGGGGCACCAGTTGTGGCATCGTAGCGCAGGACCTCGTCGGTATACTCGCTGCCGACGTACAGGTAGCCGTTGTGGAAGACGGGGGTGCGGACGCCGTTGATCCTGCCCGCCGGGATGAAGTGGTCGATGAATGCGCCGGTCGACGCATCATACCGATCGAGCGGCGCGATGGTGTTGGGCCCTGGCGACGTGTAGAAGTACCCACCGTTGAAGACCACGGCGTTGCCCAGGTTGACCCCCGGTGGGGCGACCGCGAAGGCCCCGCGGTAGTGCGCCGTCGCGTCCCCCTCGATGGCCGACGTGTTGGCGACGCTGAGCTGCGGCCAGCTGGGATCCACGATGGTCACGGTCGCGCTGCCGGCGCCGATGGTCGCGCCGGTGGGGTTGCTGAGCTGCACGCTGAAGGCCTCGTTGCCATCCACTGTGCCGTCATAGTTCGTCACGAGCAGGACCAGCCGCGAGGTCTGGCCCGGTGCAAAAGTGACGGTCCCGGCCTGCGGCGTGTAGTCCGTGTTCGCCGTGGCGGTGCCGTCACCCGTGGCGTACTGCACGCTCACAGGACTGGCACTCGCCGCCGACAGCGTCACCGTCACGCCGCGATCGTAGCGATAGACGGCGTTGCCGTCTCGACTACTGACGAGCAGCCCGCCCTGGGCGTCGAAGACCATTCCGATCGGGACCTGAAGAGACGAGGCGGAACTGGTGACCGGATCGTCCAGGTAGTTGCCCTGGCTGTCGAAGCGGTGGATGGCGTTGGTTGACATGTCCGCGACGTAGAGCCGGCCGTCCTGGTCAAAGGCAATTCCGCGCGGGACGGTGACGTAGCTCGACCCAACATAGGTCGTGATGAAACCGCCCGTGCTCGCATCGAATTCCAACACGCCGTAGTTGTTGTTTGTGTTGGCGCCAACAGGCAGACCGTTGGACACGAACAGGTTTCCGTTCGGCCCGAACATCAGCTCATTGGGGCCACCCAGACCGCCGCTTCCCGGAGCCACGAATGTTGCCCCGGACTGCCCGGACGCGGGCAACGGGCTGCCGGGCGCGGACCCCAAGGGGCCCTGGAAGCGGTCAACGGACTCCGTGCCGCAGCTGCTCACGTAGAGATTGCCGTCCTGGCCGAACACCATCCCGCTTGGATAGTTGAGGCCGCCGGAGCCGGCGGGCACGAACATACTCAAGAAGGCGCCGGTGCCGCCGTTGTATTCGAGGACGTTGTTGTTCGTCACGCTGCTCACGTAGAGATTGCCGTCTGGTCCAAAAGCGACAGCCCTGGGGTTGGAAAGCCCACCCGAGCCGGCCGCCACGAACGTGCCCAGCAGCTGGCCGCTCGGCGTGTAGCGGATCACGCTGTTGGTCGTGGCCGAAGCGACGTACACATTGCCGTCCGGCCCCAGGACGAACTCTTTCGGTTGATTGAGCCCGGCGCTGCCGGGGGCGACAAACGCGCTCACGTTTCCGATCTCGTTGAGGCTGACGTCGGTGACGGAGATTGTGGAAGGCACCGTGCGGTCTTCGAGCGCTTCGAGGAAAAGTCGCTGCCGCCGTGCCTTGCGCGGGGCGGTGTGCGCGCGGCCGGCGGCGAGGATTGGACGTCGGAAGTATCGCGACATCGCGGACAAAAGGGGATTCATGCTGTGCTCCTTTGCACGGTCTGCGGTACAGTGAGGAGACATCCCATCCGGCGCGCAGACCGAGCGCCGGGGCGATGCCGGGCCGGTGCGGCTTCTGCTTGGCGGCGAAACGCGCCGGCCTACTTTCTCAAATCCGAAATCCCAAATCCGAAATCCCAAATCGGAATCTCGGTGTCTAATTCCCCCGGTATAATTGCCTCGTCGGCTGTCCGTTGTTCGCGGAGGAATTAGTCATGACAATCACTGTCGAAGCCGTGTATGAAGGCGGCGTGCTCAAGCCTTCGGAGCCGCTGCCGCTTAAGGAACACGAGCGAGTAACCATCACCGTGGAGCCGCCGCGTCTTACCCTGGCCGAACGAATCGCGGCCCGCGCCAGCGCGTTGCCGCCGGGAGTCCTGGACGCCTTGCCGGACGATCTTGCTTCGCAACACGATCACTACTTGTACGGAACCCCGAAGCGACCGGAGTGATGCGCCCATGCTGCCCACCGTCTGCGCCGACACTTTTTATTGGCTCGCCCTGGTCAGGCCGCGCGATGCGTGGCACGTTGCCGTGTCGCAGTGGGCGGCGGCCCATGCATCGACCAGAATCATCACTACCGACGAAGTTCTCACGGAGTTCCTCAACGCCTTGGCGGGCGCCGGGCGGGCCGTTCGGGCCTATGCTGCCGCAACGGTTCACGACATCCGCAACGATCCGAACGTCATGGTGCTGTCTCAAACCCGTGCAGATTTCGACGCCGCCCTCGCGCTCTACGAAGCGCGGCCCGACAAAGGCTACAGCCTCACCGACTGACGCTCGATGGTCGCGCTGCGAGCGCTTGGCGTTTCCGAGGTGTTGACGAACGATCATCATTTCACCCAAGAAGGCTTCACGATCTTGTTTCCATAAGCTGGGCGCGCAGACCGAGCGCCGGGGCGATGCCGGGCGGGTGCGGCTTCTGCTTGGTAGCGAACCGCATCAGCCCTGTGGATTTCAGTTTGCTTTCGATTGCTTGTCAGTTCTGACCGGCGGGAGATTGCACCTTCTCCCGCCACGCGCGAGCCTTCTCTGACTGCCCGGTCACGTCGTAGAAGCGGACGATTCGTTCGCCCGCTTCGTTCAGCCGTGGCTTCCAATCGGGTCGCTGTTCAACCTCCTGCTTCATTACCTCGTACCCTTGCAGGAGGAAAGGCTCTGCATTGGCGTATTGGTGCTGCTCCATGAGCGCTTCACCCAGGAGGGTCTGAACGTGGGCCCATTCCGCGCCCCTGGCGTTCTTCTTGTCGAGAATCGCCAGCGACTCGCGCAAAACCGACTCGGCCTCGGACGGCTTCCTTTGTATCAACAGGTTCTGACCCAGAATGTTGCGCCAGTGAGCGGAATAACTTCCCCCCAGTAGGTAACCGTCCTTTGTCCCAGTCTGCTGGATGATTTCGCGCAGTAGCCGATCGGCCAGGTCTAGTTGCCCGGCACTCTGGTAAAGCCCCGCCAGATTCTCTTTGCTGTAGCGGGTGTTGGCATTGTCGGGACCGCACGAGACGGCCAGCTTATTGGTGGCTTGCTCAAGCAGGGCAATCGCTTCCGGGTATCGGCCCAAATCCCGATAAACCAGACCGAGATCATGCACGCTATTGGCAGTCGAGGGGTCGTCCGGGCCGAGTGCGGCCTTCTTCCTCTCCAGCGCCTCTGCGATCAAGAGGGCAGCTCTCTCCAACAGCCCGGCTTTCCGACAGGCCTCGCCCATGCTGTTCATGGACATGAGCGTCACTTCGTGGTCGAGGCCGAGTATCGCTTGTCGTTTCTTCAAGACTTGGTCGAATAAGGCGATGGCGTCTGGGTGCCGATACCACTGGTAAGTTTCGGCCAGGCTGAAGGCCGTGGCGAGCGTTTCCGGATGGTCCGGGCCCAGGTGGGCCTGGCAAAGTTCCACCGCCCGTTCCAGGTGCTTTGCTCCAACCTGAGGGTTGCAGACACTATTGTAGGCTTGGCCGATTGCTCTGCGGATCGCGGCTTCCACCAACGGCTGATCGTGGAACCGCTCTCCAATCTTCGCGGCAGCGCGGTCGAGCGCCTCTTTCACTGTCAGGTTCGGGTTCGGGGTGAAGCCACCGCTCCTCTGCACCTCGGTGTTCACCTGGCGGAGGAGGTCCCCCTGGAGGAAGTCACTAATCGCCGTCGCCCGCATTTCGGCGGTCTTCGCCCGATCCCGGTCGGCCTCGGCCTGGCCCTTGGCCTCTAGGGCCTCGACAGCTTGCCAGGTGCTCACCGCCGTGGCGGCCACCAGGGCCACCGCGATTATCCCAGCCGTCAGCAGCACCCGCCGGTTTCGGTGCATGTACTTCCGCAGCCGATACGCGGCCGACGGCGGGCACGCAAGCACCGGCTCGTCGCTCAGGAATCGTTGCACGTCGGCAGCAAACGCGCTGACCGACTCGTAACGCCGATTGCGGTCCTTCTCCAGCGACTTCATCACGATCCAGTCCAATTCGCCGCGCAGCAGCAGCCGCAGCCGTCGCCCGTCCACGCCCCGCCGCTCCGAGACCGTCGAGCAAGCCCGGGCGTCCAGCGTATTAAGGCGCTGGCTCGGCGTCGGCGGCTCCTCCTCCCGGATCATCCGCCGCATCTCGTCCAGGCCGCCCCGCCGAAACGCCTCGCCCGCGAACGGCGTCGTCCCGGTCAACAGCTCGTAGAGCAGCACGCCGAGGGCGTAAACATCGCTGCGCGTGTCCACGTCCAGGCCGTTCATCTCCGCCTGCTCAGGGCTCATGTACAGCGGCGTGCCGATCATCTGCGCGAAGTGCGTGAACAGCGTCCGCTCGGTCAGCGGCTGGGTGGTGGCCTTGGCGATGCCAAAGTCGATGATCTTGGGCACGGCGACCGTGTCGTGCAGCGTGACCAGGACGTTGGAGGGCTTGAGGTCGCGGTGAATGATGCCCTTCTGGTGCGCGTGCTGCACCGCCTGACAGACGGTGAAGAACAATTCCAGCCGCTGGCGGGTGGTGAGCCGGCGCTGGTCGCAGAACTCCGTGATCGGCACGCCCCGGACCAACTCCATCACGAAGAACGGACGGCCGGACTCGGTCGTGCCAGCATCGAAGATCTTGGCAATATGCGAGTGGTCCATGAGAGCCAGGGCCTGGCGCTCCTGCTCGAAGCGGGCGACGACCTGCCGCGTATCCATGCCGGGCTTCAGGACCTTGAGGGCGACGCGGCGGCGCACCGGCCGGAGCTGCTCCGCCATGAAAACCAGCCCCATGCCGCCTTCGCCGATCTGTTCCAGCAGCTTGTAGGGGCCGATGACGGCGCCCGGCTGCTCGGCCATGGACTGGTCGTCGGCTGCCACCCTGTTGAAACCAGGCCGGTCGAGTGGTCCGGCCGCTTCGGACGCCCGGCGCAGAAGGGCCTCTACGCGTCGCCTCAACTCTGGTTGATCGCCACAGGCCTTGTCCAGATAGGCGCACCGCTGTTCGGCCGCGCCGATTTCCAAAGCGGCGACGAAAATGGCTTCTTCCTGGGTGCGAGTCTCTGTCATGTCGGGTTCTCCCCGCATTCGGGTCAATACTCAATGCGGAATCCGTGGTCGAATCGTACCAGGGGGGCATCCGATTTGTTGCAAGAAAGGTTAATCCGCGGCAGAAGTGCCGCCCGTTGCCAGGTCTTCGTGGAGCCAGGCGCGGGCGTAGGCCCAGTAGCGGTTGGCGGTTGTGACAGCAATCCCCAGGGCCTGGGCGGACTCTGGAATCGTGAGTCCACCGAAATAGCGTAGCTTCACCAGCTCCGCCTTGGCCGGAGCGATTTTTTGCAGCCTTTCGAGCGCTTCATTGACGGCCAGCAGCTCGTCGTCGGAAGCCGGGGCGGCGGCTTCGAGGCCCACCAGCGAGTGCCGTTCGGCCTTGCCGCCGCGCCGCTGGCTGGTGCGCCGTCGTGCGCTGTCGATCAGCACGCGGCGCATCGCTTCTGCCGCGGCAGCGAAGAAATGGCCACGGCTCTCCCAGTGTTGCGCTTTCTCGACATCGACGAGCCGCAGATACGCCTCGTGAACCAAAGCTGTGGCTTGGAGCGTTTGGCCGGGCTTTTCCGCCGCTAACTTCGAAGCCGCGAGCTTGCGCAGCTCGTTGTAAACCAAAGGGAGGAGCTGCTCGGCAGCGCGCGGATCGCCTTGTTCGACCGCGGACAGAATTTGCGTGACTTCCTTCATGAATGCTGAGCGTAACCGCGCGGATGGTGTTCGGCAAGACGCCGTGGCGGAGCTGGAAGAACGGCCCACAGCAATGTGGCGCCGGGAGCCAGGATGCGGACGACGAGCTTGGCGATGAACAACGACAACACATCGAGGTCCCAGGCGGTATGGCTGAAGAAACGATGGAAGCGTGACCAACGGCCGTTGTCGACGTTGCCGCCGGAGAAGATGACCTCGGTCACATAACGGCGCCGTTGCGAGAGAATCCAACCGGTGACGATTTGCACAATCGTCTGAAAGGTCGGCGCCGTGAAAACCGGAGCCAGTTGCTGTAGGACTTCGACGAAAGTTGCGGTAAGGGGCCGAATCGGAAAAGCGATTGGATTCGGACGGCGCGATCACGTAGCAATGTCTCACCGTATAAACGTGCTCACCTTCTCAATAAACGCCGCATTCGACGGGTATTTCGCGAGCTGCTTCACCAGAGATTCCATCGCCTCCACCGGTTTGAGCTGGGTCAGACTGCGGCGGAGGAGGGTGACGCCTTTCAGCACTTCTGGCTTCATGATGCGTTCTTCCTTGCGGGTGCCGGACTGCGTGATGTCGATGGCGGGGTAGATGCGGCGGTCGGCGAGCTTGCGTTCGAGGACCAGCTCCATGTTGCCGGTGCCTTTGAACTCCTGAAAGATGTAGTCGTCCATGCGGCTGCCGGTGTCGATGAGGGCGGTGGCGATGACGGTGACGGAGCCGCCTTCCTCGAAGACGCGGGCGGCGCCGAACAGGCGGCGCGGCACCTCCATCGCCCGGCTATCGATGCCGCCGGAGAGGGTGCGGCCGCTGTTGCCGACGTTGCGGTTGTAGGCCCGCGCCAGCCGAGTGATGCTGTCGAGCAGCACGAACGACTGTTTCCCTTGTTCCGCGAGACGCTTGGCGCGCTCGACGACCAACTCGGCGAGGCGGACGTGGGCGACGGCGTCGCGGTCGGAGCTGCTGGCGATGACCTCGCCTTTCACGGTCCGACGCATTTCGGTCACTTCCTCGGGCCGCTCGTCGATGAGCAGCATCATCAAATGCATTTCCGGATGATTGATCGTCACGGCTTGAGCGATGTGCTGAAGGAGGATCGTCTTGCCGGTGCGCGGCGGGGCGACGATCAGGCCGCGCTGGCCTTTGCCGATCGGCGTCAGCAGGTCCATCACGCGCGTGGTCAACGGCTCGGGGCCGGTTTCGAGGACGATCTGCTCGTGCGGATCGATCGCCGTGAGGTTGTCGAACGTCCGCGTGGCGTACTTGTCCGGCGCCAGTCCTTCGATCTGCTCCACGCGGGCGAGGCGCGGGCCGCTTCCTTTCCGCGGCGGCTCGACGGGGCCGCCGAGCAACAGTCCTTCTTGCAGATGATGTTTGCGGATCAATGGCTCCGGAACGTAAGCGTCGCCCGGCTGCGCGACGTAGTTGCGGGCCGCGTTGCGAAGGAAGCCGAATCCCTTGGGATGCAGCTCTAGAACGCCAAGTGCGGATTGGTCAGGATTCATAGTTGTCAGTTGTCAGTCGTCAGTCGTCAGTGGTCAGTCGCAACGAACAACGGACCACGGACAACGGACGAATGACTCATTGGTGTCAGTGGTCAGTCGTCAGTGGTCAAGTCGCAACGAACAACGGACCACGGACAACAGACGACTGACTACGGACGGAGGAGAGTCATACTTTCCGATGCGTCGTCGTCGCCTCAAAAGTGCCGTCGGGCAGGGGCACGAGCTGATAGTCGCCGAAGAGGTTCGGGGCTTCGTTCTTCATGATCTCAAGCACCTTGACGGCGAGCTGCCGAATTTCGGTCTCGGCGTAGCGGCTGCCGCGCAGCTCGATGAAGTGCCGCAGGGCGCGGGCGTTGGCGGTGACGAAGATCTTCGTCTCTGTCGCGTTGGGCAGCACGCTGCGGGCCGCCTGCCGGGCGAGCTTGCGGCGCTGCGTCTTGTCGGGTTCGTCCTTGAAGGCGTTCATCAGGCCTTCGGTCAACTTCATGTAAGCGCGATGGCTGTGGGCGACGGCGTCGAGCCAAATCTGGTGCAAGTCCGAGTTTGCGGCGATGCAATCAGGCACCACATATTCCGCGACCGATTCATCGACGTACCGCTGACTCAGCTGGCTGTAGCCAAAGCCGGCCCGGTGGCGAATCAACTCGTGCGTCAGCGAGCGGCTCACGCCGGTGAACAGGAAGTTCCAGACGGCGTGTTCCAGCACCGAGCCGTGGCCGACATCCAGAATGTGCTCCAAATAAACCTTGTTGCCGCCGGGCCGCGGCTTGGCGAAACTCATGTAGCAAACGCGGCCGGCGGTCTCGGCCAGGTACTCGCCCGCGACTTCGGTATCGGATTGCCAGCTCACGCCATTGTCGGCGAGAAAGCGATTGAGTTCCGAATCGTTGATCGTCTGTCGGCCAACGAGATAAACGGTCGGCTCGCGCAACACGCGAATATCCGCGGCGGGGTCACTGGCCGTCATGCGGGGGTCCTTCGCCCCTCACCCTACCCTATCCCCCGCGACGGGGGATAGGGTAGGGTGAGGGGGATCGCGAAAGCAGCATCCGGCACACCAGCGGCGGGAGCAATCGGCCGGCTTCGGAATGGCTTTCCAAGGCAAAGGGGCGAAGGGCGAGGAGAAGATGCGTTCATCATAACCGGGGCGATGGCAGAGTCAACCAGCGAATTCTCGCAACTCAGACATTACGCCAGAGATCCGCATGTATTCTCCACCGCGGTGAGCAGGCTGCCCGAGCGGATCAGCCGTTCCACCGCTTCAAGATCGCGATGCAGCGTGCGATCGCGGCCGAGCGGGCGGACGTGTTCGCGGAGATGTTGATACGCCGCCTCTGCGCCGCGGCCGGCACGCAGTGGGCGATGGAACTCCAACCCTTGAGCGGCACAGAGCAGCTCACACGCCAGCACGCGGGTTGCGTTCGTCACAATGGTACGGCATTTGCGCGCCGCGGTCGTGCTCATCGAAACGTGATCTTCGCGGTTGGCCGAGGTGGGAATGGAATCGACGCTCGCGGGGAACGCCATCGCCTTGTTCTCCGATACGAGCGCCGCCGCGAGAACCTGCACGAGCATCATGCCGGAATTGAGACCCGGATGCGGCGTGAGAAAGCTGGGCAGGCCGCTAAGGTCTGGATTCACGAGGTTCTCGACGCGGCGCTCGCTAATGCTCGATAAATCCGCGACCGAAGCGGCGAGATGATCCGCGGCAAGCGCAATCGGCTGCGCGTGGAAGTTGCCGCCGGACAATACTTCCTTTGTATCGGGAAAGACGAGCGGATTGTCGGTCGCAGAGTTCATTTCAATTTCGACGACCCGCGTCACATGGGCGACCGCGTCCCGCAGCGTGCCGTGGACTTGCGGCATGCAACGGAGGCTGTACGCGTCTTGCACCTTGGAACAGTCGGCGTGCGACGACATGATCTCACTCTGTGCCAGCAGCCGGCGAAGGTTGGCGGCACACGCGATCTGGCCCGGATGCGGGCGGATTTCCTGGATGCGCGAATCGAATGGCTTCTTGGAGCTTTTCGTCGCCTCGATTGTGAGCGCGCCGGCGATGTCGGCGATCTTCGTCAAGTGCCGAGCACGAATCAGCGCCTCCGCGAGGATTGCGGTGCTGATCTGCGTACCGTTGATGAGGGAGAGACCCTCCTTCGCTTGCGGACGATGCGGCTTGAGGTGAACGCGACGCAGGGCGGCTCGGCCGCTAAGGGCTTTCGGGCGGGCCGCCGTCACGCTCGGTTTTGTCACAAAGGCGTGACCTTCGCCCATGACGACCAAGGCCAAGTGTGCGAGCGGGGCCAGGTCGCCGCTGGCGCCGACGCTGCCCTGCTCCGGAATTGCGGGCACAACGCCGCGGTTATACATCTCGATCAGCGTTTCGATCAACTCCGTCGTAACGCCGGAATGTCCTTTCACCAGCGCCTGAATGCGAAGCACGAGCGCGAGGCGGCTGATGGGAATGCTCAAAAGCGAGCCCATGCCGACGGCGTGGCTGCGCAGCAGGTTCTCTTGAAGAGCCAGCACCTCTTCCGCCTCGATGCGTTGATTGGACAACTTACCGAAGCCGGTGTTGACGCCGTAGATCGTGGCGCCGGTCGCCAATAGCTCTTCGAGGCAAGTTCTGGCACGGATCACTCGTTTCCGCGCCGCCGCTGCGAGCGTTAGTTGCTCGACGTGCCCGTGCAACACGCGCTCGGCATCGTCCAGGGTGAAGCCGTCGCCGGTTAATTCAAGGGTCGCAGTGTTTCGGGCATGGCGCGTCATACGGCTATAATACAAGCACGTCATTTCGGAGGAGTACGATGTCCACCGCCACTCTCGCCGGCCCACGTGTCGTCCGCGCCCCACGCGGCCCGCAACGATCGTGCAAAGGATGGATTCAGGAAGCCGCCCTGCGCATGTTGATGAACAACCTCGATCCCGAGGTGGCGGAAGACCCGGATCGGCTCGTGGTCTACGGCGGCAGCGGCAAGGCGGCGCGCACGTGGGAAGATTTCGACTGCATCGTCGCTACACTTCGCAAGCTAGAGAATGACGAAACGCTGCTCGTACAATCCGGCAAACCGGTTGGCGTCATCCGCACGCACGAGCTGGCCCCGCGCGTGTTGATCGCCAACAGCCTGCTCGTCCCGAAATGGGCGACGTGGGAAGAATTCCGCCGGCTCGAAGCGATGGGCCTGACGATGTATGGCCAGATGACGGCAGGGAGTTGGATTTACATCGGCACGCAGGGCATCTTGCAGGGCACCTATGAAACGTTCGCCGCATGCGGCCGCAAGCACTTCGGAGTCCGAAGCGCGAGCGAGGGACCCCTCGCCGGCCGGTTGGTTGTTACCGCCGGCCTCGGCGGCATGGGCGGCGCTCAGCCACTTGCTGCAACGATGAACGGCGCCGTGTTTCTTGGTGTGGACGTGAATCCCGCGCGGATCGAACGTCGGTTGAAGACCGGTTATCTGGACCGGCTGGCCAATGATTTAGACGAGGCGCTTGCGCTCGTAATGGACGCCAAAGGGCAACGACGAGCATTATCCGTCGGGCTCGTGGGCAATCAGGCGGGGGTTCTGCCCGAATTGGTGCGTCGGGGCGTGGTCCCTGACGTGCTCACCGATCAAACCTCGGCCCACGACACGTTGAACGGCTACGTCCCGGTCAAGCGCTCGGACGATGAGAATCTCGACGCCCTTCGCCGCGATGATCCGGACGAATACGTCCGCCGCGCCGTTGAATCCATCGGCATCCAGGTCCGTGCCATGCTGGAGATGAAGCAGCGCGGCGCCGTGACGTTCGATTACGGCAACAATATCCGCGCGCAGGCGGTTGAAGCTGGTGTTGACGACGCCTTCGACATCCCCGGTTTCATCCCGGAGTACATCCGGCCGCAATTTTGCAAAGGTCGCGGACCATTCCGGTGGGCCGCTCTCTCCGGCGATCCCGAAGACATCTATCGCACCGATCAGGCCGTCCTCGATACTTTTCCCGAAGATGAATCGCTCGCCCGCTGGATTCGATTGGCGCACGAGAAAGTGCATTTTCAGGGCTTGCCGGCTCGCATTTGTTGGTTGGGCTACGGCGAGCGGGCGAAGCTCGGCTTACGCTTTAACGAGATGGTCCGTCGCGGCGAATTGAGAGCCCCGATCGTCATCGGCCGCGATCATTTGGATGCGGGCTCGGTCGCCTCGCCGAATCGCGAGACCGAGAACATGAAAGACGGCTCCGACGCCATTGCTGACTGGCCGGTGCTCAACGCCCTCATCAACACCTCCTGCGGCGCCGGCTGGGTCAGCGTCCACCACGGCGGCGGCGTCGGCATCGGCTATAGCCTTCATGCCGGGATGGTCGTCGTCGCGGACGGCAGTGATGAAGCAGCGCGCCGCCTGGAAATGGTGCTGACCAGCGACCCGGCGACGGGCGTGTTGCGGCATGTAGACGCGGGGTATGATGAGGCGGTGCGGTGTGCGGAGGAGCGAGGGGTACGGGTGCCGGACTTGAATTACTGAGAGGGAGGGCAAAAATGGTCAAAAAGAGTGTGGCAACGCAGGTAACGCGAAATACCTCGAAGAAGCGGCGTCGGCCTATTGGTCAGCGGCAGAAGACGATTCACGCCCATATCGCTGAAGAGGTTTACGAGAAGATCGAGCGTTTGGTCAACGAAGGCTGGTTCCCCAATCGCGAAGAAATCATCAACGACGCCTTGCGCCGCTTTGTGGACACGCATACGCCGGAGCTAATGGAGAAACACATCCTCGACGACGTGAAGTGGGGGTTGCGTGGAGGCAGGTGATGCGAGCGCTGCCATCGTGTCTGATGCGGGGCCTCTTATTCACTTGCACGAATTGCGGTGCCTTACGCTCATGGCAGACTTCCCAGCGGTATATGTGCCGGCTGCAGTATGGGAGGAAGTGAAGCATCATCGGCCTGGTGCATTGCGCCACCCGCGAGTTCCGTTAACACGTGTGAGTGAACTCCCAGAGCCGAACCCGGCACTGACCGCGCTCATTTTGAGCTTGCAGCTTCACGCGGGAGAGCAGGCTGCGTTGCGCCTGCTCCAGCGGTTTCCCAGCGCTGTGTTGCTGACCGATGATGATGCAGCTCGGCGGGCGGCTGACCGGCTTGGTCACGAGGTGCATGGCACGCTGGGCATTCTCCTACGTGCCATTCGGCGTGGGCTCAAGACTCAAAAGCAAGTCGTTGGCCTCCTCAAAGCCATTCCCAAGCGAACGACGTTGCACGTCCGCGCGGGTCTCTTGGACGCGGTGATTGCCGACGCGCAAAATGAGTTGATGTGACCATCTCACTCGTCATTCGTGGCGCCGGCGAACTTCTGTGTGTGGCTGCGATACGCGAACACGCGAAGGATTGCAGCCCGTTGCCGCAAATGGCGGTTGTCCGTGACGGCGGCGTGGTCACCCAAGACGGTTCGATCACGGCGGTTGGCTCCGCCGCCGAGCTGTCGGTCTTTCATAACGCGACGAATCTCATGTACGTCCCGGGTAAAGTCGTCCTTCCCGGCTTCATCGACAGCCACACGCACCTCCTCTTCGCCGGCACTCGCGAAGATGAATTTGAGCAACGCCTGAACGGAGCAACGTACCAGCAGATTGCCGCCAAGGGCGGCGGCATCAACGCCACCGTCGAGCGTGTTCGGCGATCGTCCAAAGCAGAATTGAAAGCCCTCGCCCGGCCGCGGCTGCAACGGATGCTGTCCTTCGGCGTCACGACGGTTGAGGTCAAAAGCGGCTACGGCCTGACGTTGGCCGACGAGATCAAGTGCCTTGAAGCGATCGCGGAATTAAACGAAGAAGGGCCGTGGGAGCTGGTGCCGACCTTTCTCGGCGCCCACGCCGTGCCGCCGGAGTATCGCAGCAATCGCGACGGCTATTTGCGGCTCCTCATCGACGAAATGCTGCCGGAGATCGCCCGCCAGAAACTGGCCCAATTCTGCGACGTATTCTGTGAAACCGGCGTGTTCGATCTCGCGGAGTCGGAGCGAATTCTGAATCGAGCGCGCGATCTCGGCCTGGGTCTGAAGTTACATGCCGATGAGCTGACGCCGCTCGGTGGGGCGGAATTAGCCGCTAAACTGGGCGCGGTCTCGGCCGATCACCTACTCTGCATCACGGATGCGGGGATAGACGCTCTCGCCAAGTCCGGCACGGTCGCGACGCTGTTGCCGGGGACGGCGTTCTTTCTTGGCCTACCCTACGCACCGGCTCGCAAGCTCATCGAGCGTGGCGTCCGCGTGGCGCTGGCGAGCGACTGCAATCCCGGAACCTGCCCAACGGAGAATCTCCCTCTGATCGGCGCGATGGCCTGCACGCAGATGAAAATGCTGCCGCACGAAGTGGTCAGCGCGCTTACGATGAACGCGGCGGCGGCGTTGGGGCTCAGCGATCGGATTGGATCCATCGAGGTCGGCAAGCAGGCGGACCTCGTCATCTTCGACGTGCCGGATTACCGCCACCTGTTCTACCATTTCGGGGTCAATCATGTCTGGCGCGTCATCAAACGCGGCCGCGTGGTTTACGCGGCTTGAACCGGTTGAAGCCCCCGTTGATCTTCCTCACCGAGCAGACGATCCGCGTTTGGGTGAAGTCGTTGAATTTTGGCGCGGCGCCGGGGCGGCCATACGTCCCGGCCGAGCTGTGCTCGTCGGCTTTCCTCAGGACGACGGCGTTCGCCGCAACGGCGGCCGGGAAGGCGCGGCAGAGGGCCCGACCGAAATTCGCCGGTGGTTGTACCGCCTCACTCCCTGGAACGCGCAGTTCGGCACGGACCTGTCCATTGAACCGCCTCTGGACGCGGGCAACATCCGGATTACCGGAGGGTTGGAGGACTCCCAGCAGGCTTTGGGAGAGGTCGTTGGCGCGATCCTTCAGTGCGGCGCCGTTCCCATCGTCCTTGGCGGTGGACACGAAACCGCCTATGGCCACTACCTCGGTTATGTCGCCGCTCGGAGGCCGGTCGGCATCCTCAATATCGACGCCCATCTCGACGTGCGTCCGTGTATCGATGGCCTGGGCCACAGTGGCTCCCCGTTTCGTCAGGCGATGGAGCACCCGACGCAGCCGCTCCGTCACGGAGCTTACGCGTGTCTTGGGGCCCAACCGCATAGCCTCAGCCGCGAGCACCTGCGGTACGTCCGCGACCACGGGGGCATCGTTCGTTGGCACAGTGAGGTAATGTCGTCGCTCAGAACCAGCGTCGCCACGGAAATAGAGCGGCTTCACCGGATTGGTTGTCAGTTCTACGTCAGCATCGACGCGGACGTGGTGCAACAAGCGGAAGTCCCTGGTGTGAGCGCCCCAAATCCGCACGGTTTGTCCGGTTTCCAGGTAATTGACGCAGCGTTGTCAGTCGGGCTTTCGCCACAGGGGTCCAGCCTGGATCTTGTGGAAGTGAGCCCGCGCTTCGATCGTGATGGACAAAGCGCGCGGTGGGCGGCGCTCGTGATCTGGCACTTTCTCATCGGTCTCGCGCAGCGCGTGCGCTCACCCGCGCCGTGACTGTCCGTTTGTCCACAGCCGTTCAATGCTGGGACGCGGGTTGGTGCAAGATTGAACATAAAGTGGATAGACGGTTTCCCAATCTCATCCAGCGGGAATGGCGCACAACCGTGACGATTATGCGGGCTTTTCGCTCCAGCCGATTTCGCGCGTGGCGCGCGAATTAGCTTTGGTACCGGAAGTGCGTAGTGCTGAACTCGGCTGTCGGATGGAGAACAGGCAGCTTATGCGCTTCCGCTGAATTCATAGCGTAGACTTCGGCGGGAACACTACCAGACGCCGAATAAAGGGGTCTGGAACTTTTCTTCAGAGTTCCAGAGCCCTTTTTTGGCCTCGCTCAAGGAGAGTAGCGACATGCTGGTCCTTAGCCGCAAACTGGGTGAGAAGATCATTATCGGCGACAACATTTGCATAACGGTCGTGGACATCGACCGGGGCAAGATTCGCGTGGGCATCGAGGCGCCGCGCGACGTGCCGATTTACCGGCAAGAGCTGTTGCCGCTGAAGGGCGGCGACGCGCAGCCCGTGCAGCCGACGGCCCTGTCGAAGTAGCACGTATTGTCAACCAGGGATGGGGCATCTCCAACGGCACGGACGCGAGCCTCTCGGCGCTCTCCGCCATTGTTATCCCGCGGATTCCCAACGTTGACTTGTTGAGCCATGCCCGCGGTGCGCTCATTGGCGCGTCGTTCGCACTTTTTCCAACTCCCGCAACTGTTCCGCGATCTCTTCGTCCTGTGGCTTGAGTCGCACAGCTTCGCGCTGCGCCTCAAGCGCCTCGGCGACCCGGCCGGATTGCGCCAGCGCCGCGGCCAGCCAGTGCAGGGCGGCGGCATCCTTGTGGCTGCTTAATTCAACCGCTTTGCCAAGATCGGCTTCAGCGCCGGCGGCGCCGCGTTCCAGGCGCACCCGGCCGCGAACGTAATAGCCGCGCGCTTCCAACGGGCATAGCGCAACCGCCCGTTCCGCGTCGGCGAGGGCCTTGATCAGCCGTCCCTTCTCCACCTCCAGTGCCGCGCGCAAGGCGAACGCCGGTCCGAGTTCAACATTCTGCGCGAACGCCGTGTTGAGGAGGCCCTCGATCTGGGTCGCCGGCAACCCCTCGGTCTGGGCGTATTCCGCGCAGACGAGAGCCGCGGCCGCCCGTTCGCGCGCCGCCGCTTTCTTCGCGGGTACTTGCACCTGATTCACGATGAGGGTTCGCCGCCGTTCCAGTTCGTGCGTGCGACGAACGAGTTGGCGCAATGCTTCGGTCGAGTTGGCCAACGGCTCCGCCTGCCGCGCGTACCGAACGGCGTCTTGCAAACCCCCACTCGCCAGAGAACCGCGGATCAAGCCCGCCAATACCTCGGCGTCGGCATCCGCCTTTTCTAAATGCGCGACCGCCTGTTCGTAGTTGCCCTGTTCCAGGGCGACCCGTCCGAGCAGCCGCTCGGAGCGTGCGTCGGCCCGCTCCTTCTGAGCGCGTGTGGCAAGTTCCGCGGCGTCATCCAGCTTTTTGAGGCGCAAGTAGAACTCGGCGGCGGCAAGAAGTTGGTCCGCCGTGCCGGCGAGCACCGTGAAGCGGCGCACGTCGTCCAATGCTTCCGTTCGCTGGTCTGCCAGAATTTCGAGAGTGATGAGCGCCGCGAGCGGTTCCACCGCCTCGGGGTCAACGTCGAGCGCTTCTTCATAGGCGGCCGCGGCTTCCTCCGGTTGCTTCAACTTTT
The DNA here is from genome assembly GCA_041499805.1 of Gemmataceae bacterium. Classification (GTDB taxonomy): domain Bacteria; phylum Planctomycetota; class Planctomycetia; order Gemmatales; family Gemmataceae; genus JBGQKZ01. The sequence continues at coordinate 27,444 of JBGQKZ010000010.1, forward strand.
CGAGAATCTGTCCTTTGAGGTAGAGCGCGGCAGCGGTCGTAACGGTTTCCGCGTCCGTCTCGTGTGCTTTCTCCAGGTGCTTGAGCGCCTTGGCCGGTTGATTTTGCCGGAAAGCGCCGCGCGCGAGCTGGAAATAAACTTCCGCGGCAATCGCCGGCGTATCGGCGTTTGTCAGCTTTTCAAGAACCGTTCGCGCTTCGGCGTCGTTGCCGTGGTCGATCAGGCTGGTAGCCAGCGCCACGCCGTACTTCGGCTCTTCGGGGAAACGGCGGAGCATTTCCCGATAGAGGGCGTGCTTCTCCTTCGCGTCGTCGGTGACGCTAACCGACAACTCCCACAGCGACGCGTCGTCCGGCCGATAATGCCGCACCCGTTCCAAGATGCGGCGGGCGTCGCCTTTGCGATCGTTCTTGTCGTAAAGCTTGGCAAGAATCGTAGACGACGCCACATCACTCGGCGCCGTCGCAACGAGCGCTTCCAGGGCCGGGGCGTCTTCCAACGTCGTTGCCGGCTTCAAGGTCAACCAGACGCGATAGTGTTTGCTGACCGAGTCCTGAAATCGCCGGAACTCCTCCAGGCGGCTCGGATCAATCCGCGGTTGGTCCAAACGCGTGCGGCAGTCGATTTCGATTTCCCGTGGATTGTCGGCGGTCGCCTTCAGCGTGAACTCGCCGAACTCCGACTTGAATTCGTAGTCGCGCGGCGCATCATCGACCCGATACGCCGGCGGCAGATGGACGATGAAGCGGTGGTGCGACTCGAACGGCGTCAGTAAATTGAGCGGCGTGGTTCGGTCTTCATCCAGGTTGAACGACAGCAGTTTGCTCCAGAGCTTGTTGTCCTGCACGCTCCCTTCGCGGTCGCTGTCGCCGCTGAAATGAGCCGGCACGTCAAAAACCGTGCGGGCCACCACCGGCTGATCGAAGTCGTTGAGTTTCTTTTCGTCGATGGCGAGCCGTACCAGCCGGGCTCGGCTATGGGCGTCCAACAACTCGTTGGTGACGCCACGGCGGCGTTCACCCGGCGGCACTTCCAGCCACAGCTCGCGCTGCAGAAGGGCCGCGGCGCCGTAGAACAGGCTGGTCCGCTCGCAGCGCGAGGAGCCGTCGGCCCCGACGTGGACGTGGGTTTCCTGCTCAATGCGGTTGTCGCCGCGCGTGATCCTCGGTGTCCTCACCAACCGGCAGGGCGGCGCGCCGGGCTTTGCCGGCACGTCGATTAAGTAGCAAAGCCGATCGCGGTCGTCCCGCGGCAGGTAATCCCAGGCGCCCACGCTCAGGGTCGTGTCGATCCAGTGCTCCTGACCGTCGAGCGTGACCAGCAGGATCGCGTGCGTGCCCCACGGCGACGGTACTTGTTCAAGCACTTGGCCGTCGTCCAGCGTGCCGAGCGTCACGAGCGAGACGGGGATGCCGGCGTCGCGCAGCATCGCCGCGAGGAGTTGACTTTGGTCTTTGCAATCGCCGAAGCGGTTGGCGAACACCACCGACGGCGTGTGCGGCGTGAAGTCATGCTTCTCGCCCGCCGACACATAACGAATGTTCCGGCGCACCCAATACGTTAATGCCCGTACTTTCTCGAGCGGCGTCTGCAGATCGCGCGTCACTTCTTGCACGATCGGCTTGATCTCCGGCGCGCAATCCCAGCACGCGGCGCGGAGCTGACGCTTCCAGGCGCCGATTTCGTCCCAGGAGGAAAACGTCGAACACGACACTTGCAGCCGGAATTCCTCTTTCGAGGGGAGGTTTTCATCCTGAGGCAAGCGCGGCCGGTTTGTGGCGCGCCATACGTATAACCGTTGATCGCCCTCCTCGCTCACGGTCGGCTCGATCTTGCCGCCAATCGCTGCGTGCTTCAGCGTCCGAGTCTTCGCCAAACGCACGCGCAGCTCGTCGCGCAGAACGGGCGTGTTGTCGTCGCCGAAGTTGTAAACTGTGAAGAAATGGCCGGCGTATTCCGGGTGCTGCCCGCGCACGGTCCATTTCACTTCAATCGTGTCGCCAACCTCGAGGCTGGGGAATGAGATGATGAGCTGCTTCTCGTGGTCGTAGACGAGATAATCCGTGCTCATGTCGCGGAGCTGCACGTGTTGCGGCTCGATCTGCACAAGGCGACCGTTCGCCTTGTGGACGCACGCCTCGTTCAACGTCAATTTCTGAAATGTCGGGTCGAACGTGATGTTGCGATATTCGCCAAGCTTCTCGATCGCCTTGCGGCCGCTGAAGCGCGTGATCTCGTGCGTGATCGCCTCGGTGTCGCCGTTGGCCTCGACGAGATAGCTCGTTCCGGAATAGAGGACGCAGGCCGGTGCGTCGTCGAGAAACTCCTTCGGCGCCTGCTTCCACAGCTCCGCGTCGAAGCGATACGGCTGCGGCTCGCGCGACGGCCCGCGGGCGACCGGCCATTCCGCTGCGTAAATCTGCCCCGCGAAAACGACCCACAGCGGAACAAGAAGCGCGAAGCGACGCGACGTACGCATGATGACCTCCCGGCTGAGGAGAAATTCCGCCTTGCATTGTGCGAAGTTCGACGCTTCGGAACAAGGTCAAGCCGGGACGCCGTCGGCTGCGACATGCCCACGCCGCAGCGCCGTAGAGCGCAAACAGGCAGAGAGCGGCGTGGGCATGGCACAACATGAGAAAAAGTTTCCAGGAGGGTCGGCAACGCGTTCGTCGTCGCCCTATCCACGGTCGAGGAGGCGGGGATCCAAGGCAAAGGGCATTTTGGCGACGATCGTGAACCGCCGCGCGTCGGCGTGCAGAGGATTGAGCAAGTAATTGGATTCTCTCGGCACGAGGGCCGACGGCACGCGGAGCACGGCCGTGGTGCGCTGGTCGAGCCAGGCATCGCCCAGCTTCTGAACCGACCGCGGGGCCGGATGGCGTCGCCAAGACCTCGGCAAGTCGGCGGGCGTCAGTTCGGCGACAGCCACGCGCGCGGGCACGTCGAGCTCGATTGCGATGAGATCGCGCGGCGCCAGGTCCGGATCGACATGCACCAAAACTTCCAGACTGGCCAACGCCAGGGACTCCGAGGCGTAGACGACGTGTCGCGGCGCCGTGTGCCAACGGCCGGAGGCGTACAACCCGCCTTCGCCGCTAAGCGGTTTCTTCGCGAACGCTTTTCGCGCGAGTCGCCACAGCCGCATTTATGCGTACATCCCATGATTGATGCGGGTTAAGACCTCCTCGACCTGCCGCGCGCCGATCTCGGTGTCGAGCACGCTGAGGGGGGTCTGGCCGCCAAGGGCCCGATTGACGCGGCCTAGCCAAGACCGGGCCCGGTCGATATTGCCGAGCGTCTGCGCGGCGAGCTGCGTGATGTGCGCCAGCCGATAGAGCCGGTCCGATTCGAGCGGTGAGAGGCGTCGTTGTCGCTTCCGCCGGGCCAGCGTGCGCGGAGCGGTTCCCAGTACGGCCAAAAGGTCGCGGTGGGCGAGTCCCAGCAGCGCCCCCAGCGACTCCAGCGCCGCGTAGGGCAGACCCTCGCGAATGGCATGTTGCAGGTCGGCGGGCTCCTTGAACCGGCCAAGCACTCCCGCCCCGCCGAAAAGGTCAGCGGCATTCGCGCCAACGAAGATGCTGGTCGCTGTCATATGGCCTGTATTGTAGTGCCATTTGGCCGAGGCACAAGACGAACGAAGCCAAAACGCCCGGCGAGAAAGGGCACAGCATGAGAACCTGTGCTCGTCCGCTGCGCCGTACCCACGCCGCAGCGCCGCAGACCGCAAACAGTCAAAGACCGGCGTGGGCATATCGGCTGCCAGCGCGACCCTTGCATTCACTTGCCCTTCAGGACCATGCACATCTTGGCGATGGTGTCCCAATTCCGTGTGGTCGCCGGTATGCCAAGCTGCTTTTCGACGACTTCATTCGGGTACAGCAACTTGTCGCCCAACCGCCGGTAGGCGCTCGGCACCAGTCGGCCGAAGATGCCAAGGAGTTTCACTTGCCAGCGGTCGCCCGGCGGCTGGGTGTACGGCAACGGCGGCAATTTTTGCGGCCGCTTCGCCAAGACGCAGACGCACCGACGTACATCGTCATCGAATGCCTCGTCCGCAAAGGGGTCCGCTGCGGCTAAGTCCAGCACTTCGCGTGCGCTACAGATCATCAACTCGGGCTTGAACGGCAATCGTCGGAGAATCTCGGCACGCAGCTTTGCCTGGCCGATTGCCGTGCGGACAACAAAAGTGCCTGCGGCGCCAATGTTGACGACATCAAGATCGGCCAGCTCTTTCGCGAGGGCGCTGGGCCGAAAAGTTTGATGGCCGCCGACATTGGCGGCGCGGAAGAAGACGACGGAAGGCATGAAGGAACTCCCAAGCGGCGGCTTCGACAAGATTTTCAACTGCTCTCCTTGACTTCCCCTTGGCGATTTTGTTACGGTCGGTCTAGTGGACAAATGAATAACAAACATAACACCCCAATAGGGCACGAACAACCAATTTCCAATCTCGATGTTAGTCATTCGGAGCAGAGCCATGAGCGATACTTGTGTACAAGCCGTTGCCGATGCAGAAGTTGCGACCGTTGGACAACACTTGTCCGTTGCGGATGCCGGATTTCTCGGGCAGTCGCTCGATGATCTCCGTGCCGCAGCTGTGATCGAAACGCAGTGGCTTTGGCACGGCTACCTGGCCGAGGGGAACGTAACGCTGCTGACCAGCCAGTGGAAATCGGGCAAAACCACGTTGCTCTCGGTCCTGCTCTCGAAGTTGAAAGCAGGCGGAACGTTGGGCGGACTCGCGGTGCGGGCCGGGACGGCGGCGGTGGTGTCGGAGGAACACGCCGGCATCTGGCTGCGGCGCAGTCAGTCGCTCGATTTCGGCCGGCATGTCCGCTGGTTCTGTCGCCCGTTCCGCGGCCAACCGACGGTGGAGCGCTGGAACGCCCTGATTGATTCGCTGTGCGACCTGCGTCGCCGCGAAGGGCTGGACCTGGTCGTGATCGATCCTCTGGCTTCATTTCTCCCCAGCCGCAACGAAAACAACTCCGGCGTGATGATGGCCGCCTTGCTCCCCTTACAACGGCTGGCCGCCGAGGGGGTGAGCGTCCTCATCCTGCACCATCCGCGCAAAAAAGAAGCAGTCGAAGGCCAACTCGCCCGCGGCAGCGGCGCCCTGTCCGGCTTTGTGGATATCCTCATGGAGATGCACGTCTACACGCGCGGCGAGCCGAGCGACCGCCGGCGTCGTGTGCAAGCGTTCTCGCGCCATCCCGAAACGCCGGGACACATTGTCCTGGAGTTGAACGCCGACGGCACCGACTACCTGGGCCGCGGCGACTACGACGAGCGCTCGTTCGGCGACTGCTGGGGCGCGCTCGAACGCATCTTCGCCAACGCCCGCCGGAAGCTGACCCGCCGCGACGTCCTCGACGAATGGCCGGACGACTCGCCCAAGCCGACCGACATGACGGTCGGCCGCTGGCTGACGCATGCGCTCGACGACGCGAAAATCGTGCGCGATGGCGCGGGCACGAAGACGAAACCGTATCGGTATTGGATCAAAGGGCGGGAGAAGTATTTTGGGATGGGCGGGCTCGATCTCGATTTGGATGAATTGTGGGCGTGAAGCGGGGGACATCATGCGCGGCGGCGGCGGGGCGAAACAGGAGATCCGGCGGCAGCGCCGGCCTCCGGTTCTTTGGCGAGGGCATTCGGGCTGAAGGTTTGTTCGCCGCCGGTGTTGGTGGCGCGGAAGAAGACGATGGAGGGCGTGAAGTCACTCAGAAGGCTGGGCCGTACGCGCGCTGTCCGTTCGTCGCTGGCCGTCGCCGTTCGTCACGCGACGTATTAGCGGCAAAGCGCTGCGAACCTCACTTGTGGCAGCGGTGTCCACCCATCCATGGACACGAACCTTTTGAATACCAAGTTCAGGCGGATCGGCGCACGCCTTAAGATCGCCGACGGCGCCGGCCGTGTCAATCGGACGGCCGGAGTCATTTCCCTGGATGTGCGAGCCGACCGCAAGGGCGAGTTCTTCGAGGTCGTGCGCCGGCCGGGAGCGGAGGCCGAGATCGCGGTCCTCGACCTTCGGGCTGCGGACCGCCATTTGCTCCTCCTCGTCCGGGAGAGTAAGGACAAGAGCAAGTTTCTCTGCGGCCACGACGAGCGCCACTGGTTCGTCGCCGGCATTCCGGAGTCCGCACCGGTCGGCACCGTCGGTCAGGCCAAGGAAGCGTTGAAGCCCGTCGAAGTCTTGAACGCCCAGGTGGAAAAGTGCCTTCGGGCCAAGGCCCGCAATCGCCGCAAGAACGCCGCTTTTGTCCGCCAGGGTGAGTGGTTCTTCCTGCCGGCCCGGGACTTCGCCGTGGACGAGAAGCTGGTCCTGCCGAACGAGCCGCTGCGCCGGGGCAGCCGCAGCAAGCCCCATTGGGCCGAGTCTTGCTACCGCACGGGCGGCGAGACGGTCTACGTCTGCTCCCGGTACCCCAACGGCGTCACCGAGACGCCTTACAAGGCCATCCTCGCCCGTAGCCCGAAGGCCAAGGGCTGGGGCTGGCGCCCAATGCGGCGCAATCCTGGCGTTTACGTCCGGGGTCGCGTCCGACACGCCGACCACGGAACGGTCACGCTCCACGGCTGGCACCGCGTCGTGCTGAACACCGAGGGGCAGTCGAAGGCGATGAAGAACGTGGCCTTCCTCGATTGACGCGCGAACAAGGTTGAGAAGAAGGGCGCCCGTGGTCCCAATACCCCGCGGAGCTACGTCCGTGGTAGCTGGTTTGCGATCCGGCCGATGTATCCACCTAGTCCTGGTCTGGTGGGTTCAGGGTCTCTGTCCACGATTGACTCGAATACACCATCTGCCTTGAGAACGGCCGACGAGCGCCGCATGTATACGCGAAGCCAAGGAAACGGGATTCTTGGGGTCTTGTGTCGCGGTCACAATTCCGCTGTGCGCCGTCCCTTGATGATCTAAGCGCTCGTAATGACGGCGGTTGTGCGTGAGCACCGCTCGATTGAGCGCGTGGGCGCGGGCCAAAATGTCAGGGTCGGGCGCAGCCCGTCGGTTGTCTTCTTGAGCCGTCAGCACATCATGACCAAGCCGGCGCAGTTCCGCGACTGCCCCAAGGGGGAAATCCTCATCGGCGTAGAGCAGCATCCGGGATCACTCCGCAATTCCGCCTTCCCCTTTTTCGTTCTCCCGAATGACGCCGTCGATCTCGGCTGCGTGATCCGCGGCATATCCCCACGCGGCGTCGAGATCGGCCGGAGTCAAGGAAGGATAATCGCGCAGCAGGTCCGCATCCAATCCACCCAGGCGGCGATAGTTGACGAGCACCCAAACCGGAATCCTGCTGTCCCGAATGCAGGCATCCCCGCCGCAGCGATCGGGTCTCTTGGAAATGCGGACGGCGCTCGTGTGTGCGATCCCACTGCCGAAGGCACGCAATCGCGTCGGTGGATCGTAAACGGCTGCCTGGCTCATGACGAACCTCCGAGCGGAAGAACCTCTATTTTTACCTGGCCGAGGATTTGGAACCCGCCGGCGCCGGCATCCTGGGTTCGGAGGGATAGCCGGACAAAATAGACGCCGGGAGTCGGAAAAGACACTCCTTGGTAATTGAGGCAAATGGTGGTCCAGTTGCCCCGCTCGGGATTTCTAGGATGTGGAAATGGTTTAATAGAAAGCCACATATCGGGCGACATGTCAGGCGGGAGAGCGCACCCATCAGGACCGATGATTTCTCCGTGCAAAAGGTAACTCTTTCCCATCTCGTCGGCCGGAAACGTAACACGTCCGACGAGGGCCATCGCAGACTTGGTTGCCGGAAACGCCTGCGGTTTGAGAACGTCGAACCCGCCACCAACGACGGCAAAGAGGCCGTCGTCCGTGATCGTCGCGGCGTCGGCGAGAAACGCGAAATCAAGCTTCATAAGGCCTACCCGACCTGCTTCTCGAAAGAATCGAGACCAAGTATTCAGCTTGCTCCAATTGTACCAACGAATCGAAAGTCCGACACAATGCTGCCGTGTTCGAAGCTGGCGTAACGATTCACGCGGCTGGCGGCGGCCCCTCCAGCACCCCGCGCCAAAACCCCGGCAGCCCCTCATACGCCGCCTGGTAGGTTGGTTCCAGCGGCACGTTGACATACCGGTCCGGCCGCAGAAACAGCGGCATTTCCGGCAGGGCGGCGCCGACGGCGACGTGTTCCAGGTACACGTCGAGTTGCGGGCCGGCGGTGTAGCTGGCAAGCGTCAACGGTTCTTCGGTGGGAAGATCGTAGATCGTTTCCGAGCCCTCAAGGCGCTGGTGAAGCACGCCGTGAATGCCCTGCGGATCGTGCGGACCGGGCGGGAACGGGTCCACGACGAGAACGTGAATCCCTGCATCGAGCGCGGCGACGGCTTTGGCCGCAAAGTCGTCGAGATGACTTGCGCGATCCTTGTTCGCAAGGGACAGAATCTCGATGAGCGCCACGAGGCGGTGGCCGCTCACATGCCGAATGGCGACTGTACGCCGGCGAGCGAGCAGCCCGGATGGGAGCGTTAGTCTTCGACGCACGCGCGGCGGGCCTTCCGCAACGGCAGTTCCACCCGTCGCGGACGGCCAGGGCGTCGGCTCGCGCGACTCCGCACCGGTGTGGAGCGTCAACACGTCGGCAATCCCTCGGCCCGCGTGCTGTTCGGCGAGAGCGTAGTACCCTTCCGGCAATACGCCGCCGTTTAGCGCCTTCTGGATTTCCGGCACCCAGCCGACGTGGAAAGCGTGAGAGATCCCTGCTTCGACTCGCGTCCAATCATGCACGGGCATGGTCCGTTCTCCGCAACTGGGAACGAACATGATTATATCACGGCCATAGGCTGAAAAAACTGGGACGGAGACAGCATCGCCATCCCCGTCCCGTTCACTACCCTACACCTCCACCGCCTCCACTTCCCGCACAAACCGCTCCTCGTCCGCGCTCAGGAAGGCGGCCACGACGTTGAACACTGCGTCGCTGAAGCCGCCGATGTTCAGGATGTCCGAGCGGTCGGGGGCCTGCGTGGTGGCATAGGGCTGGAGGTCGATGCACACCAGCTTCGGGGCCGCCGCGCCGCGCGGGTGCAGGCGGGCCTGCTGGACGACGAACGACTGCCAGGCGGTCATGACGCCGGTCGAGCCGTGGCGGCCGACGCCGATCCAGCTTTCCATGTCGCTGACCAGGATGCAGCCGGCGAACGGACGCTTGCCGTGGCGCGCGACGGCTTCCTTCAGCGGCAGCGCGCAGTCGGTGCCGCCGCCGCCGTACTGGGCCAGGCGCGTGGCCAGGCTCAGGATGGTGTCGTGCGGATCGACCGTGACCCGGTGCGTCTTGTCGTCGAACGGAATCAGGACGCTGTCCGGGTTGCGGCGGAGGATGGCGGCGGCGAATAGGGCCGCCACGTCCACGCAGCGGACTCGGCTGGTGGCGCCGCGGCCGCGGCGGCCGGTGATCGGCGACTGCATCGAGCCCGACACGTCCAGGCCGATGACGACGGGCTCCGGCAGCTCCGGCACGTTGCCGCACGCGATCTCCGCCGCCTGAGCGAGGGCGGCCTTGATCTTCTGCGGCAGATTCGTGTCCGCGTTCAGGTACGCCGCCAGGTACTGGTACGGGAACTGGCGCGACGCGCGGATTTCGTCCGCATCGGCGATCTTCGCGGCGACGAAATCGATCACGTCGGCATCCGCGAAGGCGTCGTGGCGCAGAAGCGTGTTCAGATTCATGCGCAGCGCCTGCGGACCCATCTGGCGGGCGATGGCCTTCCAGACGAGCGGGCCGCGCGCAGCATCGGCGAGCAGGTCCCAGCGGAAGCGGGCGTTCTCCAGAATCTGCACCTGCTCCTCCGGCGTGGCGGCCTTGCGGTAGGTGTCGAGGGCTCGCACTTCCTCCGGCAGGTCGTCCGCCGTCGCGGGCGACCACTTCTCAAGCGGGCGGTCCGTCAGCCAGCCGAAGAGGGCGCGGCGGGCGTCGTCCTTCGGCGTCGGGCGAGCCAGGCGAAGCACGTCGCGCAGGCTCGGGTCGTTGCCGATCGACGCGGCAAGCAGTCGGCTGACGCTCGCTTCATTCAGCCAGCGCTGGCAGGCACGCTGCGGCGCGTACGACAGGCTCTTGCGGCCGAACTGGCCCGAGCGGAGCATCTGGAAGAACGTGCGCAGGAACCGGCCGTTATCGACCACGCGGTCGAACACTCGACGGAACAGGGCACGGTCACGCTTCGACAGGAGCAGCAACAGTGCCGCCGGCATGTCCTTCATGTAGGCGCGCTCGCGGCTGTAGAGAGCCAGCTTCGCCAGGAAGACATTGTCGTCCACCGCGTTCGCCAGCGCGAGCAGCGTGGCGAGCTGGTTTTCCGCGTGCGCGTAGAAAATGCCGTTGAAGCAACCGGTGGCGGCGAGCTGGGCCAGCGCGTGCTTCGGCGGCAGGCGGTAGGCCGGAGCGCCCTCTTCATTGCGCGCCTCGGCGCGCGGCAGCAGGCTCGCCAGACTTGCAAACAGACCCTTGTTCGCCATCGGCTTCTCCTCATGCAGAAAAAAAGGTCCGACGAAAGTTGGGCAGAGCGGTCGTACCTCGCGGTACGTGGAGGCTCCCGCCTCCTGGCCACGGTACAGGTGGATGTACTCCGCACCGGCAGTCGGACCGAAAAAGCAAAAACCCGACGAAGTTTGGGCAGAGTCGCGACCCCTCCGAAAAGGAGCCGGTCAGGATTCGAACCTGAAGGTACCGATGTACTCCGCACCGGCAGTCGGGTGTGTTTTCAAGCGACCGACGAAGATTTGTTCAGAGTCGTTCCGGTGCTCTGCCATTGAGCTACGGCGTCTTGCGACGCTGGCGGGACTCGAACCCACAACCTCCGAATTAAGATGTACTCCAAAACGGCAGTCGGTCTTGTTTCACAAGGCCGGAGCGACGAAGGATTGGTCAGACGCATTGCTCTACCCATTGAGCTACGCGCACCGCGAAAAAAGGGTGCGCGGCCGGACTCGAACCGGCAACCGATGTACTCCAACCGGCAGTCGCTGCGGCCAGGCTGCTTGGTGAGATAGACAGGGCGGCCGCGGGATGGGTTCGCGGTTCGTCGTCGAACTTGATTCCAACCATTCAAGTCATCGACGGGTCCGCGCACGCCGCCACCCGCTGACAAGCCTGCCCATAGAACTTGATCTGGTCCCACGCAAAGCAACCCAGGAATATCGCCGCCCAAGCGCCGCCGAACAGGCCGAGGTTGGTTGCACTCGGTAAGGAGGGCGTTTCCTTGAAGATGCCGGCCGCGAGGAACGAGAGCAGGGCGGTCGCCAAAAAGGAGCCGAAGCGAACGAATCGGCTGGCGAGCAACACCACGGGGATCTCGAAGTGATAGGGGTCGCGGCCGTTGTCGAAGTTAAGGGTTACGGGAAGGGAGCGCACCTCGCTGCGAATCAGGTTTAGCCAGTCGTGCGACAAGGGCGAGCCAATATCGAACGAGAGAGCGCGGCGGTTGCCGTCCGGTTCATCCGGCGCTTGTGTATGGACCACGCTGCGCGGCGCGACCAGGCGCAAGCGCCAACCGGCGGCCGTTTGCTCTTGCGTGACGACGCGCAGGCGGTAGGTTTTGCCGCGTCGGAGCTTGTAGCCGACCAGAGTCGGGGCGATGCGGCGGTCGTGTTCGTCACGCAATTCGTAGCTGAGCGGCGCCCGCGGCTGGAGGCAGGGCGGAATGACGCAACGCTCGCGCGGCGGCGGGACGGCACTTGTCGATAGGGTCAGGACCATGAGTTCAGCTCTCCGGAGCAATGAAGGCCAGGTGCGGCGCGGTCTGTTCGGCCACAAAGTGATTGAGGATCGACGCGGAAGCGTGCGGCGTTTCGGTGGCGATTTGGTTCCACCACTTCGGCAGCGCGAGCCAGGGTGCTAAGTCAACGGGCGCGACGGCACGCAACTGCACGCGCGGACCTGTGCCGTTCGCGGCGAACTGGTCCCACATGGCCCTCGTTCCCGCCGGCAGGTGTTCGTGATACGGCGGCGTGAGGTCACTGCCGCGCGGCCACAGGAGGATGAGCAGGTCGGCAGGGCGGACCGGCCCGGCCATCATTTTTAGTTTCGTTTCCAGGTCGCGCGGCATGGCCCGTTTCTCGCCGAGGAGCAGGCCGATGCCGAGTGCCCGCGTTGTCGTTCCCGCGCGCCACTGGCACTTCGTGATCTGGCCGTACGTGGGATGGGCGCCGGCTTGCGGATCGTTCGCGGCGGCGACCGGCATGCCGGCGCCGTTGGCGACGCCGTCCGCGATGAGGCACTGCAACCACTTCAAGAGTCCGGCGTGCAACTCATCGGCCTGCCCACCGCAGCCGGCTTCAAGGATTTGCCGGGCCTTGCGGAGTTCCCGTTGCCAGCACGCTTCGAGCGGCTCGATCAACATGCCTTCGGCGACGGCGGCGCTGGGCTGCGCGGCGGGCGCCAACGCCACGCGATTGCCGAGCCGCTCGTCGTAGCGATCGCGCAGCGCTTGTAATGCCTGGCGCAACGGCGGTTCCTCACCCGGCGAACGAACGATCCGTTCGAGGTCCTCTTCGCGGAGCGGAAAGATCGGCGGCGCGTCGAAAGAGTCGGCTTCAAAGTACTCGCGGAGCAAGGGGCGCATGCGCGACGCGACGATTTTCTGCAACTGTGCGGCCGTGACGTTCGGCATCTGCATGCGGCTCAGGCTGCCGTGGCCCGGCACGCGAATGACGCCTTGCTGAATGCGTTGCAAGGCGTAGCTGCTGATCATCGACTTTTCCAACTGCTGCCAGTGGCCGATCTCCGCGAACAGCAGAAAGGGAATGCCGCGGTGCGAGTCGAGCACGTCGGCGAGACCCTTGAAGAAGGGATGGCACAGCTCTTTGTCCGGCGGGTCGCCGAGCAACGATTCGAGAGCGTCGAACAAAAAGATGATCGGCAAGCGGGCCAGGAGACACAGCTCAAGCAACGCCTGAAAAAGCTCATCGACCAGCGTTTCGCGGGCCGGCTGGATCTTTGCATCGACTTCCGTGTAGCCGTCGAGGAGAAAATCGTACACAGTTTCGCGCGGCGCGCCGAACGCCAGGCCGACGAGGCGGTCGTAGAGGCCGCGGCGGATTTGGCCTGCGATGGTATGGCTCGGTTCACTGCGGATCTGTTGCAAGGCCAGCGTCCGCAGGGGTTGGAAATCCACTTCGTTCTCCGCGCAAACCTCACGTAGCGTTCGGTCGCCGGCCTGTTCCAGGTCGTGGATGAGCCGACGACGACGTTCGGCGCGAAGACGGACGCCGACGCCGAAGAAGTAGCGCCAGAAGCGGCCCGCGGCGGCTTCCCGAGCGAGCCAGTCGATCTCCGTCATGCCGCGGAGAGCTTGCACGAGCGCCTGCCGCGTGAACGCGTCGGCGAGCAGCTCCAGCGTGCCGGGCGCGCGCTCGTCCGCCTCGCTTTGCAGATGGCGCACGACCTGATGGAGCAGATACTCCATAAAAGGACGCTGTGGCTCGTAAATTACGGGAGTGACCGCGAGGCACGGCCGGCCATCGCCGGCGCGGCGTTGCAACGCATGGACCATGTGCGTTTTGCCGATGCCGCGTTTCCCTTCGACGACCACCACGCCGGACCGGGGCAAGTCGCTGTCCCATTCCAGCCCGGGTAGCCGGTAGCGCTCCACCACGGCGTTCAAGGCGCGGGCGATATCTTGGTGAATGTCGGGCACATGAACGCGCGCGAAGTCGGCCTCCGGCTTGCGCGCGGCGACGAACACGTCGAACGGGTTGTCCTTCCCTCGCAGAAAACTCATCAGGCCGGCATGCTCCGTCGCAGGAGCCGGCGCCGGGGTTTCAAGCGTGAGCAATGAGTTGGGCATAGTACTTGATCTCTTGGCCTGCGAGCAGGGCGTACTGTTCTTCCTGCAATTGATAGCCGGCGCCGGTAAAGGGGTGTAGCCGCACTTTGCCGTGCTCGACCAACTGCCGCACCCCATCGTGAAACTGACCGATGGTCAATCGACGAGGCTCGGCGACGCGGTGGAAAAGCTCCGGGAGCGCACAGTGTCCCAGGGGATGCCGCCGTTGGTACTCCTCAAGATGGCGTACTGCTTCCGCCAGCCATTCGGAGTCGGATGCCGGGGCTGTGGCCGCGCCCGCGCGAGCGCTTGTTTGGAGCAGTCCCGCCACGTCAGGCGGTCGTAGGCGCTCCTGTAGGGCGGTCACGAGTTGCTTATGGTGGAGAAACGCCTCACTCAGTTGGTCGATCTTACCGCGAATGGCTTTCAGCTCACCGGCGCCTTCCTGCAAGGAGGAGACGGCTGTGTCGAGCAGCTTTACGGGTTCGCTGTTTTCCAGGACGGCACGGATGCCGGTCGGCGTGATGCGATAAAGTTCCTTGCGTGAATTCCCTTTTCCTACAAACTCGCCGGTCGTTGCCAGCCAACCGCGATCGAGACAGAGCAGGGCCGCCGGTTTCGCGGTGGAACTGTCGAAGACCCCCGGTTTCGCCTTGGTGCCAAGCAGCACTCGTGGCGCGGGATCGAGCAGCGCCCGGGCCAGCGCCTGAAATGCCACGGCTTGCGGGTCTGCTTTCACCTTTGCCACGAACGGCGCTCCATCCGCTTCGGAGATTTCAGCATCGCGTTCGGCAACATTATGGAAGCGGCGGCGCTTGCCTAGCAAGCAGATTCTGCAAAGGAACGGATTTCGCGCGATTTTCAGCTCTCGCCTCTACCCCTGTGGCTTCGCCACCCGCCCCATAAACAGCACACTCCCCGTCTGATTTTCCCGAATCGCGAACACAAACGGGTGATCCGCCTTGAACGTCGCCCGCTTCATCGCTTGCGCGATGCCGGCCGCCTTCATCATGACGGCCGTGGCGGCGGCAGCTTCGGTGCCGGCTTCGTTCACGTCCACGAACGCCTTGTGGACGATGGCGTCGATCCACAGTTTTTCTTCCTGTGTCATGCCCGAAAAATCCGCCTTGCTGGAATCGAAGGCGAGGGGTATTCCCATGGACGCGAGGGTCTTCGAAAGCTCGAATTCCGCGGTCATTTTGAAGCGGGGCAGGGCGAGATCGACGATGTAATGCTGCATCTTCGTACGCCAGGCGTCCATGTTTTGGGCGGTCAGCTTTTTCTCGAATTCAGCCAGGCCGCTCGCGTCTTTCGGCAGGAAGATCAGCGTCGACTGCTGGCCGCCTTGATAGGGCAGCTCCACCATCTGGAACGAGCCTTCGTCGAAATAAGAGAGCCCTTCGACCTTGTGCATCATCGGCACGGTAACGTTCGTGCGGTCGGCGAGGTGAAAATCTTCCGGCTTGGTGTTCTCCTTGCGAAAGGCTTCACTCCACGCGCCCTTGAAGTAGATGGCGTTGACCAGGACCAGGCGGGTCGCCGGGCCGAGCAGGCCGGGAGCGATCAGGTCTTTGATCTTGTCTTGGGTTTGCTGCTCGACCCAGCGGTTGATCGCCAGCCGGGCCGGTTCGGCCGCGGTGTGGAAATCGACCTCGCGCAGCCCGGCGGCGTAGTCGTCGCGGAGGATATCAAGGAAGGGCGGCTTGAAGTGGTAACCCGATTGCCCCCACAGCGAATTGGCGGTGTTCAACTGAAACTTCCGCGGCGTGCCGTCCCCTTGCAAGGCGCGAATCAGGTTTGCGAACGCCGGATCGAGCCGCGCGCGTTCGACTGGGTAGTGCAGCGTGTGGGCCATCTGCTCGGCGGTTTGGCCTTGAGCGCCGGCGTAGGTCATGGCGAGGGCGGTGGAGATGCTGTACGGCGAGAAGAAGAGGTTGCCGTCCTTCCGCGCCAGGCGGGCGTAGAGGTCGCCGGCGAAGGCGTTGTTTCCCTGCACGACCGCGTTCATGTCCAAATTAGGTTTCAGCGGTTTCTCTCCTTCCGCACGGCCGGGCGGCAACGCGGTTAGAAACAGGGCCGAGAGGATCAGCAACGACCAGAGCAAGCGGTTCATGTCAGTGTCTCCGACTTGCAAACGGGAATCAAGCGACCGGCGGCAAAGGGCCGGTGTTACGATTCTGAGACGTGCGGAGAGAGCGGAGATAATATCGGAAAGTCGGCGGCGTGGTTCACGTTACAGAGCCGTTACACACAGCAGACACCGTTTACGGCGTGCGCTGCCGCTTCGCTCGGGAGTTAATCTGTTCAATCAGCGCGTGATCCTCGGGTGACACATTTGGACCGGGCGGCGCGGCAAAAAGGAATACGGTTTGAAGGCGTGGCAGCTTCTGTAGAAATCCGAGCGGAGGCAGTTTGCGAATCTCGCGCGTGTGCAGCTCTTCCAGATTTGGTGCTTGGACAATGTTCTCCAAAGGGAAGGAAAGCCGACCGCCGAGGACCAAGTATCGCAAATCAGGACCGATGCGGCGCCAATCCGGCTCGAACGAGCCGCAGAGACTGATATCCAAGGCACGAACGTGCGCCTTGGGATGCAAAATGAGGGTGCGAAGTTTCGGGCAGTGATTGAGTTCAAGCTCTCGGAGCTTGGGCATATGAGAAAGATCGAGGTCACGCAATCGTCCATCGGATTCGTTCCTAATCGACAGTTCTTGAATCCCGATGCACTGGAGGATGGATTCAAACGGGCGGCACAACATAATGTCGGCGTGCCGAAGCTTGCCTAATCCCGACAAATCAACACTGGGAAAGCGATCCGCCGTTCTCCAACCCATGCCACAGTCAATCCACAACCATTCCAACTCGGAGAGCTGGCCGAGTGCCGTGAGTTCAATTGGAAGATAGATCGAAAGCGCCAGCTTGCGAAGTACCGGCAGCTCACCCAACAAGTCCGCGAGCCGGCGGTCGCCGAGTGACTGATTGCTCAAGTGAACCGAATTGACTTTGTACTTCCATGCCAACTTCGTATGGCGCTCAGTCCAAGGGCCAACGGCGTTCAGGTCAATGGTTTCATCAAATCGGTTGATGTAGCAATCCGCTTCCTCCAGCAAGAATTCGTGATCAACTGCTTTGCCGGCTCCGCCAAGAAAAAAAGGCCGGTCGTGCTTTGCCATATCTAGAAGAGCGACTAGTTGGTGCGTCGGCGAGCCAAGAGCGTCAACGACCGGAGTTTGCGGATCAAACTCCGGTCGCTCACGCTTCCGCTCGCCCGAATTGGTTCACTTGCCGTACACCAGCACCGCAAAACTTCCCGGCGCCATGGACGGACGCCCGCCGCCTGCCGCGGCCTTGAATTCCGCCGACGGCAGGAACAGCTTGTGCGTCTTACGGTCGAGCGCCATCGTTTTCGAGCGCGGCTTCGTCTTCATCGTTTCGACGACCGTGTACTGGTCCGGACTGTCTTCATGGACGACGGTCACGGTGCCGTCGCCGCAGGAAGCGAAGATCAACCCGGTTTCCGGATCGAAGGCGCCTGCGTCTACGCCCTGGCCAATCGGCGCATTGGCGACAACCTTGCCATTCTCGGCGTTGACGACGACGAGCAGCTTGTTGCGGCAGCCGACGAAGAGGCGGTGCGTTTTCAGGTCTATCGCCAGGCTCGACGGCGTCTTGCCGGGGGTGAGCTGCCATTTCTCCAGCACGCTGAGCGCGCGGGCGTCAATCTTGAGGAGAACGTCCTTGTCTTCGATGTTGACGAAGACGTTGCCGGCGCCGTCGGCGACGGCGAATTCGGGTCGGCCGCCGACGTCGATGGTGCCGGCGACTTTGCCGTCCGCGGCTTCAATGACCGTGGCGTTGGCGCTGCCGCCGTTGAACGCGAACACACGCTTGGTGGACGGGTCGTAGATGATGCTGTCGGGATTGCGGCCGGTCGGCACGTCGCCGAGCGATTTCAGCGTCTTGAGGTCGAAGATCGTGACGGTGTTCGCCTGGCCGTTGCTCGTGAAGCCGCGGCCCAGGTCTGGGGCGAGGGCGATGCCGTGAACGCCTTTGGTGTTTTCGATCTTGCCCTTGATCTCGCCGCTGTCGGCGTCGAGGACATCGACCTTCGTGCCGTGGGAGATGTACACGCGGCGGGCGGCCTCGTCCACGATGAGATAGTCCCAACCGCCGTCGCCGGGGACGGGGATGGTTTGAAGCAGTTTGTAGCCTTCCGGCGCGGCGACGGCCACGGAAGTGAGCAGGATCAGCAGACAGAAGGTGAAGATTCGCACGGCGGCCTCCCAGGGGTAACGAGCGACGGACCGAAGCATACCCCCTGCGCGAGGCGATCGCAAGTGCTCGGCGCACGACCTTCACATGTTATTCACTTTGCCTGTTCCCTTGCTACGGTTGCGATCGCCCCGAAATGTACATGAAACAACTTGAGGGCTTTTTCTGTCCGGTCCGAGTCCCCTGGGTTGATGGCCTGCTGCACGTTGCGGAGGTAAGTAGCGGCGGTCCGCAAATTGGTGTGAAGCTCGTCCATTGCGGCCACATCGTTGTTTCGAACCAATGAGGAAATTGCCGGCCCGGTCGAAAGTCGGGTCATTGCGGCCAAAGCCTGCTCTGCCTGTTCGCGTGCGGTTTTCCAGTCTTTCTTCGCCAACGCCTGCTCGAGGCTGGCGACGGACGTATCCGCCATCCCAATCTGTTGCTGCGCAAACGGGCGTGCCATCGCGCCTAACGCCGGCATCGCGAGACAAAACGAGACCACGCGCGCGGCGCCCGTAAGGAAGACCAACCCCATGAGCCCAACGGCCGACGTGCCAAGTGCGGAAAGCCGGATGAACGATTTGTTCACGTTCCGCACGCGCCACTCGAACAATCCCCACGCAAGCGCCACTGCCGCGGTGCGGTGTCGGGCGCGCCGTCACTCGACATTGCGGATAGGAACGCCCGTAACTCGCCGGATTATGAAGATCGTCCGTCACCTTTGTCTGCCCGCTGTCGCGGCAATTCGCCTCTGCTAGAATGGTCTCCCCCGTGCCCGAGGAGATTCGGCGATGCAAGGTCCCACTGTCCTGCCGTTCACCAACCTGGAAGACTCCAACCTTTACATCAACCGCGAGTTGAGTTGGCTCGAGTTCAACCGTCGCGTGCTTGAAGAGGCTCAGGATCCGCAAGTCCCACTGCTTGAACGCCTTAAGTTCCTTGCAATCTTCAGCTCGAATCTCGATGAGTTCTTCATGGTGCGGGTTGGCGGTCTGCAGCAGAAGGTGCAGGCACGGATTGCGCAGGGGTCCGGCGCGGATCGCATGCCGCCGACCGAGCAATTGGAACGCATCGGCCAACTGGTGCGGCAGCTTGTGGCGGAGCAATATCGCATCTGGAAAGAGGAAGTGCAGCCCGCGCTGGAACGTGAGGGAATTGTCATCCGCGGCCTACGAGACTTGACCGAAGCCGAAGTGAAACACCTGCGTGAAGTTTTCCGCCAGCAGATTTTCCCCGTGCTGACGCCGCTCGCGATTGACGCGGGCCATCGCTTCCCGCACTTGTCGAACAAGTCGCTCAACCTTGCCGTGCAGCTGCAAAGGCCGGGTCAGCCGGACAAATTGCTTGCGGTCGTGCAGGCGCCGGCGGTGTTGCCGCGGTTCGTGCAGCTCTTGCCCATCCCGCAGTTCCTGGCGGCGGAGAAGGCGTCGGCGACGAGTGTGGACGGCACGGGCAAGGGCCATGTTTTTGTGCCGCTCGAAACCGTCATTCGCATGCACCTGCCGGACTTGTTCCCCGGCATGGAAATCCTCGGAGCCACCGTCTTTCGCGTCACCCGCGACAGCGAGTACGAGATTGACGACGATGAAGTGGAGGATCTGCTCAAGACCATCGAAGAAGAAATCCGCAAGCGGCGCCGCGGCGCGGCGGTGCGCTTGGAAGTCGATGTTGACGATCCGCCGGAGGTCGAGCAGTTCCTGACCAATGCTCTGGATCTCGATCCGCAAGACGTGTACCGCATTCCAGGTCTGATCGACCTGAATGGGCTGTTTCAGATTCATGGCCTAACCGGTTACCCGCAGTTGCGCGATCCCCATTTTGTGACGCAGCTGGTGCCGGAGTTCGTGCAGGCGCCTGACCCGTGGACGGCAATTCGCAGCCGCGACATCCTGCTGCACCACCCTTATGAGTCGTTCAGCCATGTCGTTGATTTCATCGACGCCGCGGCCGACGACGAGCGCGTGCTGGCCATCAAACAGACGCTCTACCGCACGAGCAGCGATTCACCGGTGGTCAAGGCGTTGCAGCGGGCGGCGGACAACGGCAAACAAGTGACGGCGGTCATCGAATTGAAAGCCCGCCTGGATGAAGAACGGAATATTGCGTGGTCGCGCGAGTTGGAAAAGGCAGGCGTACATGTCGTTTTCGGTTTCATCGGCTTGAAAACGCACTGCAAGGTCTCGCTCGTTGTCCGCCGCGAGGACGACGGCATCCGCCGCTACGTGCATCTCGCGACCGGCAACTACAACCCGCAGACGGCGCGTGTCTATACCGATCTCGGTTATTTCACGTGCAATCCTGACTTTTGCGACGACGCGTCGGCTCTGTTTAACTACTTGACCGGCTACTGTGAGTTGCCGCAGTTCAAGAAGCTCGTCGTCGCGCCGAGCCGTATGCAGACCTTTTTCATCGAAAAGATCGACCAGGAGATCGTGCATCAAACCGCGGGTCGGGGAGGGCGGATTATCGCCAAGATCAACGGTCTCCTGGAACCAGCGGTGGTGCAGGCGTTGTACCGTGCCAGCCAGGCGGGGGTGCGGATCGACATCATTTGTCGCGGCATCTGCGCGCTGCGGCCGGGACTTCCGGGGGTGAGCGACAATATCCGCATCACGTCGATCGTGGACCGCTTCTTGGAACACAGCCGGATTTTCTACTTCGGCAACGCCGGCGATCCACAGGTCTACATCGGCTCGGCCGACTGGATGGACCGCAACCTGAGCCGGCGCGTGGAGGCGGTCTGGCCGATCGACCCGCCGGACTTGAAGCAACGGCTGATCCGCGAGATTCTGGCGACGTCGTCGGCGGACAACATCAAAGCGCGGGAGCTGCGGGCCGACGGCACCTACCGCCGGGTTCCCCCGGAGCCGGGCCAGCCGCGCGTTCGCAGTCAGGAACGGTTCCTGGAGATTGCCGCTCAGAACGCAGCCCGCCGGCTCCCCGAAGTGCCGACGCCGCCGCTGCCCGTGGAAAACGTCCTTCCCTCGAAGGCGAGGCGGCCGCGCAAGCGACAAACGGGGTAGCGAGGATTAGGGATTGGGGACTCCGGACCGTCATGACCGTACGTCGTTTAACCCGGAGCCAGCGGCGACGGGGTAGTTCCGTCGCCGCTGGCTCCGGGTTAAACGAGGCGGTCATGACGGCTCTCTAATCCCTATTCTTTATCCGGCTTCGGTTTCGGCATTTCCTTGATCGGCTCCGGCTTCACGGCCGGAATGGGGGGCAGCGGCGCCGGTGGAATGTGAGCCGGGGCGGCGATCGGGCCGACGGCATACGGCGCACACGGGCACGGGCCGGAGTCGCAGTCGCACACGCCGTGCGTGTGCGAGCAGCCGAGGGCCGCGCTGAACAGACCGAGTACGGTGAACGAATTCAGGAGACGACGCATGGGGCTTCCCTGCCTTTCGTAAACGGGAGCGTCAGCGGGCTGCTTCTTCCTCTGCGACCCGCTGTCGCGGTTGCTTCCCTCAATTTCGTCCCTTACCAGCGGCACTCTTCACCGATTGGGAGTCATCGCGGCAAACCGGGCTCGCCGGGGGGCCGGCACAGGCGGTACATTTTCCAGAGGAGCGCTGGAAGCGTTTCGCGCCAAGGCGCCAAGAGGGCAAAGCTCGCACAGGGCCAACTCTTGGCGAACTTGGCCGACTTTGCGCCTTGGCGAGAAATCTGGTCGTGTTCACGCCAAAGATTGACTTCAGGAGTTTCACGCGTATGGACGCCGTCATCCTCGCCGCCGGTCTTGGCACTCGCCTCCGACCGCACACCGAGAAAACGCCAAAGCCCCTTCTGCCGGTACGAGGCCGGCCGATCCTCGATTGGACGCTCGGCGCGTTGCCGCGCACCGTGGACCGCGTCGTCATCGTCGTGAACTACCTTGCCGAACAGATCGAGGATTATCTGCGCGCGCAAACGCACTTTGCACACTGGCAAACGGTCCGTCAGCAAGTACCGCGCGGCACGGGGGACGCGGTACGTCACTGCCAGGCGCACCTCCGTTCGGAGCACTTTCTGGCGCTCAACGGCGACGACCTGTTCGGCGCCGCCGACCTCGCGAAGCTGGCTGCGTGTCCCGCCGGTTTGCTCGTGCATCCCGTGGATGACCCGCAGAAATTCGGCATCGCGTTCTTAAAGGCGGACGGCACGCTCGACAAGCTTATCGAAAAGCCCAAACTCACCGGTCGACAGTTAGCCAACACGGGCGCTTACGTTTTTCCGCGCAGCGTGTTCAACATCGAGCTGAAGCTGTCGCCGCGCGGCGAGTACGAGATCACGGATTACGTGTCGGCGCTCGCGGCGAACGGTCCGGTGCAAGTGGTCGAGGCAAAGTTCTGGATGCCGATCGGCGATGTGGCGGCGTGGGAGCGCGCGGAGGGGATGGCGTTGGACGCGGTACTGACGCGGAATTGATGCGTCTCTTAAGAGCCGCGCACCGAGCACTGCGAAGTAAGCGGTTGCCGACATCGAGGAGGCTGCTTTCTTCGTTCGCAGCTTTGGTGTCTCATGGTCTCGCTGGACCAGCGGATGCTTGCTGGTCGAGAATCGTCCGAAGTCGGGCAACTTCTGCTTCTGCCGCCGCGGTGCGTTGGGCTTCGCGGGCGGCTTGCTTCGCGGCCGCGTCACGCTGTTCGTGCAATTCGATGAATGTAAGGAATCGTTCGCCGTCTGGGCGGTAAATGACGAGTTCGCCGTCTTCCAACTCCAAGCGCAATCCCAAACGCGGGCTAATCCAGCCTTTCATTATCGGGATCTCTTCCAAGCTCGCCCCGGCTCGACGCCAGCCGGTCAGTTCCCCGGTCTCCGGGTCGTAAAAGTAAAACTCCTCGACGCCGTAGCGGTCGTAGAATTGGAGCTTCCGCGTCAGGTCCGGCGGACGATTACTGGGCGACCAGACCTCGAACACCACGTGCGGCGCGATGTCGCCTTCTTCCCATTGCTTGTACGAGCCACGGTCTCCTTTCGGCCGGCCGAAGACGACGAGCGTGTCGGGCGCCGTGCAAATCTCCGGGTGGCCTTCCACCGGATACCATAGCAAGTCACCGGCGACGAAGACGTTCGGGTCATCGCGGAAAAGGGCATCGACGCCGCCCTCGATCATCACGATATAACGGAACTGTTTCGTGTTATCAGCCATCGGTTTCCCGTCGCTGTCGGGGTAGACGATTCTCTTGGGCTTTGTCAGCGTTAGCGGCGCGCTCATGGCAATTCTCCTCTCGAACCGTGGCGAGTCGTCGCATTATAGCACAGGCATTACCTCAAATACCGCGTCGGTATCTCGGCCCCCGCGACGTAGTTTAGCTTCCCGAGCCGGCACATCTGATACACGTGTATCCGAAAATCGGGACACGTGCTTACCAAACAGTACGCGTCCGTCGGCGTGAAGCCGTAGTCGGTGGCGAGCCAGTCCATGAGGTTCACGGTCGCCGTCTCGACCGCGATTTCCAGAGGCCGGAAGGCGTGAATGGAGATGAGCGACTCCGGCTTCTCGATCCGCATCCACGGTACGCGCTTGCCTTTGATCACCTCCAACTTCAATCGAACGGTCGCGCACGTCTCCGCCGCGGTGCCGGTGAATTCGGTGTCCCCCTGGCTGGCGTGGACGTCGCCCAAGTAGAAGCGAGCGCCTTCGTGGAAGATCGGCAGGTAAATCTTGTTGCCGACGGTCACATCGCGAATGTCCAGGTTGCCGCCCCAGTCGCCCTGGCCGTCGAGGCTGGTCGTCACCTCGCGTTCGGGGCAAACGCCGAGCGTGCCGATGAACGGCGTGATTGGCCAGGAGAGCCGGTCGCTGAAGTGCAGCGTGCCGTCGCGTGTGGTGCCGCTCGGGCCGGGAGTATGATGGAAAATCTTGGTCGTGTACTCCGCCGACAACTCCGGCCAGCGCGTCGATTCGCCGAGCGGGCCGCGCTTGGGGCCGATGGCGATCCATGAATAGTCGGCGACGAGAATGTCTTCGATCTGGACGATGAGCGTGTCGCCCTTTTGGGCGCCTTCTACCCAGACCGGCCCGGCGATTGGATTGGCGAGCGGCGGCGACTTGTCGAAGCCGGGCCGGAGAGCGGGGATCGCCTTGTCAGCCGGCGTCTTGAAATAGGCGCTGCTGGCATCGAACGTCTCGATTTCAAAGCTCTCGCCGGGGCGGACGCGGAGGAGCGGTTCGTCACGCCAGTCGAAGGCGAACTTGCGGGCGAGGTCACGCGGGATGCGTTGCATGAGAAGTCCTTCGTTCGCCGCCGGCATCGCGCGAACCGACCTGCCGGCGGAACACCGTTCTTCATTTACGGCGAATCGGGCGCTTCATGATAATAGCCGTTCGTAGCCACTTTTTGGAAGTAGGCCATTCTCATGGATTCCGCAACGTCTTGGCGCATCGTCGCTTGCGTCACGGACAGCCGGTGAAATAAAAAAGGGATGACATAATTCCACTTTGTCCGTTATTCGCCGTAAATAGGATGGGGACGGGCTTCGAGCGCGCTGCGTTTGCCGAGGCGGTAGGCGAATGTCTCCGGCGGGATGCGGGCCAGGGTCAGCGACGGGTTGACGCGCAAGGTTGTCTTGTCCTTGCTGAGCCGCATTTTGTCGTCGACGCGGTAGGAGAGGGCGTCTGGAAACGGCGTGGCGGGCGAACCGCCGAGCGAGTGTTTGGATGGGAAAAATGCCTTGCGCCGTCTTGGCGCTTCTCAGTTCGCTCGCCGATGCCTTTGCACAAGATACGCATCCAGTATGCGAACGACTCGAAGCATTGATTTGACGACCTGGATGACCGTTGACTCGCGCGCGCGTGGATCACGCTGTTTCGCGTCTTGAGGACGCAGGTCGAACGGTACAACTTCTGCCAAGGTTCTCTGGGCCGCGGGGCCCAAAGATCGCTTCTTTTGAATTTCACGCCGCCAAAGAGCAACAGCATGTCGACTTGAATTGACGGGACCAAGCGCGCTCTCAAACAACTCGATCAACGTCAACAGAAAAGTCTCCAGAGCTTCTGGGGGCGCGAAGGACTTACCAGTTCGAAAAAACTTCGTGAGCAATTCGGCCAAAATCTGGGCGGTCCGGTCTTTTGCGGTCAAGTCGTCAATCGCTAGATTGTCGTACTCACTGAGAACGCCCTTGTAAACTCGCCGCAGTCCATCAAGTACGCTTTGATGCGCCTTGGCGGTAATGTTCCTATCACTTGCCCGTGGTCGGTTCGATTCGGGAGCAACTACGGCGTCCGCCAGAGTCAGACCAGGATGGTCCCGATGGACTTTCCGACAGCGCTCTTGCCAGAGTTTGAGCCAATGGCAGGAATTCGAGTCGCGCAACGTGATCGCTTCCCATGCTGCCAAAAGCGCGCAGATTTGGAACTCCAGCGCCTTAGGCGCAAATAGATAGGGCCGGTGCTGAGCGAGTTCAAGAGTTCTCGCAATCCTGCCGGGGAGGTCCAAGCATTCTGTCTTGGCTGAAGACTTCATTGGTTCGTTTCCAACGGTCGCACGACCAGAATGTCCCGTTCCTCAAACATCGCGAAGTACTGTTGCTCCGTCATCCCGGCGGGACCGGTCATGCGATCGTAGATTCGCTCGTCCGCGCGCACTGCACGATGGTAACGCCAATCGGTAATTACGCCGCCGCCCGGCGGGTTCACTGCACCCAGCCACATCACCGCCTCATCCGGAGGGGCAATGTGGACAATTTCCCCCTTCCCAATCGCCCTGCGAATGCGCTTTGCGTCAAGCTCACATTTGAAGCGTAACAACTCATCGGCCGTATACGGCTTTCTCCTCCGGAAACCGCGTGGCCACATGCGAAAAAACCCGAGGAAATCTCGTTCCCTGGCTGCAATGCCGGCGTATCCGCTCAGTATACCTCCTGCGACACCGCTTCACTAGCGAGCTCGATGGTTAGCAGCAGCATCACCTCGTTGGCGAACGGCTGTTCGCGGTAGACGCGCGGCAGGTCCTACGTGCGGCCGCGGTCGCGGGGTATGCGTTGCATGGAAAGAAGTCCTTGAATGAACTCAGATGGCAAGGACTGTCGCATCATGGCATGATTCGCGAAGGGGCCGCTTGCACGAATACGCGGCTCCGTTTCGGCCAACCGTTATTCCTATCAGCGGGA
The DNA here is from genome assembly GCA_041499805.1 of Gemmataceae bacterium. Classification (GTDB taxonomy): domain Bacteria; phylum Planctomycetota; class Planctomycetia; order Gemmatales; family Gemmataceae; genus JBGQKZ01. Next base: position 53,577 of record JBGQKZ010000010.1, read on the forward strand.
AAGTGAAGCAGGCCGTGGAAACCGTGAGAATCTTGCTCCTCAGCATGGCTGCCGCAGTCGCCTATGGCTTGTTGCAAGACCAAATCACTGTCCGAATTTGCGCGGAATACTTCAGCGTTGCCCATCCGCCCTTATTCTCGACCGATGACCCCACTTTGCTTGCACTCGGCTGGGGCGTGCTCGCCACGTGGTGGGTTGGCTTGCTTCTCGGCGTGCCCTTGGCGTTTGTGGCTCGTTTCGGCTCGCGACCAAATATAAACGCCCGCAATCTGGTCAAGCCCTTGGCCATACTAATGGGCTCTGTCGCAGTGTTCGCTCTTTTGGCTGGCGTAACCGGATTCGCTCTTGCGCAGTCAGGCGCGCTGCGGATCGTAGGCTGGCTCGCGACGGCCGTGCCGCCAGACAAACACGCGGCGTTCCTCGGCGATGCGTGGGCACACACCGCCGCCTATGCGGCTGGTTTCGTCGGCGGTTTTGGATTATCAATGTGGATTTGGCGCCGACGTAACGCCGGCGGAGGTCTCTAGCAGTGCCCGAAATCCTTCTCATTCCCGTCTTTTTCCTCGCCATCTGGTTCGGCGTCCTCAACCTCGTCGCCTTCATCGGCGGCTGGACGCGGTTGGCGCGCTCGTATCCGGCGCCGGCTCATTTCGAGGGAAAGCGCTGGCGGATGCGGACCGGCATGGGACGGTTCAGCATGCACTACGGCAACTGCTTGCAGATCGGCGCGAACGCGGAAGGGTTGCGCGTCGCCGTCTTTTTTCCCTTTCGGCCGGGGCATCCGCCGCTGTACTTTCCGTGGGCGGACATCACGATTACTTACGAACGCATGTGGCTCTCGCGCTGGGCACGTTTGCAGTTCGCCCAGGAACCGGGTGTGCCGTTCTACTTGCCGGAGCATTTGCTACTGACGATTGGCGCGGCAGTCACGGAGAAGGGGCTTGGACTTTAGCGGTCGAAGCAGGGTAGGAAGCAAGGAGCCGTCATGGAGAAGGTCAACCTGCGGGCGAAGTTCGGACAATTCGCGGAGTCGTGGAAGCCGAAAATCGCCGGCGAGTTGAACGGGCAGTATGTCAAGCTCGTCAAGTTCATCGGCGAATTTGTCTGGCATCATCACGACAACGAGGACGAGCTGTTCCTTGTGGTCAAAGGCCGCTTCCGCATGGAATTCCGCGACCGGCATGTGTGGCTGGAGGAGGGCGAGTTCCTCATCGTGCCGCGCGGCGTCGAGCACCGGCCTGTGGCCGACGAGGAGGCCGAGGTGCTGCTGTTCGAGCCTGCTGCAACGCTCAATACAGGCAACGTGCGGAACGAGCGCACCGTGCCGGTTCTCGAAAGGCTGTGAGCGATGGCGGCGCCACGTCCAGCGGCTGTGCAGAGCCTTTGCGAAACGTGCGCGTTTCTGCGCGAGATTGTCACGCCGAAGGGTTCGCGTTTCTTGCTGTGCCGGCTCTCCCAGACGGACGATCAATACCCACGGTATCCACCGCAACCCGTCTTGCGCTGTAGCGGGCACCAGCCGCGAAATGCACGCTCGAATCCGCACCGCGCCGAGTGAGAGGCGGATAAGGTATTCTTTATGCTCATTTCATGGCCGCTTCATCGCGATCGTTTAGACTTCGGTATGCAAACGGCAAGCGCTCGGCCGGTACAATAGCGGCGCGTCCACGGGCGGCAGCGGCGGCGGGCGAGAGCGCGGCATGGGCATTCGCATCCTGGTGATCGAGGACGAAGACGAGATCGCCGACTTTGTCGTGCGCGGCTTGCGCGAGGAAGGCTTCACGGTCGAGCGGGCGGCGAATGGCGAAGACGGTTGGCATCAACTCAAGACCGCAACGTGGGATGTCGTTCTGCTCGATTGGTGGCTGCCCGGCTCGGACGGCTTGTCGCTCTTGCAGCGGTTTCGGCAACTCGGACAGTTGACGCCGGTTTTGTTTCTAACCGCCCGCGATGCCGTCTCCGATCGGGTTCGTGGTCTGGACGCGGGCGCCGACGATTACCTGTGCAAGCCGTTCGCGTTTCAAGAACTGCTCGCCCGCGTCCGCGTGCTGGCGCGCCGGCAGGGGTCGGGCGCGGGTACGGTGCTCGGCTACGAAGACGTGCGCGTCGATCTCGCGACGCAACGGGCCGAGCGGGCCGGCCAGCGTTTGGAGCTGACGGCGAAGGAATACGCCCTTCTTGTCTTTTTCCTGCGCCATCCCGGCGAAGTGCTCTCCCGCACCCGTATCTACGAACAGGTCTGGGACGACCGCTACGACGGACTGTCGAACACGTTGGAAGTTCACGTGATGGAGCTGCGGCGGAAGCTCGAAGGGCACGGCCCGCGGCTGATTCAAACGCTCCGCAACCGCGGCTACTTGTTCGGCAACGAGCCGAGGTGACGCCGTGACGCTGACGACCCGGCTCTCCGTGTTCTTCCTGACGACGCTCGCCATCGTCCTCGCCGGCTTTTCCGGCGCGCTCTACTTTCTGGCCAAGGACCATCTCCGTCGGCAAGTCGAAGATCACCTCGACGCGGTCCTCAATACCTTGGCTGCCGCCGCGGAAGTTAGTCCGGAAGGCGTCGAATGGGAGCCGTCGGAACGCCAGCTCCGCGTGCCGCCTTACTCGGGAGAGGACATTTTGTGGCTTGTGAGCGATCCCGCGGGCCGAGCCGTGGATCTGGCGGCGTCTGCCGATGCGACCGAGTTTCTTGGCGAAGCGGCCGAGCACTTGCGGAGCATGGAGCGAACGTCAAAGCGGCTGGAGTGGTCCGGCGGGCGTTGGCTATTTCGGCAGCAGTGGGTGCGCGCGGACAATCGAGACGCTCCTCCGCAGCCTCGCCCGGACGACGGCGGCCGGCGCTATCCGCAATTGTCGTTCGTTGTCGGCGCCTCGCTGGAACCGATGCAGGCGACGCTGCGGAACCTTGCGTGGACGCTCGCCGCGTTATCCTTGGGAATCTGGTCGGTCGCCCTCTTCGCGGGCCGTTTCGTGTGCCGCCGAGCCCTCATGCCGGTGTCGCGCATGGCGTCTTCGGCACGCGGCATGGACGCGACCGACTTGGGGCAACGGTTGCCGAGCGCCAATACCGGCGACGAGTTGGAAGACCTGGGCCGTGCGTTCAACAGTTTGCTGGATCGGTTGCAGGAGTCGTTCGAGCGCCAACGGCGTTTCACGGGCGACGCCTCGCATCAACTTCGGACACCGCTGACCGCCATGCTCGGACAGGTCGAGGTCGCCCTGCGCCGGCAGCGGCCCGTCGAGGAGTACGAGCGCGTGCTGACCTCGGTGCGACAGCAGGCCGACCGGCTACGGCAGATCGTGGAATCGCTGCTCTTTCTCGCCCGCGCCGATGCCGACGCCCGGCTGCCCGAGCGCGCGCCGGTGGACCTCCGCGAATGGCTGCCGGGACACTTGCACGCGTGGGCCGGTCATCCGCGCGCGGACGATTTCTTGGTCGAAGCTTATGACGTGGGCCCTGCCTGGGCCGAAGTGCAGCCGATTCTTCTCGGCGAGTTGCTCAACATCCTGCTCGACAACGCCTGCAAATACAGCGAGCCAGCGACGCCGATCACGCTCAAACTCTGTCGCGCGGGAGACGCCGTCCAGATGGCCGTTCAGGATCGCGGATCGGGGATCGCCGACGAAGATATGCCGCACGTCTTTCGACCGTTCTTCCGCTCAGCAACGGCGCACAATCGAGGGGTTGAAGGATTGGGGCTTGGACTTGCGATTGCTCGGCGTTTGGCCGCTGCTTTGGGCGGAAGCATTGCCGTCACGAGCCAAGTCGGAAAGGGCGCGTGTTTCATCGTTTCGCTGCCGGTAGCGGAAGCTCATCCCACCACATCCGCCAGCGCCGCCTCAAGCGTCGGGAATCGGAACGTGTAGCCCGCTTCCAGCGCCCGCTGCGGCAACACGCGCTGTCCCGTCGTGATGACGTCCGCGACTTCGCCGAGACCCAGACGTAAAGCGAACGCCGGCGTCGGTACGTAGCTCGGACGGCGAAGCGCGTAACCGAGTTCTTTCGAGAAGTCCTTATTGGTGACGGAATTCGGCGCGGTGGCGTTGAACGGGCCGTGGGCTTCCGCGTTTTCGAGCGCAAAGAGGAGAATACCGACGACGTCCGCGTTGTGGACCCAGCTCATCCACTGTGTGCCGCTGCCGACTTTGCCGCCGACGCCGAGCTTGAACGGCGTCAGCATCTTCGAGAGTGCCCCGCCGCCACGTTCGAGCACGACGCCGATACGGACGATGGCGACCCGCACGCCAAGGGGCTCGGCCTGCTGGGCGGCGTTTTCCCACTCGACGCAGATGCGGGCCAGGAAGTCGTTGCCGGGCGGGCTCTCCTCCGTCACCTCGTCGTCGCCGTGCGGTCCGTAGATGCCGATCGCGGAGGCGTTGATGAGCGTCTTGGGCTGGCCGCGGGCGGTGCGCGGCTTGCGGGCCAGAGCCTCGACGACGTTCGCCGTGCTTTGCGTGCGGCTGTCGCGGAGAAGATTCTTGAACTTCTCGCTCCAACGGCGGGCGAAGATGTTCTCGCCGGCAAGGTTGATGACGGCGTCGCAGTCCGTGACCGCGTCTTGCCAATCGCCCGCGCGCATCGGATCGCCTTCGATGAGCGTGACGCCGGCGCCCAAGTGTTGGCGGGCCTCGGCGTAGCGGCGTGTGAGGACGACCGGCTCGTCGCCGCGCTCGAGAAGGCATTTGATGAGTCGCGTGCCGACGAGCCCCGTCCCGCCGGTGACAAAGACGCGCATGGCGAGGGCCTCCCAAGAGTTGATGGCGTCCGCACTTGGCTACCGTCGTCTATTGATAGGCGCAACCGTCGTGCTGGACCACTTGCCAAGAATTCAGCAGCGAGACCGGGATTCGTAGGGTAGAATGAACATGGACCAACTTTCGCCTGGGGAGAGAGGAATATGCGCTCTTACACGAAACTGTTCGCCGCAGCCGCCTTGAGCCTGCTGGCCGCCGCCACGGTCGCCTTCGCGGAGCGGGTTCCGTCTTACAAGGCACAAGGGCAAAAAAGCACCGGCGCCAAGCCGGATATTTCCGTGCCGTATACGACCAACGGCAGCTCGACGCTCGGCGCCTATTCCGTCGGGCCGCGCATCTATAGTTCGCCAAGCGTGGACGACCCTAACAATCCCCAAGCGCGGAAAGTGTATAACCTGCCCTTTTACGGCGCCACCATGAGTTACGGCGACAAGTCGAATGGCGCCGTGTCGAAACCGAAGTAACAAATTCATCGTTTACGTTTCGCGCCCGCGGGCGGGCGCGAAACGTTAAACGACGGCATCGCTTCTCGTTCACCTCGATACATTTTTCCACTACTTTCCTCGACAATCCCCGCGCGTCGCCGGCGAAATACAATTCACTAGCAGGCTTCCACCGCGGATTACGCACCCTGAATCGGCGTTGGCGCCGGTCGCGCGCCGCGGCCCCTGTCCCACTTCTGTGAAGGAGTATCGCCATGGCGTCGGGAGTGTTGCTCGATCTGTGGAGCGCCGTTGCTCCGATCGTGGCGGCCGACCCGTCCCAAGGTTCCGGCTCGCTACTGTGGTTTTTGTTGCCGGTGGCCGTCTTGCTCGCCGTCATCCTCGCGTGCGAGCTGATGGGCATGCGCTGGATTCCGAACAACCGAGTCGGCATTGTCGAGAAACTGTGGTCGCCGAAAGGCTCCGTCACGGAGGGCCGCATCATCGCGCTCGGCGGCGAGGCGGGCTATCAGGCGGACCTGCTGCGTGGCGGCGTCCATTTCGGTTTCTGGCGCTGGCAGTTTCGCATTCACAAGGCGCCGCTCGTCACGATACCGCAAGGCAAGGTCGGTTATGTCTACGCCCGCGACGGCGAGGCGCTGCAACCGAGCCAAACGCTGGGCCGTGTCGCCGAATCGAACCACTTTCAGGACGCGCACGCGTTCCTAAGCGAACCCCCCGCGGACGGCAGCAAGCACGTGCCCGGTCAGCGCGGCCGGCAGCGTGCGATTCTCCGCGAAGGCGTCTATGCGATTAACCTCGCGCTCTTCGTCGTCATCACGGAAGACGTCGTCTATCGGCTCGACATGCACGGGCAGAAAGAGTTCGAGACGTTTGTGAGCTGGCAAAAAGAGCTACGGCGGATGGACGGCTTCAGCCCCGTCATTGTCGGCGCGCCAATCCAGTTCGTCGAGAACGTGAACGACGACGACAACGTCGGCCGCACGGTCGCCGCCGCCGACGCGATTCGCATCAAGAGAGGAAAGGGCGGCGCCGCGTCCACCGATGCGTCCGCCTTCGACATGGTGCAAGGGCCGGTGGACTCCATCGCGATCATCACGGTCCACGATGGCCCGGCCCTGCCTCCGGGCGAGATCATCGCTTCCGCGGTCGGCGACGGACCGCAAGATCCAAACTACCACAACAATTTCCAGGACCCCGAGGCGTTTCTGCGCGCCGGCGGCCGTCGCGGCCGGCAGTACGGCGCGCTGACCGACGGCACCTACTTCATCAACCGCTGGTTCGCGACCGTCGAGTTGATTCCAAAAACCGTGGTGCCCGTCGGCTACGTCGGCGTGGTCGTCAGTTACTACGGCCGCATCGGCCGCGACGTCTCCGGCGACACCTTCCGCCACGGCGAGCGCGTCGCGGAAGGCGAACGCGGCGTCTGGGAACGGCCGCTCGGACCCGGCAAGTACCCGTTCAACACCTACGCCGGTCAGATCATTCTCGTGCCGACGACCAACTTCGTCCTGCACTGGATCACCGACAAATCCGAGGCGCACCGCTACGACGAGAATTTGCAGTCGATCGACCTCGTCACAAAGGATGCCTACGAGCCGCTGTTGCCGTTGTCGGTCGTGGTACACATCGACTATCAGAAGGCCCCGAGCGTAATCCAGCGCTTCGGCGACGTGAAGCGGCTCATCACGCAGACGCTCGACCCGATGTTGTCGGCGTACTTTCGCGACGTCGCCCACAAGAAGACGATGTTGGAACTGCTGCACGACCGCGATCAGATTCAGCAGGAAGCCCGCGACGAGCTGCGCCGCAAGTTCCGTGATTTCGACATCGAATGTGTGGACGTGCTGATCGGCAAGCCCGACACCGCCGAAGCCGGCGGCAAGATCGAGCAGCTTCTCGAACAGCTCCGCCTACGGCAACTGTCGATCGAGCAAATCGAAACGTTTGAACGGCAACGGGCCGCGGCCGAGAAGCAACGAACGCTCAACGAGGCCCAGGCGCAGGCCGCGATGCAGACGCAGCTCACCAACTCGTTGGTGCAGGTACAGGTTTCGGAAAACCAGGGCGGCGCCGACCTGGCCCGCGCTCGCAAGGCGGCCGAGCAGATGGTGGTCACCGCCCAGGCCGAAAATCAGAAACGGATTCTGCAAGCGGAAGCCGACCTGATTCGGTCGAAGAAGCAGGCGGAACAGACCGTTGTGCTGGCTCAGGCCGAGAGCCAGCAGCGCATTTTGGCGGGCAAGGGCGAAAGCTCGCGGATCGCACAGACCGGTTTGTCAGAAGCGGCGGTGCTGTTGCGAAAGATCAGCTCGTTCGGCGACCCGCGGCTTTATGCGTTGGCTCAGGTTGCGGAGCATCTGTCACACAGCAGCCAACCGCTGGTGCCGGAACGCATCTTTGTCGCAGGAAGCAATGGCGAGAACGGCCACTCCGCCGCGCCGGCTCAAGGAATGCTCGGCCTGCTGATTAACTTGCTGGTGGCGGAGAAATCGGGCTTCCAATTAAGTGAGGATGCGGGTTTAGGAACGCTGCGCGAGTTCGCCGACAAGCTGACGCGCGAGGCGATGGAGACGATGCAACAGCCGGCCGTGGCGACGGAACCGCCGAAGGTGATTGAGGCGACGACGGCGAAATGAAGATGAGGGAGCCCGACGCATGAAGCGAGGGACGGCGGACGTAGTTCGCCGTCCCTTTTGAGTAGTGCCTCAGTTGGACACTTGCTAGGCTAGATCACATGCCCGACCAGCGACCTGTGTATCTTTGCCCGCGCTGCAAGACCCGCATCTCGTTCGGAACCCAGACCGATCCGCCGCCCCGTAATTGTCCCGGATGCCGGCGCCGACTCTACATTCCCACGGAATTTGCGCCCAACTCGTGTATTGAGCTCACTTGTCCCAGCTGCTCCGCCAGTTTCACCGTCGTCCTGTTGCGGGTCGGTCAGCAACGTAACCGATTCGCACGTCCCAAGTGCGGCGTTATGGTAGATCCACCAACCGACCCGCCTTCCACGGCAAGCGAATCAAGTTGAGACACTACCCCCCAATTGTGTTGAATGGACAGCGGGGCGAACAACGGTTAGATTAGAGACCTAGATGTCCGCAGGTCGAGAGGTGGAACATGACTATCCAATTGCCCCCGGAATTAGAGCAATTTGTCCGGGAACAGATCTCCAACGGATATTATGACACCGAAAGCGAGGCGTTTCTCCACGCAATGGAGTTGCTTCGCGACTGGCATCACGTTCGGCAAATGCGCTTGGACGATGTGCGCAAGAAGGTCATGGTTGGCGTAGAGCAGTTGGAGCGTGGTGAGTACAAGGAATACGACGATAACTCGTTAGATGAGCTATTCCAGGAGATTCGGAACAACACGTTGGCCCGACTGGCCGAGCAACGAAGAGACGCAATATGAGCCAGTATCGCCTCACTGACGAGGCGTTCGCCGACATCGGCGAAATCCACTTCTCGCTCGGTCAGCTGAGCATCGCGGCTGCCGACCGGCTGCTTGTCAAGTTCTTCAACAATTTTCGATCGCTCGCCCGGCTCCCCGAAATGGGATCGCCGTGCGATGAAATCGTCCCAGGGCTGCGGTACTTGGTTGTGAAGAAGTATGTGATCTACTACCGAGTGGTCCCAGAGGGAGTCGAGATCGCACGTGTCGTGAGCGGCCAGCGAGACATCGACACGGTATTTGGGCTCAATAATTAAACGCCTCATCCCCCAGCCCCACATTCACCCGCAAATCAATATAGCTATACACCTCAATCAACTCCCCATCCGCCGCGCCGCCTTGTCGCGGCCAGTCGTACACTTCGATGCGGATCGGCAGCCGATTTTCCTTATCGAAATACAGCACGGTGCGGTAGCTCGTGAACTGCCCGCCGCGGTTGTCGGGGTGGAACGTTTCGACGCGCATGCAGCGGCGTTTGTTGTACTCGTACTCGGCAACCCGCGTCTGCGTCAGGCCGAGGGCTCGTTCCTGTTGCCAGGTGCGCTCGAAGCGCGTGATGAGATTGCCGATGCCCGCTTCGGTGATGGAGTGTTTCGTGTTCGCCAGCACGCGCGGGTCGTTGGTCGCCATCGTGACGAAGCCGACGACGCCGAGGATGCCCTGGGAGTGAACGCGCATCTGCCCGTTGTACTTGCCGACGACGTAGCACGCTTCCTGCCCGGCGGACTCCTTTGGGGCGACCCAGCCGAGGTAGACGCTGAACGGCTGGTTGCGGACTTTCATGCGGACGACGTTGTCCGGTTGCAACTGGCCGTTGAGGCGTTCCTTCTTGATCATGGTGCAGGTGTAATCGCGGACGTTCTGATAGCTCTGCCGCGCGTCGGCGAGGATGCGCAGCGGTTCGTCAAGCGGCGAGGCGGCGGGCGGCGACTGAGAATTGGCGAGCGGGCTGATCGCCGCGCTAACCGCAAGAGCCGCGAGACCGGCGACGGCGACGATCCACAATCGTCGCGTGGAAGGGCAGGGCGGTCGAAGCATCCTGGTCGATCCTTTCACGGCGATGGAAAGAATTGGCGACGCCGAGTCCGGCGCGCGCATGAATCAACGAAATCACGCTGCGGGAAACGGCACGACACAAGCCTGACGCGCGAGCGAAGGACCGCAGTGCCCTTCGCTCGCGCGTCAGGCTTGTGTGCTGCGAAATCATGCGCCGTCATTTAGAAAGCAACTGCCGTACCGCCGCCGTGCGCGTTTCGACAAGGGACGCCGCAAACGGAGCGGGCGAAATCAGTTCGGTTTTGGCTCCGAACAAATGACGGGGACAGAACACGCCGTCCGCCTTGTACAATTTACAAGGGAGGGCGCCATGCCGGACGCTTTGCAGATTCACACCATCGTTTCGCAGCCGTTTGGCGAGAACACTTATGTCATCCGGCGGCCGGGCCGCCGTGATGCGTTGGTGATCGACCCCGGTTTGGAGCCGGACCTTATTCTGGACTTCCTCCGGGATCAAGGGTTGACCGTCGCCGCGATTCTGAACACGCACGGCCACGGCGACCACATCGGCGGCAATGCGGCGGTCAAAGAAGCGTTTCCCGAAGCGCCCATTGTCATCGGCGCGAACGAGGCGCCGCTGCTCGTAGACGCGAATGCCAACCTCAGCGCGCCGTTCGGGATGCCGATTACCAGCCCGCCGGCGGATCAGACCGTGCGTGAAGGGGACGTGATTGAATTCGCGGGCATCCGCCTGGAGGTGCTCGACATTCCGGGGCACTCGCCGGGGCACGTCGTTTACGTTTTCCGCGATACGCCGTGCGTGGTCTTCGGCGGCGACGTGCTCTTCCGCGGCAGCATCGGGCGCTCGGATTTTCCAGGCAGCAACGGGCCGTTATTGTTGCGTGGCATTCGCGAAAAACTATTCGCGCTCCCAGACGATTCGATCGTTTATTCGGGACATGGGCCCGTTACAACCGTGGGGCATGAGAAGCGAACGAATCCGTTCGTCGGGGTTTGAGTTTAGCGGCGGTTCGGAGAGCCGCCGTCAGACGAGTTGGCTCATATTCGTGATGCGTGGCACGTCCGCGGATGCGAACTTGCCACGCGGATCGAACAATACCGTCCGCAGGCCCGCCGCAACGCCGCCGACATAATCGTTTTCCCAATCGTCACCGACGAACAGGATATCCGCGGCAGCTAACTCGACGGAGCGGCAGAGCGCCGCGAACAACTCGGCCGAAGGCTTGCGCCAACCGACTTCGGAGCTGATGACAATATGTCGAAGCGGCCGCAACTCCGCCCGGCCCGCAAGGACCGTGCGCAGGCGGCGATCGTAGTTGGACGCCAAACCGAGCGCAATGCCGCGCCGTGCAAAATCGGCGACCGCGGCGGCAGCGTCCGGCTCCACACGCCACGATTCGGGACGGCTGAAATGGTCGTACAGCTCGTCGAAGCACGCGCCGGGGTCGTTCACATCATCCAGCACCGCCGCGACGATGCGCTGCCAGCGCGCACGTTCGCGCTCCTCACTCGTTCGGAGGCCCTGTTTCAGGTCGATCGCTTCTTCATTTTGAAAAGCGGTGCGAAAGCGCGACAGGATCGCAGCGGCGTCATGGCAGCTGCCGCGGCGGCGCGCAACGTCGGCGTAGACGACGGGCGCCGGCGGATCGGGATGCAGCAACGTGCCGACGGCGTCGAAGAACACGGCGCGCGGCGGGCCTCCCTCGCTGGCGCTTCGGGCTCCCAAATTCATGCTGCTTTCCTATGGAGCGCGAGGCCCAGAGCGAAGAGGCCGATCAAGGTATAGGTGAGGAACGCGAGAACGGTGAGCGTTTGCCAAGGCGTCGCGACAGAGCTGCCGAACTCGCCGATTGTCGCATCCCAGAGCACCTTCGGATTGATCCAGGACACCGCGAGCAACAGGAGAAACCACGCGCGCAACGACCCGTCTGCCGGCAGCCGCAGCCACCATAAGGCCATCGGCACGAGCAACAGACAGAAATAATGATCCCACGCCACCGGCGAGAGCAGCAGCATGGCGACGCACGAGAGTCCGAAGTCGATGTCTTTCTGCTCCGGCGTGCGCGTGCGGCGGACTCGCGACACGAGCAACACGAGTACGAGCGCCGCCCATGCGATTGTCAGGGCCAGCGCGAGCGACGGTTGCTGGACAACGACGTCGACCTGGCCGCTGCGGCCGTCGAACAGCCGGCTCCAAAAACCGAGCAGCGAGGCGTTCAGCCACCAGTCGCGGAAAATCTGCACATGGGGCATCACGTCACGGACGTAATCGCGATAGGCGTCGATGCCTAGCACCCCGGCGGTGACGAGCGTGAGAGCGCTGAAGGAAAAGACGCCGGCCGTGACCGTCTTCCATTCCTTGCGAACCAGAAACGTCAGAAAAAACAGGCCGGGAACAAGCTTCGCCGCGGTGGCGACGCCGAGCAGAATGCCCGCAAGGAGAGGCCGATCCGAACGATCCGCCGCCCACATGCCTGTCAGCAGCAACAACAAGACGAGGTTGAGTTGTCCTTGATGCGTTTGCGAGCGCAGGGGATTGCACACGAGCAAGAGCGTGACCAGCGGCAAAACGTTCCACCACGTCCACGGAATGCCCAGTTGACGCACGACGATCACAACGCAGGCGGCGAGACACGCGAGCGAGAACAGATTCCACGCCAACCCGGCATTCTGATAATCGAGGGCGGCAAAAGGCAACGCCAGCAGGACTGAACTCGGCGGGTGGGCGTTGTATCGATAATAGAAGGGTTCCTGCGGCCGATAGCCGAGGTAGCGCTCAACGGAGTCCGATTGCTCCGCGTAAATGGGGAGGCCACTCCAGAAATTGCGGGCCGACGCCCATTCCTGGAAGAAGTCGCGCACCGGCTCGTGCGGCGGCCGCAAACGCTCGACAAAGCTCGGACCCCAGACCGCGCAGACGACGGCGGTCAACCCCAGCCAAAGCAGGCGTTGCCGCGGCGACCAAAAGCCGAACGGATCTTTCGTCACGCAAATGCAAAATGAATGGCGGGTACAAGAGTGGTCGCCTCGCTCCGCGAGGCGAATGCCGCGCCTCGCGGAGCGTGGCGGCCACTCTCATGCGCTGGCTCAAGTGTAGAATTTTTCTTGCAACGTTGCCAGGCTGCGTTCGAGCTGGCGGATGTGGTTGTACTGGCGTCGTCGGGCGATTTCGAGGTGGGTTAAGCGGGTGCGGTCTTGTTCGATGTTGTACCGAAGCTGATCCAGTTCCAGCGCGTGCTGCCAGGCGTTGCCCCGGTCGTTGACGTGCATGTAGGTTTCGACCCGCGAGGCGTGCAGCGCCGCCTGCGTCTCGATCTGGGCAAGGCGTTCCTTCAGTTCGCGAATGGCTTCTTCATTTTGGGAGAGTTGGAGATTCCGTTGTTGCAGGTCTTCACTCAGCTGATCGATCTGCTCCTGCATCTGAATCGCGGGGTCGGCGGGGAAGAAGCTCCGCCCCAGCCCGTAGATTTGGTCTTCGAGGTTGTTGAGGATTTGATCCAGCGTCATCCGTTCCTCCTTCCCGCGGTAGCCGACGAGACGGCCGGGCGCGGCGGCTCCCGTAGGTAATTCGCCGGCCGGCTTTCTGCATTTGCCAATTCTTCACAAAAAAAAGCCTTCCAGCAGTTTAGCCGCCCGTCTCGGACGGGCGCGTGGCGCTCTGTCGCGCCTACGCGCCCGTCCGAGACGGGCGGCTAAACACACTGCGGGAACGCACTGTTTTCCTTTGCATCGAGAGGGCCGGTCGGATAATGTCACACATGCCCGCGGGATTCGAGTCGCGGGCGGCTGATTCAGGAGCGCAGCGATGGGCACGAAGGGTGAACAGTTCGCCGGGCTGACCGTGGCCCTCGTGACGCCGTTCCGCAACGGCGACATCGACTTTGGCGGGTTGAAGCGGCTGGTCGATTGGCACGTCGAACAGGGGACCGATTGCCTGTCCCCGGTCGGCACCACGGGCGAGTCGCCGACGCTGGACCACGACGAGCATGAACGGGTCATCGCCGCCGTCGTGGAGAACGCCGGCGGACGCATCAAGGTGATGCCCGGCACCGGCTCGAACAGCACGCGCGAGGCGATCCGCCTGACGCGCTTCGCCAAGAAAGCCGGCGCCGACGGAGCCCTGATGGTCGGCCCCTATTACAACAAGCCGACGCAGGAAGGTTACTACCGCCATTTTGCCGCGGTGGCCGAGGCGGTGGAGCTGCCGATCGTCCTTTACAACATTCCCGGCCGCACGGGTTCGAACATTCTGCCGGAAACCATCGCCCGCCTGGCTGCGTTGCCCAACATCGTCGGCATCAAGGAAGCCACCGGCTCGCTCGACCAGGCGTCGCAGATCGCGGCCTTGACGAACCTGACAATCCTCAGCGGCGACGACAGCCTGACCTTGCCGCTGTTGAGCATTGGCGCCCGCGGCGTCGTATCGGTGGTGGGGAACATCGTGCCGCGCGACATGAAGGCGCTGCTCGCCGCCTTTAATGCCGGGAAAATTGGGGAAGCGCTCAAGTGGCATCGCAAGTTGTTCCCGCTTTGCCGGGACCTGCTGGGCGTGGCGACCAACCCCATCCCGCTCAAAGCTGCACTGAAGCTGCTCGACCGCGGCACCGGCGAGCTGCGGCTGCCGCTCTGCCCGCTCGATGCCGCGGGCGAAGCGAAGGTCCGGCAAACGCTTGTTGAATACGGCCTGCTGCGCGGCTAATTCGGGGAGCACAAAGTGGCCGCCTCGCTCCGCGAGGCGCGTGCTTCGCCTCGCGGAGCGAGGCGGCCACTCTGGGCCGCGCTTGCGGTGACCGAGATTGCTTGGGGAAGTCGTGGATTTCGTTTGACGCGACCGCGCGGCCCGGTATCCTGGTCCGAACGGCAGAGAACGAGTGAACCCGAACCAACGTGTCGAGAATTGTTCCTTTGTCAACGCCGATGAAGGAGAGGGAACCCTCTGCCATGAATGCCGTTCTTCGCACCAACCATCAGCCGCGCGCCCGCGCTTCGGCCAAGACCGTGTCCACGCTGAAAGCCTCGGACACCAGCATCCTTCGCCTGTCAGAAGTCTTCAAACTGTTGGCCGACAAGTCGCGGCTGAAGGTTCTGCTCGCCCTTGCCGAAGAGGGCGAGCTACACGTGACGGCGTTGTGCGACCTCCTCGGTCAGTCGCAGCCCGCGGTGAGCCATCATCTGACCCTCATGCGCATGTCGGGGCTGCTCGGCTATCGCCGGGACGGGAAGCACAATTACTACCACCTCGAATCCGGTCTTATCCGTGATCTCCTCGAACAGTTTTTTGCCGATTCGGGCAACGGGCACCGGCAGTTCCAATTCGCCGATTTCGCGTTGGCTTATCGGCGGAAATGAGCGCTGCGCCGCGGCGCGGGCGGTTCGGCGAACCGCGGCTAAACGGTGGCTCGTTTTTTTCGTCATTTGCATTGCTGGATGCGGCGCGCAAGGGCCGGAGACGGCGCGCCTTGTCCTCATTTCGCCGCACCGCGATGAAATCCGCGAGGAATGCGCGCTCGCGTTTCAGGATTGGCTCCGCGAACGGGGCGCAGGTCCCGTCGAAGTCGTCTGGCAAGACATCGGCGGCGGCACTTCACAGATCAGCCGTTACGTCAACGCTCGCTTCGAGGCCAATCCCGACGGCATCGGCATCGACATCGTCTTCGGCGGCGGCACCGACATCTTTCTCCGCTTCGCCAAGCAAGGCTTGCTCGAACGCTACGATCCGCCGGCTGAGCTGCTGAACCGCATTCCGCCGAAATTGAACGGCGTCGAGATGTACGAGCCCGAGCACCGCTGGTTCGGCCCGGTCGTGAGCAGCTTCGGCATTCTCTACAACCGCAAAGTGCTGGAACGTATTCAGCAGCCGGAGCCGCGCCGCTGGGCCGACCTGGGCGAGCCGGGTTTGCAAAGCTGGGTCAGCGCCGGCGATCCGCGGCTCACCGGCAGCGTCCACATGGTCTACGAGATCATCTTGCAAGGCCACGGCTGGGACGAAGGCTTTCGCCTGTTGATGCGGCTCGGCGCCAACACACACAGTTTCATTCGCGACAGCGGCACCCTGACGCGGACGGTGATCAACGGCGAGACGGCGGCCGCCGGCAATCTTGACGCCAATGCCCTGAGCGCCGTCGGCCGTGATCCGGAGATGATGGGCTTCGCGTTGCCGATCGGCGAGACGATCATCAACCCCGACGCGATCGCCATTCTCAAAGGCGCTCCGAACCTGGAAATGGCCAAAGCGTTCGTCGAATTCACCCTCAGCGACGCGGGGCAGAAGGTGTTTCTGCTTCGTCCCGGTCAACCGGGCGGGCCGCGCCGTTACGCGCTCTGTCGCTTGAGTGTGGTGGAAGACTTGTATCGCCAGTATCCGCCCGAAGTCCGCTCGGTCGGCGCCGCCAACCCGTTTGCGGTGACGAGCACCATCTCCTACAACAGCAAGCAAGGCAACGACCGTTGGGACGCGCTGAACGATGTGTTCGGCGCCGTCGTTGTGGACGCGCAGCCCGAATTGGCCGCGGCGTGGCAGGCGGTCGTGAAGCTACCGCCATCGCCGGAGCGCCAGCAGTTGGAAGACGAGCTGTTCCGCCCGCCGGTGAACGAAGCACAGTTAATGGAACATCAGCGCCAGATCACGCAGGGCAGTCCGCGAATGCGCGCGGAGACGGTCAACCGCTGGGGTGAAGAGACGCGAAAACGCTATCGCGACATCAAGAAGCGGGCCGAAGGGGGGTAATGACGAATGGCGAATGTCGAATGCCGAATCAATGACGAATGCTCGAATGAGCCGGCATTGGCCTTCGGCCTCCGTCATTCATTCGGCCTTCGGCCTTCGGCTTTCGTCATTGATTCGGCCTTCGGCCTTCGTCATTCATGATTTCACCATGACCCCTATCCGCATCGACAACGTGACCAAGCGCTTCGGTCCCACGGTCGCCGTCGATGGCGTCACGCTGCGCATTGAGGCGGGCGAGTTATTTTTTCTTCTCGGTCCCTCTGGCTGCGGCAAAACGACGCTGCTGCGTATCCTCGCCGGTTTCGTCGCGCCGGACGCGGGCGACGTCTTCTTCGCCGACCAGCGCATCACGCAACTGCCGCCGCGGGCGCGCGACGCCGGCATGGTGTTTCAAACGTACGCTTTGTGGCCGCACATGACGGTGGCGAAGAACGTCGCCTTTGGTCTCAACGTGCGCAAGATCAAGCGCGACGAGATCGCCCGCCGCGTGGAGCGTGTCTTGAAGTTAGTCCGCATGGAAGGCTATGGCGAACGCCGGCCGAATCAGCTTAGCGGCGGACAGCAGCAACGCGTCGCCCTCGCACGGGCGTTGGTGATTCAGCCACGCGTGCTGCTTTTGGACGAGCCGTTGTCGAACCTCGACGCCCGCCTGCGCGATGAGATGCGCGAGGAGATTCGCCGGCTCCATGAGGAGACGGGCCTGACGATGGTTTACGTCACGCACGATCAGAAGGAAGCGCTCGCACTTGCCGGGCGGATCGGCGTGATGGAGCGCGGGAAACTCGTGCAGGTGGGGACGCCGGACGGTGTTTACCGTCACCCCGCCAATCGCTTCGTCGCCGGTTTTCTCGGCGACAGTAATTTCCTTCCCGGTGCGGTGAAAAGCGTGGCCGACGGGAAATGCACCGTCGAAACCGCGCTGGGGATGTTGACCGCGACACCGTTTGCCTGGGCGCCGCAACCGGGAAGGCGGGTCGTCTGCTCGATCCGGCCGCACGACATCCTCCCCGCCGCGGACGGGACCGGCGCGAACCGGTTTTCGGCGAAGGTGCAACACGTTACGTTCCTTGGCGAGGTTTGCCACGTGCGTTTGACGTCGGGTGAAACGCCGCTGCTTCTCGTCGGCACGCCGCAACAAGCCGCCGCCTGGCAACCGGGCGCAGCCCTGACGTTGACCATCGCGCCGGAAAACGTCGTCGCGTTGCCCGAAGTTTAGAAGC
This sequence comes from Gemmataceae bacterium, assembly GCA_041499805.1. Lineage (GTDB taxonomy): Bacteria > Planctomycetota > Planctomycetia > Gemmatales > Gemmataceae > JBGQKZ01. The sequence goes on from JBGQKZ010000010.1 coordinate 71,195, forward strand.
TTAGCCGCCCGTCTCGGACGGGCGCGCGGTCACGCGCCCGTCCGAGACGGGCGGCTAAACGCGGGTTCCAATATGCGCTGGCGCACACTGCCAATCGAACTGCTGCTGCTCGCCTTTCTGGCGATCTTTCTTCTCTACCCGCTCGCCTACGTCATCCCCGGCGCGGCGAGCGATACCGAGTACGAAGTTCATCTCCTTTCCTTTCCGGAGAGTGCGGAAGGCAAAGCGAAGGTTGCCGCCCTGCTCGCGAAGGCGGCGCCGAGCAAGCCGCAAGCGATCCAATTGCCGTTTACCGTTCAGAGTTTCACTGTGTCGCGCAACGCCGAAGTGCTCGCGGAGCAGCTCCGCGCCGCCGGCGCCGGCGCGGACGTTGTCACGCAACGCCACTGGACCGGCTTTTACTTCCGCCAAGCCCTTGGCTTTGAGTTCGCCCGAACCTCCTCGTTCCCGTTTTTCCGCGTCGAGCCAAACGCGCCGTTCTTATGGGAATGTCTGCGCAACAGCCTTCTCCTCGGGTTCTTGACGACATTGGCGACGACGCTGCTCTGCTTGCCGTTGGCGCGCTGGTTGACGCGCTATCGTTTCCCGGGCCGCGGGCTGGTTGCCGGCTTGCTCCTTGTTCCGCTCCTGATGCCGCCGTTCGTCGGCGGCATCGGCCTGGAGCGCTTCCTCGACCGCTTCGGATCGTTGAATTTAGTGCTTATGAAGATGGGCTTGCTCGATCCCGGCAAGCCGATTGACTGGCTCGGCGAAGGCGGCTTCGTCGGCGTGCTGGTGATGCAGGTGTTGCACCTGTATCCAATCTTGTATCTGAACCTCGCGGCGGCATGGGCGAACATCGATCCGACGCTGGAGGACGCCGCGCGCAATCTTGGCGCGAGCGAAGGACAGGTCTTTCGCACCATCACGTTCCCGCTGTTGCTTCCGGGATACTTCGCGGGAGCGAGCCTCGTTTTCGTCTGGGCGTTTACCGACCTGGGAACGCCGCTCGTCTTTCAGTATCGGGCGGTGATTCCCGTGCAGATCTTCGATCAGGTCAGTGACCCGCAACGAACGAATTCCGTCGCGTACGCATTGGTGGTCGTCACGCTGGTCGTCACGGCGGTGCTCTTCTATGCGGCCCGCTGGCTGGTGAATCGGCGCGCATACATCGGCGGCGGCAAAGGGGCGGTGGCGGCTGCCGTCCCGGCGGCGGGGAAAGGCAGGACCTGGCTGATCTACACGACCGTTTTCGTCATCACGTTCCTTGCCGTGTTGCCGCACCTCGGCGTCGTTTTGACCGCGTTCGCCGAGCGCTGGTCGTTCAGCCCGCTGCCGCAGTCGTACACCACGGCCTATTGGCACGAAGTGTGGTCGAACCGCGTGTCCGCCCTCAGCATTCGTAACAGCGTGTCGTACAGCTTAGCGAGCACACTGATCGACCTGGTGCTCGGCGTGACGCTGGCCTGGCTCGTGACCCGGCGGCCGAGTTGGCTGACCGGGCTCCTCGACGGCCTCGCGACCCTGCCGTTGGCGCTGCCGGGCCTCGTATTGGCCTTCGGTTATCTGACTTGCTACAGTAAATGGAATTTCGGGCCCGCCGCGTTTCTCGACCCGGTGCAAAACCCGGTGCCGCTCTTGATTATCGCGTACGCCGTGCGCCGGCTGCCGTATGTGACGCGCTCCGCGCAAGCTGGTTTGCAGCAGATTGCCCCGGTGCTGGAAGAAGCGGCGGAAAACCTCGGCGCCAGCCGTTGGCGCGTCGTGCGAACGGTGACGCTGCCGCTCATCGCCGCCAATCTCGTCGCCGGCGCGGTCCTGACGTTCGCCTTCGCCGTGCTCGAAGTCAGCGACAGCCTGATGCTGGCCCGCGAGGAGAAATACTTCCCGATCACGCGGGCGATCATCGGCCTGCTCATGCGGCCCGACGACGGCGACCAGATCGCGAGCGCCCTCGCGGTGTTCGCGATGGCGCTGTTGGGCGCGAGCCTCCTTGTCGCGGGGCTCGCACTCGGGCGCAAGATGGGAGAGATGTTCCGCGCGTAATGAAGTTCTGTAATAAAGTTTAGCCGCCCGTCTCGGACGGGCGCGGACCGCAACCCATGCCATCGCGCCCGCGCCTGTCCGAGACGGGCGGCCAAATAAGTGAGAAGTTGATGTCCGACGTTGTAGCGAAGTTGGCTCTCGCAGACGGCACGGTTTACACGGGCCGCGCTTTCGGTGCGCGCGGCGAGACCTTTGGCGAGGTTGTGTTCAACACAAGCATGACCGGCTACCAGGAGGTGCTCACCGATCCGTCGTACAAGGGCCAGATCGTCACGATGACGTATCCGCTTATCGGCAACTACGGCGTCAACGAGGATGACGTGGAATCGGACCGGCCGCAGGTGGAAGGGTTTATCGTTCGCGAGTTAACCCGCATTCCGAGCAACTTTCGTTCACACGGCAGCCTCGACGAGTATCTCGCGGCGAACCGTATTTTGGGTTTGGAGGGAATCGACACCCGCGCCCTGGTCCGCCGCATTCGCGTTCGCGGGGCGATGACCGGCGTTCTCTCTACCAGCGACCTCGATGACGCTTCTTTAGTGAAGAAAGCACAAGCGTCGCCGGGCATCGTCGGCCGAGACCTCGTCCGCGAAGTGATGGTCGAGCGCGCCTTTCGCTGGGAGAAGGGTTTCACGAACTCGCTTTGCACTTATCTGCCGGCCCACCCACCGACGCACCGCGTCGTCGCGCTCGACTACGGCATGAAGTGGAACATCCTCCGCTGTCTCACGCAAGTCGGCTGCCAGGTGACGGTGCTGCCCGGCTCGGCGACGGCGGACGAGGTGCTGGCTCAGAACCCCGACGGCATCTTCCTATCAAACGGCCCCGGCGACCCGGAGCCGTTGACGTACGCCCACGAAACGATTCGCGATCTCGCCGGCAAGAAGCCGATTTTCGGCATCTGTCTTGGTCATCAACTCCTGGGCCTCGCGCTCGGCGGCAAGACGTTCAAGTTGAAGTTCGGCCACCGCGGCGCCAATCAGCCGGTGCTAAATCAGCAGACCGGCCGCGTGGAAATCACGACACAGAATCACGGGTTCGCGGTTGGACTCGACAACCTGCCGCGCGATCTGGAGCCGACGCACATCAATCTCAACGACGGCACCCTGGAAGGGATGCGTCATAAGCGCTGGCCGATCTTCAGCGTGCAGTATCACCCTGAGGCGTCCGCCGGGCCGCACGACAGCACCTATCTGTTTGAGGAGTTTCAGAAGCTGATGGGCTGAGCCCGTATCGAGTTACGGCGATTCAAAGATAAAGCGGATGGTGTCATTCTTTTAGTGTTTCCGGACCGTATGTTCGACGTAAGCGCGTGCGGATTTATGATACATGGCACATGGCCGCGCAGGGAGGCCACGAAAATCGCGACAAAAAGCGACACGATGTTTTTGAAAAGCTCGCCGTAAGTCATCCCGCATAGCGCGCCAACATTTCAAGCGGGTCGGCGTTATACCGAAGGAGTTTTCATGCGGGCCGTCGTCGTGCTTGCCGTGCTCGGCTCATGGTTCACCGCGCGGGCCGTTCCGGCCGAGATCGTGGAGAAGGGGATTGTCCATTTCGAGCCGCGCGGCGATCAGCAGAACGTCCCCGAGCGCTATCGCCTGGCCGCCCATTCATTCGATTTCGAGGTGGAGCGCAAGCAAGAGCTGCCGGCAAGTGGTGTGGATGTCTTTCGCGTTCGCTATCCGTCGCCGGTGACGAGTGCCCACCCGGAGAACAACACCGTTCACTCGGAATACTATCGACCCAAAGGGCCAGGGCCGTTTCCGGGCGTGGTCGTCCTCGACATCACCGGCGGCGATCAAAGCGTTTCGCGGATGATCTCAACAAACCTCGCAAACAACGGCATCGCCGCGCTGTTCATGCAGATGGCGTACTACGGGCCACGGCGGCCGCCCGGCACCAATCTGAAGCTACTTACGTCCGATTATCGCCACACCATGGACGCAGTGCGGCAGACGGTGCTCGACGTGCGGCAGTCGGTCGCCTGGCTGGAAGCGCGGCCCGAAATCGACAAGGAACGCCTCGGCGTCCTCGGCACCAGCCTCGGCAGCTTCATCGGCTCGCTCGCCGCCGAGATGGAGCCGAAAGTGACCCGCTGCGTCGTTCTCCTCGGCGGCGGCGGTCTGGTGGATGGGTTCTACGATCATCCACTCGCCGCCCCGTACCGCAAGATTTACGAGAAGCTCGGCGGCAGCAAGGAAAAGCTCGCCGCACTGATCGCCCCCGCCGATCCGTTGACCTGTGCCGCCAACTTGAAGGACCGCAAGGTCCTAATGATCTGCGGCGAACGCGACGAGATCGTGCCGCCCAAGATGGCGAAGGCACTATGGAAGGCGACCGGCGAGCAAAAAATCGTCTGGTTCGACTGCACGCATTACGGGGCGGCGCTCTACTTCGTGCCTGCCCTCGGGCATATCGTTCGGCATCTCAAAGAATGAACCGATCTGGGGGTGAAGCATGCGGCGATGGATTTGTCTGTGCTCATTACTGTTGGTTGTCGGGGTGCTGATGGCGGCAGCGCCGGCGCCGGAGACGCCGAAGCAAGACCGCGGATCGGCGCTCGCGGAGTTGTTACGCAGTCCGGTGAATTTCGGCGGGTTCGATGACCCGAAGAGCACGTTCCAAGAGGTCAAGGAGTCGCTGGAGGACCGTTACGGCTTGACGATTGAGGTCAATGAAGCGGCATTCAAAAACGAGCAGGTCAACGACGTCCTGTCCTGCCCCATCGTCGAGAAGCCGATTTCGAAGGCGAAGAATATGCGGTTGGATCGGATTCTGCGCCGTGTTCTGTTGCGCGTGCCGGCGCCGTCGGGTGCTACTTTCTTGGTTCGCCCCGATTGCATTGAAATCACGACCGAAGCCGCGGCAAAACAAGAAATCGCCGGCGACCGCGTCGGAACGCTGCCGCCGCTAGTAAACCAGACCTTTGACAAACGCGCTTTGGAAGTCGCCTTACGCGACGTATCCGACGCGACGGAAGTCAGCATCATTCTTGACCCGCGGGCCGGCGAGAAGGCGAAAGCGCCGTTGACTGCCAAGTTCACGAACACGCCGGTCGATACCGCTGTACAGGTCCTCGCCGACATGGCCGAACTGAAGATGGTGCAGCTCGACAACGTGCTTTACGTGACGACACGCGAAAACGCCGATAAGATCCGCGCGGAGCAGGAGAAGGAAGCCGAGAAGAATGACAGGCCCGTCGCCCGTCCATCGCTCCGGCCTATCAATTCGTCCGGCGGCGCCGGCATGTAGACCGAACGCCTGCCCAGCGCTCTACTGGGATGATCCCGTCCGCACGGCGCGGCCCGAATCCAGTTCGCCCTGCGTGCGGATTCGCCGCCTAAGCCTCCAAAAAGCGCGCATGTCGAGTCGCTTCCGGCGTTCTCTGTTCGCACACCGTTAGTTAGACGGCGCACGGAACTTAGGCGAATGAGGGCACATCCAGTGTGGCGACGAACTTGCGTCTTCAGCATTGCGATTCTTGCGGCAGTTGCGGCGCGAGTCCCGGCGCAGCAGGCCGGCGCTACGCCGGCGCAACCGTATTACGGCCTAACGATCAGTCCTCCCCGGCTTGACCCGTTGCCGCGGACTCCAACTAGCTTCGATAAGAGGGCCGTGAAACTCAGCGAAAGGCTTCGGCAAACGGTCGATTTCGATGGTTTCGATGATCCGAAGTTGACGCTTCAAGAGGCGCTGGACTCACTTGCGAAGGTTTATGCTCTCAAATTCCTCGTGAACGAACAGGCGTTCAAGCTGGATCAAATCAACGACGTTCCTTCGCTGCCAGTGGCCGAAAAACCGTTGCCGAAAGCTCGAAACATCAAACTCGAAACAGTGCTTCGACGGTTGTTGGCGCGCATCCCCTCCGTGTCGGGCGCGATGTGGAGGCTGCAAGGGGACACGGTTGAGATCACGAACGGCATTGCTCTATGCAAGGAACTCGGACTGCCCGAGGAGTCGCCGATACCCGCCCTCGTTCATCTCGATCTCGACCGAGTGCCGTTAGAGACGGCGGTTCGAATGATTGCAGATTCAGTTGGCATCAACATTGTGCTGGACGTGGGCGTGGGAGACAAAACAAAGTTCCCAATTTCCGCGACAATCACGAACGTGCCTGCCGACACCGCGGTGCGACTGTTCGCAAACATGGCTAACTTAAGGGTCGTCGTTGTGGAAAACGTGCTCTATGTGACAACGAGCAAGAAGGGCCGAATGCTAGAAAAGGAGCAACGCCTGCTGCTGACGCCGAACGACATCGCCGGCATGCACGACAAGAAGTAGGCGTTGAGCAGCACATTCCGACAAGAACCCATGCAACCCGCACCGGCTGCTTCTACAATACAGCAGCCCAATTCAATGGTCGAAGGAGCCCCGCTGATGCGTCTCTCCATCCCCGTTCGCTCGCTGGCGGTTGCCGTCTTCCTCGTGACGCCGTTCGTCGCCCGTTCCGCGCCGGCGGACGGCGCCAAGTCCGAAAGCCCCGCGGAGCGCATCCGCAAGGCGCTCGATCAAGTCATCACGATCGACATCAACGACCAGCCGCTCAAGCTGGCCCTCAATCAACTCCACGAGCAGACGAAGATCAACTTCGTCCCCGACACGTTCACGATGCAGCAAATGGGCATCGATTCGGACGGAACGCCGGTCAGCCTCAAGCTGCAAAACGTGAAAGTAAAGACGGTGTTGCGGTCGATGTTCGGGCAGTTCAACCTCAGTTACGCCATCGTCGGCGAGGCGGTCGTCATCACGACGGACGACATGGCGATGTATCGGCAGATGAAGCAGCGAGTCAGCGTCGATTACGACAAAACGCCGCTCGGCGAGGCGCTCAAGCAATTGTCGCGGAACACGGCAACTAATCTGCTGCTCGACGCGAAGCTGGGCAAGGAAGGACAAGCGCCGGTGACGTTGCAACTGGAAGAGGTGCCGCTGGAAACCGCCGTGCGGCTGATCTCGGAGCTGGGCGGATTAAAACCGGTGCGGTTGGGGAACGTCCTTTACGTCACGAGCAAGGCGAACGCGAACGAGCTGCGCGCTGATCCCGATCTGGCGCCGTTGCCGCAGCCGCGCCAGCCGGGGCAGGAAGACGTGATTATTCAGCAGGGCTTGATGCGCGGCGCGTTAGGCGGGATTGGAATGCCGGGCGGCGTCGGTATTGCCATGCCGGCGCAGGCGGCGCCTGCGGCTCCCGTTGTGCCGCCGGCGGGCGCTGAAAAACCGGCCGACAAGCCCGCGTCGGACAAGCCTGCGGGCGGGGATGACAAACCGCCGGCGGAGAAGAGACCGTAACTCGCCGTTTGGCCGGCGCGCTTGCTCGCCGCGGATGAGTGGCGTCACGGCGAGCAAGCGCGCCGGCTAAACTAAGTTACTGTAAGTTTCACTTCCCACCCGCCATCGCCTTACACACCAATTCAATGTCGAGCCCAAGCATGTCAGATATCTCGTCGGCGGTCATGTTACGTTCCGACAATCGCACGATCGCGCGGCGACGTTCTTCAGCGGCGCCTTTTTCTCGCCCTTCTTGGTGGGCTTCTTGGTAGACTTTGCTTTCACGAATGTCATGCAGTTGCAACATGGCCTGAATCTCCTCACGGGTCAGCCGGGGCAGCTTGTAAATGATCACCGTCTCGATCAATTCTACCAAAGCGGTTCGAAGCGATTCATCCTCGATTTCGCTTCGGACTCGCACAATCAAGTCGCGAGCCATCACCGGCGCCAAGCTTTCGGCCTGCCGAATCAGGTACAGAATCGACAAGCCCAGCGGAGCCTCAGCGACTTCCGGCATCTCATCCAAATAGAAACGGCGAAGCATGCCGGCGTCGAGCAAGGGCTGGTACGGCGCCAGAGCCGTCGGTTCCAAATCGCGACTGCCGAATAGCACGACAGCAACAACTGGCTGGCCAGGATCGTGCTGCTTGAGGTACGTAAAGGCCTTCGCCAACACGTCTGCGTACACCGCAGCTAATGGGTAGAACTGCACTTCTAGAAAGTAGACGGGCAATTCCGGCTCACGCGGCGAGAATACGCCATCCGTGTGGAATGCCGTCTCTTTGAACTCGATCGATTCGTATTGGTAACGCGCTGCCAGTTCCTTGGCGTCCTTGTGCGGATATCCAAGCAGAAGAAAGAACGTCTCGGGGCTGGTCTTGAAGACGCTGTAGAAGATTGAATCGGTTCTCATGCGGGCATCCGGCAGTCTGACCGACGACTGTCGCGACGTCGGCGGCAGGCAAATCTGCACGCGGCGTTCTACTGCGCCTGCCGCGCATACTTCTTCCGGTCGTTTTCCTTCAAGAACATCTTCCGCATTCGCACCGCTTTCGGCGTCACCTCGACCAGTTCGTCGTCCTCGATGTATTCGAGCGCCTGTTCGAGCGTCATTTGCCGCGGCGGCTTGAGGATGATGCTCTTGTCGGCGCTGGCGGCCCGAATGTTCGTCAGCTTCTTCTCGCGGCAGGCGTTTACCGGCAAGTCGTTATCGCGGCAGTGCTCGGCGACGATCTGTCCTTCGTAGACTTGCTCGCCGGCGCCGATGAACAGGTTGCCGCGTTCTTGCAGGTTGTCCAACGCGTACGCGGTCGTGCGGCCGGTTTCGGTCGAGATCATCACGCCGTTGACACGGGCTGGGATGCTGCCGCGCAGCGGCTGATAGTCGTAGAAGTTGTGGTGCAGCATCGCCTGGCCCTGGGTGGCGTTCAGCAAGCGGGTGCGCAGGCCGATCAGCCCGCGGGCCGGGATCGTAAACTCGATCTGCGTCATCTCGCCGTGCGCGTAGAGCTTCAAACACTCCGCCCGCCGATTGCCGACCAGCTCCATCACTGAGCCGACGCTGCTCGGCGGCGTCTCGATGACGAGGTATTCGATCGGCTCCATCATGACGCCGTTGACGGCTTTATTGAGCACCCTCGGCTTGCCGACCGACAGCTCGTAACCTTCCCGCCGCATGTTTTCCAGCAAGATCGACAAGTGCAGCAAACCGCGGCCGGAAACGTGGAACTCGTCGCGCTTGACGGGATCGGGCTCGACGCGGAGGGCGACGTTCGATTCCAGCTCTTTCATCAGCCGATCGCGGAGCTGCCGGCTCGTGACGTACGTGCCATCCTGACCGACGAACGGCGAATCGTTGATGCGGAAGATCATCTCCAGCGTCGGCTCATCCACGTGGATGGGCGGCAGCGCGACCGGGTTCTCGATGTCGGCGATGGTGTCGCCGATGTCCACCCCTTCCAGGCCGACGACCGCACAAATGTCGCCGGCGGCCACTTCCTCCGCCTCGGCGCGGCCAAGACGGTCAAACGTGTAAAGCTGAACGACCTTGCAATCGATCCGGCGGCCGTCGTGCTTCATCAGGGCGATCCGCTGGTTTTTGCGGATCTTGCCGGCGAAGACTTTGCCGATGGCGATGCGGCCGACGTAGTCGCTGTAGTCAAGCGTGATGGTCAGCATCTGCAGCGGCGCATCCGGGTTTACCTCCGGCGACGGCACGTGCTTCAGGATGGCGTCGTACAGCGGCCGCAGATTGACCGGCGGAATCGCGAGATCGGTCGTCGCGATGCCCTCACGGCCGGAGGCATAAATCGTTGGAAAATCCAGTGTCGCCTCGTCAGCGTCCAACTCGACGAAGAGGTCGAAGACGGCGTTGAGGACGTCGGTCGGGCGAGCGTCGGGACGGTCGATTTTGTTGATGACCACAATGGGCCGCAAACCGGCTTCAAACGCTTTGCGCAGGACGAAGCGGGTTTGGGGCAATGGCCCTTCCGCGGCGTCCACGAGCAGCAGCGCGCCGTCCGCCATTTTCACGACGCGCTCGACCTCGCCGCCGAAGTCGGCGTGGCCCGGCGTGTCGATGATGTTGATCTTCGTGCCGGCGACGTTCAGCGCGATGTTTTTCGCCAGAATCGTGATGCCGCGCTCGCGTTCGAGCGGGTTGGAATCAAGGATCAAGCCGTGCTGCCCGCCTTCGAGCCGCTCCAACTCGCCGCTGCGGAACAGGCCCGATTGGCGCATCATCTCATCGACCAACGTGGTCTTGCCGTGGTCTACGTGGGCGATAATGGCGACGTTGCGAATGTCCTTTCGCTGCATGCTCTCTACTCGAATTCTTCACGGGAGAGTGGTTGCGGCCGGTGGCCGGGCCGGGAAAGAGACTTTATTATAGAAGCGCCCGGCGGAAAGCGCATAGATCAATGAGCGATTCGCCGCGAGACTCCGGCGAGCGCAGCCGTTGTGCCCAACGCGCGGGTCCGCCTTCGTCGGAGTCTCGCGGCTGAACAAGGGGGAAAACCGATGGACGTCTATCTGATTCGACACGCGGACGCGATCCCGCTGGGCGAGGGCGGAATGAATGACGACGCGGACCGTGCGTTGACGGCGGATGGTCACGCGCAAGCGCGGGATCTGGCGAAGGCACTGCAAGCCAGGGGAGCGCGGTTGGGCGCCGTCGTCTCCAGCCCGCTCGTCCGCGCTCGGCAGACGGCGGAAGACCTCATCCAGCATTGGGCCGCCCCCGCGCCGGAACTGCGCATCTGCGAGGAGGCCGCGCCGGGCGGATCGCGGAAGGCACTGTCGAAGTATGTTCGCGGCGTCGCCGCCGATGCGGTGGCGGTGGTGGGCCATCAGCCGGATCTCGGCGATTACGCGGGCTGGTTGGTTGGCAGCAAAAAGGCGCACGTCGAGATCGCCAAGGCGGGCTTCGCGCACATCACGTTCGACGACGGCGTACGCAAGGGTGAAGGCGTGCTGCTCTCCTTGCTGTCGCCGGACTGGATGCGTTGACCGCGGCGCGGTCGTCACTTCGTATTGCTCCTTTCTCGTGAAATGGTGTACAGACGGTGCAGAACCGCAGCGGTCGTGCGCGGCGCACGCCGTTGAGGAAGGAGCCGGCAATGCAGGAATGGAAGCAGGTTGCGCTGCTGCTCGGTCTGCTCGCGCTCGGCGGCTGTGACGAAGAAAGCAGCGCCGTCGCCGGCGCCGCCGCCGCGCAACTGCAGCCAAGGGCGGTGGCCCAGGACTTCGACGCAAGCACGGCGGGCAGCATTCGCGGGCGTGTCGTCTGGAAGGGCGACTTGCCGGTTGTAGTTACGTTTCATGCTCCCACCGGCGCGGGCGCGGAGGCGGTGGCGCAAAGAGTGTGGTCCGATTGGCCGAATCCGCACGCACCTGCGGTAGACCGCGCCACCAACGGCATCGCGAACGCGGTCGTCTTCCTCCGTGGCGTCAATCCGAGACAAGCGCGGCCTTGGGACTTGCCGCCCGTGGTGGTGGAACAGCGTGATTACGTGTGCCACATTCGGCAGGGAGAGAGCGATTCGCCGGTCGGCTTCGTGCGCCGTGGCGAGGCGATTCAGATGGTCTCGCGGCAGCCGGCGTTTCACCTGCTGCACGCGCACGGCGCGGCGTACTTCAGCCTCGCCTTTCCCGATCCCGAGCGGCCGTTGAGCCGCCGGTTGCCGCGCTCCGGTCTCGTCGAGTTGACGAGCGCCGCGGGCTATTTCTGGATGCGCGGCTACCTCTTTGTGGACGACCAGCCGTACTTTGCCCGCACCGATTGCACGGGACGATTCAGGCTGGACGCCGTGCCGCCGGGAAACTACGAGCTTGTATGCTGGCTCCCCAACTGGCACATCGCCAAGCATGAGCGCGACCCGGAAACAGCGCTCATTACGCGGATCGTCTTCCAGCCGCCGGTGGAACTGTCGCAGCCGCTGGCGCTGCGACCGACGGCGACCGTGGAAGCTTCGTTCACCCTATCCGCGGACCTGTTCGCACCGTGACTAGCGCTCCGCGCGCGGCATTTCGGCGCATTCCTGCCACTTCCGCCCCCCATTCGTGCGGCGTGTTTGCGCCGAAAACGGCGGTTGGATATTGTGTTATGGCGAATGCGCTTTTCTCATTCCTGCCACCCTTGGCAGAAAACCCCCTTAACTTCCGACTGCGAAAGGACTTACCCTCTGCTGCAGTCCGCAAGAAAATTCTTAAGTCACTGGAATAAAAGGAGTTGCGCGTTACAGGCCGCTTGGACGGGCAGACTGGGCCTAATTTCGTTCGGTCCCGTTCATGGCTCGGCCCTTGATTCCCCGGCCGCTCCCTCTAGCATCATCCCCACTCGCCCCGCTTCGGCGGCGCCCGCCGCAACGTCGTTCGCCGCCGGTTCTGCGTGAGTTCGTCTGCCCCGCGATTCACCTTTCGCCCTTCTCAGCTGCTCCCCTTTCCACGGATGGCTATGGGACACGGTGCCTGCGATGCGAGCCCGGCAAGTGGCCGGGGATTGACTCCACACCGAGGTCGGCATGGCGAAACGTGCCTCTGCTTCCTCGTCCGCGGCGGCGAATGCGGTAACATCCAAGCGTGCGGCCCGGCTGCACCGGCTTTTGCTGTTGCTGGGCAAAAAACCGCAGCAGCGGGAGTCGCTCACCCGGCGTCTGCGTCTTGACGTGCGCGGCTTTTACCGCGACCTGAAGTTGCTGCGCTCTGCGGGCATTCTGGTCGTGCTGGCGAAGGGGCGCTACGCGCTGCAAGGCGCAGCGTCCGCGGCGCTGGAAAAACTGCCCTTTCCCGATCCACTTTTGACGCTCGGCGAGGCGCGCCTGCTGGCGAAGGGACGCACGGCGGCGCATCGGAAGCTGAAAGAAATCATCGCGGCGATCGAGGAGTAACGTTGGGGCGACGTTAATTTCCGTTAACACGCTTGATTAACCGTGTAAACACACGGAGCGCGGCGCCGGGCGTCGGCGTTGCGGCTTGTGCGGGTTGTGCGCGGGTTTCCAGCGCCGGACGGGGCAAACCGGCTTGTTTTCCGCCGCCGTTCGCGTCTAGTCCCTTCGGCACAGCGGTTGCTAAACTCGCTTTCCAGTTACCGGCGCACGGCCAAGTTTACGGGGGGCCGTGCCGCCGTCCGCTGTCGGGCGGCGACGGTAATGAGGATAAAAAGGACACGGACTCTGCTTGTTGACCGTGGAGACCGCTTTACTTCCCCGCTGAAAAGGGGACTGGACCTCTGAGGAAAAGGTCCAGTCCCCTTTTCAGCGGGGCCGCGGCCGGGCGTTGCGGCGCCGGGTCGCGAGACTTCCGAACTCCTCGGAAGTCGAAGCACGGCGAACCGTCTCCCTCACGTCGCATGTTGTGCCTTGCCGAGTTAGGGAAGGACGCCCGCCGGTCGCTTGCCGGCGCGGCCGGACAAGAGAATCGCACACGTGCCTCCCCGTGTCCCTGGGAGCGTGGACCCGTCGGGGCCATCCCGCGACCACGCTCCCTCCTTTTCTTCCCGGAATTCGCGCCAGAGTGGTCGCCTCGCTGCGCGCGGCGACTACTCTGCCGGCTTTCGGAAATAGCTCCGTCCAACGTCGTTGAACCGAGGAGTTCGCCGTGCAACCGCGTCGCCGTCGTCGCTGGGTCGCGTGGGGATTGCTGTTGGCGGTCGTCGCCTGCGGCGGCGTGTATGCGGCAAACTGGTGGAACAACCGTCCGGCGCAGCTCCTCGCCGCCGCCGGCCATTCCTTCGAGGAAGGCGAGCGCGCGTTTCAGCAGGCGGAGGACGTCAACGACGAGGCTCACAGCGCCGAACGCCGAGCCGCTGCCCGCGCCGCCTATGAAGCGGCGGAACGCGATCTGCAACGGGCTTGCGACGAGACCAAGACGCCGCTCGACTCGAATCATCTCCTGCTGCGGCACAAGCTGCTTCTCAAGCTGGCGCAGTTGCACTCTCTTGAAGAGCGCGAACGCGGTGACGCCGATCCGAATCGGCCGTCGCTTGAGATGGTGAAAGAGGCGTGGAAACAGGCGCTGCTGGCGGCGGCGGAGCCCACGTGCGCGGAAGCGCAGGCTCTAATGCTGGGCCGCTGCTTCGCCGCGGACGCGCTCGATAAGGCGGGGCCGTTCGCGACCAACCTGCTGCTGCATCCTCCGGCCGATACGTCCCAGGGGACTGATTTTCACCCCTATGTCCTTGGCGCACATTTCGTCCTGGCGCAGGCGGCGCTGACCGGAGCTGCGCCGCGGCCGGAAGAAGCCCTCGAACACCTGCGTCAGTCCCGCGCGCTGCAAAAACCCGGCGAAGAAACCAAATGGCGGGCCGTGGCGCTGGAAGTCCGAGCATGGAAGGCGCTCGCCGTCGTCCAAAAACCGACGAAAGTGGAACCGGCCGATGGGCCGCGCGCGCGCTGCCGCGCCTGCGTACGAGAGGCGCTGGACCGTCTTCACCGGGAACACGAGCAGATCGCCGCGTGGACGACGAAGGCGACCGGCGCGCCGCCGACTCTGTTGACGCTGTCGCCGACCGATACCCGCGGCCTGTTCGAGTTCTTGACGCTAAGTATCGAAGGCGCAACGGATAGGGACGAAGTTGCGCAGCGCACGGCGCTGGCGCTCTCGACGTGGGAAATGCTCGTCGCCGTCGACAAGCCGAGCGAGCTGGTTCTGCGCGAGGCTGCACGGCGCATCACGGCGCTGCCGGCCTTGCTCGACAAGCTCCCTGCCGCGGTGAAGCTCAAGCCCGATGACGAGGCCAAAACCCTGGAGCACGTTGAGAGTCTCACGGGGCTGATTCAGGACGCCGGTCATCCCGTCGATCCTGGCGTATTCCTCGCGCAGGCCCGGCTGGCCCATCGCCAAGGGCGCTTCGCCGCCGCTCAGCGGCAGGCACAACGCGGCATCCAGGCGGCAAAGGCGGGCCGGCTGCCGGGCGACCAGCGTCCACTGCTCGATCTCCATGCGGAAGCGGCGTGGATTTTCGTGCTCCAGGGCCGCGTTCACGACGCCGAAGAGCATCTCGCGGTGTTGCGGCAATTCCCAAAAACGTTCGGCGGTCTGGCGCGATTGGCCGAAGGGCTCGCCGCCGTGCTCGATGGCCGGCTGGACCAGGGCGTGCGTTCGCTCCTCGAAGCGCAGCAACATCAAGATTACGGGCAAACGGTCTATCCCTATCTCGGTCTCGCCTACGCCTATGTCGCCATGGGCGATTGCACGCGGGCGCTGCCGTATCTGGAAAAGTTAGTCGCGCGCTACAACCGGTACGAGCAGCTACCCGCCGAGGAAAAGGCCGTCGCCGCGCAATTGCTGCCGGGACCGGCAGCGCTGGCGTTGGAGCTGTATCGCTCTCACTTGGGTCTGGATCATCTCGCGGAAGCCGAGCAATACAAGGAGCTGCTCGAAGGCCAGCCCGAAGCGCTCACGGCGTCGTTGGCTCTTATCCATCGCTGTCTTTCCTTGGACCGGCATTATCGGCAGGCGCGGCAACCGGACCTTGCCCGCCAGGCGCTCGATGCGGCGCGCAAAGAACTGACGCTGGCCCGGCAGCAAGCGCCCGACGACGTGCGTCTGCTGTCCGCGGAAGTCGAGCGGTTGAGCGCGGAGCCCGGAAACGACGTTCGCGCGGAACCCCTCCTGCGGACCTACATCGAACAACACCCCGAGCGGAAGATCGACGGTGAGCTCGCCTCGGCCCGCTGGCTGTTGCAGCAAGGCCGGATTCGTGAGGCGGGCCGTTCGCTCGACGGGTTGGCGAAGGTCGAGTTACCGGAGCATCGGCGGCAATACCAGTTCTTGCGGGCACAGTGGTTGCTTGCCGACGGGCATAGTTGCGATGCCGCGGACCAGTTGCTCGGCTTGTTGCACGCCGAACGCCATGACGCGGGCGGCGAATTCTATCTCGTGTCCGCCAGCGGCATAATGAGCCGGCATGAAAACGACGGTCTGACGCATTTCTGGCGCGGCACGCTCGCCCAGGTTCGAGGGGATTATGCGCAAGCCGTGCGCTCGTACGAGCGGTCGGTGCAGTTCGCGCCCTTCCGCACGGCGTCGCAGCGCGGATTGCTCGCGTGTCTGCTTCAAGTGAGCGCCAAGGATTCGCCGGTGGCGGCCCACGAGCTGGCCGCCGAGCTGTTGCGGAGTCATCCCGCGGATGTCGCGTTGCTGCTCGGCTTCATCGAGGCGGCGGCGAAGCTGGACAACCTTTATGGCGCTCAGGGCATGGAAGGCGCGTTGGCGGCGCTCGAAACCGCTCTGCGCGCGCAGGGACTCGACCCTGCCCTCGGGCCGTATTTCAAGGCCCGCGCCTGGCTGAGCGTGCAGCGTCCCGATCTGGCCCGCCGCGAGTTGGCGCGGGGACTGCAAGCAAATCCGGCACACGAGCCGTCCTTGCTTCTGGCCGTGCCGCTGGTTGCCGCGGAGGAAGATTGGGAAGCGACGTTGCGCTACGCGACGGCGCTGTACGGGTTTACGCCCGACCGGATCGACGTGCGTGTGGCGAAGGCGAAGGCGTTGGCCGGCCTCGGACGCTTCGCGGAAGGCGAGGCGATTTGCCGGTCGCTCATGGAGCAGCAGCCGGGCCGCGCCGAAGGTTACTTCGGCATGTCGAACGTGCGCGAGCTGGCGGGCGACGACGCGGGCGCCGCGTCCTGGCTGGCGCGCTGGCGGGAACGCCATCCCAACGATCTGCACGCGCTGGAAGAAGAAGTGCGTTTGCGCGTTGTCGCGGCGCAAAGCGCGGAAGCGATGGAAATGGGCGAACACGCCCTCATCGAGCAGATCAAGCGGATCGAAGAGAGCGCCGCCGCCGGCGCCGGCAGCCGGCAGAAACGGCAGCAAGCCGAGCGCGACCGCGTGGCTCGCTTCGAAGCACAAATGACGCTGGCGATCGCCCGCGGTTTATTCGCCGGCGAGTCCTACGCGTACGCGGCGAGCTGGGGGACAAGGGCGCTGACGCTGGCCCAGCGGCTGCCGCCGAGCGAAGCGGAAACACTTCCCGACGCGCACGTGCTCTGCGGCGACGTAAATGCGGCACTGGCCCGGCAGGAGAAAGCCGGCGCCGCCCGCAAAGACCTTGCCGAGCGCGCCATCGAGCATTATCGCGTGGTTTTCGCAAAGGTTCCGGGCCATCCGACCGCGGGGGCGCGCCTCGCCGCGCTTCTCAGTCGGGAGCGTGGCGAGCACGAGGCGGCCCTTGCCATCGTGCAGCGCTTGCGGCAGGGGCGGTATAGCCAAACGCTTGTCACGGGCGAACGCTTGTCGCTGGAATTCCTCGACACGCTCGGCATCGTGTACCGCGACGCGGGCCGGCACAAGGAGGCGATACAGCTTTTCCAGGAAGCGCTGCGCCGTTACGCCGGGGAGCCGGAAATTTACCTTCATCTCGGACGGGCCTACGCGGGCCTCGGCAAGCCGCGCGACGCGGTCGAGACGCTGAGCCGCGCGGTGCGGTTGGCGGAGGAACGGGCCGAGAGCAGCGCCGCGATGAGTGTGAAAACACGCTGGCTCGACATTGCCGCCGAGGCGCGGCGCGAGCAACAGGGTTTGGTGAGTCGGTGATCGGGTAACGACCTCTATGTCCTACGCACTGGAACCATCCGCGCCGTCGGTCGCCGTTTCGCTTGCGGGAACGCCGTGGCGGCGCGCGCTCGCCCGCGCGGTCGTGCCGGTCGTCCTGGCCGCGGTCTTCTTTCGTGCGAGCAACTTGCCGATCACGCCGGTCGATACGTGGAGCCATTGGAAGCACGGCGAATGGATCTGGCAGCACGGCCGTTTGCCGGATCGCGACCTGTTCGGTTACACGAGCGAGCCGGGCCTGCGCCTGGCCGACACCGCGTGGCTGAGTCAAGTCGTCGGCTACCTCGTTTATCGCGGGGCCGGCATGGAAGGAATCGCCTTGCTTTACGGTGTGCTGGAACTATTGAAAGCGCTATTTCTGCTGCTCGCCGGCCGGCGCGCGACGGGCTCGCTTGGGTGGGCGCTGGTCGGTGTGATCGTGTTCCAGGCGGCGCGTGGCAATTTCTACGGTGTTTTTCGGCCGCAGGTGATCGGCGACGTCTGCTGGTTCGCGCTCTTGTGGCTGTGCGTGCGGCCGCCGCTCACGCGGGTGGCGGTGGCGGTGATTCCCGCAGTCTTCGCGCTATGGGCAAATCTGCACGGGGCGTTCTTGCTCGGTTACGTCCTGCTGGCGGTGATCCTCGCCGGGCATTTCGTTGAACAGGTCCGGACGCAGCGCAGTCTGGCCCGCGCCTTTGCCGACGGCGGGGTGCGCCGGCTGGCGTTGGCCTTGGGGCTGAGCGTCGCCGCGGCGTGTGTGAATCCGTATGGGCCGAAGCTGCTGCTGGAGGTGGTGCGTTTCAGCAAATTGCCGATTCTGCAAGCCGTCACCGAATGGCAGCCGCTCGTGCCGTTGTTTGATTTCGACGGCAAGATGCTCGCGCTGTCGTTTCTCCTCGTGCTGGTCACGCTGCGGCTGAGTCCCCGGCGTTTCGCGGCGGGTGAGGTTGGTCTGTTGCTGCTGTTCGGTCTCTCGGCCTGGTTCACGGCGCGGATGGCGCCGTGGTGGGCGACCTTGTGGCCCTTACTGCTGTTGCCGCACTGGCAGGCGCTGGCGCCTTGGAGCGATGAGCCTCCGGCGAGGCACTCCACGGTTCTTGGCGCTTCGCTCATGATTCTCGGTTGGTTCGGGGCGGGGGCACTGGTGCTGGCGTCGGGGAGCGGTCGATGGTTGTTGCACGGCGAGGCGCGGGCGACGGCGGTGCAGACGAGCGCCGATACGCCGGTGCGGCTCGCGGAGTCCCTGGCCGACTGGATGAGCCGGCGCGAAGCGGCGGGCCACGGCCGGCCGTGGCGGGTCTATGCGTCGTTTCGTTGGAACGATTACCTGCTCTGGAAACTGCCGCCGCAGACGCGCTTTTATTTCTACAGTTTCGTCCATTGGTTCGACGTCGAGCGCTTCAACGACCGCATCTATCTCGAAGAGATGCACGACGGACCACACGACTGGCGCGGGTTGCTCGAGCGCTACCGGATCGACGTCTTGGTGTTGCAGGCACAGCCAAGCACGGCGCTGTTTGAGGCGTTCCACGGACCACGGCGGCCGGAGGAATGGGACGTGATTTACGATGATGCGACGCCGGGGGACACGCTGGGCCGTGGCTTGATCGCGGTGCGGCGCGTCGATTCGTTTGCGGAGCAACTGACGGCGGTGGATGCAGCGCAGGGCTGCGTCGGCGCGCTCGGGCAAACGCCGCTCGCGGGGACGTGGCGCGCGTTGGCTCGGCTGCCGTGGTACGGGAAAAAGTGAAAGCCGCCGGTCGTCTTTCGCGATCACGTGTCGTGCTGGTCGCGCGAAGCCGCGAACGGCCGTGTGAGTCAATTGATGAACGTCTTTGTGAAAGAAAGAGTGAACCGTCTGCCGGAGCCGGGGACGCCGGGCTTCGTTCTCGGCGCCGGCTTCGACCTCGCCGACCCGAAGTCGCGCTGGGCCCGGTTCTACCTGCGCTATAGCCACGTGGTCGCGGTCCTGCTGCTCGGCGCGTGCTTCGTGCTGGTCAATCTCCGTTCGCTGTGGCACACCGACGTTTGGGGGCATCTGCGCTTCGGCGAGAGCATCGTGCAGCAACGCGCGCTGCCGCAACACGAGCGTTTCAGCGGCGACTATGCCGATCAGGACGCGCCGTACATCAACTATCAATGGCTATCGCAGGCCGGCGCCTATCTTGTTTTCGATCTGGGCCGGCAACTTGGGAACATGGCGGCGACCGAGCATGTGCCGGCCGCGACGCGCGACGGCAAGCCGTTGACGGAGAAACAGAGGGGCGAGCTGGCGGACGACTATCGGCTGGGCGGCGGCGTGGTGTTCCTGCAAAGCACCCATGCGGCGTTGGTCACGCTGCGGCTGGTGCTGCTGTTGCTTGCGTTTCGACGGTTGACCGGCTCCCTGGCGTGCGCGCTGGTTGGCGTGGTTCTGGAATATGGGATGGGATTGTTCTGCCACGTCGGCGTCATTCGGCCGCAGGTAGTGGGCGAGCTGTTCTTCGCCGCCGTGCTTCTGGCGCTGAGCCGGCCGCTGTTGTCACGGCGTGCCTTATTCTTCGTGCCGCTGGCGATGGTCCTGTGGGCGAATAGCCACGGGTCGTTTCCGATAGGGTTTGTTCTGCTGGCGGCGGCGCTCGTTGCTCAGGCGTGGCAGGCGGCCGCCGTGGGCGATGGTCAGGGTTCGGTATTCCGTACTCCGTACGCGCTGCCGCGGCATGTTCTTGGTATGGCGAACCGAGCTTTCCGCGCTGCGCAAGTGCAACGACTCGCCGCTGTTCTTGTGCTGTCGCTCGCCGCCGTGGCGTTGCTCAATCCGCACGGGCCGAATCTGTTTGTGCGGAGCTGGGAGCTGGCGAATCATCCGAACATTCGGTTCATGGAAGAATGGAAGCCGTTGCCCTTGAAGACCACCGCGGGTTACACGTTTTTGGCCACACTCCTGGCCCTGGCGCCGTTGCTGCGATGGAGTCCGCGGCGTTTTACGTCGCTGCAAATTCTGCTGCTGCTCGGTTTCGGCTGGCAAACGCTGGCGCACACGCGCGTGCTCGTGTGGTGGATTATGGTTTACGTGTGGGTCGTGCTGCCGCATGTGTACGCCCTTTGGCAGCGCTGGGCGCCGGCGCTGCCTGCGACGTGGGACCTGCCGAGTTTGCGGAAAACGGCTCTTACGGCTCTCGCCGTGCCGGCGGTCGCGTTGTGGACGGGGCCGGCTCTATGGTTCGTGTGGGGCGAGGCGCCGCTCGGATCGAAGCGGGTGACCAATGTGACGCCGTTGAAGGCCGCCGCGTATATCCGCGACGAATTCACCAAGAACCCGGAGCTGCCGCGCGTCGTGTTCGCCAGCGAAACCGAGGGTGAGTTTTTGCTGTGGGATTTGCGGCTGGAGCCGCCGGTCCGCGTCTTCGCGTACACGCACGTTCATTTATTCACGCCGGAGCATTGGCGCGAGACGTTCGCCGTCAAGAGCGGCGAGCCGACGTGGCAAGCGATTCTCGACCGGCACGCCGTACAGTTCGTCGTCGTCGAGCCGGACATGCACCCGCTCTTGACGGAGAAAATCCGCGCGGCGAAGGAACGGTGGCAGGTGATCGCAAGCGATCCGGTGCTGGTGGCGAAACGACGGTGAGGGACGAACATGGATTTGAGCCACGGACGCGGCTCGAAACGGTACGCACCCCCTTCACTCATCATGCTCGTGCAGCGCGTTTCTTGCCGTCCGATGTCGCCAGATCGGCGATGCTGACCTTTCCAAGCTGCTTCTGCATTTGTTCCGCGACCTGACCGCAAATCTGTTCGAGCCGGCGGTCGAGGGGGCCGGTCCCATCGGTGAAGGACACGCGGCCGCGGATCGGGCCGTCCACCGCTTCGATCACTTCGAGCATGGAAATCTGGTCGGCGGGCCGTCCGAGGCGGTAGCCGCCGTTCGGTCCTTTGAGCGAGATCAGCACCCGCGTGGAGACGAGCGGTTTGAGCAGTTTCAGCAGAAACTTCTCGGGGATGCCGCGTTCCTTGGCGACGATGTACGAGGCGATGGGGGTGGTCAGCTTCTGGTTGGCCATGTACGCCAGAGCCTGGAGAGCGTAAGTGCTGGTGCGCGTGAGCTTCATCGGGGATTCCTTTTCCTTTTTTGGGGAGGAAGGCGATGCAGTTAGATCGTCGCGTGTGGTCCTCCAAAGCAATTGGGGTGCCAACGACTGAATCCGGTCGGTGCCGATCTCCGCAACGACGCAAGTCCTTGACCAATCGGGCTAACGGAGGTAGAGGAGTAACTGACGCCGAAACAGCGGCCGCACACTCGGAGGAATGGAGTGGACGCCGCGCGATCAGGATGGTCGGCATGCGTTCATGCCTCGCAACGAACGGTCGCGACCAACGCGGAAGTAGGAAAAGCGTTCACGGAAATGCGGGAAAACGCCGTGCGGGTTGCGGACCGGGCATAATTCGTGTCGGAACGTAACATTTGACGGCCGGCAAACAGTGACATACCTTTCCGATACAGCGGGACCAAACACCGTCGGTTTGAGGCCGCGATGCCCGAGCAGATACAGGTCACCTCCAGAACCGTGCGCGATACGGAACGGCTGCGCCGTCGTGCCTTTCCGCGCTTCGTCATGCGCCGTGAAGCGTTGTGTACGCTCAAGGCCGTTATGGGCGACGAGTCCTGGCGCGCGCGGGTCGCCAATCTTTCGGCGGAAGGGGTCGGCCTCCTCCTCGACCGGCCGATCGAAACCGGCCGGCTCGTCTTTGTCGATCTCTCCAGTCCGTCCGGATTGTTTGCACGCATGGTCCTCATGCAAGTGTTGCACGTCACCGCGCGCGATCCCGGCTACTACGTCGGCGGCGAGCTGGTCAAGCAACTCACGCCCGAAGATATTCGCATGTTGACCGCGTGAACGGGCGTGCTTGCTTTCCGCCGTTCTGTCACCGACAATAATCTCCGCGTGTCAATTCTCCGTAAAACGACGGAACCTGCCCCATGGCGCACTGGGATTCCGAGGAAGATGAAGCCCTGCCGGCGCGCCGACCGCTTCGTCGCGCCCGCAAACGCTCGGTGTGGTTCGTGGTGCTGCTCGTGTGTCTCGGCACGTGCGGCGGCTGCGGCGTTCTGGGAACGCTTGGGTATTTCTTCTTCGTCCATGACATCGAAGAACCGATGACCGAGGCCGACAAGGCGGTCGTCCTGACGATCAAAGACCTCTTGCCGTTCGCGCCGGCGCTCAACTTGCAACAGAAGAGTGAGACGTTCAAACGTGCCCGCCATCTCGACGGCAGTCGGGACTTCGAGTACGAGTTCGAAAACGCCGACGACGCGGACGATACGTTGTATCTGTATTCCTCTGCCGGCTTTGAAACGAGCGCCCAGGACGCCGAGGGCGTTTATATGATGACCACGCCCGCCGTGAAAATCGGGCTGGCGCTGACCGGCAAGGAAGGGCCGACGGCCGTGGACCGCAACGACCTGTTCCGCTGGGGCGATGAGTCGAAGTGCATGTTGCTCGTGCAGGGGAACGTCACGGTCGGCAATTACTTCGTGGCGCGGAAGGGGAGCAAGGTCTTTTCGGTGCTGGTGATCGGCGTCTTTTTCGACAAGCCGGAGACGCTGCGCCGGTTGCTGACGCCGGTGCTGGAGCGGTTCGAGAAGCACACGCCGTGAGGCGCGGGGCGAGGGATGGGCCGGACCTGAATCGGCAATCACGTCGAAAACCCGGGCCGAGTTTTGACTCCGACACCTCTACAGCCTACGGTTTGATGGCGGCGTCGCGGGACGCGCCCCGTGTGGACAGTCCGTTTCGCCAGGAGAAAAACGCCATGAACGACGTTCGTGAATTCTTCGTTCGCTTTTTGAGGGAAGAGAAAGGCGCCTCGGCCGTCGAGTACGCGGTGCTGCTCGCCCTGATCATCGTCATTTGCTTAAACGCCATTACGTCGCTGGGCAGCAACTCGCGCAGCACGTTCGTCAAGGTTGGCAACGCGATCGGCTCGACCGCCTCCTAGTGCATGGCTTTTACCCTCCGCTTCCCGTCACCTCCCCGCCCCCCCTAGATCGTAACAAGCCATCTCCTGGTGATTGCGGACATACGCCTTGCCGTTGGCCAGGGCTGGGCAGTTCCACGTTTTGCCGTCGAGCGCCTGGATGCGGCCCAGCTCGCGGAATTCGTCGGGCGTCGCTTCCACAAGGGCCAGCTCGCCGGATTCCGACAGGATGACGAGGAGATCGTCCGCAAGCAGCAACTGGCCGTGGCCGTAGCGGCCGGAGCGGTCGCCCTTCCACTTGCGGTCGCCGGTACGCGTATCGAGACAGACCAGGACGCCTTCATCGAGCCCGTAGAGATCGCCTTGCCGGAGCACGGGGCTTGAGAACTTACAGCGGAGTTTTTTGTTGCCGTTTTCTCCCCAGTGGAACCAAACGGCCCATTTGCCTTTTTGCTGAAGGCCATCCGGGCCGCCCCATGCTCCCACGCCGAGAATCGCGCCGCCGACGCCGTAACCTGACGAAATAAAGACACTCGGCATGTTGAGCACGACGGGCTGGGTCACGTTAATGCCCTGCTGCGTTTCCCATTTCTGTCGCCACAATTCCCCTTGACCGTTGGCGGCGTAACCGGCGATTCCCTGACCGTCAAAGATCAGAACTTGGCGGGACATGCCGCCGTTGTCCGACCCGTCGCTAAACGACGCCAGCATCGGCGAGCCGTATGCAGCTGGGTAATCGCCCGCGTGCCAAACTTCCTTGCCGGTCGTGCGCTCGTAGGCGACGAGCGCGCGGCCTTTCGCGGCTTCGGTCTGTGCGCCGGGATTGACGACCACGACGTTGTCGTAGACCAACGGCGAGCCGCTCATGCCCCAGGCGATGTTTTCGTTGTCCGCGAGAATGTCCTTGGCCCATTTCTCCTTGCCGGTCGCCGCGTCGAGGCAGACGAGGCGACCCGTGGCCCCGAGGCTAAAGACGTCGCCGCCCGCGATCGTCGGCGTCGCGCGCGGTCCGTCGCCGCCGAGCTTCTCGGAGAATAGGGCAGGGTAGCTGTGAACCCACCGCTCGGCCCCCGTCGCGGTGTCGTAGCCGACAACGGCTTCCTGATCGCGCCGCTGCTCGATGGTGACGGCCAGGTTCCCGGCGACGGCGAACCCGGCGTAACCGCCGCCGCACGGCTGCCGCCACACGAGACGCGGCGGCTTCGTCTGCCAATCGCGGTTGAGCGGCGGGCCTTGCACGACGCCGTCGCGCTTGCGATTACGGTACTCCGGAGAATCAGTAGGCAAATCGGTGATCTCGACGGGTGCGATTTCCCCGGCGTCCGATCGTTCCCGGCGATGGGCCTCGACCAGATCGTCGTGGGTAGGGCTCCACTTAAAGACGAACGTCGGCACCATGTCGCCGCTGAATTTCACCTCACGCAGCGACAGATAGAACGCGATCCACAGCAAGACAACGCCGCCGACGGCGCCCAGCCGCACCCACGTGCGGAAGCTGGAGAAAAAGAGCAGCCAGGCGGCGAGCAAGAGCAGCGTCACCAGGCCGACGCCGACGCTGCTGACGAATTGATTCGCCCGCTCCCAATCCGCGGGCGTGAGAAACCAAATGTAAGTCTCGGCGGCAGCCGCGAGCACCAGGATGACCCACGGCAGCCATACGCTGAATTGCGAGCGCTTCGTCGCGGGAACGGGGGTCGTGACTCCGGTCATAAATCGTCTCCTCGCGAGTGGTGCAGCGGCGCCTGGGCCGGTTCAGACAGGGTGCGGCGTCCGATGCTCTACTTGGTCTTCGCGCCTAAGTCTGACGCAGTTTACAATAGTAGCCGGTGAAAGGGGCACAGGGCATGGCGACTCAAGAAGCGGCATTGGCCAAAAAACATTGGACGGCGGCGGAGTTGCGCCGTTTGCCTCCCGACGAGCGCGACGCGATCCTCGAAGCCGCGGCCGCGCTGGCGGAAGCAGAGTATCGCACCAATCCCGAACTGACCGCATTCGCAGCTTTTGGCCCCAACGATCTGCATGGCGAAAGCTCCAACACCGAGACGCGGTGAAATCTGGCTCGTCGATTTTGAGCCGACCACCGGCGCCGAGATCGCCAAGATCCGACCCGCCGTGGTCGTCAACGGCATCGGACGCCTGCCGCTGCGGATTGTCGTTCCTGTGACCGATTGGAAGCCCGGCTACTCGGGCTTCCCCTGGTTCGTCTTTTTGCCCACCACGCCTGGTACGGGTCTTTACAAAGATTCGGGCGCGGATTGTTTCCAAGTAAAGTCCCTTTCCGAAAGTCGCTTCGTCCGCATTTTGGGTGCTGTTACGGGCCAGCAAGTCGATGACATCGCTGGCGCCGTCGCACTTTGCGTAGGCGTGCCGTAAGCGACATTCAAGCCGATCCCATTTCTCAGAAATCCTGGAACCCGCCAGCGCCTGCGCGCCTGTATCATCTTGGCAGACCATTGCTCGGGAGAAGTTGTTGATGCACAACAGCCGGCTTAACGTGCTTGTACGGCACATCCACCGCCTAGCGGGTGTGGATGCTGCCGCGCCGACCGATGGGCAGCTTCTCGACCGCTTTCTTCGCGGCGGCGAAGAGATGGCGTTCGCGGAGCTGGTTCGGCGGCACGGGCCGATGGTGTTCGGCGTCTGCCGGCGCGTGTTGCGCGACGGCCACGCCGCCGAGGATGCGTTTCAAGCGACGTTTCTGGTTCTTTTTCGCCGGGCACGCGCGCTCGATCGGTCGCGGTCGCTGGCCAACTGGCTGTACACGGTCGCCTATCACGCCGCCCTCCGCGCCCGCGGCGCTCGGGCCCGGCGGCAGCAGCGGGAAAGGGAGATCGAGGCCATGAGCCGCCCCGCGTTTCCCACGGACAAGACATGGCGCGACCTCCAACCGATTCTCGATGAGGAGCTGAGCCGTCTGCCGGACCGCTATCGCGCGGCGGTCGTGCTCTGTCATCTGCAAGGAAAAACGTGCGCCGAGGCTGGACGTTTGCTCGGCTGTGCGACGGGGACCGTGAAGAGCCGGCTGGCACGCGGCCGAGAGATGCTGCGTGAGCGCTTGACCCGCCGCGGCGTCACTCTGACGGCGGGCGGGCTCGGCTTGCTGCTGACTGCCCATGCCTCCGCAGCGGTCCCGGCGGTGTTGCTTGAATCGACATTGCAAGCCACGTTGTCGCTCGCCGCGGGAGGCATTGTTCCGGCCGCGGCGCTGGCGGAAGGAGTGCTGAAGACCATGTTGCTGACCAAGCTCAAGATCACAGCGGTGGTGGTGACGGTGCTGGGTCTAGTTGGAGGCGCCGGCGTGATCGGCTATCAGTCGACGGCGGCTGCACCGCCGGCGGAAGTGGGGTGGCAAGATGATCCGGCGTTTCAACCGCCGCGAGCGATTTCACCGCCGCCACCTGCGGCCGAGACGACGGTCGGAAAACCGGCTGTATTAGCGGGCCATACGCGCGCGGTGAAAAGCATCGCCTTTTCGCCCGATGGAAATACGCTTGCGTCGGCAAGCCTCGACGGAATGGTCCGGCTTTGGGACACGGCGACCGGCAAGCAAATGAACGAGCTGCGCGGCCATGCGGGCTGGGTCCATGCGGTCGCTTTCTCGCCGGAAGGCCGGTGGATCGCTTCTGCGGGACAGGATGGCTCGGTGCGGCTCTGGCCCGTTGGCCCCGAAGTCGCGGACGCGGCCGTCATCCGCGGTTCCCGGCCGGACGTGCCGATTTACTCCGTCACTTTCTCCCCAGACGGCCGGATGCTTGCGGTCGGCGACGGAAGGGGCGAAATCCGCATCTACGATAGAGCCTCCAACAATATCCGCGCCACTGCCAAGGCGTGTGCCGGGCCGGTGCGTTCGCTGGCATTCGCTCCCGACGGCAAACTGTTGGCCGCCGCGAGTCCCGGCGATGGCGCCGTCAAGATGTTCGATGCAAGCTCCGTGAGGGAAGCACGTAGGCTCTCCGCAGGGGAACCAACGCAAGGGGAACCGACGCAGGGCATCGAGTGCATCGTTTTCGCTCCCAACGGCAGAAACCTGGTGGCCGGCTGTGCTGACAAGTCACTGGCGTTTTGGGATGTGGAGACGGGGAAACTCGTCGAAGTCTTTGTTGGTTCCACGCGCAGCGTTCTATCCATTTCATTCTCTCCCGACGGTCGGTACTTTGTGGTCGCGACCGGTGAGCCTTGGATTACGCTCTACGACATTCAGGGGCGTTGGACGGACGGTCCGAAGCGGGCGAGAATGACCGGGAAAAGGTTGGAGACCGGAGACCCGGAAGAAGCCGTCGTCGCCGCCGTCTTCTCACCGCGCGGCGGCATCATCGCATCCGCCAGCCGTGGCCGCACCAATGACGATGCAAAGCACAGCGTAATTCGCCTGTGGGATGTAACGGAATCAACAGGCGACCGCCCGACCCGGCCCTCCGTGTTGGGGGTCATTCCCTACGTTGGAGAGGTGTTCACGTTTCCCGCCGGTGGCGCGCCAAACGGGCCTCAGACGCCGGCTGCCAAGCCGACCGACAAGCAAGAGCGCCGTTTCACCTTCGAACTGCGCAACAAGCCCTGGAACTCGGTCTTCGACTGGCTCACCGACCAGACCGGCCTCCCCGTCATGAACAACTACAAGCTGGCCGGCACGTTCACGTTCGTGCCGCCGCCCGGCAAGACCTATACCATGTCCGAGTTGCTCGACATCGTGAACGAGAGCCTCCGCGGGCAGCAATATGAACTCCTACAGCGAAAGAACTCAATTCTCGTGGCGCCGTCGGATGAAGTATCTGCCAACGTTCCCGGCGGCGTCGCCGTCGTGCGTGCGAGCTTGCGCGTTGAAGCGGTTTTTGGCGGGTTGATTGACGATCTCGTCAAGAACCGACGGGGCGATGACGCCCAAACGGTGGATGCCCTTTATCTGGCCGCGCTGGGACGCTTCCCGCGCGAACAAGAGAAAAAGTCGCTGCTCGACGGTCTCGCGAGGGCGAGCAACCGCGGCACAGAACTGCGCCATGTCATGCTCGCTCTCATGGATTCAAAGGAGTACGCCGCGCGGCTGGCGGCGATGACCAAGCCAGACGTACGCGTCGGCAATTGATCAGAAAGCCCGACGTGCCAGAGAAGCGGCTGCCCGTGTTCGCTGGAGCGACAAACTCTCCCGCACCAACGCGCAATAGCGATGCATTGCGTTCCTGGGTACAATTTAGGCGTCTTTCCTTCCCGCTCTTCCGCTTGGAGGAAGATCAGATGCCAAACAACGGCAAGCCCGACGTCGCTATCGACATGGCGACATTCATTCGCAATCGAAGGGAAATCCCGCAGAGCGTCCTCGCCGAGTACGAGGGCCAGTGGATTGCTATCAGTGGTGACGGTACGCGAGTCCTCGCGAGCGGTCCAGACCTGGAGACCGCCGAAGCAAACCTGGCCGCTATCGGTATTCCGGGCAACTCGGTTGGCTGGGAGCGAATTCCCGCGGAGGACGAGTGGTTTTGAGCCTGCATTACCGCTACATCCACTTCCCAGCCAAGCGTCCGGTCATCACACTCGGGGGACAGAACTACCGGGCGCGACCCGTGATCCCCGTAACCATCATCGGGCCCTCCAATAGTCGATTAACGGCCGGCCTCGTTGACCCGGGCGCGGACGATACTATTTTCCACCAGACTTTTGCGCAACACCTCGGAATTGATCTTTCAAGTGCGCCACTGATGACCGGGTCCGGCGTGGGCATGGTGCCGCTCTCAATGCGTATCGCCGAGGTGACGTTTCGTTTGCATGATGGCCGCGAGCAACGCGAATGGCGTGCCCTCGTTGGCTTCACTTCGGCAAAGCTTCGCCAGCCGCTGCTGCGGTACGCCGGGTTTCTTCAGTACTTCACCGCGAAATTCGACACGGTGAACGAAGATGTCGAATTGGATACGAACGCAAATTATCCCGGCACGTGACTCACTCCCCAATCACCTTCACCAACACCCGCTTCGCCCGCCGCCCGTCAAACTCGCCATAAAAAATCTGCTCCCACGGCCCGAAATCGAGCTTGCCTTTGGTAATCGCGACGACGACTTCGCGGCCCATGATCTGGCGTTTCATGTGGGCGTCGGCATTGTCCTCGCCGGTCCGGTTGTGCTGGTAGCGTGTCGGCGAAGCGTCGAACGGGGCCAGGCCTTCGAGCCATTTCTTGTAGTCGGCGTGCAATCCCGGCTCGTCGTCGTTGATGAAGACCGACGCGGTGATGTGCATGGCGTTGACGAGGACGAGCCCTTCCTGCACGCCGCTCCGCGCGACGATCTGTTCCACCTGCGGCGTGATGTTCTCGAACGCCATGCGGGCGGGGAGGTTGAACGTGAGATATTCGGTGAGCGATTTCACTATGGACTCCTTCAAGCGCAGAGTGGACGCCTCGCTCCGCGAGGCGACCTTGCGCCTCGCGGAGCGAGGCGTCCACTCAACCGGATAACGCGGAAAACGAGGCCGGCGACGCGATAAAGCGGAGCAGCGTTTCCGGTTCGAGCGGCTTGGTGAGGTGATAGTCGAAACCCACGGCGCGGGAGCGTTTTCGGTCCTCTTTTTGACCGTAGCCGGTAAGGGCGGCGAGGATGAACGGGCCGTTCCGCGCTTGGGACCGCAACGCTTTGGCCACCTCATAGCCGTCGCACACGGGCAAGCCGATGTCGAGCAGCACGATGTCGGGGCGAAAATCCGGCGCCGTCGCGACGGCGACGGCGCCTTCGTAGGCGACGGCGACTTCGTGGCCGGCCAGGCGTAAGAGCGCCGCGGTGCTGTTGGCGGCGTCCACGTTATCGTCCACCACCAACACGCGGCGGGGCGGGCCGCACGATTCGGCGGGCGCCGCGGCCGGCGTGGGCGTCGTGAGCGCCGGGGCGGCGGGCAACGTGATGATGAACTCGCTGCCGCAGCCGCGGCCGGCGCTGCGCGCCTCCACTTTGCCGCCGTGCAGCTCCGTCAGACGCCGCACCAGGGTCAGGCCGATGCCGAGGCCGCCTTGGGTGCGCGCGAGCGTCTGGTCGGCCTGCACAAAGGGCTCGAAAATGTGCGGCAACAGCTCCGGAGCTATGCCGACGCCCGTGTCCTTGACGCGGAGGAGCACGTCATTCTGTTGCCGCTCCCCCGACAAGAAAACTTGCCCCGATCGTTCCGTGTACTTGGCGGCGTTGACAAGAAGATTGGCGACGACCTGAGACAGACGCAGCAAGTCGCCGACGACCACGGGAACCGGAGCGGTCAGCGAGATGTGGAGTTCATGGCCTTGCGCTTCAAAGAAGGGGCGCGCGGTTTCCGCGGCCCGCTCGAAAATCGCCGTCAGCTCGAGGCGCTCGTTCCGCAGCTCGATCTTGTCGCGCATGATGCGGCTGACGTCGAGCAAATCGTCCACCAGGCGGACAAGATGCTGCACCTGCCGTTCCATCAACGCGCGCGCCTGCTGCGCGGTTGCATCGGAGACGCCATCCATTTTCATGATTTGCAAGGCGTTGCGCACCGGAGCGAGCGGGTTGCGCAGCTCGTGGGCGAGCGTCGCGAGAAACGTGTCTTTGCGGCGGTCGGCCTCTTGCAGGGCTTCCTCGGCCTTGCGCCGCTCGACCGCTTCGCGCTCGGCTTCCCTTTGCTTGGCTTCCGCGTCCCGCGCCGCGGTTTCCGCGCGGCGGCGGGCACGGTGCATCGCCTCGCTGAACAGGGCCACGATCAGCCCGACCACCAGAAAGCCGACGGTCCGCGCCGCCGTTATGTTCGGGGCCGCGCTCGCCCACTGATACCGCGGCTGAATGAAGAACCACGACACCGCCGGGGCGCCCAGAATCATGGCGACGAGCGCGGGTCCCAGGCCGCCGTACCACGCGGCGACGATGACCGCCGCGAAAAAGGTCAAGTAAGGTATCTGATTGCCGACGAGCGGATCGAGCGCCCAGCGGATCAACGCGGCGAGCGCGACGCTGCCGACCGCCACGGCGTAGCGCCCCCGTAAGATGGTCGCCGCGGGCGCCGGCGCGCAATCTGGTTGCGAGCCCAGGGCGACTCGCTCATCCTCTCGACGTTCGGCGGCGGCCGGTTTCATCGGATTGACGGGCGCTTGGCGACGCGGACAAGATCATCCTGCGAAAGGGACAGGCGGATTATTCTAAGTGGGCTCGGACAAAAGAGAAGAGAAACACCGCCGCGGAAGCGCGCGAGCCCGTGGACGGCTCCGTCCACGGGCTCGCGACGAGACAGGCATTCGGGCGCGGATACGTCCTCTATCGAGAAAGACCGCGGCGCTAGCCGCCTTTCTTCTCGTCCTTCTTGTCGTCCTTTTTCTCGTCGAGCTTCACGCCCATCTTGACGAGCAGCTCGTCGATCGCCTTGTCCATCGGTCCGTCACCAGGGGAGCCGACCCATTTTTGACGGATGACGCCCTTGTCGTCGATGATGTAGAGTGTCGGCCAGCCGTGGACGTTCCACTTTTCCGAAATAGGCCCGCCGGTACCTTTCGGGCCGTTCCAGAACGACCGCCAGGTGATTCCTTTTTCCTCATTCGCTTTGTGGAGTTTTTCTTTGTCTGTGTCGCTATTGACGCCGACCAGAGCAAAGGGCTTGCCTTCGAGGCGTTTTACGAGCGACCGCTCGTGTGGGAACATCGCCACGCAGGGCCCTCACCAATGCCCCCAGAAGTCGAGGAGCACCACCTTGCCGCGATAATCTGAGAGCTTGAATTTCTTGCCGTCGATGTCTTCCCCCTCGATGTCCGGAACCACCTTGCCGATTTGCAGGTGGCGCAGCTCGAAGGCGTCGGTCTGGGCCATGCTCGCGAGCGTTGCGTTGCGGAACCCGCCTTTCACGTCGCCGAACTCTTTTTCAACGCGGTCGAACAGCGCGAGCGCCTCACCGCTGAGTTTCTTGTTGGCATCGTCGCCGTGCTCGGACCGGGTCTTCAGCATTGCGGCGAGGGCGTAGCAGGCCATCCCCCGTGCGTCGCGATCTTTGTTTTTCTCTAATACGCCGCGGAGCAGCTTTTCGGCCGCTGGCGAATCGCCGCGGGACAGTGTGAAGCAAACCGGGCCCACTTTGGGATTCTCAACGTGGTTGTCCACGATGATCGCTGTTGCTTTCTCCGCTTCAGGCCCGCGTGCGGCATTTTGCAGCAGCCACGCCGCGGCGTCAAAACCAACGACATCCTTGGCATTGGCCTCGGCCAACTTGAGCATGCGCGGCGCAAATTCCTGCGGCCGCGGATACTTCTCCTGGAAGACTTTCTGGCGTTCCTCCTGAGTCTTTGCGGCCTGCATCGACTTGGTGTAGTCTTGTTGCTTGGCCT
Source organism: Gemmataceae bacterium (assembly GCA_041499805.1). GTDB lineage: Bacteria > Planctomycetota > Planctomycetia > Gemmatales > Gemmataceae > JBGQKZ01. Next base: position 103,770 of record JBGQKZ010000010.1, read on the forward strand.
GATACTCCTTGAGAATCGCCTGATACTCCGCGGCCGGCGTCGCCGGTTTCTTGTCCGGCTTGTCGTTGTCCTTCTTGTCATCCAGGGCCCACGCCGCTGGCACAAGCAGCAGCAGCGTTAAGAGCCCGGCGCCAAAACGTCGCATGATGTTCCTCCAAAAATCAGGAAAGATGGCAAACCGATTGGCGATCCATTCACAGGTGCGATCCGTTTCTACCCGCCTTTCTTCGCGGGCGCCTCCTCGGACTTCTCCTTCTCGACTTTCACCCCCATCTTCGCGAGCAGCGTGTTGACCGCCTTGTCCATCGCTTCGCCGCGGACGTTCTTGTAATGGATGACACCCTTTTCGTCGAGGACGAAGATGGTCGGCCAGCTATTGACGTTCCAAGTCGTCGCGATGGGGCCGTCGCAGGCGCCGTCGAACCAGGACCGCCAGGTGATGTTCTCTTTGTCGAGAGCCTTCTTGAGTTGCTCTTTGCTGTCGCCGGAGTTGATGCCAAGGAGAGCGAATGGCTTACCTTCGAGTCGTTTCACGAGCGACCGCTCGTGCGGGTACATGGCCCGGCAAGGCGGTCACCAAGTCCCCCAGAAATCGAGGACCACTACCTTGCCACGATAGTCGGAAAGTTTGAACTTCTTGCCGTCAACGTCCTCGCCTTCGATATCGGGCGCTACCTTGCCGATGCCGAGATTCCGCAACTCAAAGAGTTGAGCTTTCGCTAATACGCCAAGGCTGCGATTGCGATACTCGGTCTTTATGTCGGCGAAGTCTTTTTCGACACGCTCAAAAAGGGCCTCCATTTCCGTGGTCCGCTTGTCGTCCTCGCCTGCGGCGCCCTGGTTCTTGTTGTCCTTCAGATAGGAACCGAGCGCGTACGCCGCCATGCCTTGGGCCTCGTGATTCTTGCTCTTTTCCAGCACTCCGCGCATGAGTTTCTCGGCTTGCGGCGTCGGAGAAAAACCCGACCAGACCAGCGACAGACAGAGCCGGCCGACTTTCGGGTTTTCCACGTAGTTCGCGAAAATTATTTCCACGGCTTTGCTCGCGGACGGCGTGCCCCTCGCGGTCCGGAGCACCCAGGAGGCCGCGTCCAGACCGACGGGGTCCTTGGTGTTGTTTTCGGCCAGCGTTAACATGCGGACCGCGTACTCCTCGGCATGGAAGGCTTTCTGGCGCTCGGCGGCGGTCATCGCCGCCCTCGCGGCCTCGGAGTAACTTCTCGCCTTATCGCTGAATTCCTTATCCAGCGCCCTATACTCCTCGGCTGGCGTTACCGGTTTCTTGTCGGGCGGCTCTTTGTCCTTCTTGTCATCCAAGGTCCCTTCCGCCGGGACAAGCAACAGCAGCGTGAACAGAACTAAGACGAACGGTTGCATAGTGTTCCTCCAAGACCTCAAAGTTGAGAATCACGAGCCCACGCGCGAAAGCTCGTGGGCTCGTGAAGAAGGCGCCACGACTTCAGCTCCCTTTTTTTTCGGTCTTGAGGGGGTCCTCGTCCGACTTCTCCTTCTCGATCTTCACCCCCATCTTCGCGAGCAGCGTGTTGACCGCCTTGTCCATCGCTTCGCCGCGGACGTTCTTGGCGCGAATGATCCCCTTCTCGTCGAGGACGTAGATCGTCGGCCACCCGCGGACGTTCCACGCATTGGAAATCGGACCGTCGGTTCCTTTCGGTCCGTTCCAGAAGGAACGCCAGGTGATGTTCTCCTTCTCCATTGCTTCCTTGAGTTTTACCTTGTCCGGATCGCTGTTGACGCCGACGAGAGCGAACGGTTTGCCTTCCAGCCTTTTCACGAGCGACCGCTCGTGCGGGTACATGGCCCGGCAAGGCGGTCACCAATTCCCCCAGAAGTCGAGGACCAAAACCTTCCCGCGATAGTCGGAGAGCTTGAACTTCTTGCCGTCGAGATCTTCGCCGTCGATGTCGGGCGCTTCTTTGCCGACGGACAAGTGGCGCATCTCGAACAGCGTGGGCTTCACGAGAGCGCCGAGCGTGCTGTTGTTCAATTTCACGTCGGCGAATTTCTTTTCGACGGTTTCCAGCAACGTCTCGGCTTCTTTGGTTAGCGTTTCGCCATCGATCTTGCGGGCATCGTCAAGAAACTTTTTGCCGTACATCTGCTCAACCCGCTTGAGCGTGACTTCATCGAGACTCGCCACGAGTCCCGGGAGTTCGGCCCGGTTCTTGAGATACTGGGCCAGCGCATAGGTCGCCTGCCCACGGGTGTCGGCATCATCGGCCTTGGCGGCCGCGGCGCGCAGCAACTTTTCGCCCTTGCCGGGCTGCGAATTTCCCAACAACTGCAAAGCCGCGCGGACCTTCGCGTTCTTGAGATGATCGCTGATGATCAACTCGGTCGCCTTGTCGGCTTCCTTGGTCTGATCCGCGTTTTGCACGATCCAGAGCAGGGCGTCGATTGCGACAGAGTCCTTCGGATTCTTGTTCTTCTCAGCGAGCTCCAAGAACTTCGGCGCGAATTTCTCAGGGAGTTTGGCCGCCTCCAAGGAAATCTTGAATCGGTCTTCGTCGGTCTTGGCCGCGCCTAACTTGCCAAAGGCGTCTTGTTGGGCCTTTTGAAAATCCTTAACCAGCCCTTGGTAGTCTTCGGTCGGTGTCGGCTTTTTGTCCGGCTTGTCCTTGTCCTTTTTGTCATCCAAGGCCCACGCTGCTGGGATCAAGAGCAGCAGCGTCAAAAGGCCCATGACGGTGCGTCGCATGGTGCATTCCTCCTCAACTGTGGAAATCGCTTGCTGGCACATTGTCGCCGGGCGCGGGCGGGATTGGCAACCAGGAAAGTCAGAAATCTCATACATTTGGCTCACCGCGCGCGACACCAGAGGCTCGCGATTAAACTGCCGACGTGGTACATTCGATTTCCCCGGCATACTTTCGCATTGCTGAGAGTCGCACGATGTCCTCTCCGACGCCGCCGCCGCCTTCCAACACCGACCGCAATCTGCTCTTCGCCGTGCTCGCCCTGCACGCGGAGCTGATCGACAACGACCAATTCGCCGAGGCGTGCGCGGCTTGGACCGCACGCAGGGAGACGCCGCTGGCCGATTTGCTCGTCGAACGCGGCTGGTTATCGGCCGACGACCGGCGCGAAGTCGAACGGCTGCTGGAGCGGAAGCTGAAGAAACACGGCGGCGACGTGCGGGCGTCGCTGGGGGCCGTCGCCGACGCCGGTGTCCGTGATTTGCTCCGCGCTGTCGGCGATGAGGACGTTCGCAAATCGCTCAGCAGCTTACCGCCGGCCGCGGGTCATGTGCTTGTCGAAACGGTCGACGTGCCGCCGCGTGAGAGTGCTTCGCGCTACTCGTTGGTTCGGCTGCACGCGCAGGGCGGGCTGGGGCGCGTGTACATCGCGCATGATAAGGACCTCAACCGCGACGTGGCGCTGAAAGAGATCAAGCCGGAACAGGCAAAGCACCCGGAGGCATGGCGGCGCTTCCTGAAAGAAGCGCAGATCACCGGCCAGCTCGAACACCCGAACATCGTGCCGGTTTACGAGGTGTCGCGCCGCCAAGAAGACGATCAGCCCTTTTACACCATGCGGCTGGTGCGCGGGCAAACGCTGCGTGACGGGCTGGCGGATTATCATCGCCGCCGCGCCGCCGGGCAGGCGGACCCGCTGGAACTGCCGCGGCTGCTGAATGCGTTCGTCAGCGTCTGCCAGGCGATCGGTTTCGCGCATTCTCGCGGCGTCGTCCACCGCGACTTGAAGCCGGACAATGTCATGCTCGGCGACTTCGGCCAGGTGATCGTTCTGGACTGGGGTCTGGCCAAGATGGCGGACGAAGCGGACGACGTGTACGCGCCGCACGTTGCTTTGACCGCCGAGGCCCAGACCGACAAGACCGTGCCCGGCAGTTACATCGGCAGCCCGGCGTACATGGCCCCTGAGCAAGCCGCCGGCCGCGCCGATTCCGTGGACGCGCGCACCGACGTTTACGGCCTCGGCGCGATCCTCTTCGAAATCCTCACCGGCCGGCCGCCGCACCAGGGACAGGCCGGCGACGAAGTCTTAAAGAGCATCCTGGAAAAGGATACGCCGCGAACGCGGGCCGTTTTGTCGTCCGTGCCGCCGGCGCTGGATGCCATTTGTGCCAAGGCAATGGCGAAGGAACGCAAGACGCGCTACGCGAAGGCGACGGAGCTAGCCGACGATGTGCAGCGCTTCCTGGCGGCCGAGCCGGCGAGCGCGTGGCCGGAGCCGTGGACCGCCAAAGCGCGGCGGTGGGTCGGCCGGCATCGTGTTGCGGTTACGAGTGCGGCGCTGATCCTTGTCATCGCTGTGCCGGTATTGACGGTCGCGACGATCCTGGTCAATCACGAGAAGATCCGAGCTGAGCAGAGCGCGGAAAGTGCGAATACCGAACGCTTGCGCGCCGAAGCGAACTTCGCCCTGGCGCGAGAAGCGGTGGAGAAGTACCTGACCCAGGTGGGCCAAAGCCGTCTGCTGAATCAACCGGGCCTGCAACCTTTGCGGCGCGATTTGCTCAGCACCGCCGCGTCTTTTTTTCAACGTTTCGTCGAATCCGAGCAAGCGAGTACCCCGGAAATGCAGGCCGAGGTTGGCCGCGCCTACGGGCGTTGGGCGCTGCTGACTGGACAAATCGAATCGCGTGAACGAGCTATCGAATTGAACCGGCGCGCGGCTGGCTTTTTCGAAAAACTGGTCGCGGAATATCCTGACAACACGCAATTCCGCCGCGATTTGACGGTGACCTACAACAACCTCGGCAACCTGCTTCGTTCAGTGCATCGGCTGGATGAGGCCGAAGCAGTCCACGCCAAGGCCTTGGACTTACGGCGACAACTCGTTGCGGACCACCCCGAGGACCCGCTATTTTGCCACGATCTTGCCGTGACGCTCCACAATTTCGGCGGGTACTTTGCCGCCGCCCACAAGTACGACGAGGCGGACAAGTGTCTGCAGGAATCGGTTCAACTTTTTACGCAACTCCGCGACCAAGACCCCGCGGACCCGGCGCCGCGGCACGACCTGGCCGAGGCCTACAACAGCCTCGGTGACTTGCGCCGCTCTTGGGGATCTCGGTCGGACGCGATGGGGTTCTTCCAAAAGGCGCTCGACCTTCGCGAGAAGCTGTCCGACGAACATCCCGATGACCTCGCTTATCAGCGCGATCTGGCTGCATCTTGGAACAACATCGCGGTGATGCACCGGTCGGCGGGAGAGTTTCAAGAGGCGGCGAAGTATTTCGATAAGTCGTTGCGCTTGCGCGAGAAGCTGGCCCGCGACAATCCAACGGTGAAGCAATTCTCCACCGACCTGGCGGGCGCGTACCGCAACCACGCGGAGTCGATCCGCGCGGGCGGGCATGCCGCGGAGTCGTTGGACTGGTACCGGCGGGCGGTGGACGTGCTCGAACGCGTTTTGAAAAGTGAGCCCGAAGATCGAGAAGCGCGGCTTGTGCTTCGAAACGCTTACCGCGGCCGAGCCATGGCGCTGGACGCGATGAAACGGTCCAGCGAGGCAGTCCCGGACATCGAGCGCGCGCTGCGTCTTGACGACGGAACACGTCGCGCCACGCTTCAACTGGAATTGAGCCTGGTATTGGCGCGCAGCGGCGCCCATGCGCGTGCGGTCACGGAGGCGGACGCTGCGGCGAAGGAGAGTGGCCTTAAATCTGCGGACCACTACGACCTGGCGTGTTGCTACAGTCTCGCCGCCGCCGCCGCGGAGCGGGACGAAAAACTATCGACCACGTTACGCGCGGAACTCGTCGGGAAAAACGCGGCCAAGGCACTGGAACAATTGACAAGGGCGCGCGACGACGGCTTATTCAAGACGCGCGGCAACGTTGAGCGCGTGAAGAAGGACGCCGACCTCGAAGCGCTGCGGCAACGGAAGGATTTCAAAAAGCTCGTGCAAGAGCTGGAAACGTCGAAATGAAGTTGCCTACACCAGCCACTCGCGCAGATCCTGCTCGCTCAGGCACTCGGTCAGCTCGCACCCGTGGAAATAACCGCCGTCCACCGCTTGGGCGCGGACGACGAGCGCATGTACCCGCTTCGCCTGGTTCTTACCCAGCGGCTGAAGCGAAATGACGGCCCCGGTGCGGACGCGGTGGCGCAGCAGGAGGCCGATGCCGTTCGCGGAAATATCGCGAACGGTCGCCACCCAAACGGCGCTCCGCGACCCGCCCGCCGGACGGGCAAACGACGTCCGCCGGCGCGTATAGCGCACCTCGACGCGGCGTTCGACGGTCACTTTTTTGTCGAGACCAAAACTAACCTGTGGGAGCGTCTCGGACGGCATGAACGACCTCCGGCGGGGCGGGGGCAATAGTCCCGCACAAACATAGGTCGCCCGATGATAGCGGTCAAATCGCAGGTGCGATGCGGCCGTCGGACTGGATTCCCAACGTCGAGCGGGAAAAAATGGGCCGGTTTCTACCTGCTGGCATGTGATGAATGTTGGGACTTGTTCCCCTAGCCCAGGAAGAAAAAGCGATCAGAGACACTCGATCAGTACGCGAGGCAAAACGTGCCGCTGGGTCCGTTGCGCGAAAAGTGGCATTTGGAAAACACGTCATTGCCAAGCAGCATTTGGCCGCCCGTATGGCCGAGTCCCATTTCCAGTACGGACAGCATTGGATAGAAGACGACAAAGCCAGAATAATGAGGAAGAATCAGGTCTACTTTGTACGCGAGCGTCCGGACCGGCGGCCCATTGGGTCCCGTCACTTAGTGTACTCGAAATGGCGTCAGGTTGAGCGATTGCCGCACTTGCGGGTCAACGACGCTCATGTTGGCGCCTGGATCAATCATGGCGCGGACGTTCTTGAGCGGCCCAATTCCCTGACCGGCAGCCGGCATCGCTATCCTGCGTGGACCAGCCGCAGAGAGGTGTAAATCGAAACCTGCGTATCCGTGCGCGTCAAGGGAAAAGTTGAGGATCGGCATACGGCTTGATGTCCTGAAGTAACGGTATCGGCTTTTCGTGGTCCTCAACGAGCATCACGAGAAATGGCTCGATCCCGTGCTTTGCGCAACCTGCTTCGTATGCCTCGTCTTCGGTTCGGTATGCGCCTGCTATCTCGTCGTCTTTGTGAATTAACACAAATTGCCCGCGCATTGTCCGGAGTAGCCGCGGCAGTTCCTGATCGAACCGCGAAAGTTCGTGTTCAAGCGCCATGCGGAAGCCCTCCGTGGGAAAAGATAGGAGGCAGGGAACGGCTTCGCCCCCTGACAATCAACATCCTACGTCCGCTTGAAGCTTGAAGCAATCGCAAGCTCAGGCACGGGCGGACCCCGATTCTACTCCGTGGGCGCGGGCGCGATGGGCACATCATCAGCAGGGCAGACACCACCCGACGTGAGATCGTACGAGACGCATAAGGGAAGACACCCGCCGATGCGATTCGCTCGCGATGCCAGATTTTGCCATCGCAAGCCGTTCCTGTGTTAGAGGGGTACTTCCGTGAATGCTTTCCATTTCTTGGCAGCGGCTGTCATTCTGGCGGTTCTCCGCGTGGGGAGGATGAACATTCCGCTGGAAGCCCCTGGCATGCCAGCCGCAGTGCTCCTTCCGCCGGTTCGGTGACGAGCGTGACGGGATCAGTTTGCAGGCCGTGTGCTCGCATCGACTGAAGCACTTGCTCGCGATAAGTCGTGGTCGACAAGATTACGCCGCCCGTGAGCGCAATGGGTATGGGATTGTGATCGAGAGCGAGCCGGCGAACGGCGGCGACGGCGGTTCGCGCGAGCTCCTCCGCGCTCGAACGCACGATTTCGCCGGCGACGGCGTCCCCACTCGCAGCCGCGTTAAGTACGAGCGGGGCCATGCCGGCCAACGCCGCCCGGTCCCAACCGCCGCGATAGACGGCGGGGATCAATTCCTGCGCCTGTCCCAGTTTCATGGCGTCAAGAATGCGCTCAGTGAGTATGGTTTCTGGCCCGCGGCGGTCCGCGGCGCGAGCGACGGCTTGCACCGCCGCGAGGGCAATCGCGTAACCGCTCCCTTCGTCGCCAAGCAGGTAACCCCAACCGCCGGCACGCGCGGTACGACCTTCGGGCGACCGGGCGTAGGCAATGGAACCGGTGCCGGCGACGAGGGCGAGTCCCCAGCCGGAAGGCGTGCCCGCGGCCAGCAGGAGTGCAGCGTCGTTCGTGATTTCAACGCGGGCCGCCAACGCGGCGTCGCGTGCCCAATTCCGAACAAGCGTACCATCGTCCGGTCGGCCGGCGCCCGCGAGGCCGAGGCAGGCCGACGCGACAGGTTCACGGACGAGCTGAGCGGCGGCAAACGCTTGGTGGATTGCGGTGTCCAGCGCGGCGAACGCGCGCTCTGTGCCGACCGCGTGAGTATTGCAAGGGCCGGCTTCGCCACGGCCTAAAATCCGCCAGCCGCCGAAGGGTTCGCGCTGGGCCAGCAGCGCCACCGTGCTTGTTCCGCCGCCGTCGATCCCGAGCAGCAAGTTCTGTGCGCCCGAAGAGGTCAGCGCGGGCATCTCCGCTCTACTTCTCACGCTCCGGGCGCCCAGCGCCTTACCAACTTGTCCGTCTGCGGTTTGAAGTCGCGCTCGCGCTTCGTCGGGCGTCAGGGTTGCCAGTTGTGCGACCAGTGCCGTCTTTAACTCGCCGTTGCACCGCGCCAGCAGTTCATCTGCTTGTTCAAGGTCGAGACCCGCGAGCTGTCGCACGATGCGATTCGTTCGCGCCCGTAGTTTGCTGTTGGTCGCGCGCAGATCGACCATCAAATTGCCGAAGGTTTTGCCAAGGCGGACCATCGCGCCGGTGGTGAGCATGTTCAAAACAAGCTTTGTCGCCGTCCCCGCCTTGAGGCGCGTCGAACCGCTGAGGACTTCCGGGCCGACAACGGGCGTAATCGGCAGATCAACCGCGCGGCTCAGTTCCGAATCGGGATTGCACGACAGGCCGATGGTGAATGCACCCCGGTTTCGAGCATATGCCACCGCGCCGAGCACGTAAGGCGTCCGGCCGCTCGTCGCGATGCCGACGAGCACGTCCTTTGCCGAAAAACCGAGTGCTGCTAGATCGCGCGTACCAGACTCCGGACGATCCTCGGCCCCTTCGACGGCCCGCGTCAGCGCCGATGGGCCGCCGGCGATCAGTCCGACGACCAATTCCGGCGGCGTATTGAACGTCGGCGGACACTCGGTCGCGTCAAGCACACCGAGCCGGCCGGAGGTGCCGGCGCCAATATAAATCAGTCTGCCGCCGTTCCGCAGCCGCTCTGCGATTATTTCAATGGCTTGTGCGATCGCATTTTCTTGTGATGCGACCGCTGGGATGACGCGACTGTCTTCGGCGTTCATCAACCGCACCAGTCCGAGCGGCGTCAGCTCATCGAGCTTTAGCGACGCCGGGTTCCGCGCTTCCGTTTGAAGGTGGTCCATCCTGCTTCCTCAGACGATTCACCAGCAGGCCGATAGCCACGGTGACAACCGTTCCCACCGGAGCATACCACGGCCAGGCGAGCCATTCGCGGGTCCACAGCGATGAGAGCCAGATCCCCAGCACCGCCGCGAAGCCGGCGATCAGTCCGGCCAGCGCCGCGGCGGAGGACACCGCCCTGCGCAGGCTGCCAAGTAAAAAGACGCCGAGAATCATGCCGGTCGTGAAGCCGGCCACTTTCAGCACCTGGTCGACGACGCTGCGCTCGCTCAGTATGTAGAGAGCGGCCACGGCGACCGCGATGCGCGACACGCCCCAGACGGTCGTCATCACCCGTGACACGGTCAGATAATGTTCCTCCGAATGGCCGGAGCGCAGGGGCCGATAGAAGTCTGCCACAAATGCCCCGGCTGAGCTGTTCAGCGACGACGCCAGAGTGGACATCGCCGCCGCCAGGACCGCGGCGATCACCAACCCGACGATGCCGTGCGGCAGGAAGTGTACGATGAACTGCCCGAACACTTCGTCGTTCCGCGACTGCTCGCCGACGGTCAAGGCGCCGTCCTGCCATAAGAGGAATAGGCCCACGCCGATCAGCAAGAAGAGCAGGAATTGCAGCAGCACGACAAAGCCGCTTAGCACCAAAGCGGTGCGCGCCTGGCCGAGCGATTTGCTGCAAAAGTAGCGTTGCACCATCATCTGATCGGCGCCGTGGCTGGCCATCGTGAAAAACGCACCGCCGATGACCCCAGCCCAGAGCGTGTAGGGTACGCTCCAATCTGTTGACAGATTCAAGAGCTGGAGCTTGCCCGCGCGCTCCGCGTTCGCGATGAAACCGTGTACGCTGCCGGGGATCTGCCCCACGATGCAGAACGCGGCGACAATGGCCCCGGCGATGTAGATGACGAACTGGATCAAGTCCGTCCAAATGACCGCCTCCATGCCGCCGAGATACGTGTAAATCATCGTCACGACGCCAATCACCACGATCGACAGCTGTCCGTCCCAGCCGGTGAATTGCTGCAACAGGAGCCCGGCGAGGTAGAGGCGCAGTCCGTCGGCGACGACGCGCGTGGCGAGGAACAAACCGGACGCGGTGCGTTGCACCGCGCTGTTGAACCGCTGGCGCAGCAGTTGATATGCGGAATACAGCTCGCCGCGCAGGTATTGCGGCAGCAGAAACCAGGCGATGAGGATGCGGCCCACCACGTAGCCGAACGCGAGTTGAAGGAACGTCAAGTTGCCGCCGTTGCGGTTGAAAGCGACGCCGGGGACCGAGAGGAAGGTGACGGTGCTCGTCTCCGTGGCGACGATGGAGATGAGAACCAGCCACCAGCTCACGTTGCGGTCGCCGACGAAATACGTGCGCAAACTGTGCTGCCGCCGCGTGAACCAGGCGCCGAGCCCAATGGTACCGAGGACGTAGAGCACAACAATCGCGACGTCGATCGCGGCGAGTTCGGTGTGCATCGTGCGATTATGGTGAAGCCGCCGCTAGTCGTACATCAAGAATTTCCGGCGGCGTGCGCGAAATGCCTCTTCCTCCGCCTCCCAGGTGCGGGCAATTTCGCAGGGCGGCACGCCGGCTTCGAGCGCCGTGCGTTCGCGATCGCTGCCGAATAAGAGCTCAATCGCCAGCCGGTCGGCGACGAATTCGTACGGTTCGCGCCGCCAGTCGAAGTGTTCGCCGGACTGTTCGCGCAACGTCGCCAGCAGCTCCAGGCTCGTTCGCACGGGCTGAAACGCGGCGCGATCGGTGACGTGGAGTTGCACGCCGCCGCAGGTCTGCCCGGCGAACTTGTGAAACGTCGGCTGGAAGACCGCGGGCCGGAAGACGACCCCGGGCAGGCCGGCGCCGCGCAACCGGTCCGCGAGGCGTCGGCCGTCAAGCCACGGAGCACCGCACAGTTCAAACGGCCGCGTGACGCCGCGGCCCTCCGACAGGTTTGTGCCCTCGAGCAAGCATTGTCCCGGATAGACGAATGCCGTTTCAACCGCCGGCATGTTCGGCGACGGCAGGACCCACGGTAAACCGGTCGCGTCGAAATCCATGTCGCGACGCCAACCTTCGCACGGGACGATCCGCAACTCGCCCGCGAGTTGGCGCTCCGCGTGGTACAACCGAGCCAACTCGCCCATCGTCATGCCGTGTCTTGTAACAATTGGATGGATGCCGACGAAACTTTCGAATCCCGGGCGCAGCGCCGGCCCTTCGACGGCGATGCCGCCCAGCGGGTTCGGACGGTCGAGCACAACGGTGAGCAACCCGGATCGCGACGCGGCTTCCATGCAGAACAGCATCGTCGCGTGAAACGTGTAGTACCGGCTGCCAACGTCTTGCAGGTCAATGACGAGCGCATCGAGACCGCGCAACATTTCAGCCGTGGGCCGTAAACTCGCCGCCGTGTCGCCATAAAGACTGTACCGCCGCGGTCCAGGCGTGGCGCCGTCTTCGGCCCGCACGGAAATCAAATCTTGGGCCTGCCCCGCCAAACCGTGCTCGGGGCCGAAGAGCGCCGCCAGCTCAACGCCGGCCGCCGTGGAGAGGAGGTCGGCGGCGTGCCGAAATTGAGCGTCGACCGCGGCCGGGTGCGTCACCAACCCAACACGAAATCCGCGAAGCGATGCGAATGCTTGGTCGCGCAGCAGGTCGAGTCCGGTGCGAACGAGCGGCATGGTACGAAAAAACCGCGAATGGATACGGGCGGGCGGCGTGAGGTATATTACGGAGCAGGCACTGGCTCACCAGGCTTCACGCATGCTTAGTTTTGCGATTCGTAACGGTCTATTCAACGGCACTCTGTGGGCCGGGGTGATCTTTGCGGCGCTGCTCGCGGCCGCGCGGTCGCGTGGCCGCGACCACAGCGCCGGCGCGGCGCTCCAGCGCGTGCAAAGCTTCGCCACATCGCCGCTGTTCATTGCTTTGTTCGCACTGGCAACCTTTCTCAATTTAGGGCTGGCTCTTTACAAGGGAAGCGTCGCGCCGCGCGACATCATGCAGGACATCACGTCGGCGCAGGAATTCCTTCGCGGTCGGTCGTTGTATCCGCCCAACATGGGCGAGCTCATGCGGACCGATTTCGCGAATGAGCCGCCGCCGATTTCTTTCGAACGGTGGGCGTCATCATTCCCAGCGCGAGAGGATGAATCGGAGCGTTCTTCTCTCGAACGAAGCGTTCTGTCGCTGGCGGAGCGCGAACGGCAAGAGCGCGCGGACATCGTCGAGTCGGACTGGAAACAGGCGCATCCGCCGCTCATGTCCTTAGCAGTCGCACCGCTGGTGGCGACGCTTGGCGTCTTCGGCGCCTACTACACGGTGGTCGGGTTATCGGCGACGGCGCTGTTCGTCACGCTGTGGCTGATGGAACGCGGGCTGTCGTTGCGCCTCACGTGGCGGCAAAAGACGGCACTCGCTCTTGCGGCATTTGGCTGGGTCCCCGTGATTGACGTTTTTCGCGTGGGACAATCGGGTCTGCTGCTCGGCGCGCTCATGGTGGGGGCTTGGTATTTGTTGCGGCAGCGGCGGCCGATCGCCGCCGGCGTGCTGATCGGCATCGCGACGGGATTGAAAATCTATCCGGGTTTGCTGCTTGTGTATCTTGCCTTGCGCGAAAGGCGGGCGCTGGTCGCGGCGCTTTTGACCTTGCTCGGCCTGACGGGCCTTGTCGCCGTCCTGTGCGGCGTGGATTGTTTCCGCGAATGGTCCGACACGGTCCGTTACGTCGTAAGCGAGTACCGCGCGTATCCGGACAACATCAGCTTGCTGGGTCTTATCTCGCGCACGATCAATGCCCTGCACTGGACCGAGTTGCCGGCGCGCGAAATCGGAACCGGCGTCTCCCTAGTGTTTGTCGCAGGCTTGACGACCCTGTTGCTGTGCCGATCCGCCGGCGGCCGAGAAGCGGCGTCGGTCCGCGATCTCGAATTCGCGTTATTCCTGGTGTTAATGGTCTTGCTGTCCCCCGTCGCGTGGGAACATTACGTGGTCGTGGTCCTTTTCTCCCTTGCGGTGTTGGGCATGAGAACTCTGACTTGGTTCGTGAATTGGCGGAGGACGGGTGCGTTCACGCTCATCACATTGCTTCTGTGCGTGCCAGGGACGCTTTTCGTGACGACGTCCCAGCGCCTGGAGGCGAGCGTGGGGCCGCTGGCCGCCAATCTCCTGATCCTTGGTGTGCGAACCTATGTATTGTTCGCCGTGGCGGTTTGGCTGGCGGCGCTGATCGTGTGGGATCGGAAGGCGGCGTCAAAATTGGTTCCCGTCGCCGTGTAAGAGTTCCGAAATGAAAGAGGACTCGAACTTGCCCCTTTCTTTTGGGACCTCTTACAGTCCCGTCTGCTTCGCGGGTTTCGCCTCGATCTTGCTCAAGGCGTCATGGGCGGCGGCGCTCACGCTGCGCCGGTCAGCGCCACGTTTGTCCTTGAGTAGATTTTGCAGCGCGGGCACGGCTTCTTTCGCGTCGGGACCGATCCGGCCGAGGAGGTCGGCCGCCTGAATGCAAAGTTGGGCGTTGTCGTTCTTGAGCATCTTGGCCAAGACGGGAACCGCTCCGCGTGCTGCCGTTCCCATTTGCATCAACGCTTGCAGGCAGTTTTGACGGACGCGCTGATCTTGTTGCGTGAGCAAGCCGTCAGCAAATACGGGGGCCAGCGATTCCGGCGAGTACTTCAGTTGTTGGAGATAGAACGCCGTGTGGACACGCACGTTGGCGTCGTCGTCTTTGAGCAACGGGGCGAGGACGTCGGTCCACTCCTGTCCGCTGAGTTCCATCTCGCGAATGGTGTGAATGCCGTAGTAGCGGGAAAGCGCGTCCGGCGCTTTCAGACTGGCTTTGAGGGCCGCCAGACCCTGCGCGTTGCCCTCTTCCTCGCCGAGAATGCGTTCGAGGGCCTGGAGAGCAGTCCAGCGCTCGACGACGGGGGCATGCTGCATTACGTCAATGAGGTCGGGTACGGCGTCCTTGGCGCCCGGTCCAATGCAGCCGAGAACATGAACGAGCTCGTGCCTCATGGTGTGGTTAAGCATGATGACATATTCCGTGTGCTCCGGCTTGCGCAGGGCGGCGCGCACGGCCGGCACGGCGGGGGCGGCAGCGGCGCCGATGCGGGCCAGGGCCATGGCGGCGTTCATGCGGACGATCGGCTCCGGATCGTCCAAAAGCTCGATCAGCGGTTGGACTGCCGGCGCTGCTTCCGGTCCGATTTTGAAGAGGGCGAAAGCGGACTGCTGCCGCACGGCCGGCTCGGGATCCTTGAGGGCCACGGCCAGGGCCGGAACGGCGTCGCGGGCGTTCTCCCCGATGATCGACAAAGACTTGGCCGCTTCCACGCGCTTTTTGACATCCGGGTCCTTCAGGTCCGAGGCCCAGGAGCTGGCCGGCCAGCCGTCTTGGAACCCTTCGCCGCGAATCAAACCGAGTGCGAAGTCGCGGCTGGTCCGCACGCTGAAAGCGGCAACCAGGGCGACCAGGAAAAGCGCGAGCAAGGAGCGCAGGATGAAACGGCGCATGGGGGCCTCATTTGAGAGTAGCGTTGGGGGGCCGCCGAGGCGTCAGCGGTCATTCGCGTGCCATTGTGCGGGCGCGAGAAGGACAATACAAGGGAAATAAAGACTCGGCGCGAAACAGAACGCGCGAGCAAGAGAGAGATCGGCCTCCCTTACTCGCGCGTTGAGCACGCGGCGCTTCTTTTCGCGCGAAACTATTGCACCTTCAACAACTCCACTTCGAAGGTCAATTCCGCGCCCGGGGGAATGACGTTGCCGGCGCCGCGCTGGCCGTAGCCGAGATCCGGCGGGATGATCAGTTTCCGCTTGCCGCCCACTTTCATGCCCGCGACCCCCTCGTCCCAGCCTTTGATGACCATGCCCGCGCCGAGTTTGAAGCTGAACGGCTGACCGCGGTCGAGGCTGCTGTCGAATTTCTTGCCGTCCTTGAGCCAGCCGGTGTAATGGACCGAAACCGTGTCGCCGGCCTTCGCCTCTTTGCCGTCGCCTTCCTTTAGCTCGACGTATTTCAAGCCGGATTTGGTGGTCACTTCCTTGGTCTCCTTTTTGTCTTCTTTCTTCGCGTCCGCGGCACTGACGAGTTGCGTCAGGCCGAACGCGGCTAGGGCGAAAGCGGTCAACCAGGCGCCGATCTTCATGTGCAGGTCCTCTTCGGGTTTGCGGGCGGAACAGTTCACGGTCCTCATCGTTTAGCATAGGAGAACACTCGCAAAAGTAACGCCTGCCCGTGGGCCAGTTTTCTTAGGATGGTGAGAAGTCGAAGAACCCTGTTTCCGTCCGAGGATTCCCTCCATGTTCCCGAGCATGTTTGACACCAGCCATGTCGCCGAAGTCGCGCTGCGCACCGCCGTCATTTATTGCGGGCTGCTGGCGGCATTGCGCCTGGCCGGCAAACGTGAGGTCGGCCAGATGAAGCCGTTCGACCTCGTGACGTTGTTAATTCTCAGTAACGCGGTGCAAAACGCGATGGTCGGCCCCGACACGTCGCTGCTCGGCGGCTTGGTTGCGGCGGGAGTCATTCTTGCCTTCAATTACGTGATTGGTTTGGTGCGCGAACGCAGCCGGCTCGCGACCGCGGTTTTCGAGGGTGAGCCCGCGCTCCTCATCCATGACGGCCAATTCATTAAAGAGCACTTGCGTGCCGAACATCTCTCCGAGGACGACGTGCTGCAAGCGATGCGCGAACACGGCGTGCAAGAATTGTCACAGGTCAAAGACGCGGTCCTGGAGGTGGACGGCGCCATCAGCGTGATCCCCAAGGAAGACACCAAGGTCACGCGGACCCAGCGGCGCTTCCGGCGGTTCCACCATAACTGACGGGGCAGGCGCGCTGGTCGCGTTCCACCCGATATTCCGCTCGCGGTCCTACAATGACTTTGATGACCGTTCCGCCAGCCACCCGCGATGAGCTTGCCGAGCGTTACCTCGCCCAGCTCCCCTTTCCGCCGTATCCGGTGCAGGAAGACGCTCTGTTGGCATGGTTCACCGCCCCGCAAGGCGTGCTCGTTTGCGCCCCCACCGGCACCGGCAAAACGCTGATCGCCGAGGGAGCGCTGTTCGAGGCGCTGCACACCGGCACGATCGCCTATTACACGACGCCGCTCATCGCGCTGACGGAGCAAAAGTTCCGCGAGATGCAGGACGCCGCGGTGCGCTGGGGCTTCAAGGCGGAGGACGTGGGCCTGGTCACCGGCAACCGCCGGGTGAATCCGGAAGCGCGCGTGTTGGTCGTCGTCGCCGAGATTCTGCTGAACCGGCTGCTCAATCCGGCGGCGTTTGACTTTGCCAACGTTTCCGCGGTCGTGATGGACGAATTCCACAACTTCGCGGATTTCGAGCGCGGCATCGTGTGGGAATTGTCGCTGAGCCTTCTCCCGAAGCATGTACGACTGCTGCTGCTGTCCGCGACGGTCGGCAACGCGCTGGAGTTTGTCAACTGGTTGGACCGCTGTCACGGTCGCAAGGTCGAGTTGGTCGAAAGCAAGGATCGCCGTGTGCCGTTGACCTATCACTGGATCGGCGATGAATTCCTGAACGACCACCTGGTTGACATGGCGAAGGGCGACGCGGCGCTGCGGAAGACGCCGGCCCTCGTCTTTTGCTTCAACCGCGACGAATGCTGGAGCGTGGCGGAACAACTCAAGGGATTGCCGTTGCTCGGCGACGACCAGCGCGCCCGGCTGCACGCCGAGGTCAACAAGCTCGATTGGACGCAAGGCGTCGGCCCGAAAATGCGGCAGATGTTGCACCGCGGCGTCGGGGTTCACCATGCGGGCATGTTGCCGAAGTACCGCCGTGTCGTCGAGGAATTGTTCAATCGCAAGTTGCTCGCGGTCGTGATTTGCACGGAGACGCTGGCCGCGGGCATCAACCTGCCGGCCCGCTCGGTCGTTCTCAGCGCGCTCGTGAAAGGACCGTTCGGCAAGGAGAAGCTCATTGACGCGAGCACCGCTCATCAAATCTTCGGCAGGGCAGGGCGGCCGCAGTTTGATGACCGCGGCTACATTTACGCCATCGCCCACGAAGACGACGTGCGGATTTCGCGCTGGAAGGAGCAGTACGACCGCATTCCGGAGAACACGAAAGACCCGGGGCTCATGAAGGCGCGAAAGGCCCTCAAGCGCAAGAAGCCGACGCGCAGTGAGGTGCGGCAGTATTGGAATGAAGGACACTTCAAGCAGCTCCAAGCGGCGCCGCCCGGCAAGCTCTATAGCAAGGGCGGTCTGCCGTGGCGGCTGCTCGCCTACATGCTGAAACTGTCGCCGGAAGTCTCCCGCGTGCGCGCACTGCTGCGGAAACGTCTCATGGATGAGCCGCGCGTTCTGGCGCAGGAGAAGGCGTTGCAGCACATGCTGCTCGCCCTGGCCGCGGGCGGTTATGTCTCCGTTGATCCGCCACCGCCGCCAAAGTCCGAGGCGCCGGACAACGCGCTGGCGCCAGCGCCGCGTTACGTCATCGAACTCGCTCAGCCGACTCCGGAGTTGGATAAGCTCCTCGTCTTTCGGAGCGTCCACCCGCTCTACGGCGCGTTCCTGATCAACCAACTCGGCAGCGCGGATCGCAACGAGCGCATTCAAGCCCTCGAAAGCGTCATGGAGATTCCGCGCCCGGTGCTACGCCATGTTCGGGTTCCACGACCCGACGAGCTGCCGCCGGGGCTGTTGGCGCTGACGCGGCTCGATCCGGATTTGATTCAACGCGGGTTAATTCTTGCTCCGCTCCCGCCGTCGCCGGATGATGACGAGGAGGATGAGGAGGAATACGAGCATCCGCCGACGCTGGCCGACAAGCTGCGGCTGCTGTTCGATGCGCTCTACCCAGAGGTGACCGACGTGCGGACGCAATCGGTCTGGTGCGCGGGCGAACTGCTGCGCTTCGGCGGCAACTTCAATAAGTACGTGCAGAGCCGCGACCTGGTGAAGCAGGAGGGGATCATCTTCCGGCATCTGTTGCGGCTGATTCTGCTCTGCGGCGAAATGGCGCAGGTGACGCCGCCTGATACGACGCCGGAAGCATGGCAAGCCGATCTGCGCGACTTCGCCGAGCAACTAACGGTGAGTTGCCGCGCGGTGGACCCGGCGAGCACGGAAGAGATGATCGAAAAAGCCCACGCGGCGGATGTTATTGAGGGAGAAGCCCACACGCCGCCATGATTGTTGTTTAGCGGCGGTTCGGAGAACCGCCGTTGAAGCCCCGCGAATCGGGTTGAGCAAACTCTATGTCGCGAGTTACCGAGCAATACCGGCGGGCGTGTGATTACCTTGCCGGCGGCGTGTCCGCCTCGACGCGGCTCAATCGTGCCGTCGGTCACGCCATGCTCTTCGATCGCGCACAGGGTTGCCGTGTTTGGGACCTCGACGGCCGCGAGTACATCGACCTGTGTTGCAGTCATGGAGCGACCTTGCTCGGCCACGGCGACACGCGTGTGCGCGCTGCCGTGGAACAGGTTCTGGCACGTGGCGCCGCGTGTTCCTACGAAAACGAGCTGCATACTGAGCTGGCCCGGCTCTTATGTACGACGATTCCTTGTTTGGAGCGTGTCCGTTTCACCGGCTCCGGCACCGAGGCGACGATGCACTGTCTGCGCCTCGCGCGCGCGTTTACCGGCAAGCAGCGGATTTTGAAGTTCGAAGGCAATTTCCACGGCTATCACGATCAGGTCATGTTCGCCATCGGCACGCCCGCTGATCGGCTCGGCGCCGAGGAAGCGCCGTTTCTGTTTCCGGGCTCGACCGGCATCGCAGCAGGATTGGAACAGAACCTCGTTGTGCTGCCGTACAACCGCGTTGATCTTCTCGAACGCGCGTTTCAAACGCATGGCCAGGAATTGGCGGCGGCGATCATCGAGCCGATCTACTACAACGCCGGTTGCATCATTCCGTCGCCGGAGTTCATGGCGGCGCTGCGACGGTTGACGCGCGAACATCGTGTCTTGCTCATTTTCGATGAAGTGCTGAGCGCCTTCCGCATGTGTCCCGGCGGCGCCCAGGAATACCTCGGCATCACGCCGGATTTGTGTACGCTCGGCAAAGCGGTCGGCGGCGGCTTCCCGTTGAGCGTTTTCGGCGGCCGCCGCGACATCATGGATCGCCTCATGCCGATCGGCGATTGCCAGCACAGCGGCACGTACAACGGGCATGTAGTCGCCGTCGCCGCGGCGCTCGCCGCAGTCACCGCGTATCGGCAGGCTGGATTCTACGCGCATATACACGCCGTCGCCGACCGCTTGTGCCGCGGCTTGCAAGCGCTCTTCGGCCGACACGGCGTCAACGGGTGCGTGCAGGGACTCGGGGCTCGTTTCGGCATCTATTTCGGCGTGGACGGACCCGTGCGAAACTATCGCGACGCCGTGAAGCACCAACGCGAGACCATGCTGCGGTTCATCGCGGTGGCGATCGCGCACGGCGTCTACTTCCACGACTACGGCGGCGCGGCGTGCCATCATGGGTTTTGCGCGGCGATGAGTTTGACGGACGTTGATGAAACGTTGGAGCGCCTCGACACCGCGCTAAGAGAGATGAAATAGGTCTGTCTGATGAGTGCCATGCGCATCGCCATCGGGCAACTCTGGCAGGAAACGAATACGTTCAATCCGATTCCCACGACGCGCGCCGACTTTGAACAATTCGGCGTCCTCCGCGGCGCCGAGATGATCGAGCGGATGGCGGACACGAATGAGTTGGGCGGTTTCATTCAATCGCTCGGCAAGTGGCCGGAGCAACCGGAGATCGTCGGCCTCGCGCGCCTGCCCGCATGGCCCGGCGGCAAAGCGACACGCGCGACGTTTGAATGGCTGCGCTCGGAATTGGCGGAGTCGTTGCGACGTTCCTTGCCGGTGGACGCGGTGCTGCTTGCGCTGCACGGTTCGCTTGTCGCCGAAGATCATCCCGACGTTGAGGGCGAAATCCTGGGCACGATTCGGGAAGTGATAGGCGCCGGCGTCCCGCTCGTCGCCACGCTCGATCTGCACGCCAACATTACCGAACGCATGGTCCGCCTCGCCGACGCTTTTGTGCTCTATCACACAGCGCCGCACATCGACGTATTTGAGACGGGCCAGCGCGGCGCCGCGGCGCTGCGACGCATTTTGATGGACGGAGCGAAACCGGTCACGGCGTTTCAAAAGCTGCCGCTGGTCGTGCCCGCGGAGCGAGCGAACACGCAAGACGCGGCGAGCGTCAGCTTCGGCTTTCGGGAACGGCTGCACGAATTGGAGCGCAATCCGCACATTCTCGGTGCCGGCCTGGCGACAGTGCAGCCGTGGCTCGACATTCCGGAGTTCGGCGGCGGCGTGCTGGTGGTTGCGGATGGCGATCCGGCGCTGGCCGAACGCGAATGCCGACACATCGCCGACGCCGTCTGGCAGCGGCGGCGCGAGTATCTTCCGGAGTTGACGCCGCTCGCCGATGCGGTGAAGGCTGCTCACGACAACAACGCGGATGGATTGGTCGTCCTCAGCGACAGCGCGGATTCCACAACGTCCGGCGCGCCCGGTGATAGCAACTGGGTCCTGCAGGAACTGCTGAAGTACGACTGGCCGCGACCCGCGCTCGTACCGCTGGTCGCGCCGGATGTTGTGGACGAAGCGAAACGGCGCGGCGTCGGGGCACCGTTCAGCACGCCATTGGGCGGGGTTCGTGACCGGCGCTTTTCCCGACCGATCACGGTCGCAACGCGGATCACGAACCTGTTCGACGCCCGTTTCGTCATGTCGGGACACTTGGCGCGAAATCTCGCGATCGACATGGGGTCGTCGGCGGTCCTTTCGCACGGCAACGTCCATGTCTTGGTGACGTCGCGCTCCGGGCCGCACTTTGCGCCGCAGTTCTTCCAGGCCGCCGGTTTCGATCCATTCGCGGCGAGCGTGCTGGTCGCGAAGAGTCCGTGCGGCTTTCGCGCTGCCTATGCGGAGCGGGCGAAACAGATTTTCGTCGTGAAGGCGCCGGGCTGCGCGCCGGCGGATTTCTGGAATTACGAATACCGGCACATCGACCGGCCGCTGTGGCCATGGGATGAAATGGAAGACTGGACACCGTCCCCGCGGTTGTTCAGCGCAACGCGCGTTCCATGAATACGGCCTTCTCCGGCGGCGTGCGGCCGTATGCTTCGATCGGCGTAAAGCCGAGCGATTGGTAAAGGGCGAACGCCGCCGTCATCGTTCGCAGGGTGTCGAGCCGCATTCGTTCGTAGTCGAGACGTCGGGCTTCCTCAATCACTGTCTCGGCGAGCTGTCGGCCGATGTCCTTGCCGCGAAACAAGGGACGGACGTACAACCGTTTCATCTCGCACAGCGTGGGACCCAGCGGCCGCAGCGCCGCGCAACCTGCGGGCTTTTCGTCGTGAAAGGCCAGGAACAAAGCGCCGTGCGGCGGTGCGTATTCGCCGGGGAGAGTCGCGGCCTCGTTCTCCACGTCGCGCACACTGCACTCGCCGTGGCTGGCCCGGAGAAGATCGGCGTACTCCATGAATAATTCGTGGAGCACCGGGAAGAACTCCGGCGACGCGGCGGTGATGATGCGAGTCATAATCAGATCCGCACGCAAATCTTGCCCATGTGGGCGGCACTTTCCATGTAGCGGAAGGCGTCGCGAACCTCCTCGAATGGAAACACCCGATCCACGTGTGGCCGCAGCTTGTGCAATGCGATGGCTCGGTTCATCGTTTCGAACATCGCGCGCGAGCCGACGTAGATGCCCTGCACGCGGACATTACGCATCAGGATCGGCATGGGGTTGACGTCCCCGCCGCCCGAGAGCACGCCGATCAGGCTGATGTGCCCGCCCATGCGCACCGCCTTGAGCGATTTCGGCAGTGTCCCGGCGCCGCCGACTTCCACGACATGATCGACACCGACACCGCTTGTAAGTTCGCGCACGCGTTTGTCCCAGTCCGGCGTCGTCTTATAGTTAATGCCGTCGGAAGCGCCTGCTTGGAGCACGCGCAGCAGCTTTTCATCGTTGCTGGAAGTGGCAATGACGCGCGCGCCGGCGAGACGCGCGAACTGAAGCGCGAACAACGATACGCCGCCCGTGCCTTGGATGAGCACGCTGTCGCCCGGTTGGAGCTCGCCCGTCGTCAGCAGCGCGTTCCAGGCGGTGACGGCGGCGCACGGCAACGTCGCGGCTTCCTCGTCGGTGAGATGCTCCGGGACCTTGACGACGCCGTCCGCGTCGAGAACGACATACTCGGCAAGCACGCCTTCGGCCTGCGCGCCGAGCGATGATTTGGAAACCGCTTCGGTGACGGGGCCGCAGAGCCACTTCTGCATGAAAATACCGGCCACGCGGTCGCCGACTTGAACGCCCGAGACGCCGGGTCCGACCTCGGCGATGGCGCCGACCCCGTCGGAGAGCGGGACGAGCGGCAAGCGCTGGCGCGGGTTGTAGATTCCTTTCGCTACCATCAAATCGCGGTAATTAAGCGACCAGGCCCGCATTTGCAGCAGCACTTGCCCGTGACCGGGCCGCGGTTGCGGGCGTTCGGTGAAGGTGAGCGAGTCGATGCCGAAAGCGGGGAGTTCGACGGCACGCATAGGGAGTACAGCCTCCAGTAAATGCCGACGGCCGACAGACTGCGTCCGCGATGGATTTGTCAACCCGGCTGTAATAGCCTAGCCAGCCGAAATCAAACTGCCTCGACGGGGACGGATCATGCCCGCCAGGGACCTTCATCACGATACGGTAAAGCACGCTCTTATCAAGGATGGTTGGACAGTAACAGTTGACCCACTTCATCTAAAGTGGGGCAAAAAGGACCTATTCGTTGACCTTGGCGCGGTGCGAATTCTCGCGGCTGAAAAGGATAATCAGAGAATCGCGGTCGAGATCAAGAGTTTCATTGGCGCGTCGGATGTGGACGATCTGGAGAAAGCGCTTGGCCAATTTGTGCTGTACAATGACCTACTGGAGCAGTGCGACCCGGCTCGAGTTCTTTATCTTGCGGTGAGCGAGGAAGTGTGGGGCCTCCGTGTTCCAAGAGCCTATCGGCCAGGTGCTGCTCGATAACGGGCGCTTACGCCTGTTGATCTTCGAACCGAAAGACGAGAGGTTGATGCAATGGCTGCCATAGCGGATTATCGGGACACGATCGAACGCGTCCTTCAAGAATACGCGGCGATTCCGTACAGTTACGGGGACATTCGGTCGGTAGTACTCTTTGACCGCACACGCGATCGTTATGCGCTACTGAGCGTTGGTTGGGACAAACACCGCGTCCACAACTGCGTCGCTCATGTCGACATTATCGATGGCAAGGTCTGGATTCAGTGTGATAATACCGAACAGGGCGTTGCGCCCGACCTCGAGGCCGGCGGCATTCCGCGAGAACAAATCGTACTCGGTTTCCGCAGGCCGGAGGTCCGGCCGCACACGGGATATGCGGTGGCCTAAGGTCACGGCGGCCCAAACAGCATTCCCGCATATCCCACAACTCGACTCATATCGCCCGTGGTATCCGCCGTCGTCGCATAGCCGACGCGCTCGGCCTTCTTCAGTTGGCCGAGTCGCTTCAACGTCTCCAATACGATCACCGCCGGCAACACGCCGCACATGCTGATTTGATTCTCGATCACCGTTTCGTATAGACCTTCCGGGTCGCAACGGTCGAGTTGCTTCAGAGCCATTTCGTCGAGCCGGCGGTTTTCCGCGTCGGTGGCGAAGTGATTCATGTCGCTGGAAATGAGCAACAGCGGCGGTTCATCCATACCGCGAATCACTTCCGTCAGACCGTCGGCGAATTGCCGGCAGCTTTCCAGGTCGCCGTGGCCGATGGTGATGCCGACCACGCGCGTTTCCGGCGCCAGCCGGGCAAGGAACGGCAATTCGACCTCGATGCCGTGTTCGCGCTGGTGAGCGGCAGCATCGAGCGCCAGGCCGGGGATGGCGTCGGCGAGCTTATGCGCCAACACCGGGTCCGACGCGATCGACCCGCCGGGCAACAGCCAGGTTTGGTGCGGGGCGACCGCCCATTCCATGCCGAGCGGCGTGTGCTTGGGGCCAAGAATGATGACGCGTTTGGGAATCCGGATCCGTTTCAGGACCGACGCGGCGATCCGGCCGGAATAGATCAGGCCGGCGTGTGGCACCATCGCGGCCGGCCATGGCTCTTCCGTGCGCTCGCCGGCCAGCATTTCCTCGACCTGCTCGCGCAATGCCGCGGGCTCCTCGGGATAGAACTGTCCCGCAACGCCGGCCGGCCGTTCCGCGGGACCGCGCACGGGGCGCGGCGCGGTGGAGAGCGTGACAGCGGGCTCGGTCGAGTTCACTTCGAGACTGAAAATGACCGCGGTGGCCGGATGGGAAACGTGCGCCTGCTGGGCCGCGTCGGCGACGAGGTCAGTCGGCTGTCGCTTGGGATCAAACACAAAACCAGCCTTGCCGCGTTCCATGACAAGAACGGCGCGCCGCGGCGGGTTCAGGCCGTCCAAATCGGGATCGGCGACCGTGCCGTGCATCGCGGGATCGTGCAGGATCGTCACGCCAAAGAGCAGGCCGTCGAGATGATGGATGCTGGCGCCTTGTCGGGCCAGTGTCTGTGCGGCCGTTTGAGCGAGCCCGTAGAGCGTGGCCTGGAGCGGGATTCCCGGGCGCAGCGAGATTTGACTCAGCGGGAGGCTATCGCCCGTAGCCGCGCGGCGGATCGTGAGGATCGCGCCGTTCACCGTCACGTCGGGCACGTTGAAGTTGTAGTACGTCGGCGTGGCGCCGCTGAGCAGTGCCGCGACGTTGCCGAGACAGAATTGGAGATACGCCGGCAAGTGCTCTTGCTGCAACAGCGGCGGTCGGCGGAACCCGTTGCCGACGCCCCCTGCGGACAGCCGGCCGTCGAACGCATCGCCTTCAAACGTCGAAACGGCGGTTTCATCGTCGCGCCAAAGAGATGAGTGAATGCCCGCTTTTACACACGCTTGTTCGAGAAAGCGGCGCGAGTCCCACTGGTGTTCGACGGCGACACCCGGGAGCAACAAGCCGCGATTCTGCCCGCGGGCGATGACCAGGCCGTGCTTTCCGCCGGTAACAACCGCGTTGACCCGCTCTTCGCCGCGGACCTGTACGGGCTGCGGGTTGTAAAGCAGCCAAACTTCGAGGTCGAGATGTTCCAACTCGATCGGGGACACCGGGGGAAACCGCATGTCTTCTAAAGCGGTTCGCACCGCCGCGTCTTGCAGCGCCTGACCGAGGGCAATCGGACGATCGTGCAACCCACCGGTGCAGGAACGCAGATGCTTCCCGCGTTTCAGAGTGACGAAGGCGCCGGCGACGGGCTCGCCGGCGAGGCCGTCGAGCGTGGGATCGGGAAACGACGGCTGCCGGCCGGTGATTGTGGCCGCGATCAGCTCGCCGACCGTCCGCAGAATCAGATGCTTCTGCGCGTCCGTGAGTTGCAGCCGTTGGACAGGGCGAGCTTCCGGGGGCGCCGTCATTTCGGCGGTAGCCATGTGCGGTGGACTCCTTTTGCCCGATGCGCCTCTGTTCTTTTATCGCCTCACAAGCCGCGGCAAACGTAGGCCGTAGGTCGTGAGGTCGCCTGTGCGCACTTCCGCCGGATCGGCCGGCCAAACACCGGGGATGGCGGTTTGACACCGCGGACAATGTCCATCGGAGGTCACGCGATACGAACGCACGAGGAAGCCGACACGTTCGATGAGCGTCTCGCGGCACGACGGGCAGCGCGTATTCTCCCACTCGCCGACCTGACCGGGCCGGTTGCCGGCGTAAACAAAGCGCAAGCCTTCCTCTGTTCCGATTTCCGCCGCACGCATTAACTGTTCGGGACGGGTATCGTCGGGGTCGGTCATGCGATAGTCTTTGTGGAACCCGGTCAAGTGCCACGGAATGTCGAGGCTGATTGACGCGAGGAAGCGGGCCGCCTCACGCAACTCCGTCTCCGAGTCGTTGAAGCCGGGAATGACCAACGTGACGACCTCGAGCCAGATGCCGCGTTCGTGCAGCATGCGGATCGTGCTCGTCACGCTCTCCAACGTGCCGCCGAGCGTGCGATAATGGCGGTCGTCAAAACTCTTCAAATCGACCTTGTAGGCACAAATCCACGGCATGAGAAAATCGAGCGCTTCGGGCGTGGCGTTGCCGTTGGAGACAAACGCACATTGCAAGCCCGCCGCCTTTGCCTGCTGAAAGACCGCGACCGCCCATTCGGCCGTGATGAGCGGCTCGTTGTAGCTCGACACCACGAGCCGCGCGCCTTCGCGCTGGGCGTAGGCGACGAGTTGCTGCGGCGTCGTCTGATTCATCGTCCCTTTCGCCGACACGTCGCGCAGGCTCTGGCTGGTGAACCAGTTTTGACAGTAGCTGCAATGAAAATCGCAACCGAGCATGCCGAACGTCAGCGCGTCGCTGCTCGGATAGACGTGGAAAAACGGCTTCTTCTCGACCGGGTCGCATTGCAAGCCGGCGACGTAGCCCCACGGCACGCGGAGCTGGTTATCGCGGCGGAAGCGCACTTTGCAGATGCCGCGCTTCCCCTCGCCAAGGAGGCAACGGTGCCCGCAAGCGACACAGCGGATGTTGTCGCCTTCCCAGTGTCCCAACTGGCCCACGTCGGTATGCACGTCCATGACGTAGGCCTGGATATCGTCGCTGACTTGCGACTTCATGATCCGTGTCGCTAAAGGAATTGTTTCGGCTGTATCTGTATCAGGGTAGCGGACGAACAACGGGATGTAAACTTGATCTTGAAGCGTGGATCGTGGTACCGGCGGCCACGTTCATCGGTAGCTCATTTCCAACTTGAATCAAACAACCCCGACGGTGTAGCATTAGTTTTCGAATAGTCGCGCGACTGAGGCGTGTCATGGCGATGAAGATTGCCGTTCTTGAAGACAACGCCGAACGCCGGGAAGCGATGGCCTCATGTTTGCGTGACCGCTTCCATCAATTCGAAGTGTGCTTCTTCCCGGATGCGGCTTCGATGAACCGCTTCCTGCGAGCGAGCCTGTCCGAGTGCATCCTCATTTCTCTGGACCACGATCTGGACCTGGTGCCTGACAAGGAGGGAAGGACGCTCGATCCAGGGACCGGCCGGGAAGTAGCAGATTTCTTGGCAACTGAATCGGCGGTTTGTCCGATCATAATTCACAGCACCAACGCGGTTGCGGTTGAGGGGATGCGTGCGGCGCTACGCGACGCGGGGTGGAGGGTAATGTCGGTTTCGCCGTTCAATGACTTGGATTGGACACCGAGCGACTGGTTCCGGGCCGTGCGTCGCGCTATCGTAGACACTGCTGCGCCGATCGCAAAGAAAGCGCAAATCGCGGTTGTCGTGCCAGCGCCTGCGCCGACAGCGGAAGGTACACGTCGCTAACGCATCTCACGCCCGCACCGCCATCAACCACGCCGTGGGTGCGATCACCATTCCCATCCCGACCAACTTCGCCGAATTCACATCGTAGTGCAGAAAAATCACTTCGAGCACGGCGGCGAACACGATCTGTGTCAGTCCGACGACGGATACCCGCGCGGCCGGACCCGCGGTGAAGGCCTTCGTTAAGCAGAGTTGTCCCACGCTCGCCGTCACGCCGATGCCGAGGAGCATCGCCAGTGAAAGGGAATCGACGTTGAGTTCCATCGACGCCGGTTGCTGGAAGAAAAACAATGCCGCCCCGGAGAAGAGGCATGACACGGCCGAGAAGTGAACGACGATCGCCGGCGGATCGACTTCCTTCAGCCGGTGCAGCCCGATCATAGCGATGGCGGTGGCGAACGAGCTGACGAGCGCCGCGACGCAGGCGAAATTGCCCTCGCGGATATGCGGCTGCTGGACGAGAACGACGCCCACGACGCCGCAGCCGGTCGCGATCCAGACGCCGAGGCCGGGGCGTTCGCGGAGCAGTGGCCAGGAGAGCAGCGCGACCCAGATGGGAAACGTGTTCGTGATGGTCAACACATCGGACACCGGCATGTGCGTCATCGCGTAGAACGCACACACCAGGCTGATGCTGCCGGCGATGCTGCGCATCCAGAGAATCCGGGGACGGAAGAACACGAGGCGCGTGCCCGTGACGACGGCGAGGATGCCGATGAAAATGCAGGGAAGCACGGAGCGGGTGAACGCGATGACGGGCCAGTGGAGCGCAAAACGGAGTTCGTGCGTCAGGATGCTCATGACCGCGAACACGAGGCAGCCGCTGAGCATCCACAAGTAAGGATGGACAGCGGTCCCCTTCGCAGCGGTTGGAGCGTCATCGCTCATAACGTCGTTTTGCTACTCCGCGGCCAGCCAGCGAACCATCGTTTTCGTCACGAGCTCCGGCGCGTCGCGATGCACGAAGTGGTTCGCCTCCGGCACGGTCACCAGCGTGAAATCTTTCTCCACGTACTTCCACGTATCGTTCAACGCGCCGGGCAAAAGGTACGGGTCTTTCAGGCCGTGAATCATCAGAACGGAGCACTTCACCGGCGGAAAGGTTCGGTCGTCCTTGTACGGCTCTTTCGGATAGTTCGCCTTGTAATAGTTTAGCATGCCTTCCATCGACGACCGTTTCAGCGCTTCCAGATAGAATTTGCGGGCGTCCGGCTCCTTGACCCAAAAAACGAGCAGTTCCGGCGTCAGCTTGCTCGCGGCGTCGGGTTGCTGGAAATTGCGGGCGTACTGACTGTTTTTTTGCTGCTCCGGGTTGTTGACCAGCTCGCGCATCATGCCCTTCGGGTGCGGCAAGTTGAGGATGATGAGCCGATCGGTCTGCTCCGGGTGCATCATCGCGTAAGTCCAGGCGACGAGTCCACCCCAGTCGTGGCCGACCACTACAGCCTTATCTTGCTTGAAATGCTTGCGGACCGCGTCCACGTCCGCGACGAGCTTGTCCACCGTGTAATTCTCAACGCCCTTCGGCTGATCGCTCTTGTTGTAGCCGCGCTGGTCGATGGCCACGACCTGGAAATGCTTCGCGAGCTCGGGCATCTGATCGCGCCAGGAGTACCAATAGTCGGGGAAGCCATGCACGAGGATGACGAGCGAACCCTTGCCGAGCGTGACGTAGTGAATCTTCACGCCGGCCGAGTCGGCAAAGCCTTCTTCGCCCATTTCTTGAGCCGCAAGTGGGGCGGCAATGATGAACAGCAGCGCCACTACGGCGGCAAAGCCCGAATTCATAGCTGTTTCTCCCACGAGGACAACCGCGGCAGGAGCTATCATAGTCACGGATGGGCGCGGGCGGAACTGGCGCGCAGAATGCTTCTTGAACTGATAAAATGAGTTCGTATCGCCCGGAAGGAGAAGACGATGGAAAACATCTTATTTGCGGTCGGCGGAATTGCTGTGGTCGGGCTGTTGATCTGGACGGTGCTCAAAGGCGGATCCTGAGGAACAAAGAGCTGTGGAACGAGTTTGCGTTCCTTTGAAGGGGAAGCGAAGAACGAAGCCGCTGATCCAACGCACGCCGTAAACGACCGGGGAATCCCGTAATAGTTGGTTGCAAATGAACCGACCAACACATAAGGCACCGCGCAGTCAGCGAGCGCATCCGTCACCGCAAGGACCGCTTCCTCGCTCGTCACAGCTTCCCCTCCGTTCGGCGATTGAGGTTAAGGCGCTCCACGAGGATACGCATGACTTCTTCTTCATCCGCATCGGGGAATTGATCGCGAATCCCGTATTTCATGATCCCTCACGCTTGGTCGAACAGCCGCGGGCCTTCCATCATCCGCTCCTCCGGTCGCATGGCGCGAGCACGCAATACCTCTTCCCGGTAAAGGGCATCGACAAGTTCCTTGGTCGGTTCCATAGCGGACCTCCGCGCGCCACAGCGCTTCTCTCCCATTCTAACGGCGTCATCGGCTGTCGGGCGACGGGATCAGCTGAATGCCCCGCAGGTCGAGGAGTGCGCCGGAAGGTTTGCCATCGGGACGGAACACGAATCGCTGCTGGCCCGCGGTAAGCGTTACCTTGCCGATTTTCTCTTTGCGATACTTGTCCCAGCCGCCGGTGCCGGCCACCGTGCCGCGGAGCGGATTGCGGCCGCCTTCCAGAACATAGGCGTTTCCGGCCGAGCTGTTGTCGCAGGCGTAATCGAGAAAGACTTGGTAAACGCCGGCCCGCTCTACCTGCACCGACCAAACGACATGATCGTCCACGCCGTGCCACATGCCGATGTTGCGGAAGTCGGACTCGAACGTGATCGCGCTGCCGTAGATTTCGCAGTTCGTGGCAAGCAGCGTCAACTCGCCGTTCACTGTTTTAACGACGGCCGGCGTGTTGCCGGCGAGTTGTTTCGGCGGCGGACTATTGGCGGTGAGATACGCGATCACATCGGCAAGGTCTTGCTTCGACAAATCCTTTTCCAGCCCCTCCGGCATCAGCGATTTGCCGGTGCTGCTTAGCTCGTCCAACTCGGAACGCAGCAGGACCTGTTCCTTCCCCTCCTGCCCGCGAAGCGTAATGCTGGTAGCCGACTCGCTCGCCAGGATGCCGGTGAACGTGCGGCCCGACTTCGTGACGGCCGCGTAGTCGATGTAGCGGCTATCGACGTTCAGGTTCGGATCGAGCATCTCTTGCAGCAAATAGTGCGGCGTCTTGGTGGCGACGGACGCGAGGTCCGGACCGACCGCGTGGCCGACGTCTTGCAAACGATGGCACGTCGAGCAACTCTTGGTGAAGACCGCCTTGCCGTGAATACGCTCGCCTTTCAGGGTCGTCACATCCTGATACGCAGCGAGAACTTTTTGACGGTCGGGGTTGCTGGAGCCAGCGAACAGCTTGGCGGCGAGCGCGCGGATTGATTCGTCTTTGTGTGTGAGGAGCCGCTGGCGGTGGCGGGCGTCGATGTCGGCGGCGGGGACGGTTTTGTTCTCGATGCTATTGAGTAATTGGCGTTGCCCTACGTTGCGCGACAGGAGTACCTCGACAACCTGCGAGCGAAGAGCGGGCGTGAAGCCCCGCCATCCTCCAAGGAGCGCGGCGGCAGCACGATCGCCGCCGAACCGAGCGATGGCGTTGACGGCCGCGGCTTGTAACGCACTCGAATTCTGCGGCACGAGCAACTTTGCGAGTCGATCGGCGTCGTCGGCTATTCGTTCCGGGTCACGCCCGAGAAGCTGCATGGCGGCGACCCGCGTCGCTTCCTTGGCGGCGCCGTCATTCACGACGAGCCGAGCCGATTCGTACATTTTGGTTAGGTCGGATCGTGCGTCGTTAAGGGCCTCCGCCGTGATCCGGGCGTCTTCCCGCGACGCGGCGTCGAGCAGCCCGGCCGTGGCCCTGAATTGCCAGGCCGCATACCTGTTCTCCACCGGTGTCGTGGCGGCGTCCAAAGCCGATTTGACTGTCTCCTTGTCGCCGATCGCCGCTACGACACGAAGAATTTGTTGAAGGAACACCGGCGTAACCCTTCGCGTCCGACCCTCCAAAAGAAAGCGCGCGAATCCGGAGAGATTTCGCTCATTGACACTGCTCAGGACCGCGGTCTGGAGGTAGGGGTCTTCGGGGTCTTCAAGGAGTATCATGCCTAGCGCAATGCCTGCGCTCGTGCTCCGGCATTCCCCGAGAGCTAGCGCCCGTTGGAGCCGAGCCTGATCGTCGGCTTCGCGATACGGGAAGAGCAAACGATCAACAAATCCCTGGCTCCCATCTCTCAAGAGCACTTCAGCGAGCCGAGCGGCGTGTCGGCGCACGCCAGCATGCGGATCCGTGAGCGCGGTCTGCACCAACGGCGGCCGAAGCGTTCCAAGGTCGTCGAGCACACTTAGGGCGCCAACGCGCGTTTGGGGCCGAATTGCGTTTGCCGCAAGCTTTTCTAGCTGCGGCCGCGCCTCCCTCGCTTGCGCTTCGGGCTTCCATGCCAGCATCTGCGTCGCCAAATCGCGCACCGTCCCGTTCGGCGTGTCGAGCGCCGCGACGAGCGCGGCCGCATCGAGTTGATCGAGCCGCGGCACTTTGCGCAGCGGCCTGTTCGCCGGCCGTATCCGATAAATGCGCCCCATCGTCGCTCCGGCGCGCACGTCGAGCCGCTTCAAATCTTCCGGCGGTATCCACCGCGGGTGTTCGATCACAAAGCGGTACATATCGACCACATACAACGCCCCATCCGGCCCCGTGCGGACTTGAACGGGCCGGAACCAGGTGTCGGTCGCGGCGAGAAACTCGCGATCTTGCTCGTCGGGCGCGCGATGACCGGCGAAAGTGCTGCCCTTCGGCGACAGAACGAGTCGGTGAATCAGCAGGTTCACCGGTTCGCACGTGAAGACGTTGCCCTGATACTCCTTCCCGAGCAGATCGTCGCGATAGACGCCGATGCCGCACGCGGAGGTCGTTCGGCCGGGGGGACCCGACAGTTTGAAAAGTTGCAGGTTGTTGTTCGCGGGGAAGAGGCGATTCGGGTCCTGCTCCGCGGACACGGGCACCGCGGCGGGCGGCGCTGCGACATGCGGGTTGCGGCGGAGGTAATGATCGGGCAGCGGGTAGTGCCAGCAGAGGTTGCTATTGTCGCAGCCGAACCAGTTGCCCCAGTCGTCGCGGACGCGGCCTTGTTGCGTGCGGCCGGTGGCGGGTTCGATCTCGCCGGTGTCGGGCTTGATGCGGAAGTCGCGATTGCCCAAGGCGAGCGTCTTGCCCGTGCGATGACTCAGAATCTGTCCGCCGAACATGCCGCACGAGCCATAGATCCAACCGTCGAGGCCGTATTCGAGGCTGTTGACGCGGGCTTGGTAGTTGTCGGTGCCGAAGCCGGAATACAGCTTCTTCACCAGGTCGGCTTTGCCGCTTCCCGTTGTGTCTTCCGCGTAAAGAATGTCAGGGGCGGCACAGATGAGGACGCCTTTTCGCCAAGCGGTCACGCCGGTGGGGAAAGGGATGTTGTCGAGAAAGACGTTTGATTTGTCGTAGATGCCGTCGCCGTCGGTGTCTTCCAGAACACGGATGCGGCCGCCGGGTTGGTATTTGCCGTTTTTCCCGGTCGGGTAGTCGCTCATCTCGGCGACCCAGAGTTTGCCGTCAGGACCAAACGCGATGGCGACCGGACTCTGGACGAGCGGCTCGGCGGCGACAAGTTCGACAACGAGACCGCTCTTCGTTTGAATGGTCGCGCACGATTGCTGCGGCGACAGCGGCAGCGAGCCCTGCGTTTTGTCCGCATCAAACGCGCGGGCGAAGCGCTTGCCAAGGAGATCGTGAGCGGCGCGAACGATTGGCTCTTCGAGTCCAGGCGCGAACGGGACGGGCACGTCGTAATAAACCATCGCGCCGCCGCCTTCGTAGCCGCCTTCCTTTAGGATGTGCTCCGAGGGGATGTAGCACGGTGCGTCGTTGCTGTAGGCGTTGATCCACAGGCGCGAGCGATCCAGCTCTTTTTTTATACGCAACGAGTAATCGACGACGACCTCACCGGGGAGGAACAGCATCGCGAGGCTATCGCCGAAGGTCCATGCTTGCACTCGGTACTCGATTTTAGTGGGCAATGCTTCGCCACGATCAAGGCGGGCGAGGTTGACTTGGGCGTGGTAGCCGATGGCGTCTTTGCGTTTCGCTTTCGCTTCCCATTCCTCGCGGGTCGGCAGCTTGGCGAGTTGCAGTTCGAGACGGCGGGAGTCGATGCCGAGCTTGCCGTGGATCGGAGCGAGATAGCCGCCGAGCAGGCGCTTCACTTCCGCGGCGACCTCGGCGCCTTGGCGCCGGGCGATCTCGACCTTGTCGCCGGTGACGCCGGAGTTCGGATTGGCGTCGGCGCCGCAACCGACGGAGACCAGCGCGATCGCGCCCGGATAGTCATCTTGCATCGATTGCTGCGCGAACCCGGCCCAGTCGCCGCTGATCTTGTTGTTGGAGAGCGTGACGCAATGGCAGGCGTAGCTCGCATAAATTGCTCGGACTTTACCCGCCGGATCCTTCACCACGAGCAACGGTAGATCATGATCGACCGGGCCGCCCTTCGTCCGCCGATTCATTGCGAAACCGACTTTGCCGACGCCCCAGAAGAGTTTCGCTGGTTTGCGATCGGCAAGTGCGGCAAGGGCGACCTGTTCCAGCTTGTCGGTGAACTCGGCGGTGTATCGGTCGATGTGTCCTTGATGCTCTTTGGGAATCGGCATGCCGAAAATCGTCGGCGACACGCCGCGGATCATCGGGGCGGTGTGCGTGTGCGTCGCCGTCACGGTCAAGCGCTCGCGGCGGAGCTTGGTTTTCTTTTCCAAGCGAGCGCCGAGTTCATCGATCAACGATGAGGGGACGCCGAGAAGATCGACGGCGATAAGCACCGCGGGCCGCTCTTCATCGCCGCCAATCACGAGCGCCTTGGCCCAGATGCGCTGCGTGACGCCCTCCGATTCGGTCCGGCGGAAGCCGAAACCATTGAGCCGAATCGGATAGCTCGGCGTGATATCGACCTGCGCGACGCCGACGGTGTAGGTGTCGGCCTTTTCTTCTGTTGCGGACAACTCGTCGGCGTTGAAGATAGAAAAAGAAATGGCCGCGAAAAAGCACAAAAAGCGCATAACCGAATTCCCTCAGTGTCAGGAAAGGACGCCGCAATGATACTCGACCGTTCTTGCGGGAGAAAGGATGCTGCCACGTTTAGCCGCCGGTCTCGGACAGGCGCTTAGCTCACGCGCCCGTCTCGGACAGGCGCTTAGCACACGCGCTCGTCCGAGACGGGCGGCTAAAGGACGTGGTGGATATACTGCTTCCATCGCCTGGGCTCGGAGAAATCGCATGCGCACGCAATTTGTCATCGTTCTTCTCGCGCTTTACGTTTCAATCGCCCACGCCGCCGACCCGCTCGACAACTGGGGCCAATGGCGCGGTCCGCTCGCGGATGGCACGGCTCCGCGCGGCAATCCGCCGGTCGAATGGAGCAAGGACAAGAACATCAAGTGGAAAACGCCGCTCGCGAGCAAAGGGAGCGCGACGCCGATCGTATGGGGCGATCAGGTATTCGTTCCGGTTGTCATTGACACGGGACGAGCGGCCGATGCCAACAGTCTGCCGAAACCGAACCCGCAGTTCGAGAAGAAAACGAAGACGCCGACCACTTACCATCAGTTCGTACTCGTCTCCTTCGACCGCAATAGCGGCAAGGAGCGGTGGCGACAGATCGCCACCGAGCGGGTGCCGAATGAGGGCATCCAGCCGACGCACAGTTACGCGGCCTCGTCGCCCGTGACGGACGGCAAACGGCTGTTCGTCTCGTTCGGCTCGCAAGGGATTTACTGTTACGATTTAGACGGCAAGCTGCTTTGGAGCCGCGATCTGGGCCGCATGAACACGCGCTTCGGCTGGGGAGAGGGCGCTTCGCCAGCTCTCCACGGCGACACGCTGGTGATGCCGTGGGACCAGGAGGCCGGCTCTTTCGTCGTTGCCCTCGACGCGGCTACGGGCAAAACAAAATGGAAAGTAGATCGTGACGAGCCGACGACGTGGACGACGCCGTTGATCGTCGATCACAAGGGACGCACGCAAGTCATCCTGCCGGGAACGAACCGCATTCACAGCTACGACCTGGCGACCGGCGAGGTCATTTGGCATTGCGCGGGTCTGTCGATCAACGTGATTCCGTGCTCTGTCGCGCGCGACGGAATTGTGTACTGCATGAGCAACTACCGCGACGCGAAGGCAGTCGCCATCCCGCTCGATGCAACCGGCGACGCGACCGACAAAATCCTTTGGAAATATGCGCAGGCGACGCCGTACGTTCCCTCGCCGGTGCTGGTCGGCGACCGCCTCTACTTCACGCAGGCGAACCTGACACAACTGACCTGCCTTGACATCAAGACGGGCAAGCCGGTGATTGACCGCGAGCGCCTGCCGGGACTCGATAGCCTGTACGGTTCGCCAGTCGCCGCCGCGGGCCGCATCTACATCACCGGCCGCAACGGGACGACGCTCGTGCTGAAACAGAGCGATAAGCTTGAAGTGCTTGCGACCAACCGGCTGGATGATCCGATTGACGCATCGCCCGCGGTGGTGGGGAGACAACTCTTACTGCGTGGAGAGAAGTTTCTCTACTGTATTGAGGCACCGTGAGTGAAAGTGCTCGCTCGATCTATGACGCGCGGGGAAACTGCAGATATTCTCCTTCTTCACGCGTGACTTCATGCTCTCGATGCGGGTCGGAATCTCGGCCAGGGACGCGATGTGGGCCGTTGCGGCGGCGGCGCTCGGCGCAGTCGCGTTTCCACCGCTCGACCTGTGGCCGTTGTCGCTGGTCTCCGTCACGGTCTTCGTCTGGCTGCTCCGAGACAAGAATGGCCTCGACGCGCGCAACATCGGTCTCGTCTACGGACTGGCCTATGCCGGCGGGACGATGTACTGGATGTTTGGCATCTTCGGCGTGTTCGCGATTCCACTGCTCGCGCTCATGGCCGCCTATTCCGGCATCCTCGCGACGCTGATCGCGGCTATCCGATCATACAAGCCGCTCGCGCGGGCTTCACTGATCGCTCTTTTCGCGGTCGCCATCGAGTGGCTGCGCGGCGACGCGTGGTATTTGCGTTTCCCTTGGTACACGCCGCCGCACGCGCTCGCGTCCGCGCCCGTGTGGATCGCACCTGTGCATTGGGTCGGCGCATACGGCCTGTCGTATGTCATCTGGTTCATCGCGGGCTGCACCGTGTTGGTTCGATGGTGGTCGGCGCTGGCATTCGCGTGCTTCCCGCTATGCGCGTATCTGCTGCCGCCGCTCGGCGAAACGGACCGCGAAGCTTTGCTGATTCAGGCGGAAGACACGCTGAAGCTCGAAGCAATCGTCGCACAGATTCCCGACGGGAAGGCAGATATCGCCGTGCTGCCCGAGTACGCCTATTACTCGTCGCCGAAGTTGGCGCTGGCATCAAGACGTGGGCCCGCCACGCTTGCCCGTCGCTTGCACTGCCCCGTCGTGTTCGGTGCGGTCGAGGGCGGATACGGCGAACCGGGTTACGAGAACGTCGCCGCCGTCATCGACGCGGACGGGAACCTGCTCGGCAAATTCACAAAGCAGCGGCCCGTGCCCCTTTTCCTTGATG
The DNA here is from genome assembly GCA_041499805.1 of Gemmataceae bacterium. GTDB lineage: Bacteria > Planctomycetota > Planctomycetia > Gemmatales > Gemmataceae > JBGQKZ01. The sequence continues at coordinate 141,107 of JBGQKZ010000010.1, forward strand.
GCTTACCCGGTACAAGCCGGCCGGTGTTTCCGACCGCGGACGGCACGCTCGGCGTCGCGATCTGCTACGATTTCGACGCTCCGGCCGTCGCGGCAGCGCTGGTCCGGCAAGGCGCCTCGGTCTTCGTGCTGCCCACGCTCGACGCGATGTCGTGGGGCAGAATCCAGCACATCCACCACGAGTTACTCTTGCGGCTGCGGGCGGTGGAGAACGATCGCTGGATTCTGCGCGCCGCGTCGTCGGGCCGCACCGAGGCGGTGAGTCCGCGCGGTGTGCCGTCGGAAGAAGCAGTGAACATAGGAGAGGACGGCTTCACGACCGTCGCGTTCAACCATCGCAGCGGCGTCTCGCTCGGCGGTCAGCTTTTTGTACTTGGACCGGCCGCGGCCGCGGGGACGGCGCTCTTTGTGATCTTGCAGTTGGCCGGCTGGTGGAAGCAGCGCAAAGACAACATGAAAACAACCGCAAAGAAAGAGCAATCGCAATTGATCGGCGACGAAGCGAATCGCTAAGCCCCGTCGTCCTCCCTCCGTTTTCGCGGCATTTTCAACTTCGGCAGCCGATAGTACCAAAGCCCGACCAACCGAAACAGAAACGTCATCCACGCCAGACAGCTTACCCAGCCGCCGAAGAGGTGCAGGAGCGCCGCGCCGCCTTCCTTGTCCATTTCATGGAGGGCGAAGAGCAATAAGCGGCCGTGGACGATGGCGATCGCGGAGACGAGCACGCACGCGATCAGTGCCTTGTAACCCAGGCGGTCGAACAATTCAAACACGCGTGCGGGGTGCAGGTCGCTGAAACGGTCTTCCTGGCTGACGGACAGAACGGTGAAGAGCCAGTAGCCTGCGGTGAGGCTGACGGCTTCGGCGACGATCACCCAGTCGAGAATCTGCATCTCGCCGCAGCGGATCCAGTAGAACAGGCCGGCGGCGGCGAACAGCACCGGGCCGGCGAGGAAGCAGAGGAACCAGCGGATGCCGCACCAGAGCACGCGCGGCAGGTCGCGAATCCAGCCGCGGACGTGGTATTCCTGTCCCGCCATCGCGGCGGTGAGCACATTTTGCAGAAATGCACAAACACAGGACGCGAGCAGAATGGGGAACAGCGGCAGGGCGCACAGCGGGGATACGCCGTTGCCGATCATCTCAGGGACGACCGAAGGCGTAGCCGCACTCAGGACGGTGAGAAAGCAGCTCAGACTCAGAACGGGAAGCCAAGCGAGCAGCGGATAAAGCAGCGACTCGTGCCAATGGGTCTCGATCGCGCGGCGACGGCGGAGGCGCGCGGCGCGGGCCTTGCGCGGCGGCGGCACATCGCGCACGACATCCGGGTCGAGCGGCTGCGGCGGCACGAGACTGACGCTCGGATCGAAGCGCTGCATCGGTGATGGCTGGAAGTCGGTCGGGGCGGGCACAGCGGTGAATGTTTCTTCCGAAGCGCGCAACGGCTTGCGGGTGAGCTGATGGCGAACGCGCTCGGCCGGCGTCATCGCGGCTTTCGCGCCAGTGTGTGACGGAATGCCAACGGGGTTGCCGCAGCGCGGGCAGACGGTGCGCTTGTTGCCCATATCGTCGGGGGCTCGCAGGCGCTTGCCGCAACTGCATGTGAACTTGATGGACATGGGGCAAGGCCAGCGGCGGCGAAACAGGGATACAAAAACAAGAGGTGGTGGAGTCGTGAGGTGGTGCGATTTCCACCACCTCACCACCCCACCACCTCATTGCGAACTGCCCGCGGCGAACCACGGCGTTATTGTGCCGGCGCGCGCAGCGATTTGAGGAACGCCAGAACCTCTTCCTGCTGCACGCGGGTCAACTGCTTGAACTGCTGCGCGGAACGTCCACCCTGGCCGCCGTGCAGCTCGATCGCCTTCTCCAGCGTCGGCGCCCGGCCGTCGTGCAGGTACGGAGCGGAATCGGCCACGCCCCAGAGCGGCGGCGTGCGCCATTCGCCGGGGGACGGCGGATCGTCATGTTTCTTGCCGGGGATCGGCGGCAACGGCGGTTCGTTGTACGAGCCGCCCCCCGTCAGATCGGCGCCCATGCGGTGCAGGAGCAGATCGCTGTAGAGCCCTTCCACCGAGCCGAGGTCGGGCGTGTGGCAATCCGCGCAGCCAACCTGGTGGAACAGCTTCTTGCCTTCCGAGCACTGTTCCTGGCCGGAAGCGTCAACGGGCAGCCTCTCGGACGGACGCGGCAGTGAGGAGACAAACGAAGTAATCTGATCGCACTGGTCCTGCGTCAGGTCAAGCTTGGCGATCATGTAATCGCGACCGGTGAAGCCCAGCGGCTTGGGCTGCGCTTGTCCCGGGTTGCCGAGGCCCAACTCGTTCGCACACGCGGCTTGCACGAAATCCGACAGGCTGGCGCTTTGTGCTTTCCAACCGAAGCGGCCGACACGGCCGTCCGGCAGCCGCAAAGCCCGGCCCACCGGCGCGGTTTCACTCTCCGCCGACACCTGAACCCATTTCAGGCCCTGACTGCGCTCCATTGCGATGATGTCGCGTTCGGAAATTTCGTCGATCAGCTTGGCGCCGAACAACGCCGGCGTGTTGCGTTGAGAGATGCTCACGCCCATTGGGAACGACCGGCAATGCGTGTTGATGCCGGGGATAATCACGATGTCTTCAAGCTTCAACGTGGGCGTTGGCGGCAGCGCGGAGTGCATCATCGCCAGTGTTTCCTGCTGTGCGCCGGGGATGGCCCGCATGTGGACGACGCCCTCGCGCTGCTTGTCGCCGTCGCGCACGGTAACGAGCGTGACGTTATGGTCGCGGTTGCCGGCGCCGCCGACGCCGCCCTGATTGTGGCAAGCGACGCACGAGCTGTCGTTGAACACCGGACCGAGGCCGTCGCCGCCGTTGCACAGCGGATCGTTGGGCTTGAATTCGTGGTTGAACAGCACCTTGCCCGCATCGACCATGGCGGTGTCGAGCGGTGGCGACTTCACGGCTTTCCAGGTCAAGGCCCGCAGGCCGATGGGCGCCAGCGCCAGAAAGGCGATGACCAGCAGCCACGCTCGATAGGATTTCTGCATCGTACCCCTCCGCGCGAGAAATGACGGGGCGCACTCACCGGCCACATTATTATCTTGTATCGTGCCGTTCGCAATGGTTTTTCGATTTTTTCGGCAGTCGGCGGTCGTTGACCCGCGTTTTCGCGATGGATCGCGATGTCCCGGTACCCAAGGACAACGATTCCGCGGTTGCAAAATGGATTACTTGCATTACACCCCACACACACCCCTTTCGCGCATTTTGAGGGGGGTGTAAAGAATCCGCGGTTCCTCACAGTTTCTGCCCACGCGTTGCAGCTGCCGGGCTCGTAAGTAGTTACGGCGAAGAAACCGGCATGATGCTGCCGAACGCCGGTTTTGGCTTGCGTCGCGTTGATCGCGTTTTGCGAGAAGGGCGTGTAATGAATGCAATGAATCGTTTCTGCTCGGCGCAGCGGAAATCCCGTGCCAGCGCCGGGCCGCCAGGCGCGGTTTCTGATCGCGTGGTTTATTGAAGGTTTCGTCGTGTCACCCGATTCGCTGGCGCGGGACGGCGCCAAGCCAGGTCGGTCGCCGTCAATCCGTCCAGGAGACGGCTTCGCCGCCGCTGCGCGAGGCGAGGGCGGGCATGATGGGATTGGCGGAGTAGGGGAGGAAGTGGACCGAGGCGTCGCAGAAGAGGAAGTTCGCGCCGCCGGGATGCAGCGACCAGAAATGGAACATGTCGCACTGGTTATCCAGCCGACCAGGAGTATACTGATACACGCCAGAAGGGCACGGTACCAGGCTGAACGGCGAGAAATTCGTTTCGCGGACACCCAAAACCATGTCTGCTGAACCAGTAAACAGCTGACCTGCTCCAGCATACCACCAGCCGAATTGAAAGTCGGTGCTCGGTGGCCGCTCTCCCACCATCAACGTGTTACTTGTTCCATCCGTTATGTCACGTAGCCCGATTTGCGAATCGGTGAAAAACATCCCATCCGTTGCCAGTGTGTTAGTGCCGGACACGCCCAGATAGCTGGTGAGTCCAACCAGCACTGCATCTCTTGGCGCAAACTGAGCCCGGTCAACCCGCGGATCTGCGGGGCAAGTGAAGACTTTCACGACAGTCTTCAGGTGTATATGTGGAATGGGCCGCAGCGGCTGCGGCTGATTACGATAGTCAGCACGTGCTTCACGGTAAATGTTGTCGTGTTCAAGGTAGGGAATTACCGCCAGCATCCAACTTGCCATGAAAAGATGATTCGCGTCCGCCGGTCCGCCGTACATCCCCGACGGGAACGGGCCATTTCCGCCATGTGCATTATGCAATGCAACTCCGTTCTGTCGCAGGTTATTTGCACACTGGGCATTCGCGGCGGCAGCCCTGACTTTTTGAATGGCCGGCACCATCAGACCGAATAACAGAGCAAGAATCGCAATCACGACAAGTAACTCGACTAGCGTGATGCCAGCGCGAGCCCGGACGGCGCGTCCCGCTGATCGATTGTTATTGCCCGCCATCGACTACTCCGCGTTCTGCGTCGCTAGCGCTCACACATGAGACCCGGATCGCCAAGGAACGGATGCCTGTCCAATCCTCGACAAAGATTACGCCGTCCTGCACCGGGTGGTCTTTGCTGGGAGTAAACGTCAGGGTAACTACGAGCTCCCGGCCAGGTTGGACGATGCCCAAATCCTCGAGCTTCGGACCGAAGCTCATGTAAGCCCCTCAGCACGCCGATCGGCCTAGCACACGTAGTGCGCGCGTACTGTCGTTGCGCAAATGAAACTCCTGTTGGACCGGCGTGTCGTAGTTGAGGATGGGCACGACTCTTTCGGGGTCGCTTAGCGTCCAAGCGTACCCAGCGTCAGTATTGCGCACCATTGCCAGCAAAGCCAACGCACTGACAACAACTAAGGAGACGGCGGCTACGACCTTCGGGGCACGTTTGTACATAGAATTAACCAGTAAACGCTAGGGTACGTCGGGAAGAGTGCGGCGTTTACGCGCTCGCCACGAAAAGTAGCTGCCCAAAAAGAGCAGGAATACTGCCCCTGCCGTCAACCAAAACCAATTGCCGAAGAATCCAGGCCACTTAACGCCGTCCGGCTCAGGCAATCCGAACGCTGTAAGACGAAAACTAGAGTCCGGCAGCGGAATCCCTTGCTGGAATTCCAGAATCTCAGTTTTGCGCAAGGGCCGAAGTTCTTTTGCATCACTTCCAGGAATCTTGTTCCACACCTCAATGCGTTTCAATACCGGACACGGAACGTCGGGCCGGTCTTCGTACAAATACGCCTCCTCCGTGAAGAAGCCCGAGTCTGGCGCAGGACCGTCGTACGAGCGCAGACCCTCGCAAACCCAATTTCTTTCTGGGACGAAGAAGAATCCCACGGTTGGGGTGATCTCCTTGAGCGACTGCGGATGAATGCTCTTGTACCTGGCTCTCAATTCAGTGGCAGGGGAACCTCGCCACATGCACTCTCGGACCAAAAGTACCTCTATCGACCTGTCTTGCGCGATTTCCAGGTACGTTCGCTTGAGTCGCGATGGATCAGCGTAGGGTACGTTAAGAAAGCAAAGCGGTTGGGTGTTCAGCCCGGAGTTAAGGATGATGCTCTTCACCACATATTCGCTGTTAGCTTTTGGTTGCAATGAGAAGCCGTACAAGGCGTTGCGTCCTTCAATGGCGCGGCCGCGCTGCGTAATAGTCTTCCCAGTTTGCCCGTCTTCGAAGCGTGATTCCCCGTCAATCAAGAAGTTCGAGAACGTAAACCGGGCTTCCGCTTCCGTAATTTGATGACGGGGAGTGGCGAGCCCGAATGTGGCGCGAAATCGTACTCGAACAGAAGAATAGAACTTGCGCAATTGCTCGGCATTGGGTTGGTATCGCGCGATGAACGCCTCTCGCGAAGACGGGGCGTCGGCTGTGGCGACGGACGGAAGAAGTATGCAGAAAAGCGCCCCGGCACCGTGTCGGAGAGGAATGCTAAACATGATTCCTACCTCAAATCGGCGTGCCACACCATAGTCGTAGATAGTGCCGCGCTTCGCAGGCGATTATAAGTGGAAGATATCGCCAGGACGCGCGAGCCGCCGACGGCTACTAGAACGAGAACTAGAACGCGCCGTCGGCGGCACCGCTATTCGGCGAACCTAGAGACACGTGCAAGCATTTTGACTCTGCGCAGTCCCACATGTGCTTTGGGTGCCAGCTTGATTGCATGGACCTCCCGGGTTTTCACAACCTGCGTACGTACCATCTGGATTGAAGGTTGCCGGGCATTGTCCGGCGGCGGTACCACCGCCAGGACCACGGTCCCCCCAAGCCACGTTTGTTGGCGAGGCCACAAGTGCCCCGAGGAACATAAGGAACGCTCCCCAACGACAGCCACGTGTGAGCCATTGTAAGATTCTCATGCGAACACACCTCCTGCTATGGATAACGGCCCCCACGGCAGCAGTAACCAGTTCGCTGGTTGGCGTTGTCTGCTGACTTGGCGGCGCGGACACCGCGCGATCAATGAATGCAACCGCAGGAATTGCCGCTTGCCAACTCCCCGCACGCGCCAACAGGATTCCCACACGCTTCGCCTAGATTCTGCGCTTTCTTAGATTTTCTTTGCTCACATGACGAGCCGGATCACGCGGTGCCAGAGGCTCTGGATTTTCCGCGGCACCGCGGCACGTGCCGCACCAGCTTGAAATTCTTCTTCCAGACAGTGGCGGCGGAAGGCGTTA
>JBGQKZ010000011.1:0-104205 GCA_041499805.1 Gemmataceae bacterium
CCCAACCCCCCCGTTTTTTATAATTTCGCCGTGGTTTTTTGTTTTCTTACAATTCTTTTTTGGTGTTTGGGTTGGTTTTTGGGGGCCCCGCCGCACCACAAACACCCCACCACTCACTCATCTATACCACTTCCTTGACCACGACGCGGTTGCCTTCAATTTCAATGACCTGGACGCGGCCGCCGGGCGGAATGTAACTCCCCTCGGCGAGTACGTCCACGTACTCGTCGCCGAACTTCACTTTGCCGGCGGGCCGCAACGGCGTCGCGGCGACGCCGATCGCGCCGAGCAGTGTCGTGGATGTGCTGGCCCCGGCGGTGGCCGTGTCGTCGAGCAGTAAGTCCTTTCCGTCTCCAACGGGCTTCATGATAAGGCGGTTCGCGTATGGAATGCTGGGCAAATAGCGGGCAAGGATAAACGCGGCGATCACGGCGCCAACGAGCGACAGACCGAACGGCCCCAGCGTCCGGGCGAAGCCGAACCATTCGCCGCTCGTTCGCGGCCAGTGGCCGTACGCGACCAACCCAAGACTGCCGAACACCAGGATCAAGCCGCTCACGCCCGCTACGCCGAAGCCCGGCAGAACGAAGACCTCCAGGCCGATCAGGATCAAGCCCAGGGCGAAAAGCAGCACCGCGAGCATGGTAATCTCGCCCGCGAACTGCGAATGTGCCCAGAAGAAGAGCACGAAGCATAGTGCCGCGATGATGCCCGGCAGACCGACGCCCGGCATCTTGAGTTCGAGAATCAGGCAGGTGATGCCGAGCATCACGAGGAACACCGCCATGAGCGGATTGCGCAGAAAAGTCGCCACGGCGTCAAGCCAGTCGCCGCGGGCGACGTGGACTTTCGATGGTTCGATGTACAGTCCATAGGCGCTGTTCGTGTCGTCCACCACCTCGCGCGCCACGCCGAGCTTGCGCGCGTCGTCCTTTTCATTATCCTCCCCCTTCACCACCAACAGGTCGCCGTCGCGCTTGATGAGGCGTTCTTGCCGCCATTTCGGGTCAGTCTTGGTGCGCTCGGCTTCTTTCTTGTCGGCCTCCAGCTCTTCGCCGCTGATAAGCTTCCACTCGTTGCCGAATCGGCTCCTGACGGAATAAATCGTGACGTGCCGGTCCATCATGCCGCGGGCGATCAGCGGCGAATACCCTTGGGCGGCCGCAAGGTCCATGAGAGCTTTCATGCGCATATTGTTGTCGCGCGGATCCACGTCAGCACCCCTGCCGTTGCGTTGTTCGACGACGAACGCACTGAAGTCGCCCAGTTCGGCCTTCTTGTTCATCACGATCTCGGAGCAGCCGAACGCAAGGTACGTGGCGGTGTCCGGCGCCTTCTCCGGAATATAGGCGACGGTCCGCACTGGATTAACGCCCTCGTTGTCTTTCAGCGTTCGCAGGAACTCGGCCAGCTCCGCCGCGGCCTGGGTTTCGCCGCCGCCGCAGCGCAGCTCCAGAATGATGATGTTCGCCGGGGATTTGCTGTTGCCGATGGCGTCGCGGATGCGGCGTTCGATCGACTCGCGCAGGGCATTGGTCACCTGCCCGCGAATTTCCACCGCCCACACGACCGGCGTGCGGCCCATGAGCGGGTCTTCGCGCAGACTGCTCGCCGGCATTTGATATGCCTCGGCAACCTCCTGCCGGCTCTCCCGGATCAGTTGGCAGAGGCGATACTTTTCCGCTTCCGCGGCCGTATAAAGTTTCACGGCTCCGCGCGGCAACACGGGCTGCGGCTGCGTTTGCAAAATGGCGTCCTGAGCTTCCTTTTCTACTTCTTCTTTCTTTTGGCGGGAGTCGTAATACCAAACGCTCCCCTTGCGCGTGTTGCCTTGCAGCACCTCCGTGTCCTTGTCGAGCATTTTGAGAACAACGGCAGGGTAACGGTTCTGGCCGAGGGCCACGTCCTTGTACGCCTGAATCTCGGAGTTGGCGAGCGGCACATTTACGTCCTGATCGCGGGTCACGTCGCCGAGCCGTGCGTCGCCCGCCATGACGATTTCCTTGCACGCCAGCACCGGCAGCACCGTGTGCCGCGTCACCTCGCCGTGGACGAAAGCGACCGTGCTCACGTCGCGGAGGCCGAGGAGGTACTTCGCGAGGTCGTGGCAAGGTCCGAAGTCGCGCGTGCCGGCCGGTTTGTTGTCGGGATTGAAGTCGTAAACGATCTTGAGCGAGACACGGCGGCCGTTCGCGCTCTCTCGAACTTTCTGGACCTTGCGGTCGGTTGCTTCGCGGACGCGGTGGGTTACATCCGTCGTAATGGGATTCTGAACGGTAATGAAGATGCCATCAACGTCGGGCGGCGCATCGGCGCCGCGGGCGGCGGCTGCGAATACGAACAGGAGGAGGGCGAGCCCCACCGCGAGGCCGCGCGGCCGATTCCCTCCCGCGTCACGGACCGCTTGCGGAGTGGCGTTGCTCATGCGGGCACCCGTTTCCACTGCCCGGTTTCAGCCGGGGAGACTTGCTGGTTAGAAAAGCTAACACGGCGTTCCGACCCGCCACGGCACGTCATGGCCGGCGTCGGGCTACCGATTGATTATATAGCTCGGTCGGAAGGGGTGTCAAAACCTCGACCAGGCCATCCGTTCAATGATTCGACCACGGCGCACGTGGATTTCGGCGCGAGGCGTCCGGTTGGCGTTGAAGAACGGGATGAGCCAGATCACGTCCGCGTTGCAATTCGCCTCTCGCCGTGGCAAGATTCACGGAAAGAACGAAAGCATCGGGAAAGGAACACCGTCTATGAGCACGATCACGAAAGCGCTCGATGTTCTCGCGCCCCGGAGGTCGCGCCATGGCGAGCCGGTGTGGGAACTCGCCAAGTTCTACCCGCTTCAGGGCGAGTGGACGGAAGATTCGTATTTGCGCTTGACGACAAACCGGCTGGTTGAGTTTTCGGACGGGTGCCTGGAGTTTCCCCCGATGCCGACGATTTTCCATCAACTTATCGTGAAGTATCTCTTGCACATGTTGGACGCGTTTGTCCCGGCGCGCGCGCCCGGCCTTGTGTTGTTCGCACCCTTGCCAACCTACCTGTGGCCGGGGAAGTATCGCGAACCCGACATTCTCTACTTGAGTCCGGAACGCTGTCGGAGCCGCCCGGCGTATGCGCCCGGCGCTGATTTGGTTATGGAGATCTTGAGCGGCGAAAAGGAAGATCGTGAACGCGACTTGGTCGTGAAACGCGAAGAATACGCCCGGGCGCACATCGCCGAATACTGGATCGTCGATCCGCGAGACCGGCGAATTACGGTATTGACGCTGGACGGCAACGAGTACCGCGTGCATGGCGAGTTCGGGCCGGGCGCGACCGCCACTTCGGTCTTACTCAACGGTTTTTCTGTTTCCGTGGACGCGGTCTTCGCGGCCGGGGAAGCGATTCCCGCCGCGGAAGAGACTAGGGGAAATGGCAAGCGGCCGGCATAGAGCCGGCCGCTATTGCTTGGCAAAAACAACGTCTGCAACTAGCGCTTCTGCGCACCGCCCACGCCACTGCCGCCCCCTTCGCCGCCGCCGAAACCGCCGCCCAGACTCCCCGGGCCGCTGCCGCCGAATCCGCCAGAGCCGGCGCCACCAAAACCGCCGCCCAGGCCACCCGGGCCGCTGCCGCCAAAACCACCGCCGAATCCACCCGAGCCGCTGCCTGGCTTGGCCGGCTTCTGCGGCGCCGTACTACTGCTGCCACTGCCACCGCTGCCGGCGGCGCCACGCTTCTCCTTACGAATTTCTTGCCGGAGATCCTGAAGCTCGCGCATCAACTTTTCCAGTTTCATCTCCAGCTCGTCGCCCTTGGCGTCTTTGGATTTCTCTTTGTCCTTTTCTTTCGCCTTGGCGCCTGCTTCCGCCGCGCGCGCTTGCTCGCGGAGGGCGCGTGTGGCCTCGAGTACTTTGGCGCGGGCCATTTCCGCTTCTTTGCGAGCCATGTCACCGGCCTTCTCGACTTGCTCACGGGCGCGGGCGCCCTGCTCCTCCGCGAGCTTGCGGTAGTATTCCGCGGTTTCCTTCAACCTGGCGCCGCGCGCGTCGCCGGCGCCGTCGAGCTTGCCGAGTCGGGCGCCCACCTCGCGCATTTGGGCTTCTACTTGGGCCATCTCTGCCTTGAGCTGCTGGGCGCGTGCGCGTAACTGCTCCATTTCCGCGCGCATCTTCTGAACGTCCGCCTGAATCTTCTGAGAATCGGGATCAGCCTTTTTCTTGTCGTCGCCGTCGCCCCGCGCTCCGGCTTGCTTCAATGCGTCGAGCGCCGACCGCCGCAGCACCGTGTCTGATTCCACTTTCCGCAAGACGTCCCGCTGCAAATAGTCGGTCGCGCGCTTGATCGCCGAGTTGTAGTCCTCGGTTGCCGACTTGCTATCGCCCGATTTGCCTTCGGAGCGCTTCATCTGCTCCAACACCTTGATGGCTTTTTGCAGCGCCTCGATCTGCGAATCGACGCTGTCCTTCGCCGGTTCCTTGGTCTCTTTCCTTGGCTGCTGCGCCTGCACGGGAACGAGCGGCAACAGCAGGCCGAGGCTGCACACTGCGGCGCAGCCGAGCCACGACAGCGATCGTGACGTTCTGCCTTGCATGATCATGGTTAATCTCCTGCGTAAATGAGGGACCTGCCCGATGCCGCTCGCGGTCACGGGCAATACCGGGCGAACCTGAGAAAACAACGCCACCGCCTGCAACAACGCCAACGCGTACGTTCTGCCGGAGCCGTCTTGCGTCCAGACCGCCCAGGCGTCGCAACACTGCTCTTCCGCTTCGTGCAATTCGTGCCGCGCCCACCAGAGCACCGGGTGCCACCAAAAGAGGCCCGTCACCAGCCATTCGACCAGCCGCACCCAATGGTCGCGCCGCCGCACGTGGGCCAGTTCATGGGCCAGCAGGCTCCCGCGGCCGGCGCGGTCCAGCCGGTCGAGCAACTTGGCGGGAAAGAGCAGGCGGGGACGAAGGATGCCCCAAACCATCGGCGAAACCGCGGCGGGAACGACGCACAACGACGGCACGCGTTTGAGCCCCAGGCGAAGCGCGAGCTGCCGGGCCTGCTCTTGAAGCGCCGCCGGCGCGGGACGGGCGTGCCGCAACAGTCGGACAAATTGCACGTGTTGCCAGGCGGTCCAAAGAAACCACGCCGCCGCGCCGGTGATCCAAAGAGATAGCGCGGCCTGCCACTGGTCGGCGGACAGAAGAGCGAGAACAGGACTAGTGGTTTTCGCGGCTTGGTTGGAATTGTCCGTCTGAGTCGCTTCCGTCGTCGCTTCGCTGTCTTGGGCAGCCATGAACCGCAAGATCGCCAGCCGTGCTTCAATCTCTTCGAGCGACTGCTCCGGATTGTCGAGATCGACCGGCACGTCGGAATCGCCCGTTATCGGCGTGGTCGCGCCCGTGGCCGTAACGGTTTCCGTCGTGCCCCACGCGGGCAAAGTTACGGAGATGAGCGGCGGCGTCACCAGTTTGACCAGCACCAAGAGCCAAAGACTGTGCGTCAACGCCGGCCGGCGAACGAGCTGGCCGACGGCCGCAGCTAGCAGAGCGAGCGGCAGCACGAGCACCGCGTTGGCGAGGGTCCATTCCAGAAGCGCAGACATTGTGGCTGCCTCCCGTGCGACGGAATGCACACACCAGAAACGGACTAGCGCTTTTTCTTGCGTTTCGCGTCGAGTTGTTCGACCAAGGCGAGCAGCTCGCGGAGTTCGTCGGCCGTGACGCGCCGATTGCGGACCAACGTGGACAACAGCGGTTGCAGCGAACCGCCATTCATCTTGTCGATCAGCGTCTCGAACTGCTCGCCGACCACATCGTCGCGCGGGCGGGACGCTTCAAAGACGATGACCCCCTCCCGGCGCTCACGGCGCACGCAATCCTTGCCGTCCAGCCGTTCCAGAAGTTTGTGTACCGTGGCGTATTCCGACGGACCGCCCTTGGGATAAAGCACGCCGGTAAGCTGCCGTACCGTGGCCGGGCCCTTGTCCCACAGGACTTCGAGCACGGCCCATTCGGCTTCCGTGATGTTCGCCGGACCGCGGTCCATGAGTCGCTCCGTTGCTAGACAACCTGTCTAGAACGGATTATAGACGACCTGTCTATGCAGTCAACCGTTTTTTTTCTCGGACGAGAAATAGGGGACCGCGACGCGCAAAGCGAGGGCAAACAGACGCCCGCGCGTTGCGTTTCGGGCGCCCTACGTCGGCGCGGGGCTGTTGGCGTCGCTTGCGGTAAGCCCGTCGAGTGTTTCCAGCAATTTCATCGCGCCGCCGAGGCGCCAGGTCATCCCGCTCACGGTGTCGATGACGGCGACGGGCGAGGGTTCGCCTTCGTCGCCTCGGTCGAAACGCACGCGCACCACATTGGCCAAATTCACATAAGCGTCGCCCACGCGCTGCCACATAAGCCGGCTCCTACTGCTTGGGTGGAACGGAATTCACGCACTTTGCCGTTCTCTTTTACCCCGGCGCGCGGCAACATGCTAGAACACAGCCGATCGCGGATGTTTCGCCGGAGAGTGCGCGTGAGTAGTTCCATGCTTTGCCACGGTTGCGGCCACGCCTGGCAGCTGGCCGCCGATTACGCGCGCAAGAAGGCGCAGTGCCCGGAATGTGGCGTTTTTTGCGAAGTGCCGGAAGAGACGCCGCGGCAGGCCGCGCCGGCGGCCGCCGCGCGGGGCCGTGTGGCGGACGACCTCTTCCTCCACGACGACCGCAAGGCGAAACCCGTGGAGATCGGCCCCGGCGGCGTCGGCGACTGTCCGCACTGTGGCGAGACGGTTCGCTTCACTCCCGGAAGGAAAGGCCGTCCGCGTACCTGTCCAAGCTGCGAGGGCCCGGTTCTTGACAGTTCCATCCAGAAGGCGGTGTCGCAGGCGCCGGTGACGCCTCCCGTGGCGACACCGGTCTCGCCTCCCTATGCGGACATGGATGCCGCGTCCGCTTTTGGCGAAGAGACGCCCTATCGTTTCCGCGATGCGCCCACAACGAAACCCGCCGCTGTGCCGAAGCGGCCGGAAGAAGGGGCGCTGTTCGGCGAGGACTCCTACGGCCTGGTCGGCGGCGGCCATCGCAATTGCCCGAATTGCTCCATGATGATGGAGGACCACCTCCTGAAGTGCCCGCGCTGCGCCTGCAACATGCTGACGGGCGAAATGCCGGCAAAAACCTATGAGCCGGTCGACCGCGAATGGGAATCCGGCATGCCCTACCGCCGGCGGCTGACCATCTTTCTCGTCGCCGAGGGCGTCTTCGTCGCGTTCGGGCTTATCGGCGCGATCATGGCGGACGAGCTGCTGATGTTTTTCCTCACGTGGCAGCTCTTCACCGCGCTGTTCGCGTTCATCATCGGCACGTACATCAAACTTCACCTCAAACGCAGTGAACGCGGCCGTGTTACCATGACCGAGACCTGGCGCATCTGCCTTATTCCGCGGCCGACGCGGACCATTCCGCTGAGCGAGTACGAAGGTGTCCTGGTCCACAACGAACGCGATTCCGGCTTCTGGGACTGGCTTGTTTTCGCCTTTCTTTTCCCGTTTGGAATCGTGCCGTCGCTGTTCTGGTTCTGGTTCTTCATCCACCAGGACAAGTTCGTCGTCAGCCTGTGCAAGGACCACGGCTTCCCGGAAAAGACGATCTTCCGCGGCATGAGCGAAACAATGGCGAAGGACATCGCGGCGACGATTCAGGACGCCGTCGGATTTCCCTGAGCGCTGGGCGGCGGTTTCAGCGAGTCGCGCAACTGCTTCAATTGCGCTGAAATCTCGATCAGGCTCGCGTTCACCTGCCGCAACGTGGCGCGGCGCGAGGCAGACAGCAGCAACACCGTTCCCAGCATCGCGATGGCCAACACGCCGAGGGCGTAAACGACGAAAACGCCGCTTAATTGAAAGGCGATCGCCACGTCTTTTTGCATTTGCTCGCGCTCCACGGCGGTGAGGCGGGCGTCGGGCGGATCCTGGCGCAGCTTCGCCTGCAACGGGAAGAGCAAGCCGAGGCTCACGAGAACAAACAGGATCAGCAGCACGGCGAGAATCCACACGCCGACCGTCAGCCGCGTCAACCAGCGTAGGCGACGGCGATCGCGCTCCAGCACTTTCCACGTTTGCTGCACGGCGTCGGGCGTGCCGGCAAGTTGCAGCGCGTCCACTTGCAGCAAGGCTTTTCCCAGTTCTTTTTCAGTCATGGGTCATGCTCCCTTCGAGGTCCCAAAGAAAAGGGGACGGGACCTCTAAATTCAAAGGTCCCGTCCCCTTTTCTTTGGGACCCCTTCAAGCAGCGCGCGGAGCGCCCGTTTGGCGTAGTGCAGCCGTGACCGCACCGTGCCGAGCCGCGTGTCCGTAATCCGCGCGATGTCTTCGTAGTTCATCTCTTCGAGAAACCGCAGCACGAGCACCTCGCGCTGGTCCGCCGGCAATCGATCGAGAGCCGCGTGAATGCGTGCCGCGTCTTCCGCGGCGAACGGCTCTTCCTCCGCGCTCGGATCGGCGACGTCGACATCCCGCATCGAGCATTCCGGCAGCCGGCGTTTGCGGAGGAGGCGAAACACGCGATCGCGGGCGATGCGATAGAGCCAGCTCGCGAGCGCCGTCGGCTCGGCCAAGCGCGGCAGCCCGCGGAAGGCGTCGAACCAAACGTCTTGCAGAACATCCTCCACACCGGTCGCGTCGCCGAGCAATTTGCGGACGTAGTAGTGCAGCCGCGGATGATAGCGCTGCACCAGCTCCGCGAACGCCGTCTCGTCGCCGGCCTGGCAGCGCAGCACCAGTACGCGCTCGTAAAGCCGGTCGGGCAGGTCGGTCATGCGGGGGTCCTTGGGATGGCGTTACGAGGAAGGTTGCGCGGCGACGGAAAAAGTTCAATAACGCCGTTTTTTGCACGCTTGCCGGCCAGAAAAATAATAGCCGTTCGTAGCCACTTTTCTCCAAGGCACGTCGCGCGCCTACATACGCAAGTAACGCTGTGAACTAATCTTATGGCGATCAAATCCATTCGATCGCCTCAAACGGATATAAGAATTCCCAAATATACGGAAATCAAGAAAACGCCGGCAAATACTTGACAAAGGATACAAACGTATAGTACGCTACGCGAGGTTTGCGTCCTTCCTCTCGCTGGATGTCCCAGTCCGGCGTCGGCACCGACTCATCCCGTTTCGCCATGCTTAAAGGAGCCCGTCATGCCGCGTTCTACGCCTCCTGTCGACCTTATCCGCCGTGCTGCCGAGCTTCGTGCTGCCGGAAGCACGTGGGAAACGATCTCCGCCAAAGTCAGCCGCGCGGCCCAGACTGTTCGGCGTTGGCCGCTTCACTACCCGCGCGAATGGGCGCAAGCTTTCAGCCGTGCCTTTTGCGTTGGCCTGAGCGACGCCGGCGTCGAATCGTTCTTCACGCTGCGCAAGCACGGCCGCTCCGAGGACGCGCGCCTGAGCCAGGATACTTCCAAGTTCTTTATGAAGATGACGATGGACGCCCTCCGTCAGCTGCTAAACGCAGAGCAAAACGCCGACCGGAAGAGTAAATGGTCTGCTTATATCGCGTTTTTGGAGAAACTCGGCGATGAAGACGCGAAACGACTCGTGGACGGCTTCGTGGCCCAACGCATGGCCGAAAGAAGCGCCGCCGATGATGGACGAGTGGACGCTGGCGGCCCGGCACTCGGTGCATGACTTCGTTGCCTTCTGCTTCATCGACGCCGACCGCAACCACTTGCGGCAGAATCGCCTGCACCGCGAGCTGCACGCCTTCCTCGACGCGCAGCGCCATGCGCTCGTCGAGCTGCCGCGCGATCACGGCAAGAGCGTGCAAATCTGCATCCGCATCTTGTGGGAGCTGGGCCGCAATCCGAATCTGCGCGTGAAGATCATCTGCGCTTCGGACGCGACCGCCGCGGAACGCGCGCGCTTCCTGCGCGACGCCATCGCGCGGAATCCGTTCGTGCAGCTGGTCTTTCCGCAGCTGCGTCCCGGCCGTCCATGGACGACGACGCGCTTCAGCCTCGCCGGCCACGCTCATGCCATCGGGCCAAACGTCACCGCCCTCGGCATCGGCTCGGTGGCGCTCGGCACGCGCGCCGACTTGCTCGTCTGCGACGACGTGGTCGACGTGACGGCGATCCGCAGCCGCCCCGATCGCGAGCGCGTGAAGACCGCCTTCTTCGACAACCTGATGAACCTGCTTGAACCCGACGGCCGCTTCTGGGGCTTGTTCACCCCGTGGCACCACGAGGATTTGAACGCCGTGCTCAAACGCAATCCGGCCTTCGCCCTCTTCCGCCGCGAGATCGGCCCAAATCTGGAGCCGGTATGGCCGGAGAAATGGCCGACCGAAAAACTGGCCCAACGCCGCGCCGAGATCGGCGCCCTCGCCTTCGCCCGCGGCTATCGCCTGGAATGCGTACCGGAAGAAGCGACGCCGATCCGGGCCGAATGGATCAGGTTTTGGGATTGCAGATTGCAGATTGAAGATTGCAGATTGCCGGAGCAAAACGCCGCATGCGGACTGTCCGGAAATCTGCAATCTGCAATCTCAAATCTGCAATCGCCCTATGAGCTCACCATCCTCGCCGTCGATCCCGCGGTGTCGGCGAAAGAGACCGCGGACCGCAGCGCGCTAGTGACGCTTAGCCGCACGCTGGACAACCAAATCCACGTGCGCGAAGCCCTCGCCCGCCGCGTCGCCGCCCCGGAGCTGGTGCAGCTGCTCGACGACGCCGACCGCCGCTGGCAGCCGGACGTCATCCTCTTCGAATCCAACGCCGCCTTCGCCGGCCTGCGCGACCTCCTCATCCGCCACGCCCGCTTCGGCCCGAAGATCAAGAGCGTGGTGCAGACCAAGGACAAGCTGTCCCGCATCCACGCCTTCAGCGTGCCGGTGGAGAATGGGACGTTTCGGTTGCAAGGCGCGGCGGGGTCGGGAGACCCGCGCCGAACGATGCAAGGGGCGGCGGGGTCAGGAGACCCGCGCCGAGCGAGTGACGACCCGCGCCGAGCGCAGGGCGGCGTGCATCCTGGGCAGCAGGAGTTGTGGGACGAAATGGTGACCTTTCCGTGCGGCGGGCATGATGATTTGGTGGATGCGGCGGCGATGGGGGTGGCGTATTTGCTGGAGCGGGTGGAGCCGCGGGTGTGGTGAGCAAGGTCGGCAAGGCGACGCCGCGGCTGGCGCAGCCGTGGCGCATTGGTTTTTCCGCGACATTCGGCGGCGCGGCTGCTACGATGTCGCCCGGTCAACCCGCTACCTGGGGCGCCACGGCTGTGTCAGCCCTGGCCGCCACGCAAGCACGGCCGACACGGCCGTGGCACGAGGATTCCCATGCCCAAGCCCAAAAAGAAAGCCCCCGTCCCCCAAGCCGAAAGCTATCAGCATGCCGAAGCCGACAGCCTGATGCGCCCCGACGTCGGCACCCAGGCACAATTCAAAAAGAGAAAGCCTCCGCAGCGCTACGAGTATGATTCGTCGCTGAGCCCGACGCTGGTCTGGGCCGGCAAGGCCGAACACGTCTCCTTCGACGTGCCCACGCTCCCCCTCTTCATTCACGAACGCCTCTCCACCAAAGCCATCATCGAAACCCTGAAGGGGCACAAACGCGACAAGCAGCTCTCGTTTCTGGACCTCTTCGGCGACCCGCAGCGGCCGATCGTGGACCAGGTCCTGGGCGCCTACGAATACCGCGACGGCTGGACCAACCGTATGATCCTCGGCGACTCGCTCGCGGTCATGAACTCGCTGTTGCACTACGAGAACCTCGGCGGCCAGGTGCAGATGATCTACATGGACCCGCCCTACGGCGTGAAGTTCGGCAGCAACTTCCAGCCCTTCGTCCGCAAACGCGATGTCACCCACAACGACGACGACGACTTCACCCGCGAACCGGAGATGGTCCAAGCCTACCGCGACACCTGGGAGCTGGGGCTGCACTCGTATTTGACGTACATGAGAGACCGGCTGCTGCTGTGCCGCGAATTGCTGCATCCGAGCGGGAGCGTGTTTGTGCAGATTAGCGATGAAAACTTGCATCACGTGCGGGAGTTGATGGACGAGGTGTTTGGGGCTGAAAGCTGCTGTTCCGTAGTCTCATTCATGAAAACGGCAGGCCAAACAAGCGAGTTGCTTGCATCCACCAGCGACTTCCTGCTTTGGTATTGTCGAGACCGGGAACGCGTGAAGTTCCGGCAGCCGTTCGTTGATAAGACCGCGGGCTTCGAGAGTGCGGCCTCCTATAACTATGTCGAACTTCCCGACGGCGTGAGGCGAAAGCTCTCTCCCCAAGAATCCCTCGACCCTTCACTCCTGCCCGGCGGATCACGGCTCTTTCGTCTCAGTGACATGACATCGCAGCGCCAAGGTCGGGCATCCGGTCCAGGCTCTGCGATGCATTTTCCAGTGAAGCTTGATGCACGGACCTTCTTCCCAAGTGGGCAGCGCGGCTGGCGTACAACGGCGGAGGGCATGGAAAAGCTAATCCGTGCGAACCGATTGCTTGCCAGGGAAGGGAGTCTAGGCTACGTGCTGTACATTGATGATTTTCCCGTCTCTCGACTCGGTAGCACGTGGCTTGACACTTCTCCAGGATTCAACGCTGAGCGCTCATATGTCGTTCAGACGGTAACCAAGGTTATTCAGCGTTGCCTCCTCATGACCACCGACCCCGGCGATCTCGTGCT
Organism: Gemmataceae bacterium; assembly: GCA_041499805.1. Taxonomy (GTDB): domain Bacteria; phylum Planctomycetota; class Planctomycetia; order Gemmatales; family Gemmataceae; genus JBGQKZ01. The sequence goes on from JBGQKZ010000011.1 coordinate 12,642, forward strand.
CGACCCGACGTGCGGCAGCGGGACGACGGCGTACGTGGCGGAGCAGTGGGGCCGGCGCTGGATCACAATCGACGTCAGCCGGGTGCCGTTGGCCCTGGCGCGGCAGCGGCTGCTGACGGCGATGTTCCCGTGGTACGAGCTGAAGGACGACGCGCGCGGACCGGCCGGCGGCTTCGTCTATAAACGCAAACAAAACAACAAAGGCGAAGAGGTCGGCGGCATCGTCCCCCACGTCACCCTCAAGAGCATCGCCAACAACGAACCCCCCGCCGAGGAAGTCCTCGTCGACCGGCCGGAAGTGACCAGCGGCATCACCCGCGTCACGGGGACGTTCGCGGTGGAGGGGACGATCCCCCAGGCAGTGGGCAGTGAGCAGTGGGCAGTGGGCAGTCAAGAACAGGCGTCGGCCACTGACCACGGACAACGGACTACTGACAATCCCGCTGAGCGGATGTTGGAAGTGCTGCGCAAAAGTCCGGTGCTGCGGTTGGAAGGGAACAAGACCGTCACGTTCAAAAACGTGCGGCCACCGGCGAAGACGCTGTCGCTGTCGGCGGAGGCGCTCGTGGCCAACGGCGAAGATAAGCCGGTCGCCTTCGTCTTCGGCCCGGAGAACGGCGCCGTCAGCGAGCGGCTTGTCTACGAAGCGGCCAAGGAAGCGAACGCGAAGAGCTACACGCATCTCTATGTCATAGGCTTCGCAATTCAGCCGAACGCCCGCAAGCTGATCGAGTCGTGCGACCAGGCCGTCGGCATCGCGGCGACCTATGTGCAGGCGACGCCCGATCTGCTCATGGGCGACCTGCTGAAGAACATGCGGTCTAGCCAGATTTTCAGCGTGTGCGGGCTGCCGGAAATCCGGATTTCTCGCAAAGGCGCGAAGGAGGCTAAGGACGCAAAGGAATACCAGGTGGAGCTGCTCGGGTTCGACGTGTTTGACCCGGTGACGATGGAGGTGAAGAGCCGCAAGGGAGACGACGTGCCGGCGTGGCTGCTGGATACCGATTACAACGGCCTGTGCTTCCACGTCAACCAGGCGTTCTTCCCGCGGACCGGGGCGTGGGATAACCTCAAGAAGGCATTGAAGGGCACTTACGAAGAGGGCGTGTGGGACCATCTGGCCGGAACAGTGAGCGCGCCGTTCGAGGCGGGCGAGCACGGGCAGGTGGCGGTGAAGGTGATTGATGATCGAGGGAATGAATTGCTGGTGGTAAAAGGAATTTGAAAAGGCAGATTGCGCGGATTTCGCTGATTTGCAGTTCGGATTTGAAAGCTGCCGAATCGGTGTAATCTACGGATGAAGGCGGCGGGTAAAGAGAGGCTTCCGATGTGGCAGTGGTTCGTGGTTCAGAATTTCCGCTGTTTCAGCAGCCTGCGTTTGCAGCCGCTGGCCCGCGTGAACTTGATCGCAGGCAAGAACAACACCGGCAAGACCGCGCTGCTTGAGGCGATCCACCTTCACAGTTACCCGCAAGATTGCGAGCTTCCGTTTCGGATTAGCTCGCTTCGCGGCGAAGACGATGGTCAACGGATCAACGAGGCGATGGCGAGCTGGCTCTTCTACGACCGGCGCCCGGCGTATGGGATTGGATTTACCTCCGCGAATGACCAAGGGGCGATCCGGACGCAACAGATCGCGCTGGGAGACGGCGCTGCGATCCGGCAACGTTTCCCGGCCACGGGCAAGTTCGTACAAGGGTCGTTTCTAGAGGAAGAATGGAAGACGGACCGGACACGCATCGTTTTGCAAAGTGAGGAACGGAGCCAAGAGCATTGGGCGGTAGGCGTCTTGGTGGAGAAGGGATTGGCGTCGATCAGCAATCGCGCAGCGTGGAATGGACCTAGCGCCTTCCTGAGTTCCTGGCGACACTTTCCCGAGGAAGAAGTCAGGGCTTTCAGCGAACTGGAAGTGGCCAACCGGCAAGATGAATTGCTCCCGAGCTTGCAACTCCTTGAACCGCGGTTGAAACGGTTATCGCTGATTCTGTTGGCGGATCGTCCAGTTCTTCACGCGGACATTGGCCTAAGCCAACTTGTGCCAATGACGCTCATGGGTGAAGGCATTAGGCGGTTACTGTCGATTTTGAGTGCGATTCTCTGTACTGGAAGTGGAAAAGTTCTCATCGACGAAATCGAAAACGGTCTCCATCATTCGTTGATGAAGGAAGTGTGGCAAGCCATCGCCAATGCAGCGCGCCAAGCCAACGTGCAGGTCTTCGCGACGACGCACAGTTACGAGTGCATTCAGGCAGCCCACGAAGCATTCGCGCAGTCCGATCCCTACGATCTGCGCCTCCACCGACTGGCGCGGGTAAACGAGGAAGTGCGCGTCGGCACCTATGACAAAGAAACGCTAGGCACGGCGATGGAGCAGTTCATGGAGGTGCGCTGATGCCTGGTCCGCGCCCGCAGCCCATCTCCAGCCCTAGGCAACTCCTCGTCGAGGGCAAGTCGGCAGAGCGTTTTCTGCTCGCGCTGCTCCGTCATATCAAGCAGACGCATATCCAGGTGCAAGACTATGGCGGAGTCGGCGATCTTTCCGCCTTTCTGAAGACGCTCACTACCGACCCAAGCTTCACGGCGCAGGTGGCGTGGCTCGGAATCGCCCGCGACGCCGAAGATGACGCCAATACGGCCTTGCAGAACGTTTGCCGCGACCTTCGGCGCTCCGGCCTTCCCGTTCCGTCGGCCGTGATGGCGCCGGCGGCCGGTCCACCGCAAGTCTCGGTATTTCTTTTCCCTGACTGCGCCAAGAAAGGCATGCTGGAGGACCTGTGCCTGGGTGCGGTTGCCAGCGATCGTGCAATCCCGTGTGTCAACCAGTACTTCGCCTGCCTTCAGCAACAGCATATTGACGAGCCGAACCCTCTGCCGAAGGCTCAGATGCAGACGTTCCTCGCTTCACGCGCGAAGCCCGGTCTGCATCTGGGCGAAGCTGCCGACGCTCGTTATTTCGACTTCGACCATTCGGCGTTCGACCTTCTGAAACAGTTTCTTTACGCTCTGGGGACCAGTCCATGAGCGAAGCCTACGAAGTCCCCGAACCGATCCTCAACTCGCCATTTGTCGAGCCGGCGGAGAATTGGTTCATCCGCGAAGGCGAGCCGCCGGAGCAGCGCGCCGGCCGCCGGCCCGCGCTGGTTTATCCGCCGCGCGACGAGCGCAAAGAACGGCACGTCGAGTGGACGGTTACGGACGGCACGCTGCAACTTTCCAGGGAATACATGCCGGGCTATGAGCTAGTTCTTGTCAACCTGTTGCGCGAGCGCGTGAAAGCGTGGCGGCACCAGGATTATCCGGGCGTCACGCGGACCACGCTGGAATTGCTGCACTGGTGGCGGCGCGACGGCCGGGATAGGCGGCTATTCTTCGCTCAACTCGAAGCGGCGGAGACGATCATCTTTCTGAACGAAGCGCGAGCCGATTTTCTGCAAGGCGTCGCCGTGCCGCGCGACGATCCCGGCGACGAGCGCAAGGCGGAAGGTTACACCGGCTTCGTCCGCTACGCCTGCAAGATGGCGACCGGGGCGGGCAAGACCACCGTCATGGGCATGCTGGCGGCGTGGAGCATCCTCAACAAGGTCAACGACAAGAGCGACGGCCGCTTTTCCGACGTGGTGCTGATTGTCTGCCCGAACGTCACCATTCGCAGCCGGCTGCAAGAACTCGATCCGGAACGGGGCGAAGCGAGCCTGTATCGCACGCGCGATCTCGTGCCGGCGCATTTGCTGCCGAGTCTCACGCAAGGGCGCGTGCTGGTCAAAAACTGGCATGTCTTCGAGCCGCAGGGCGTACAGACGGGCGGAACGACGGGGAAGGTAATCAAAGCGGGCGTGCCGGTGCGGACGCGGGAAACCATTGTCATCGGTCCGAAGACTACCACGGCGCGCGGCAGCCGCTACCTCACGCAGGACGACTACGAGCGACAGGTGTTGGCCGGGCTGTTGACGGTGCTAGCGGAAGATCGCGACAAACAAGGGAACCTCAAAAAGGTCCGCGTCGAGGCGGTCCGCTACGTCCAGAGCGACACAAGCTTGGTTGCCCACGTTCTCGGCCGCGAAGTCGGCGGCAAGCAGAACATTCTTGTGATGAACGACGAAGCCCATCACGCCTATCGCATCAAACCGGGTCAACCGGTCGAGGACGCTAACGACGACGATGATGATGAGGATTACGACGTCAAGGAAGCGACCGTCTGGATCGATGGCCTTGATCGCATTCAAAAACTGCGCGGCATCAATTTCTGCGTCGATCTCTCGGCGACACCGTACTTTTTGGGCCGGGTCGGGCAAGAGACGAACCGCCCGTTTCCGTGGGTGGTGAGCGATTTCGGGTTGGTCGATGCCATCGAGTCGGGGTTGGTGAAGGTGCCGCAACTCGCGGTCCGCGATACGACCGGCGCGGAGATTCCCGGCTACTTCAATATCTGGCGTTGGATCTTGCCGCAACTCACCACGCAAGAGCGCGGCGGCAAGAAGGCGAACCCGAAACCCGAGGCGATTCTCAAATGGGCCAACACGCCGATTGCCATGCTCGGCGGGCTGTGGGAGGCGCTCGCGGACGATTGGGCGCAGCAAACGGACGATCCACGGCCGCCGGTCTTCATCCTGGTGTGCAAGAACACGAAGATCGCCAAAGTGGTCTACGAATGGCTCGCCGAGGACAAGCCGCCGACCGCGATCCCGCATTGCAAGATCGAACATTTTCGCAATCGCGACGGCGAAACCAACACGCTGCGCGTCGATTCCAAAGTGGTCCACGAGACTGACACCGGGGAGGCGAAGGGCGATGAAGCGCGCTGGATGCGGCTAACTCTGGATACGGTCGGCAGGCAGCATTGGCCAGCCGACAGCCAGGGCCGGGAAATCTACCCGGAGGGATTCGAAGAACTGGCTGACAAGCTCAAACGCCCGCACCATCCACCGGGACGTGACCTACGTTGCATTGTCAGCGTCGGTATGTTGACCGAGGGCTGGGACTGCAACACCGTCACGCACATCGTCGGCCTACGGCCGTTCATGTCGCAATTGCTTTGCGAGCAAGTGGTGGGTCGCGGCTTGCGCCGCCGGAGTTATGATCTTGTTGACGGCAAACTGACCGAAGAAGTGGCCAAGGTCTTCGGAGTGCCGTTTGAAGTCATTCCGTTCAAAGCGAGCGCCGCCGGCGCGGCGGTGAAGCCGTCCCAGCGACGACACGTCCATGCCGTGCCCAGCAAGGCGGGATTCGAGATTCAGTTTCCGCGCGTCGATGGCTATACGCAGGCGATCCGCAATCGCGTATCCGTGAACTGGCATCACGTGCCGACGCTGGTCATCGATCCGGGCCGCATTCCACCGGAAGTGGATGTCAAGTCATTGAACGTGAACAACCAAGGCCGGCTGTCGTTGAGCGGGCCCGGACGCTTGGACAACGTGAACCTTGAAGCGTTTCGCGCGAAACGCCGGCTGCAAGAGTTGATCTTCGACCTCGCCGGATCGCTGTGCCGCGACTATTTGGCCCAGGGGCAATGTACCGTGCCGGCGCACGTGCTTTTCCCACAACTCGCCGCGATCGTGCAGCGTTACGTTGATGAAAAAGTGCGCGCCCTACGGCCCGCGGACAAGAAAGACCTGTTCCTGGCGCCCTACTACGGATGGCTGGTCGAGCGGTTGCTGGAGGAGATTCGCCCCGACACGTCGCAAGGCGAGGCGCCGGAAGTGCCGCGCTTTGAAGCCAATCGCGGCCCCGGTACAACGGCGGAGGTGGATTTTTGGACCAGCCGGCCGGTGCGCGAGGTCATGCACTCACATCTCAATTACGTTGTCGCCGACACCGAGGTGTGGGAGCAACAAGCGGCGTATCGGCTGGACAATCATCCTACGGTCGCGGCGTTCGCCAAGAACGCTGGACTCGGGTTCGCGATTCCGTATTTGCACAACGGACAGATGCACGACTATGTGCCGGATTACCTCATTCGGCTGAACGTCGAACCATGTAGCCATCTGATCTTGGAAATCAAAGGTTACGATCCGCTCGAAGAAGTGAAGCGTGCCGCAGCGGAGCGCTGGGTAGCCGCCGTCAATGCCGACGGCCGATATGGCCATTGGTGTTACACGCTCGTCAAGAAGGTTGCCGAGATCGAGGCAAGGATTGCCGAGGCGGCCGCCGTCCGTTAACCGGCGCGACTTGAATTAACACGGTGCAGCGGTGGGCCAGATCGAAATCGTGCCAGGAACCGTTTCATGCCAAGGCCGCGTGCATCCGGGGCAGCAGGAGTTGTGGGACGAGATCGTGACCTTTCCGTGCGGCGGGCATGATGATTTGGCGGACGCGGCGGCGATGGGGGTGGGGTATTTGATGGAGAGGGTGGAGCCAAGGGTGTGGTGAGGCGCGGTTGCTATGATTGCGATGTCGGGGCGGGCTCTTCCAAGGTAGAATCGTGTTGTGCGAAGGAGGCGATGAAAATGGCTGTACGTTCCTTTACTGTCGTGTACGAGCCGGCCGAAGCGGGCGGCTACTATGCCCACGTCCCGGCTCTGGACTTAACGACAGAGGGAGAAACGCTCAAGCAAGCCAAGGCGATGGCACGCGACGCGATTGCGGGTTACCTGGAAGCGGCCAAACTTCTGGGCAAGAGGATCCCGGCTGATGTGACGGTCGAACAGGTCGAGATCAAGGCATGAGCGCCCGTCTTCCCTCGCTCAAGCCCGCCGAGGAGATCCGCGTCCTGGAGCGAAACGGTTTTCGGCGCATCACCAAGCGAAAGAAGCATCGCATCTACACGGACGGGATTCGGATCGTGCCTGTCCCTTACCATAACCGCGATCTCAAGCCCGGAACCCTGCGATCAATCCTTCGCCTGGCGGGTTGGACGCCCGAGGAATTCGCTCAGAAATTGTAGAGACTCGCGCACCGGTCACATTCTAAGCCCATCCGCACGTCTCGCGGCTCTCCTTGAATCCAAGTCCCGCTTCGCCGGCGTCCGCGAGATCCGCTCATTGATCAGTCCGGTATGCGTGCGGCGGGCACGATGATTTGCTGGACGCGGCGGCGATGGGGGTGGCGTATTTGCTGGAGAGGGTGGAGCCAAGGGTGTGGTGAGCCGATCAACAGATTTCGCCGATTCCGCAGACTTGAAGCTGCGAAATCGGTGTATTCTGCGGATCGTTTTGCGCGCAGATAATGAGCGTTCGCGTTCAACCGATCTCCAAGAACAATTGCGGACCATCGAGCAGCAGTCGGTGCGCGTTCAGAACATCGCGACCGAGCAGAACCCATGTCTCGCCGGCGCTGGCAACAACTTCGATCATCTGCACGGGCAGATTATGGACTTTCAGTTGCACAGGGTACGACGGCATCGTTTGCACGATCCCGCCCACGCCGCCGATGGGGAGATCACCGGCGCGGGCAGCGTAATAGCTTGGCTCATGGCAGAGTTTCTCGAGCAGACAACATGCACGAGGCGATTGTGATGGTCAACTTCTTCGTGTTACGACGAAGATGGGACCTTCGACACCTCAGTCTGATCGAGCTGCGTTCGACACCTCGGCTTACGCTCGCTCACGGCGTCACATTCCACACCTCAATCAACCGCCACTGATCGCCCACTTTCGCCACCGCGCCGCCAATGTCCCACATTGGCTGACAGAGCTTTGTGACCCGTTTCGGCACGTGTATCGGGCCGATAACGTCGGGGTGAGCCGTGATCGGCTTCAACCAGAGCTTGCCCGGCTCGATTTTCTCGATCCAGAAATGGTCCTCGATTGCGTCGCCGTGCCGCGGCGGCGCGGTTTGATCGACGGCGGCTGCCAGGAGGGCAAGCACTTCCTGGGCGTTGGGCAAATCCTTGGCGGCGGCGCCGGCGCGCTCCTGGGCGGCGTCGGTGCCGGCGAGGTAGCCTTTTTTGACGAGCCATTTCGCCGGCTTTTTGGTGACACTGCCGGCGGCCTGCATCAGGTCTTTGCCGCACATGACTTTTCGGGGCATGAAGTAATCGAGGAATTCATCGAAACCCTCGGTTGCGTCTTCCGGGCCGAAGGTGCCGCAATACGTGCCGCCGTCTTTGGTGATCTTGTCGCACTCGCCGTCGTGGCCGGCCAGTAGCCTTCGAGGTAATGTTTGTACAGACTGATGATGCTTTCGTACTTCAAGTAAGTCTTGTGGCTGATCCGGTCTTCTTGGTCGGCGAGGAACTCGTCGAAGATGTGCGACAGCGTTTTCGCGGGTTTGACGGTGGCCATGTTCCCTCCGGTCGTTTAGACTGCCGGCTCGCGCGCGTCAGCGTGCCTCCTATTCGTCCTCGAAATCCAGCTCCATCTCCTCATCGTCGTCGCCTGCGGGGAGCACATGCGCTTCCTCCGCCGCTGCCAACGGAACGAAATACTCATAGGCGCGTTTGCCGCACGCGTGCTCCAGCGTCGCCAGGATTTGCCGGCAACGGGCGGGCGAATCGTGGGGGCCGGCGATGAAGAAGGGCTTGCCGTTTTTGCCGAACTCGAAAGTCGCGGCGCCGGCGGCGGGATCGATGTCGCCGAAGAGGGGGGCGGCTTTGGCGTAGTCGGCGTGCGGCGCGAAGCCAAGGCGGCGGGCGTAGGCGGCGGCTTGCTCGACGAGTTTGCGGGCATCCGCGGGGGGAATGGGGCGCACCGGATCCCTCGACCACATCTCGCGGCGGTACTTGCTGTCGTAGGCAAAGTGGCCGAGGATTTCGCCCCAGGCGTCTTTCACGCCGAGGCAGTAGCGATCAACGAGAAACGTGGCAACAGCGACCCGGCCGTCGGGCAGCTCGCGGCTGAGGAGGACGGCGCCCATGCCTTCCGTGTCGAGCGTCTCGCTGACGGTGCAATCGAGAATGGGATAACGCGCGGCGGCCGTGAGTCGGACCGCCAGGCCGGCGGAGCGTTCGCGCACTTGAAGTTGTTTCTTTTCCTGCCGCTTGCCAGCCCGGCGTTCGAGTTTGCGCTGCCGCTTCCTTGGGTCGGTGGCCATGGCTCCCTCCAGTGTGCTTGCCGGCGCGTTTCGAGCATTGTATTGGAACGCGGGAAAAAAGGGATCGGATCACGAACCTCCCAGCGTCGACCTGACCTGCAAATACGGCCCCGACGGCAGCATCATGAGTTCAAAACCGACGATGCCGCGGCGGCAGTCGGCGAAGTGCCGCCGCTTGCGCTCGAGCAGCGGTTCGACGAAAAATCGGAAAAGCTCGCGCCCGTCAGCCGGCATCTTTTCGTGCGCTTCGCGAAAGGCCTTTTCCTGCTCGTCGGCCGGCAGCAGAGCGATGTTCCAGGCGATCGCGCCCAACGAGTACAGAATTCGCAGCTCTTTCTCGGTCGCGTTGGGTTCCTTGAAGGGCGCAACGAATTCGTCGAGCACTTCGGACATTTTCACCTTGCCCGGCGGGTCGCGAATGATGCGGGTTTCCGAAGCCCCAGAGTCGGGTTGCTGCGGCTTTTTCTTGAGGTGCTTGTGACGTTGTTTCCTTTCCAGTAGGCGTCTTTTCTTGTGCGCGGACATGAATCGGTCTCCTCCTTGCAAAGTGGTTTCCGCGTCAAGTCAAGGGGCAATGGATGACGCGGCCTCATCAAACTCCGTTCACTTCTCCCTCACTTCTCCCCTCCCGGCGCGATGCCGTCACGCGTCACCAAAAACGCCCGCGGCGTGATGGGATAGCCGGAGGTGTCGTGGTCCTTCGTCAGGCGGCGGCCGATGCGCTTCTTGAGCGCACGCCGGTCGGAATAGAGGACGAGGCGCTCGCGGCAGGGGATGCCGGCCCAGAACGGCGTGCCGAGCGGGCCGGAGAACAGTTTATGGAGGTCGGGATGGAGAAGGCGGCTGGAAGAAAGGCCGTCGTCGGTGTCCACGACGATGACGCGGCCTTCGTCCTTGAAGCGGGCGCCGGCGAGTTCGCGCGGCCACGGGAGTTTCGCCAGGTTGGCGATGGCGCGCTCGTGCAAGATCGTGGCGTTGATTTCCCAGCGGTCCACGTCCCAGCCGGTGACGAAGCGATACATCTTGTTGTTGCGGATCGCGTAGCAGATGAGCACGTCCACGAGCCATTCGCTCGTCAGCAGATGCTGCGTGGGGCTTTTGGGGTCGATGTAGTTGCGCGGTTTCAAGAGAGGAAGAATACAACCCTGGGCGTCTGCCCACGTTTCGTGGCCGATCTCCGCGCGGGCCGGCTGGCACAGGGTGTTCACGAAGCGCTTGATGATCTCGTCACGGCGCTCGGGCTTCACGCCGCGGACCTCGCGGCAGAGGTTGCCGAGATAGACGACCTGGTTGTTGCCGCGGATCTTGTCGTCCTCGAACTTAAATTCCTGGTCGGGGACCTGCTGTTGGAGCTGGGCCATCACCTCGTTGATCACCTTGCGATCGATCAATTGCCGGTCGCGCGTGATGTGCAAGCTGGCGATGAGCTTTTGGAACGGCGGGTTCCAGGTGTCGCGCTCCGCCGCCGGGACCTGGCTGCTGGCGAAGAGCACGACGTCGCCGCCGGCCAGAATCCAGTAGTAGCCGCCCTCCCCCTCCTTCGTCATGTCGGCCACTAAGCCATAGTGCTGGAGCGTTGGATCGGGACGCAGGTCCTTGGCGCCGGTGGACGCCAGGGACTGCTGCATCAGCTTGGGGAGCGCCTCGACCAGTTTGTCGGTGTCGAGGCTCATCGGCATGATGGAAATCCACAAGCCGACGTCGTCGCGGTCGTGGGGCCCGAAGCCGCACGATTCGCCGTCTTTTTGCACGACCGCATCCCAGTGGGCCGGGTACTCGAGCCGGTAGACGGCGTGCGGATGGAGGAACGGCTTTAGAGGGGTTTGCAACATCGGCGTATGGAGCGCAAGGAATTCGAGTTTTGGGCACGGATGATTTTACAGGGCGGCGAAAGCTTCGTCACGCAGTTCGGTTGGAGCGGCGGAACTCGCTCGTAGCTCGTAGGGCGCGCCGGAGCGGAGCGCAGACGCACCCTACGAGTTGCCAAGGCAGACACGGGCGGGCAAGATTTCCCCGCCGATGAGTCCCAAGTTTCTATTGCCAACCCGTAAGCCGGCTGTTAGCCTTGGGGGGCTGCACGCCAAACATGTAAACCGATGGACAACGTTGCCGATGAAGTGGGTCGCCTACTTCTTGATTCTCCTCGTGATCTCGGCCCAAGTCGATGACGCTTGGGTTCCGGCTGCTTTGTCCGAGGCAACGCCCGCCGCGGACGAAAACGATTCTTATTTGCCTGCGCCGCGGCATTCGCGGGAAGAACCATCGGGTGGCCCGCGGAAGCTGCTGTTCGTCGGCCTGCACGGCCGCGGCGCGGATCAGGTCCATCGACGTAACGTCGCGCGTCGCGAGCGGGATTTGACGACGCCGTGTACTCCGCCGCCTCTCTATGTTTTCATGTCCTTGCAGATTTAAACCCTATTCTTTCGCCGCACGCGCGCGGCGGCGCAGGCGGTGTCCCGCGCCGTTCGCGACGACTTTCGTTCAACCCCGAAACTAGACATTTCGCCGCGAGCGCAACTTAACCGTGCGTGGTGTTCGCCTTGTGCCAAGGACGACGCCTTGCCTTCGTGTTGTGCCCTCGTGTCAAGGGGGACGTATGCGTTCGCGGAAACGATTGGAGGGCTACGCATGACATCGCAATTTGGGCTTGTGCCCGCCCCGGAAGAAGCGGCCGGCGTCAGAACCGTCGTGCGCTTCACCGGCGGCAATGCGTCGTTGGATCATGTGACACTTCTGCGCATCCGCAAACAGCTGTTCGACCTGGCGGATGAACCAGAAGTGGGGCACGTGATCTTCGACCTCGGCAACGTGAATTTCGTCTCCAGCATCGCGCTGAGCACGTTCGTGAGCCTGCACCACCGGCTGCGCGCCAGTGGCCGGCACATGACGATTCGGAATCTGCGCCCGCGGGTTCACGAGGTGTTCACGGTGACACGCCTGAACCGGTTCCTCGATCTGCGGCCCGCGCCTGACGTCGTGGAGGACGAGGAAGAATGCCCCGCCGGCTTACCGTCGGGAGTGCTCATCGCGGATGACGAGGCATCCGTCCTCCGCGTCCTGGCGCTGGGGCTGCGCCAGGAAGGATTCGACGTCTGGTCGGCCTGCCACGGCTTGCAGGCGATCGACCTTTACCGGCGGCATCGCGGACGAATCGCCGTCGTTCTCCTGGACGTGCTCATGCCGGGGATGGACGGCCCGTGCGTGCTCGGCATCCTGCAAAGAATTCGTCCGAGCGTGCGCTGTTGCTTTATGACCGGCGATCCAACCCCTTATACGGAGGAAGCGTTATTGCGGCTGGGGGCCGCCCGCGTCTTCTACAAGCCGTTCGCCCTCACCGAGGTCATCGACACCGTCGCCGAGTTGGCAAGCACGTCGCCGCGGCAGCGTGAGGAACGATGGATCGACCTCTCTGGGGAAAGGAGGGCGAACGATGCTCGTCTTGACTCGTAAGCTCGGTGAAGAGTTGGTCATCGGCGACGCGATCCGGCTGACCGTGGTGGCGGTTCGCGGTAAGCAGGTTCGGCTCGGCATCACGGCCCCGGCGGCGGTGTCGATCTGCCGCGAGGAGTTGTATCGCCCGCCGCAAGTTTGCCGCGGTTCCGCGCCTGCCGACAGCAGCGGCGCAGCCGAAAGCACTTGCCGAGCGGGACCGGAAGTGATCGAGCCGTAAGAAAGCGGCTCGCTGTTCGCTCTTCCTATCAAAGAGAACGAAACGCTCCCTCTCCTCGCGCGAGGAGAGGGAGACGTTTCGCGCGAATTCCGCGTGCCTTCCGTGAGCGCATTCGCCGACCCGTCGCGTTCAAGCGTTCAAAGCGCTCATTTCTTGTGATTCCCCTTGGCAGGAACCTTGGCCCCCTTCTTGCGCGCCTCCGACAGGCCGATGGCGATCGCCTGCTTCCGGCTCTTGACTGTCTTGCCGGATTTCCCACTCTTCAGCTTGCCGCGTTTCGCCTTGTGCAGCGCGGTTTTCACGCTTGCTTGAGCTTTCTTGCCGTACTTGGCCATGATTATTCTCCCGCATTGAGGGAACGGTGTCCGGGCGACGCCGTGGTACGCGTTTCAATTTGTATGCCAATTGGAGTGAAAACAAGTCTTTCGGGTGTCACCGGACGCGTCCATCGCTTGACCCGGGTATTCCGCGGCTAGGTAGAGTAACGATGCTGAGCGCACGTACCGAGACGGTAGATGCCGTTCATCACGCAAGTCTTTCTGCCCAAGCGCGACAACCTCGGCCGGCGTTTCGGCCGCGAACGCGCGTTTCACGCGCGGATGATCCGCAAATTCAGCGGATGGACGCGAAAAGGACAAGCAGAAGGCGCTTGGCTCAATCCTGAAGGCGAGCTTTACGTGGAAGAGCATTGGGTCTATGAGATCGGTCATTCCCACAGAGATCTGCGCTTCTGGCATGCTGAGAAGGACCGGCTTAAGATCGAGTTCGAGCAGGAAGAGATCTGGATGATTCAGTACGAGGGGCGACGAATCTGATTGGGCGAGGAAGAGGTCGCGTGCTATGTACAAATCACCACCGTCTGCGTTGGTAACAGACCAGGGCCTGCGCGTCCGTCTGCGGCTGGAAGGGCGCTTCTACGAGTTGGGCCAAGACGAGTTACGCACCATTCTTGGGCTGCCGGAAGGCCCTGCGGGTCTGGGAATCACCGTCGAACGCGATCGCTTCCAGTTTGAGTTCGCCGCGGACAAGCAAACAGCGAAGATGTCGGCGCGGCAACTTCACCGTTGTCTCGCCAAACAGTTGGCCAAAAAGTCGTAAAGCAGTCATTATCCCGCCGTGCGCACCACCCCCGCCTTCCGCTGGCCGCTGCGGCACACATCCATCACGCGGCCCAAATCATCCATCGCCATGTGGAAGCGTTCGTCGCCTTCGATGCGGTGCAGCGACAGGTGAAAATCGCGGCTGGTCGCGGCGAGGTAGTGCAGTTTCTCCGGCGATTGCGGGGCGCGCAGCCGACCCCACGAGCCGTCGCCGAGGTAGAGGACGCCGTTGCTGTTGGCGAGGCCGTCGAGCAGCGGCTTGGTGCGTTTGAAGGTGTGATCGTGGTGTTCGAGCACGACGGGGACACGATACTTCTCGAAGAGCGGCGCCCAGTGCTTGCGGTTGCCTTCGCCGGTGCCGGCCTTACCGTCGGCGCCTTCCATGCGGCGGAACGACGGATAGGCGGGAACGTGATTGACGGCGAAGACGTTCGGATGATCGGCGCGGGCCTTGAGTGTCTTTTCGAGCCAGTCGGCTTGGTCGCCGCCGATGGCGCTGGTGTGGCCGGTGTCGAGCAGGACCAGGCTCAGGTAGTCGCCGAAATCGAGCGTGGCGTAGCCGGTGTTCGGATAGAGGCCGTCGAACAGGGCGTAGAAGAACGGCGCCTTCTCGCGCGACTTGTTGTAGCCGCCGTCCACTTCGTGATTGCCGATGCAGGTCACCATCGGGATGAGCCGGCCGTCGCGGCCGATCATGTTCTTGCTGTAGTAGCGGAGGAAGGCGAGGCTGACTTCGACCGACTTGCCGTTGTCGTAGCCGAGGTCGCCGCCGATCAGCGTGAACATCGGGTCCTGCTTGGCGGCCTGAATCGCATTGGCGACCGTGTGCGAATTGACGCCGCAATCGCCGCCGGAGATGAAATGGATCGCGTCGGTCGCCTTTGCGGGCATCGTGCGGAAACGGTACGTCGGCGACAGCTTGCCGATTTTGAATTGGTAGTCCGTGCCCGGTTGGAGGCCGGTCAATTCGGCGCGGAAGACTTTGAAATCGGTCAACGGATACGGGTTGGCGATCGTCGGCTGCACCTGCCAGCGATTCGTCCACCAGTCGCCCTTCACCGGGGCGTAGTAGATGTTCGTATCGGCCGTCTCGCCGCGCGTGCCGACCCATTGCACGGTCATGGTCGTGGTCGGATCGCGCTGCCAGGTAAGGAACAACGTCGCGGGCTGAAACGGCCGGTCTTCGGGGACTTTGAGCAGGTTGTCAGGCAGCTTGTTATCCGCAGCGAACCCGGACTTGGTGTCGGCGGCGAGCCCGGTCACGTACGCCCCGGGTGCAAGAGTGGCCAACGAAGCGCCGAGAAAAGCGCGGCGGGAAAAAGACGGCATGGCGGCGGACTCCGAGGAGGAAGTACGAGGAAGGTTACTTCGCCATTGTGGAGGGGAAGGGGCGGAGGGGCAATTGAATTTCGTGTGAAGAATCGCCGAAGTACGCCGCTTCACTTCCACTTGACAGCATGTCAGATGCGACATATCGTGACGGGAAATGGCTACGTTCCGGAAGCCGTTGGTGTGGTTGCACGGTGAGATCAAGACGCCGCCGTTCTCGAAAAAGGCTCGTGTCGAAGCGGGAACGTTGCTGCGCCTGCTTCAAGAAGGGGAGTCACTCGCCATGCCGCACTCCCGCCCTATGCCGAGCGTCGGGCCGCGGTGTCACGAACTGCGCGTACGCGACGAAAGCAGAAACTGGCGAATTGTCTATCGTCTGGATAGCGACGCCATTGTGATCGCCGAGTTGTTCGTGAAAACGAGCCGGCAGACGCCCAAGAAAGTCGTCGGAACCTGCCAGCGCCGACTCCGCCTGTACGATGACGCCGCGGCGCGGAGGAAACAGAAGGAGGATGAGCGATGAATCGCGAAAAAAGGAAAGCCCTGGAGTCGGCCGGATTCCGTATCGGAGATGCAGAAGAGTTTCTCGGGCTCGATGAGGAGGAACGGCGCCTGGTGGAGCTGCGCGTGAGCGTCAGCCGTTGCGTCCGCCGGCTGCGGCAACGGCGGGGACTCACACAGCAACAGTTGGCGGCGAAGATGAAATCGAGCCAATCCCGGATTGCGAAAATCGAGGCGGCGGCCGCCGATGTATCGCTCGATTTACTCTTTCGCGGCCTGTTTGCAGTGGGCGGCCGGTTGGGCGACGTGACAGATCCGGCGCTACGGCGAAGACGCGGGGCGTAATTATCGCGGTGTGTTTGCCGGCGGGTACAGCTGCACGATCACCTGTCGAGGTTCTCAAGGAATGGAAACTGCTTTTCTTATCCTGCTGAACGCGCTCGAATGTGTCGCCGTCCGCGAGTACCTCGAGCACAAGAGTTACGGGCGTATTTGTACCGCGAATTATCGGCTTGCCCTCGTACAACTTTGAGTCTACAACAATTCGCTCGCTCATGCTTACAGAGCCTCCCGGCCGCGGAGGCTCTTCGTTAATACTGACTGTTTTGCAAAAGGCCACGGGCAGCACGGCCCGCGGCCCTCGCAACCGTGATCGAGAAACGGCGGCCTTAGTTCTCCTTCTCCGCCGCCTGCACCAATTTCTCCACCTCCTTGTCGAGCACCTCGCCGCTGGGGCTGCCGAGCCATTTCTTCTTGATGACGCCTTTGTGGTCGATGAGGTAGAGCGTGGGCCAGCCTTGGACATTCCAATCGGCCGAGATCGCCTTCTGCTCCTTCCGTTGGTTCTGGAACGAGCGCCAGGTGACCTCGTTTTCTTTGAGGTCTTTTTTGAGTTGTGCGGGGTCCTGGTCGCTGTTGACGCCGACGAGGGCGAACGGTTTGCCTTCGAGCTTTTTCACGAGCGACCGCTCGTGGGGGATCATGGCCCGGCAGGGGCCTCACCAGAATCCCCAGAAGTCGATCAGCACCACCTTGCCTTTGTAGTCGGAGAGCTTGAACGCCTTGCCGTCGAGGTCGTCGCCGGCGATATCGGGGACTGGCTTGCCGATGCCGCGGAGCTTGATGTCGTTCAGCTCGTTTTTCGCTTGTGTAATGAGCTGCTGCTTGCCGGAAAGTTTGCCGAACTGCTCGATGGCCTTCTCGAATAGCTTCTCGGCCTCCGGCTGCGACGCTTCATCCTTGTTCTTGAGTAGCTTGGCGAGGGCGAAGGTGGCGTTGGCCTTGGTGTCGTCCGACGAGGCTTTACCCAAGAGCTTGCGAAGGTGCTTCGCCGCCCACTCGGGATCGGAATCCTGGGCTAAGTAGTCTACCAACGGCGCCAATTCCTTGCGGTCCGAGAACCGGTCCATCAGAAGATCGACCGTGTCGTTGTAGAGCTTGCCCAGATCCTTGTTCCCGCCCTCGTAAAGGGTCGCCGAGCAGACCCACATCAAGACGGGAACCGCTTTGGGATGATCGAGGTTCTTTTTGGCCTTTTCGGCGACGGCCGGCGCGATGTCGCCCATGCCGTAGCCGGGGAGCCCGGCGAGCGTGCTTTGCAGCTCGTCGAGGTCTTTAATGGCGGCTATCCGATCCTCGATTTTGCCGGTCGCCTTCTTGGCGGCATCGCTGCCGCGGGCGTTGCTGACGACCCACACCAGCGCCTGCGTGGCTTGCGGGCTGTTGGGATTCGTCTCGGCCACTTTCAAAAAGCGCTCCGCGAACGTGGCGGCATTGGGCCGCTTTTCCTTGAGCGCCTTTTGCTTGTCGTCCGTGGTTTTCGCTTCGCCGTAGGCTTTGAAAAAGGCCTGCTGCGCTTCGTTCCATTCCTGGTTCAGGGCGGCGAGTTCCTTGGCGGCATCGCCCTTGTCCACCTTGGCCGGCTCGTCCGCCCGAAGTCCGGGAGACAAGCCGCCCAGCCCCACGACCGTGCAGGCCGCGAGACAGAAGAGGAAGCGTTTCATCGGCGTCACCTCCTTACGCTGGAATGGGTCGTTACTCGCCGCACGGGCCCGCGGTTGATGCGGCGAATGGCTCGAATCGTATCACAACGATTACCGGAATGCACTTATACAGACGTTGATCCGCTGCTCCCCTACTCTGCTGTCGTTCGTCTATCGCGACTTGGACAAGCGCCTGCTCTTCCCGTCTGGCGCACCCTTACGCAGCCATTCGACGGCGCGCTCCCTGGCAATCGCAGGGTTCACCCAGATGATGTCTCGCAGACATTCTACAACGCGCGCGAGGTCGGCGAAGTGACCTCGTGCTTGGTCGTCCAGCGAAGCGATCCGGAAATCGGTGGCGGCTGCTGCCTCAATCAAATGGCAATCGGCGAGCACGATCGAAAGGATGTCCTTGTTGTGACAGTGTTCGCGAATACTGTCCTGAACAGCGGAGGAAAGGGCCTCACCGAGCGTTCGGAGTTTTCTCAGACTAAACATGGAGACTCGCCACTGACTTGCGAAGAGCGACTCGTGCTTGTCCCACTCGGCCTTGATTGCCGGGGTCCACGTGATGCGGTGACAAACGCTCCGCAAGGCCAAAAGAAAGTCACGGCACAGCGCGCCGCGTGGACGAACGGATTCCAGCGAGCCGGCCGCGCGGGCGACGGATGCATCGACCACAACCGCATAAGTGGGAACGTTTTTCTTGCTCATTTGGCGGACAACCGCTCCTCGGCTGCGTCCAAATACTCCTTTTGCGCCTGGAGCGTCACGTCGTCGAAATCCTCCGGCCAGTCGCCAAATCGCCCGGCTTCGTCGAGGTCGCTGGTTTGGACGACCGTGTGGCCGTCCTGCTCACGTTTGAACCAATGAAGTTTGACCTTTTCGGGGTCGAGCGTGCCTTCCGCGACTAGCTTTTGCACACCGAGGAGAAGGATGGAGCTGTGCGTTTCCGCGACGACGCGGACGCCACGTTTCGCCGCGGAGGCCAGGATCTGCGCTAGCGCGAACTGGGCGCGGGGATGGAGGTGGGTTTCGGGCTGTTCGACGTAAACGAGTTGACCAGGCTTGGCCGCGTGGAGCGCCACCAGGACGGGAAGCGTCTGCGAGACACCGACTCCGACATCTGCGATATTCACGCGGTCTTCGAGACGAGTTGGAGGAATGTCTGTCAAGCGCCCTACCTGGATTTCGATCTGTACGCTATTTACTGGAGCGGCGGTCACTCCACTGGTCAATCCCAATAGTTTCAATTCCGCGTTTAGGCCAGCGGGGATGCCTTCGTCTGTGGCCATCCACTGCGATATAACGCTCGCGGCGTAATTCTCGAAGGAACCTGGGAAGGTTGTGCCTGCCGCTGCGACCGGATATGTTCGTTCTGGTTGTCCGCGCAATCCCGGCAAGTGGATAATACTTGAGACCACAATCCCCATGAGTGCTCCGGTGTGGTCGGTTGCAGAAAAGGAGGTCCCGTCAGCGCGACTGACGACCCATGTCAATTCCAAGAGGCAACGAGCGCGTGTAATTTCCCACCGACCCTCGCCATGCCCTCCGGGCCCTTGCCGTAGCTGCTCTTTGTTCTTGGTAATGCCTGTTTTCACAATGTCGGCGGAGGTCATTCCCGGCCACAAGTTGAATGATCCACATGCGTCGGAGATATCCATCTGCTCGATCCGGAAGAGCCTTGTGTGTTCTTTCCGGAAGCTCGTCTGGAATGTTTCCCCCGTATTCAGTCGTATGCCAACATGAAAGCTGTCCGCGGAATGGCGTCTCCCCATCCGAGAAAGCAACTGATCGGCCGAGGAGAATTTGACATTGGGCCCGTCCAGCAGAAGCGGCCCGGCGTCGTAAGGCGCTTCTAGTGTCTGCTTCAGCAGCAGAACCGGCTGCATTATGCTCGACTTGCCCGAACTATTCGCGCCCGCCAGGATCGTGAGCGGCCGGATTTCGATGCTCTGTTCGTCGCTGATCGACTTGAAACCGGCCACCCGGATTTCAGCGATGGCCCAAGGTTCCACTACCTTAACGCCTCGGGCTTTCGCGCCTTTGGCCATGTGTGTCCTCTCATGCCGCAGAATGCGGCCTATCGTATCCGCGCACGGCTTCTACACGATTCTCCGCGGATCGGGATTTCGGGCAGGGGCAGTTGAAGAAACTCCAAACGGCCTCCGCCATCCATTCTACGGCCGCAACCCCTCCGGCAAAAACAGCTCATTCACCTTGTTCTGCATTACCTCCGGCGCCGCGTCGCTGAACCACGGCTGCGGCGCTTCCTTGCCGGACGGGTACATCGATTCGAGCGGCGCCCACGCGACATCGACGCGGTCGGTGAAGAGGTCGCCGATGAGCAAATCGGTCATCGTGCCGCGGAGGTGCGGGAACGTGCGGACGAAGTTGCCGAAACTGAAGCCGTCGTAGTATTCGCACACGAGGCGGCGCATGCGATCGACGCCTTGATTGAACGCCGGGCCCCATTTGCCGAGCTGGGCGGCGGACGTATCGCCCTTGGCGAGACCTTCGACGATGGCGTCGGCGGCCATTTCGCCGGAACGAAGGGCGAGCAACACGCCGGAGGAGTAGAGTGGATCGAGGAAGCCGAAGGCGTCGCCGATCAGCACCCAACCGTTACCGGCGACTTCTTTCGAGCGATACGAATAGTCCTTCGTGGCGAAGTAGCCGGCGATGGGATTGCCGATGCCGACGCGTTGTTTGATCGCGGGACAGGCCTCGACTTCTTCGTTGTACGTCTGCTCGTGGCTGCCGCGGTTCTTGAAGAGATAGTCGAACGGGCCGACGACGCCGACGCTGATGATGTCGTCGTGCTGAGGGATGTACCAGAACCAGCCTTGTTTGTTGGTCGTTTGCACGACGAGCGTGGCGCCTTCATCCTTGCCGGTGTCGCGGTAGGCGCCTTGGTAATAGGTCCAGATCGCGCCTTTATTTAAGACGGGATCCCAGAGGCGGAGCTTGAAACGGTTTTGCAGCATGGTGCTTTGGCCGCTGGCATCGACGACGACTTTCGCCCGCACTTCGCGTTGTGATCCATCGGTGTCCTGAATCTTCACGCCGATCGCACGATCGCCTTCAAAAAGTACATCGAGGACGCGGACGCCTTCGTGGGCTTCGACGCCATGCTCGCGGGCGTTGTTGAGCATCATCAAGTCGAATTCGCTGCGAACGACTTGCCAGGTCTGCGAGCACTCGTGCGGCTTGTTATCCCAGAAGTAAAACGGGGCGGAGAGCTTGCCCTGCGCATTGACGAACTGGACGCTGTATTTCTTGACGAAATGGCTCTTTTGTAGCTTTTCGGTCATGCCGAGGCGTTTGAGGACCCAGTACGTTTCCGGTATGAGCGATTCGCCGATGTGGAAACGCGGAAAGCGCTCGCGTTCGAAGAGCACGACCTTGCGGCCGCGTTGGGCGATGAGCGTGGAAACCGTGGAGCCGGCGGGGCCGCCGCCGATGACGAGGACGTCGGGAGTCGAACATTGCATACGTGAGATCTCGATCGCGGTGGGATGTTCCGTACGCTTTGTTTTACCTGAATGCCGCGGCGCATCAACCAAAGTCAATTCGAAGTTTGGAGGACATGCATCGCGCGCAGCCACTCCTCACACCGTTTGGGCCACGTGGAACATGGCTTGTCACTCGGCCGCAGGCCGAAGCCGTGGCCGCCGGTGGCGTAGATGTGCAGGTCGGCCGGCACTTTTGCGTGCTTCAACGCGAGATAAATCTGAATGCAGTTTTCCGCATTGACGGGATCGTCGCTCGCTTGGGCAAGGAAGCAGGGCGGCGTCTTCTCCGAAACGTGAATTTCCGGAGCGAGCTGGCCCGAGTCGCGACGGATCACGCCGCCGGGGTAGATAAGCACCGCGAAGTCGGGGCGGCAGCTTGCTTCATCCATCTTGTCGACCGGTTCATACGAACGCTTCTCGTAGTTCGTCGCGGCCCAGGCGGTAAGATGGCCGCCGGCGGAGAAGCCGAGCATGCCGATGCGCTTCGGGTCGATGCCCCATTCCTTGGCCTTGCTGCGTACGAGGCTCAGCGAGCGCTGCGCGTCTTGGAGAGCGCCGATCGGCGGCTGATCTTTTGGTTGATCGGGCCGGCGTGGCACGCGGTATTTCAGGACGATGCCAGTCACGCCAATCGAGTTCAGCCAGGCGGCGACCTCTTCGCCTTCCAGGTCCCACGCGAGAATGTTGTAGCCGCCGCCGGGCGCGATCAGCACGGCGGCGCCGGTGTCCTTGTCCTTCGCCGGGCGGAATACGGTCAGCGTCGGCTTGGTGATGTTCGTCAAACGTTTGACCGGTTTCTCGCCGGGTTTCTGTTCAAGGAACTTCTCCGCGCCGATGTTGCCGGTCTCGCCGGGGACCTTGCCGGGCCAGACGTCGAAGACGACGGACGGCTCCGCGGCGGCGACCGCCACGGGGATGCACAGCGCGATCACAAGCGTGCGGAGTGTGGGACAGCTCATCAGATTCTCCTCGTCAGAAGGAACGCGGCGCGACAGCTTCATTGTAGTATTCGGCGGCGACGTGGAGACCGGCGTTGCACCGTGGACGCCGACGCCCAAGTTCGGGATAATACTCACCAGCCCGTGAGGATGCGCCATGTCCGAAGAACTGGTCGAAAAGCCCGGCGAAGCGGAAGAGCCGGAAGAATTGGTCGTCCTTTGCTGCCGTTGCGAGGACGGGCCGACGCTTGTCTACGGCTCGACGAAGGAAAAGTGCGCCGATTGCGGCAAAGAGGTCTGGCTGTCGCCCGGCACCAGAAAGACGCTGGAAAAGGCGGGACCGGAATACAAGATCCTGTGCATCGCCTGCGGCGATCGGCGGATCAAGGAGAATCCCAAGAAGGACGACAAGCTGATGGCCCCGTCGTTGGAGCAGCTCAAAGAACTCCTCAAACACTTCGGCGAGCGCAATTGATCGCGTTTAGCGGCGGCGTTCTTCCCATTCTTCGATCGTTCGCGGCCAGTCATCTTTCAACAAGCGCGAAAGCGAGCGGTCGGCGAGCACTTTGCCGCCGGTTTGGCAGCGGGGACAGTAGTTCGTTTCGTTCTCGGCGTAAACGATGCGCTGCACCGTCGTGCCGCAGACGGGACACGGTTGCCCGTGGCGGCCGTGGACCGCCATGTCTTTGCGGAATGCGGTAACTTTTTCCGGAAAATCGTCACCGGCATCCCGACGCAGACGTTCGGTCCAATCGAGAAGCGTTTGCCGGATCGCTTCATAAAGCCGCGCGACTTCCGCGTCGCTCAGCTTTTGCGACAGCGCCAGCGGCGACAGGCGGGCGGAGTGGAGAATTTCGTCGGAGTAAGCGTTGCCGATGCCGCTGAACAGATGCGGGTCGGTGAGACTGCGTTTCAACGTGTGATTTTCGCGGCGGAGCGCGGCTCGAAACGCGGCAAGGTCCGAGTCGAGCACTTCGAGGCCGCCGGGGTTATGGGCGGCCAGCGCCGTTTCGCCTTCAACGATGTAGAGGGCAGCCCGCTTCTTCGTGCCGGCTTCGGTCAACAGTAATGTACCGGTCGGAAAATCAAACGCGGCGAGGCCGATCTTACCGGGCGGCTTGGCGCCGCGCGGCTTCCAGTGCAGGCGGCCGGCGATCATCAAGTGGAGAATCACAAACAGGCCGCCGTCGAGCTGCCAGACGATGCGCTTGCCGAGACGCCGCAGACCCAGGACGCGCTTGCCTTCGACGGCTTCGAGCGGCGGTTCCACGGTGCGCAGCAGGAACGGGCTGACGAGGCGGACGCGTTCGAGAGTCTGTCCCTCGATGCGCAGGCGCAGGGATTCGAGATAGACCGTGATATCCGGGTACTCGGGCATTCACGTCTCCAGGCAGCCCCATGCAGGTATTTGCACCCAGCGGGGACCCGATTCAAACGAATTGTTGTCACACAAATTCGCCAGGCAGTGAACTATTCCGAGGTGCATTTTTTCTCGTACAAAGACGGCATTTTGATTTGCTTTCGGTCCTGCAAGTGTTATATTCCGAACAACCTCTCCCGATGTTCCCGTCGCAGCGCCCGCGCCCGATAGATTTGCGCCCGGTCCGTATCCGATCCGCGCCCATGTCCTGTCTGTTTTGAACTTCGCTCGGTTTGCGCCTGCACCAATTCCGCACCGCCGTTCGCCTTTCACATCATTGTCGAAGGGGATAATCATGTTGCGCGCATGGGTGATTCCACACTTCGCCCGGTCACGAGGCCCTGCAAAGACGACGCGTCGGCCGCACAAGCGTCCGGATGTCGAGCGTTTGGAGGACCGCTGCCTGATGTCGATCAGCTATTACTCGATCGACGGGACAGGCAACAATCCGCTGCACACGGACTGGGGCAGCGTCGGCCAAGACCTGTTGCGGACCGCGCCGGCTCAGTACGGCAATGGCGTTGATACGCTCGCCGGCGCGAATCGGCCCAGCGCTCGGTTGATTAGCGACGTCGTCGTTACGGACGCCACGGACGGCGGCCTGCCGAACAGCCGGCTTATGTCCGACTGGGTCTACGCCTGGGGCCAATTCATCGATCACGACATTGACCTCACTTCCGGGGGGACCGGCGCGCAGCTGCAAGCGGCCAACATCCCCGTCCCGGCGGGGGACCCGTTCTTTGATCCGAACAACACGGGAACGCAGGTCATCGACTTTAGCCGATCGGAGTTTGACCCCGCCACGGGGACGAGCCGGCGGAACCCGCGGCAACAGATCAATGACATCACGTCGTGGCTCGACGGCTCGATGATCTACGGCTCCGACCCCGTGCGCGCCGCCGCGCTGCGCACGCACCTGGGCGGCACGCTCAACACGAGCGCCGGCAATTTGCTGCCGTTCAATACCGGCCTCTTGCCCAATGCCAATTCGGGCACGACGCCCGACGATCAATTGTTCCTCGCCGGCGACGTGCGCGAGAACGAAAACATCGAGCTGTCCTCCGTTCACACGTTGTTCATGCGCGAGCACAATCGCCTCGCCAACCTGATTCATAGCCAGAATCCGATGCTCGATGACGAGACGATTTATCAGACCGCTCGTTCCATCGTGATCGCGGAAGTGCAGTCGATCACGTTCAACGAATTCCTGCCGGCACTTTTGGGAACCGGAGCGGTCCCAGCCTATCAAGGCTATAAGTGGTGGGTGAATCCCGATGTCGCCAACGAATTCTCGACGGCGGCGTTTCGTGTTGGTCACAGCCTGCTGGCCCCCGACGTGCAGTTCCTGAATCCCGACGGCACACAGAAGTTCCCGCCGGTGAGCCTGGCCAATTCGTTCTTCAATCCGAACCTGGTCGTGCAGAACGGCGCCGATCCGATCTTGAAATACCTGGCGAGCGACAACGCCCAGGAAGTGGACAACAAAATCGTACCGGAATTGCAGAACTTCCTCTTCGGTGCGCCCGGTCAAGGCGGTTTCGATCTGGCGTCGCTCAACATTCAACGCGGCCGCGACCACGGGTTGGCGGACTACAACACGACGCGGGCGGCATACGGGCTGCCGCGCATCACGAGCTTCGCCCAGATCACGTCCAATCCGACGCTGCAGGCGCAATTGCAGCAGTTGTACGGCAGTGTGAATAACATCGACTTGTGGGTCGGCGGTCTTGCGGAAGACCATGTGGCCGGCGGCAGCGTGGGACCGCTGTTCACTCGGATCATCTCGAACCAATTCCAACGCATCCGCGACGGCGACCGCTTGTGGTTCGAGAATCAGTTCTCGGGCACGGCGCTCTTCCGACTGGAGCACACCACGCTCGAACAGATCATCGCCCGCAACACCGCGAACACCGATTTGCAAGACGACGTCTTCTTCTTCAAGACGACGATTACGGGTCAGGTGTTCAACGACCGCAACGGCGACGGCCACCAGCAGTTCACGGAAGGAGGCCTCGCCGGCCGCCTCGTGCAATTGCTCGATAGCAGCGGCAACGTGGTGGATACCACCCAGACCGACCGTTTCGGTTTCTATCGCTTCACGCAGATGGAGCTCGGCACGTATCACGTCCGCGTCGTCCTGAACGCGGGCGAAACGGTGACGCTCGACTCCGGGCCGGTCACGCTTACGCGCGGAATGACCGTGAACGACGTGGACATCGGCATCCATCACAGCTAGTCAGACGACTCCGAGATGCCGCGCCGCTCGAAGCGCCGGACCACAAACGGCGCTTCGTGCGATTTTGTTTTGCGCGCCGGCGGGTACAATGACGGCTCGGAGGTCCATGCATGACAACCAACACCGAAGATCTCAAGCAGTATGTCGAGGGCGGCGACGGCGTGTTCGTCATCCGCGGCGCCGGGACGTGCCGGAGCTGGAACAACATCCGCTACAAGCCGGGGCTGTCGGCGAAGAACGTGCCGGCAACGAAGCTTTCCATGAACGTCGCCACCATCCCGCCCGGCGGCGTGGCGTACGCGCACATTCATGTCGGCTTCGAGGTGATGCTTTACATCCTGGAAGGCCGCGTCCGCCACGAGTACGGGCCGGGGTGCAAGAAGGTGATCGAGAACGTGGCGGGCGACTTCATTTACATCGAGCCGGGCGTGCCGCACGAAGTATTCAATTGCAGCGACACCGACCCCGTCGTCGCGGTGGTGGCCCGGTCGGACGCGACGGAGTGGGAGAATATTGTGCCGTATGATCGGGAGAGTGGAAAGTAGAAGGCCGCACGCGATTTGGTGTCGCTTCGTCGAAAGTGTACCGCGGTGCAACTGGCGAATGACTACCCTGGGTCTCAGGGCATCTTTACGTCAATCCGCCCCGAGGCGACCTTTTCGACTCGAGTTGATTTGCCGGTAGACGGGTCGAACGCTTCGAGGGAATACGTCCCCTTGGGGACCCAAGTTCTGAAACTGCCGTCCTTCTTTGACGAGATAAGGTATCGAAACGATGCCCCACGGATTGTGATCAGATAACCATTCTCCGGCGGATTGCCCAATGCGACGACACCGCCGAGTGCTTCCCCCCGCGCGAGCGCAAAGTCCTTTTTTGAACGCGCCTCGGCGGAGATGCGCATGTCCTCAAAGGGAAGAAAATCCTCTCTCAGAGGTACGAACCCTACGGCTTCGACGCGCACGCTAACCACCCGGACCTGCGTGCTGGGCTTGGTAAGGACGGACAACGTGTAGCGGCCGTTTGAGTCTGTTACTCCGCTGCCATTCGCTTCGCGGACTCGCTGCGTAAAGCCCTCCGTTTCCATCACCTTGACCTTGGCCCCAGCGATTGGCTTGCCGTCTGCGTCGCGCACCGAACCAGTGAGGGACGCGAAAACGAGGCTGTCTTCGGCAGCCGAATTCGTCGCGATCAGCCCGAATAGAACACCTGCGGATACGAGCAACGCGCGGTTCATTAAGGCGCTCTTCGGCGTGACAACTAAGGGTATGTTTCGCGCCCGCTTGGACGAGCGGGCGCGAAACGTAAACGCGATGGTTACTTTTTCACTAGCCGCCGCGGCGGCGTCACATTCCCCGCGGGCGCCGCGTTGCCCGGCGCTTTCAGCGTGCCGAGGAACGCCAGCAGGGCGTTTTGATCTTCCGGGGTCAGCTTTTCATACGCCTTTTTCACGGTCCGGGCGTCGGCGCCGTGCCGCAGGATGGCGGCTTGCAGCGTCGGGGAACCACCGTCGTGGAAGTAAGGGGCCGTGTCGGAGACTCCCCACAGCGGCGGCGTTTTCCATTCGCTGGGCAGCGGATGGTCTTCCGGCAGCGGAGCGGATGGATCGAGATCGGGATAACGGCCGGCGTCGCCGCGGTCGGGGATGCTGCCGGGCGGCGGGTCTTCAATCGTGTGCAGCAGGAAATCGCTGTAGACTTCCTTCACGCCGCCGACGTCCGGCGTGTGGCAAACCGCGCAGCCGACGGAGTTGAACACCTGCTGGCCGTGGGCTGCCTGATCGCGTGCGATCGGATTCTGTGGCGTCAAGCGTTCGGGCCGGGGCAATGTGTCCACAAACGCGACAAGCTGGCCGAACTGCTGCTTATCCAGATCGGGCGGGCTGGCGGCGTAGCTCGGCTGGCCGAGCGGTTTCGCTTGCGCCATCTTCGGCGTACCGAGGCCGATCTCCGTCGCGCACGCCGCGGCAACAAACTCGTCCAGCGTCGCGAATTGGGCCTTCCAGCCGAACTTGCCGACGCGGCCGTCCGGCAGGATTCGCGGCCGGCCGGCGCCGATGTTGGCGGCGTCGATGTCGAGCTGCTGAATCTTGTTGGCGACCAGCCGGCTCACACGCGGCGTGGTGATCGCCTTGGCCGAGATGCGATCGATCCAGCCGACGCCGAAGAGCGCCGGTGAGTTGATCTCGTCGGTGTGCAGCGGATCGAAGTCGGGAATGTTCGGCCCGCAACTGCCGGGGGTGCGGCGCGAGCCGATGATGACCGGAACCACGTCGCGCAGCTGATCTTTGCTTTCTTGCAGTGAAGACGTCAGCGCGAAGTTGTGAACGACGCCGTTATGTACGTTCGGATCGCGCTTGCTCGGCAAGACTTCGAAGGCGGTTACGTTCGCGCCGTTGGGCCCTGCGCCGCCGACGCCGCCTTGGAAATGGCAGGCCACGCACGACGTGGCGTTGTAGACCGGGCCGAGTCCGTCGCCGTGCGCGATCGGATCGTTCGGCGTCCACTCGTGCAAAAACAGCGTTTCGCCCGCGACAACGGTGTCGGCATTGGCGGTCGGGCCCCATAAGACGGGAAGCCCGGGTGAGAAGTACCAGGCCGCGAGCAACGCCGCGGCCAGCCCCGCCCCTGGAACCCAGGTGCGGTGGCGTGTCCACCTCGTTTGAGTCATCGACTCCCCCTCGGCCGAGCGGCCGCTAGACGGGTGCGCAGCGCGAGGCGCTGCAACTGGTCCGTCCCCCCAGTCTCCGCGCCAAGGCTACCGCGCTGTGAAATGGAATGCAAGCGAAAAATCTGGGTGTCACAGTACAGTGATACAGCGTGTGCGTTTTTCTTGATACGTTCAATCAAGAGCGTGACCTTACTCGTAGCGCAGCGCCTCAATCGGATCGAGTCGCGACGCCTTGCGCGCCGGGTAGTAACCGAAGAAGACGCCAACGCCCGCCGAGACAAGAAACGCCACCGCCACCACGAACGGCGACACGACCAGCGGCCAGCCGGCGATTTCCGCCATTGCGACTGCCGCCAGCAAGCCAAGCAAAATGCCGAGCACGCCGCCGACGAAGGCCAGCGCCAGCGCCTCCAGCAAGAACTGCACGAGGATGTCCGAGGCGCTCGCCCCGACGGCGAGGCGGATGCCGATCTCGCGCGTTCGCTCCGTCACCGACACGAGCATGATGTTCATGATGCCGATGCCGCCGACGAGGAGTGAAATGGACGCGATGACGGCGATCAACACTTGCAGCGTGGACGTCATGATGACCGCGAGCTGGGCCATCTCCTGCACACTGTTGACGTCGAAATCCTCGGCGCCCGGTTTGAGGTGATGCTGTTCCTGAAGGATGCGCGTGATCTCTTCTTTCGCGCGTTCGATCAGGTTTTCGGAGCGAACAGAAGCGACGACGAGCGTGAGCCGGTCGTTGCCGGCGAGCTTGCGCTGGAGCGTGGTGAGCGGTACGAAAAGTTGATCGTCCTGATCGGCCCCGGTCGGGGAGCGGCCCTTGACGGCGAGAACACCGACGACGCGGAACTGCACGTTGTCGATGCGGACGAACTGGCCGAGCGGATTGGGCCGGTCGGCGAACAACCTCTGTTTCGCGCTATGGCCAAGCAGGCAAACATTGGCGACCTTTTTGACATCGTCTTCCGTGAGGAACCGGCCCTGGGCGACGGCCCACTGGCGGGCGCTTTGCAAGTCGGGGGTGCAGCCGACAATCATCGTGGGCCAGTTGTGCGTCGGCGTGGCGGCGACGCGCTGGATGACCTGCGTTTCGGCGACGGCGGCAAGGAGTGTGCCGCCGAGCTGCCGGCGGATGGCGGCCGCATCGGCGCTCGTAAGCGGGGCAGTATCGGCTTGCACGCCGGACTGCGTGCGGCCGCCCGGACGAATCAAGATCAGATTCTTGCCGACGCTTTCGAGCCGCTCGTCGAGCTTCGAACGCGCGCCGGCCCCGGCAGCCACCATCGCAATGACGGCGCTGATGCCAATGACGATGCCAAGACTGGTCAGGGCGGAACGGCCCTTGTTGACCAGCAAGGCGTCGAGTGCGACACGTAAGGCGGCGAATAGACCCATGTGTCCTATGTGTCCTATGTGTCCTATTGGTCCTATGTGCCTCCGCGTTGTGGCACGGTCGGGAGACCGTGCCGTAACGGGCGGGACTGGTGTCACCGTGCGGCGGGCTGGCCGTGCATGGCGGCATTTTTCGGTTGCATGCGGTGGTCTTCGCCCCGCGCTTCCATCGAGTGGGCGTTCATTTCGTCGGCGGCGACGCGGCCGTCGCGCATCGTGAGCACGCGGTCGGCGTGCTTGGCGACTAATGGGTCGTGCGTCACCAGTAGGATCGTCTGCTGGTGTTCGACGTGCATTCGCTGAAAGTCCGCGAGAAGCTCCTTGCCGGCGCGTGAATCGAGGTTGCCGGTCGGTTCATCGGCGAGCAGAACTTGTGGGTTGTTGACAAGCGCGCGGGCGATGGCGACTCGCTGTTGCTGCCCGCCGGAAAGCTGGCTCGGCAGATGTCGGGCGCGCTGAGCGAGGCCGACGCGTTCCAGCGTGCGCAGCGCACGTTCGCGCCGTTCGCGTGCCGGGACACCGGCGTAGAGGAGCGGCAACTCCACGTTTTCGACGGCGGTCTGGCGCTTGAGAAGATTGAAGCCTTGGAAGACGAAGCCGAGCTTCGTGCGACGCAGCCGAGCGCGGGCATCGCGGTCGAGCTGGCTCACGTCGTGATCTTCAAAGCGGTAGACGCCGGCGGTCGGGCGGTCGAGGAAGCCGAGGATGTTCATCAGGGTCGATTTCCCGGAGCCGGACGCGCCCATGATGGCGACGAATTCGCCGGCGGCGATGCGGAACGAGACGCCGGCCAGGGCCGGCACCTTGAACTCGCCGGTGTCATAGACCTTCTGAATGTTTTCCAAGGCAATGAGCATGGGCATCTTTCATTCGGCGCACGGTTACAGCTTGATTGGAATGTGGAACGGCGTGTCGCTCGCGGTGGGCGGCCCGGCGATGATCACGCGCGGAAACGTCGCGGCGTCCTTGGGATCGAGCGTGCCGGCGACCTCCGGATCCCATTCGAGCACCTCGGTGAACTGGGGGTCCTGAATGCCGGTTTCGCCCGCGGCGTTTGTGCCGCCGGTGCGGACGAAGATCGGCCACGGCTTCGTTCCGTTCAAGATCCATGCCGGCTTCCACTCAGCGGCGTCGGAGCGCTCCTGCCATTGGGCCAGTTTTTCCCGCGCCGCTTCAGCGATTTGGCGGTCGGCGGGGCGGAACGTAAGCGCGGCAGTCGGCATCTTCCAGGCGTGCGCGTGCTCGCGGCGAATCAGGTCGACCGACGCCGTCATGCCGGGCCGTAGCCGCCAGTCGTTCGTTTGCGGATCGCGCTGGTTTTGCGCGTCAATAATGGCTTCGTAGAAGACCGCGCCGTGGGCGGTGGTCGGCTCCAGGCGTGTCTCGCGCACCTGGCCGCGGAAATGAATGTCCTCTTCCGTGTAAGCGGACATCGTGAAATCAGTGCGCATGCCGGAGCGGACCTTGCTGATGTCGCCTTCCGCGACTTGAGCGCGTAACTGCACGTGCTCCAAATCGCCGGCCAGAGTGAAGAGCTGCGCGGACGCGGGCGGGGCGATCAATTGGCCGAGGACGACCTTGCGATCCAGCACGACGTACTTTCGCTTCGGCCCGGAACCGTCGCCCCTCGTCGGGACGCGCACCATGGTCCAATCAACGCCGAGCTGGGCCAGGTTTTGTGCGGCGCGCGCTTCCTCCACTTTTGCCTGGGCTGCGTTCAATGCGGCCGTCGATGCCTTCCGCTCCAGTTCGGCATGGTCCACGTCGGTTTGCTGATTGAGGCCTTGTTTGTGCAGCTCTTGTTGGCGGCGAAGTTGCACGTCGGCGGCGTCGCGTTGTGCCTGGGCGCGGCCGACGTCGGCTTGGGCGCTTTGTACCGCAACTCTGGCTTGTTCGAGCTTCAGGCGGGGGGCGCGATCATCGAGCCGGACGAGCGGCTCGCCTTCGGTCACGGTCTTGCCGAAGTCCGCATTCGGGTAAATTTCGACCACGCGGCCGGAAGTTTCGCTGCCGACCGCCGCGACCTCTTTCGGTTCGAGAACGCCGGTCGCACTGATCGATTCCGGCAGGTTGCCGTATTCGACCGGCGCAAAAGTGAACCGCTCTTCGCCCGGTGTCCGCTGGCGCATGTTGGTCAGCCAGTAGGCGCCGCCGGCAAGAGCGGCCGCAAGCAAAAGCAGGACGAGGAGGAGTCGTTTCACAGTCCCGACCCTTTCCGGTTGTAAGGAATGTACGGCCTGGGAAGAGTGCTGCGCATTCGCCGCCGGCTGCGCGCACACCGCCCCGCCCAAGCACAGCAAGAACGTTATGCAAGCGGCGTACCAAGAACCACGCTCACTGGTCTTGCTCGTTTTTTCAACCTGCGCTTATACTGTCGCCACACGCGGACATGGATGGTGCGCCGACCGCCGGGAGGGACCCCGAATGGCAACTGCCATACTTTCTCCAATCATATTATCACCGCCGCGGAGTGCTCCGCTGCGCAAGGCTCAGCCTGTACGCACGACGACGCCGCAGTTGTCGGTCGTTATTGTCAATTATGCGCAATGGAATGAAACGTCGCGGCTCGTCGGACAACTTCGGACCGCGGACCCGTTGCGGACTGGAGCGGCGGAAATCGTCATTGTGGACAATCATTCGCGGTCGCATCGCGTGGCGGCCCGCTTGCGCCGCCTGCCCGGCGTATCGCTGCGGCGTTGGGGGCGCAATCGCGGCTTTGCACGAGCGGTGAACGAAGGGTGCAGGCTCAGCCAGGGCGAGTGGTGCTTGGTGCTCAACCCGGACGTGACGCTTGCCGGCGACTTCCTTGACGGCGTGTTGGCGCTCGCGGAGAAACTGAGTGAAGAAGACCCGCAAGCAGGCATCGTCGGCTTCCAGTTGCGCCACGCGGACGGCAGCCGGCAACTGTCGTCCGGGCCGTTTCCAACATTATTGGGAACGATCGGCGGCTTGTTCTTGCCCCGAGCCCGACGGAAGTATCGGCGCGTTCACGGGCGCAAGCGCGTCCGCGTGCCGTGGGTGACGGGTTGCTGTTTCCTAATTCGGCGCGAATGTTTGCGGCAGCTAGGCGGCTTCGATCGCGACTTCTTCCTTTATTACGAGGATGTCGATCTCTGCCGGCGGGCGCGGGAGCACGGCTGGTCGGTGTGGTATGAGCCGGCGCTGCGCGCGGTTCACGAGCGGCCGTTGCACGTGCGGCAAGTACCGGCGCACTTGCGCCTTCTCGTGCGGCATGGACTGCTGACGTACGCAGCCAAGCACTGGCCGCCGTGGCAACTGCGTCTGCTGAGCGGCATCGTCCGAGGCGAGGCCCTCGTGCGGCGGCTGGCGGCGCGGTGGCGTGGCGACCCATCGGACACGGCACTGTTCGCGGCGCTGGGGCAGATCGCCGCCGACATGGGGCGACGCCACTTCGCCCGCGCGCGGCGCTGGCTGAACCGCGTGGTGCGGCGAGAGGAGCAACGCCGTGCCATACGTTGACGAAGACCGAAACGCGCGCGCGGAGGCCTGGATTGGAAACCGGAAGCGCCCTCCCCTATCTATTGTGATTCCCAGCCACAATCGGCCCGATCTGCTCCGCCCCTGTCTGGCGAGCGTCGCACGCCACGCACCGTTGACCACGGAAATCATCGTTGTCGATGATGCGTCGCCCGACGGGGCCGTTTCCTCCGTGGCGCGCGAGTTTACCGGCGTACGGATCGTGCGCCTGCCGCGCCGTGGCGGTTTCTGCGTCGCCGTCAACGCCGGCATCCGGGCCGCGACGGCGACAATCATTGAGCTGCTGAACGACGATACCGAAGTCACCGCGGGCTCGGCCGCCGCGGCGTTGCGGCATTTCGAGGATGAGGAGATCGCGGCGGTCGCGCCCTTGGTGCTGTGCCATAACCCGTACCCAGACTGGTCGCCTCGCTCCGCGAGGCGGGGTACGCGCCTCGCGGAGCGAGGCGGCCACGCCCAACCCGCTTTGATTGATAGCGCCGGCGACCGGTACTTCCTCGGCGGCGTCGCGGCCAAGCGCGGGCATCGGCAACCGTTGACGGCGGAGTATCTGCAACGGCGGTGGGTCTTCGGCGCCAGCGGTTCCAGCGCCTTTTATCGTCGCAAAGCCTTGGTGCAGGTCGGCGGCTTTCCGGAGTCGTTCGGCGCTTACTTTGAAGATGTGGACGTCGCCTTCCGTCTCCAGCGGGCCGGTTACCGGGCAGTGTACGAGCCCGAATCGCGCGTGTGGCACCGAGTTTCGGCGTCGTACGGCAAACCGCGACGGCGCTTATTGGAACAGCAATCGCGCAACGAGGAACGCGTCTTTTGGCGAAACGTGCCGTCGCAGGAACTGTGGCGCGCTCTCCCGTTGCACCTCGCCGTGCTTGCGGGTAAGGCGCTGCGACGTTGGCATGACGGGACACTCGCCCCGTTTGTCAGCGGCCGCTTCCAGCTGCTGCGTGAAGTGTCCGATTTGTTGCGCCATCGCCGACAACTTGCGACGGGGACGCCGACAGAAACGCTCGAGCATTGGAGTGTGGAACGCCGCTATTGGGCGGCACGAGCGTGAGTCGCTGACCGAGTCTTTTTTCGACGTCTTGGCAGTTCAATTCCCACATTTCTGAAGCTTCCGCGAGTCCGCCGCGAAGCTAACGCGAAGATTCGATGAGTTCCAGCTTGCGCCCATTGCGGCCGCGCGAAGGGAAGGTAGAGTAGCCCCCGCGTCGGCAGGCGCTGCGGCTTGCCGGGCAGTCGTTTCATGCTTGCGTTCGGCGGCGGGGTACCGTGAAACGGGCATCGGGTTATCTCGTTCCTCATCTTGGAGGTCCTCAAATGTTCGCACGCTCCCCGCGGTTCCGGCGGCGCGGTTTCACGTTGATCGAGCTGCTCGTCGTGATCGCCATCATTGCGATCCTCGTCGGGCTGCTCTTGCCGGCAGTGCAAAAAGTCCGCGAAGCCGCCAATCGCGTGAAATGCACGAATAATCTGAAGCAGCTGGGCCTCGCCGCACTCAATTTCGAATCGGTCTACAAGGGCCTGCCGTACAACGCGATCACCAAGAACAACAACCAGGCGCCTTACATTCCGTATGTGCAGGGAACCGTTCCAAAACCGGGGTACGCGGGCGGCACGCAGGGACGATGCAGCATCCTGGTGCCGCTGCTGCCTTATTACGAGCAAGACGCGCTCGCCAAGATTTGGGTGTACAACGTGGACTGGAGCGACCCGATGAACGCGCAGGCGTTGACGGTGAAGTTCCCCCTGTTCAATTGCCCGTCGAGCCCCGGCGGCTGGCGGTTGGTCCCGCCCTACGCCACGACCTACATCTCGCCCGGCAACGATGCCTTCGCGCCGCCCAGCCAGCAGGGGTCGAAGACGAACATCTTCGGCAAGAAAGTCTACCCGACCACCAAGACCGTCGCGACCGGCTACACCGCGGATTATGCGCCGGTCGGCCAGGTGAAAACGTTGAAAGACGCCAGCGGCGCCGAAATCGCGCCGGCCAATCCGTTGCTCTTGCCGGCGTATCCAAAAGGCGCGCCGGGCAAGGGCGCGACGCGCCAGAACGACATCACCAAGATGCTGGAAATCACCGACGGCACCAGCATGACGACCCTGTTTTCCGAGGCGGCCGGCCGCGACAAGCAGTATTTCGCCGACCGCACGAGCGTGGATTACGATCCGACCAACGATACCGGCATGATCTGGGCCGACTCGGACAATCGCATCACGGTCACGGGGTCCGATTCGACCGGCCGCGGCGCCATCGGTACCGGGCCGTGCGTGATGAACTGCAACAACCTGCAAGGCGACATCTACAGTTTTCACACGGGCGGCGCCAACATCGGCTTCGCCGACGGCTCGGTGCGCTTTGTCAAAGATTCCATTTCGATCGCGACGCTGGCGGCGCTGGTGACGAAGGGAAGCGGCGAGGTGGTGGACGCAAACGGCTATTAGAACGACGAAAACAAAGGTGTCTGGAACTTTGCTTTAGAGTTCCAGACACCTTTGCTTTCGTCCAGCCGCAAGAACATTGCCGACTCGAGCGCGGGAAGGTCGCACATGAATTTTCTACGTCGCGCCGCATCTGTCCGTTCGGCGGTATTGCTCGCCGCGCTCGCGTGCTGCTCGTGCGGCGGCCGGCCCAACGTGTACCCGGTGACGGGCAAGGTGTTCTTCGAGGGGCAGCCGGCGACCGGGGCGCTGGTGGCGTTCCACCCTGTCGGCGACAGCGAGCAGAACGTCCTGCCCCACGCGGTCGTGGCGGCCGACGGCACCTTTCAACTGACCACGTTCAGGAAGCATGACGGCGCCCCTCCCGGCCGGTATCAGGTCACGGTCGTCTGGCGCGTGCGCCGGGTGGGCGCCGAGCCGGGTGACGACGATG
Organism: Gemmataceae bacterium; assembly: GCA_041499805.1. GTDB lineage: Bacteria > Planctomycetota > Planctomycetia > Gemmatales > Gemmataceae > JBGQKZ01. Next base: position 48,735 of record JBGQKZ010000011.1, read on the forward strand.
ACGGATTCGTCCTGACGCCGCGTTACCTACGCCCCACGCAATCAGGATTGCTGGCCGAGGTGAAGCAAGAGCCGACGGCGCTGGAACCGTTTCAACTGAAGAAATAAGCGACCGTATTACGCCGCGTGTCTCCGAAGCGGTTTGGGGGATCCAATCAAGCCCGGCAAAATGGAGGGTTTTCCCGGGCAGTCTCCGCGCGTCCCGCACACCTGGTTCTTCCTGCCGGCCTTCTATTTTCCGCATTTCTAGCCGTTTCTTCATAAATCCGATTCACCGCTTGTACCGAATTTATGTTGCGGAGAACACGTTGCGCGCGGCAGCCGCCCTCGGCACGACGCGGGGCACAGGCGTCAGGATCGGCCTGCGCCTCGGGACAAGCACGGGCTCGCCGTCTACACCGATCAGCGACCACGGCAGGTCGATACGCAAGGAGCGACACACGGAGGTGTCATTATGTGGGGGAACTGGCTCAAAGGAATGCGCAGGTACGCGGCCTTTACCTGCGCGATGCTGCTCGCCGCGGCCGGCGTGAGCCGTGCCGGCGACAGCGACGCCGAATTGCGGGCAATGATCGAGGAGCAGGGACGACAGATCCAAGCCCTCAAGAAACAGCTGGAACAGGGTCCGGTCACGCCCGTCGGCGCCGACGCGCCGGCCGCCAAGCCGGCCCTCGACGAGAACGCGGTCAAGAATATCGTCGGCAGCTACCTGCACGACAACCCCGGCGCCGGCATGCCGGCGGGCGTACAGACCGGCTATGCGCCCACCACGGGCTTTGTCATTCGCAGCGCGCCCGATCCGAAATACGTGAATTGGGACGACGATTGCAAAGTGCCGTTTGAGTTGCGCATTCGCGGCCGCATCCAGCTCGATTATTACAACTATCGCGTCACCGATCCACGCGATCATCGCGTCTTCCAGCCGCTTTTCCCGAAGCCCGGCAGCGGCGTGGGCGTTGCGCAGTTTTCGCAGGAAGAAATCAAACGCATGCGCATCAACTTTGGCGGCACGGTCTTCACGCCCGACCTGCGTTACTTCATCGAATTAGACGGCAACACGCGCGGCTTGGGCGGCTTCCAAAACAACAAGGTGTTCCAGACGGCGGGGGCGGTCAACCCGGCGGGGAATATTACCTCGCCGAATAACACGTTGATCGGCGCCGGCGTTACCGTCGATCACGCCGTGCGCCTGTTCCAGGCCTGGATGGCCTACGACTTCCATCCGTGCGGCGCCGAAAAAGGCTGCGGGCCGGACTGCCCCGATGGCACGGTCAAATACGCTCCGACCTTCACCTTGCTGGGCGGCAAGCTCAAGCCGTTCTTCTGCCTGGACGAGTTCGTCGGCGGCAGCGCCCGCAACCAGTTCATCGACTACTCGATGGCAGACTGGATGTTCAACGCGGACGACGATAACTTGCTGATGGGGGCCGGCTACCAGATCAAGGCGATGGACGATCGCTTCTTCATGCAGGGCCTCATCACCAACGGCAGCGAGTCGCAATTCCCGAATACCCAGATGGACGAATACCCCGGCCTCAACATCGGCTGGTGGTATGACTTCGGCGGGAACTGGAACGACGCGAAGAAGAAGTGGGACCTGTACGGCGACACCGGCGCCGACCTTGACTATAGCTGCAACCCGGTCGTTCGTGTCGGCAGCGCCATCAACTTCGTGCCGATGGACCGCCGGAGCTTGTACGGCGACCTCGAACAGAGCCGGTTCTTCGTCACCAATCCGGGGCCTGGCGGCACGCGGCTCATTAACGTGTTCAACGGCGACACCTCTTCGCCGGCCGGCTCGCACGCCGTCGATTACTTCGACGCTTACACCTTCGACGTGTTCGCCTCGGGCAAATGGCGCGGCTTCAGCCTTACCAACGAGTGGTGGTGCCGCGACCTGAACGACTTCCATACCACGCCGAGCGGCCGTAACTTCATCGTTTACCAGGACACGGGCGGTCACAACTCCCTGTTTGAACGCCACGCCCTGCTCGACTACGGCATGCAGCTCGAAGGGGGCTATTTCATCATTCCGAAGAAGTTAGAGGTCGTGGCTCGTTGGTCGTGGATTTCCGGCGACAGCGGCGACGTCAACGGCAACGGCACGTTCCACACCGTAACGGTGCCCGGCATCACCGGCCCCGTGCGCGTGATCAACGGCGCCTTCCACAACAATCACGAAGCCGACGAGTACGCGATCGGCGTCAACTACTACTTCAAGGGACACTTCTTGAAGTGGCAGACCGACCTCGGTTGGTATCGCGGCTCCAATCCCGCCGGGGGCGGCGCCTCCCCGGACGGCTTCATCACCGGCCAGGACGGCTGGATGCTGCGGACGCAATTGCAGCTCGCGTTTTAAGCTGGCCGAGGTGTCCTCGGCGGCTCCAGGTGAGGCCGGCTCCTTGCGATGGGGAGCCGGCTTTTTTTCGCGCTGCTCGTGAAGTGTTGCGATCAAGGCGCCTTGCGGCGAAGCCAATAACCAAGTCGGCGACTCGTGTGCGCAACCGCATAAATCAATACTGGCTGCGGATCGCGGAGCGCGTAGTAGATGACGAAGGGGAACTTGGGCACTCGCATCCAGCGATACGTGGACCGGAACGGAGCGCCTTGCACCGCGGCATTGGCAATTCGGTCCATGACATGAACGACCGCCGCGTGGAAGCGCTGAGCTGTCCAGGGACTACGTTGGGCATACCAGCGCCAGCCAATGCGAAGTTCCCGAATCGCCTGCGGATGCACGTCCAACAATCGGAGCGGCATTGGCTCGTCTACTCCTCGAGCCGCACCTCAGACCAAGGAATTGGTTTGACGGCGCCTTCCTCCACCTCTACCCGTCGGCGTTCCAATTCCTGGTAAAACTGTTCGTCGTTGAACTCATCCAGTTCAGGCGGAAGCGTCTCCAAAAGTCGCTCGACGAGCGCACGGCGATCGGGTTCCGGTAAGGCTAATGCTGCGCTGAGCACGGCTTGACTGTCGGGAGTCATGACAATCCTCGGTCGACGGGTTGCTATGTCGGATTATATCGGTGCGCGGCGTGCGAGGCGACTTGAGCTTGGTGCGTCGAGTTCGGTCCCTCGGGGGTCGGGTTCATCCGACTGACTTCAACCGGATAGCGGGCGAATGGTAGAATACCGTCATCCGCATTTCGCTGTCAGGAGTCGAGCATGGCGACCGCCGCTTTGAAGAAGGCGAACCGTCCGCCAAGAGGTGGGCCCCTGGCGTTTGGCCGGGAAGCAAACGGCATCAAGATGACGCCGCAGGAGTTCGACCGCGCCGAGTTCGCGGAGGGCTGGGTCTACGAACTGGTCAACGGAGTCCTGATCGTGTCCTCGACCCCTTCGATCCGCGAGCGCGATCCCAACCAGGCGCTGGGCCGATGGCTGCTCAACTATCAGGAGTCGCACCCTCAGGGCTCCGCGCTCGATTTCACGATCCACGAGCATGTGCTCGTGACCGGCCTCAATCGCCGCCGCGCGGATCGCGTACTCTGGGCCGGCCTCGGTCGCCTTCCCGGCAAAGATGAAACGCCGACGATCCTTGTTGAGTTTGTTTCGGAGGGAAAACGGAACCTCCTGCGCGACTACGAGAGCAAGCGCGATGAATACATGGCCATCGGTGTGAGCGAGTACTGGATCATCGATCGGTTTCAGAGAACATTGACAGTATTCAGCTTACAGGACGGCAAGATCAAGGAGCGCGTGGTACGCGAACGCCAAACGTACAAGACGCCTCTCCTCCCCGGTTTCGATCTGCCGCTCGCCCGGCTGTTGGCGCTGGCCGACCGCTGGCCCGACGAGGCCTTGTGATTGACTCTTCCGCCCTTTCCGTTTTAGATGTCCCTTTCGATCCGCGTCCGAACGTCGCCCGCTGAAGGAATCTGCTCATGCGCCGATATGTCGCCGCCTCATTCGTACTTTTCGCTGTCCTTACCTTCTCCCCTGCCCTGCGCGCCCAAGCCCAGTTCTTCGACGCCAACGGCGTCAAGCTGCGCTATCAAGTCGAAGGCCAGGGCGAGCCGGTTCTGTTGATTCACGGCTTTACGGCGAACATCGAGATTCAGTGGGCTCTGCCGGGCATCATTCAGGCGCTGAGCAAGGATCACCAGGTCATCTGCTACGATTGCCGTGGTCATGGCCGCAGCGGCAAACCCCACGATCCTAAGCAATACGGCATGGAGATGGTCGAGGACGCCATCCGCGTGCTCGATCATTTGAAAATTCCAAAGGCCCACGTCGTCGGCTACTCGATGGGGGCGATGATCACGTGCAAGCTGCTGACCGCACATCCGGAACGATGTCTGTCGGCGACGCTCGGCGGCGCGGGCGGGCTGCAAGCGGGCGGCGATTTGCGGTTCATCGACGCGCTCGCCGACTCGCTCGACCAAGGCAAGGGCTTCGGTCCACTGTTTGAAGGTCTCACGCCGGCGGGGAAACCGAAGCCGACCCCGGAGCAGGTCAAAGCCGCCAGCCAGATGATCGCGGCGTTCAACGACGTAAAAGCGCTCGCCGCGGTGGTGCGCAGTTGGAAAGAGCTGACGGTGACGGACGAGAAGCTCAAGGCCAATCGCGTGCCGACGCTGGCGATCGTCGGCGATCAGGATCCGCTCAAGAAAAACGTGGACGAGTTGAAAGGGAAGTTAGCCGGCTTCCGTGAGGTCGTGATTCCGGGCGCGGATCACATGAACGCGTTCACGAGTCCGCTCTTCGTCAAGGACCTGCGCGAGTTTCTGGCGAAGCCGAATGCAGCAGGCAACGCGGCAAAACCGTAGCGGCTCAGAACGGCAGCCGCGCGAAGTATTCGTCCGAGGACACCAGCACCGCGATCACGTTCTCATCGCGCGAACCGTGCTGGAGCGCGTTCACAAAGACGGCCAGCCCCGTGTTGTCCACGGGCCGCCGCAGGTAACGAAAATAAAGAATGTTAACGAGCACGGCGTCGTACTCCGCACTGACGAAGATGGAATTGGCCACGGTCGTGCGCGACGCTCCATTCATCAACGCCTGATCGAAGAAGACGCGGCCGTTCGCGTCGGGTTGGCGGCCGAGCGCGTCTTGATAAAGCGCGTTGAGGAAGCCGTCGTTGGTGCCGCCGCCCCGGTTCGTGAAATACTCGGCCGAACCCACCACGACCGCTTGCAATTGTTCCACCGTTCCGCCGGCAGCGAGAAATGCGGCGCCCTGGTTGATCGCATTGCCGTCGGCCGAGCGATGGAGGAATTGTTGGAAGGCGGTCTGCACTTCGTTGGCGCGAAACTCCAGCGTGTTTTCCAGAGCTGCGACGATCTGCAACCGGGTCACTCTCCCCTGGTCGAGAAGGCCGCTTATCACGCTGAGGCTGTTGGCGTCCGGAGCGCGGTGGAAGAAATCGGTGTAGAGCTGCTGGACGAAAAGTTGATTGCGGGGGTTGGCGACGGCGAAAACCTCGACCGTGCCGAGCCGCGTCGTGCCATCCGTGGTGCCGCCGATGGTGTAAAGCCGGCCGTCCGCGCCGCGGGCCGCCGCCAGCGCGAAGCGTGCGGTCGGCATGCTGATGCCGGTGCTCCAACCGTTGGTGGTGATGTTGTAGATTTCCACGGTCGCGAGCGGGTTGCCGTTTGCGTTTTCGCCGCCGAATGCATAAATGCGTCCATCCGGGCCGACCGCGGCGGCCAGTTTGTTGCGCGGCGTCGGCATGGCGGCCAATACGGTCCAGGTGTTCGTGCCGGGATTGTACGCCTCCAGATTGTTGAGCGGGACGCCGTTGGTGTTGGCGCCGCCGATGGCGTAGATACGGCCGTCGGGCCCGGTGACGGCGGCGAGGCCCCAGCGCGGCGTCGGCATCGGCGCGGCGGAAGCCCAGGTGTTGGACGCCGGCGTGTAGACATGGACAATATTGGTCGTCCCGATATCGCCGCGGCCGCCGATCGCGTAGATGCGGCCGTCGGCGCCGGTCGCCGCTCCAAGGTCGGCCCGCGGGAGCGGCAGGTTGGAGAGGTTACTCCAGGAGTTGGTGGCCGAGGCGAAAGCTTGCAGCGTCTGGTCGAAGCCAAAGATAGTGTCGCCGCCGATGGTGTAGATGCGGCCGTCAGTCCCCGCGGTCACACCCAGGTCGGAGCGCGGCGTCGGCATATTCGCGAAGACGGTCCAGCCGCCGCCGTTGGTGTTGAACCCTTCGTTCGCCGGGCTCACATTGTTGTTCGTATCCAACCCGCCGATCGCATAGACGCGGCCGTCGGCCCCCGGCGCCGCCCCGAGATCGGAGCGCGGCGTCGGCAAGTTCGCGACCACCGACCAGGAGAGTAATGTCCGGTCTTCAAGAGCTTCCAAATGAGGATGGAACGAACGGGCAGATTTCTTGGCAGGCCGAGTGAGAACCATGGAACGACTCCGGGGAAGAGCGCGTGCGGCAACTCCGGCAAACTAGGGAAGCTGCGCGGCTTTTCTAGTGTGGCAAGATTTGTGCCACTACGCGAGTTTATTCCGCGCGAAGAGATCGGCCAAAAACGCAGGAGGCCGCGCGGGAACCACCGCGCGGCCCCTGGCATTCGTCACGAAGTCAATGAAGTCGTTCCGCAAGACTCTACTTGGGCGTCTTCTCGATCGCTTGAAGCACTAGCTTCGGGTCGTTCGCGATATCGCCTTTCGCTTGATAGAGAATCTTGCCGTCCTTGCCGATCACGAAGGTCCAGCGCTGGATGGTGACGCCGCGCTTTAATTCCACCGTGTTGCCGTCGGCGTCCTTGAAGGGAAACGTGCCGCCCTTCGACACGGGTACGCCGAACTTCTTGGCGACGTCGCCGCTTTCGTCGGAGAGCAGCGTGAAATTGAGGTTGTGCGTTTTCTTAAACAGCGTCTGGTTCGATACCGCATCGCCGCTGACGCCGATCACTTCCACGCCCTTGTCGGTCAATGGCTTCAAATTATCACGGAAGCCGCAGGCCTGTTTCGTTCAGCCGCCGGTGAGAGCGGCTGGAAAGAAATAGACCACGACGACCTTCTTGCCGACGTGGTCGTTCGACTTCCACGTTTGCCCTTGATCGTCTTTGGCTTCGAACGACGGCGCCGCGTCGCCGACCTTCAGACCGGCATCCGCGGCCCTCAGACTGCTCCAAGCCAACACGGCGAATGTCATCGCCAGGCAAGTGACCTTCCACGTGCGCATGATGGACCTCCTCGGCAGGTTTGTGGATTCCCAGGATTGGACGCTGTGACAGCGCCCAGCATTCAGGATTAATGGTAGGGAATAGCCTTGCCAAGGTCGCTGCGCTTGTCGCCAACGCACTCCGCTATTAGGATGAGACCGTTTTGCCTCGGGCCAAACGGCAAATTCCCAACGAGAGATGCCAATGCTAGCTTTTCGATGCCCGGTAAGCGTGCAGTTCTTGTTTTCCACATTATTTCTGGCTGTCTCGATTAATGGGGCCGGCGCTGTTCCCGCGCCCGATGATGCGCTGTCGACGCAGATCGAAGGGGTGGTCGTAACTGAGGACGGCACACCGATGGGCGGGACCACGGTTCATGTTCACGATCGCAATCCGCTCACTGTCCGCTCGCGAGTGGACGGCTCGTTTACGATCTCGTTACAGAAGCCGGCGCTTCGCTACACAACACTCGTCGCTGCGACGGCGGACGGCGCATTGCAGGGCATCCTGAGGTTCGACGACCAAGCGGACCAGGCCCGCGTGGCCGGGGCACGCATCGTTGTGAAACCGTGTCGCACCGCAACGGTGAATGTCACGGATACAACGGGCCTGCCCGTGCCCGGCGCCTTGCTTCATGTCTTCGACATCTGCGATCCCGTCGCCACAGCCGAGACCAATGCGGCGGGCATCGGCGTGGTCCGGTATCCTGCCGATGCGCGAGTTTGGTGGTTCACCGCCATGAAGCCGGCCGCCGGCTTTGATTACTTCGAGAACGACCTCGCGGCGAATTCGGAAAAGCCCCCGCCCTTGCCGCAGACAATCAAGCTGCGATTCGCGGGAACGCAGACGGTGCGTCTCCGCGCGACGGACTCCGCCGGCCAGCCGATGGACGGAATCGATTTCTCCGTGTGGACGTTTCGGCGAAAGGACAAACGCAGCGCGGTAAACGTCGGCGGGTGCCCACTGATCGGCTGTTTCGCCGCCCGGACCGACGTACAAGGAATCGCCGCCTTTGACTGGATTCCGAACGATGTCCAAAGCGCGACCTTTGTGTGCCGATCGCCGGATCTGTCCACGTCGGGCATCGGGGTAACCTTTGATTCGCGCCGGCCGGAAAATCCTTTGCCCGCTGTGCTCAATCGGCACATCGAAGCCAGCGGCAAGGTCACACTCCCCGATGGGAAGCCGGCGGCTGGAATTCTCGTCCAGGCGGAAGGGCTCGGGCGGTTTCTCGCGCGCACAAATGCGGAAGGCGTCTATCGACTGAGCCTGCCGCCAAAACACACGTATCTCATCGGGGTCACAGATGGCGCGTGGGCTGCGAAAAGCCTCGACGGCGTGACCTTTGAACGCGACCGGCCGCTTCGGAACTTGGATTTCCAACTTGGACAAGGCACGCTCATCGAAGGTACTTTGACGATCGGCGCGAACAGAGCCGCTTTCGCCCAACAGACGATTACCATCGTTCAACAGCCTCACATTTTCCCACCCCGGCAGGGCGGGTTTTGCCGCTTAGTGCGCTGGGCGAAGACGGACGACGATGGCTACTATCGAATTCGCATAGGCCCAGGAAACTATGAGTTGATGGCCCCGGGAGGGGCGAAGACTTTTCTTCGCATTCAACAAGAAGAAAAGGTTGAGCAGAATTTCCACGTCGTTCGCATGCCACGGGCGGTTCTTCAAGGTCTCGTCGTTGACGGACAGGGCAAATCGATCGCCGGGGCTCATGTGCGCGGGGCCGGATTTGAAATCACGGCGGATGGAGACGGGAAGTTCGCGCTGGAACGTCAGACCACACAGATGCGCCTGCACGCGCGGAACGGTGACGGGACCCTTGCGAGCTTCACGTCACTTGGCGAGGACGACGCGTACATCAAGATCGTGTTAGTCCCGGCGGGTCAGATCAAAGGAACTGTGGTTGGTAAGAACGGCAAGCCCTCGCCTGGACTTCAGCTGCTTTGCTTTTGCGAATCGGTTAATGCTCCCGTCCCCCTGAAGATCTTCTCCTTTCAGCAAGTCGCCGAAACTGACGCTCGGGGAAGATTTGTGTTCACCGGGCTCGTCGTGGGTCATTCCTATACCGTGGGACTCGCCGATGGTCGTCACACGGTAAGGATCGAGAACCCGACTGCGAAAGACCTCGGCGCCCTCGTGTACGAGCCGACCGACGACAAGAAATTGGAACGTTCTTACGGCCTCAGCTGCATCGTAAGAACTTCTCCCGTGGCCAAATCGCACATGCGAATCGCGTGATTATTCGTGTCGGCGACGAAGAGCTTGCCGGCCGAATACGAAACGCCGCCGGGCTCGGAGAACTGAGCTTCCGCCGCGGGACCGTCGCGCTGGCCGGGTTCGCCGCTGCCGAAAACCGTTCTGACTTCGTGCGTTTGCGGGTCGAGTTGCTTAATCTTGTGGTTGTAGCTGTCCGCAATGTAAAGAACGCCGTTGCCGAGCGCCAGGCCGAGCGGGTGTTGCAAGCGCTCTTCGTCACCGATGCCGTCCACGTCGCCGAAGTCGAACAGGCCGCGACCGACGAGCGTTTGCACTTCGCCCTCCGGGTGCAAAGCAATCGCGCGAATGCCGCTGACTTCGCTGTCGGCGACATAGAGGACTTCTTCCTCCGCGTCGAGAGCCAGACCGCTCGGCTGGGCGAATTGAGCGTCGTCGCGCGGGCCATCCACGATGTTTTCGCGACCGCTGCCGGCAAAAGGACTGACCGTTCCTTCCTTCAGATCGAGCTGCCAAATCTGGTGAAAGCCGGCCATTGCAATGAGCAGGCGGTCGTTCCACACGACGACATCCCATGGCGAATTGAGCGGCGTTCGCTGCGCCGCGCCGCCCTCGTGAAAGCCGTGTGCTTGCTCCCCGGTCCCGGCAAGCGTTTTGACTCGGCCCGACTTCAAGTCGACTCGCCGAATTGCGTGGTTTTCGGTGTCGGCGACGAAAAGCAGTTCGCCGGCGACGGCGAGACCTTCCGGACTATTGAAACGAGACGCGCCGGCGTCGCCGTCCGTCAAGCCGGGATCGCCGTTGCCAATGATTCGCTTCACATTGCCGTTGAGGTCGGATTCCACGATCCGATGATGCCCGGTGTCGGCGATGAAGAGCCGATCGTCCGTGGCGAGCGCCTTGCCAGGGAAATAGAGAGGCCGGTCGGGTTCCTTCTCGTGTGCCGCGGTGAACGACAGCGACCGCCGGTCGAGGCCGCCGTCTTTTTCGAACTCTTGAATCATCGTGGTGAGGAAGTTGTCCAGAACCTCGGCGTTGATTTCACCCTCATGTTTGCCGATCACCTTGCCGCGTGGGTCGATAAACATGAGCGTCGGCCAGCAGCGAACGGCGTACTGGCTCCAGACGCGGAAGTCCCGGTCGTTGACGACAGGGTGGCCGACGGCCATGCGCTCGACGGCGTGGCGCACGGCTCCCGTATCTTTTTCGCCCGTGAACTTCGCGGAGTGGACGCCGATCACCACCAGCTCGTGGGCGTACTTTCGTTCCAGCTTCCGCAACTGCGGCAGCAGGTGGTGGCAGTTGATTCAGCAGAAAGTCCAGAAGTCGAGCAGGACGATCTTGCCGCGGAGGTCCTTCAACGAAATCGGGCGATCGGTGTTGAGCCAGTCGAGGCCGGACGGGAAGTCGGGAGCGTTGACCTTACCGGCGAAACTTTGGGGAGACATCAGGCACTCCATTTCCTCTTGGACCGCGTTCCCTGGCGAAGAGTTTCACGCAAAGACGCCAAGAACGCAAAGCGCACAAGGGAACGAAAGGCTCTCTGCGTGCTTGGCCAATGTGGCGCCCTTGCGTGAAACTCTGTTCCAGACCTGCGCCCGTAGCTATGTTACCTGCACGTTTCGCAAACGAAGTACCCGACCAGAGAATTCTTATGGCATCGTTCCGCATCGCGGTGATCGGCGGCGACGGCATCGGGCCGGAAGTGATCGAGCAGGCGATTCGCGTCGCCGACAAAGCCGTGCGCCAGGACAACGCGCGGCTCGAATGGAACCGCCTTCCCTGGGGCTGTGCGCATCTGAAGCAGCACGGCCGCATCATGCCCGCCGACGGTTTTGAACAGCTCCGCAAACATGATGCGATTCTGTTTGGCGCGGTCGGCAGCCCCGACGTGCCGGATCATCTCCCCGTACACGATCTGCTGCTGCCCATGCGGCGGAAATTCGACCAGTACGTCAATTTGCGGCCCGCGTATCTCTTCGACGGCGTGCAATCGCCGTTGCGCGACAAGGCGCCGGGCGCCATCGACATGCTCGTCTATCGCGAGAACACCGAAGGCGAATATGCGCCGATCGGCGGCCGGCAATATGAGGGAATGCCGCACGAGGTCGCCCTTCAAACAGCGGTCTTCACGCGCCGCGGCTGTGAACGCATCATGCGGGCCGCGTTTGAAGCGGCGCGGAAACGCCGCAAGAAAATCACGTCGATCACCAAGTCGAATGCCCTCGTTTACAGCATGACACTGTGGGACGACGCGTTTAGCGCGGTGAAGACAGAGTACCCCGACGTGCAGTCCAGCTCGCTGCTGGTGGACGCGGCGGCGATGGACTTCGTCCGCAAGCCGGAGAGCTTCGACGTGGTCGTCGCCAGCAATCTGTTCGGCGACATACTCACCGACCTGAGCGCCATCATCACCGGCAGCGTCGGCCTGGCGGCGAGCGGCAACATCAACCCGGAACGGGCCTATCCGAGCATGTTCGAACCAGTGCATGGCTCCGCGCCGGACATCGCCGGTAAAGGGATCGCAAATCCGCTCGCGGCGATTCTATCCGCCGGGATGTTGCTGGATCATTTGGGCCTGACGAAGAGCGGCGCAGCACTACGCAAAGCGGTCGCGGAGGTGTTGAAGGCGGGAAAGGCGCTGTCGCCCGATTTGGGCGGCAAAGCGACCACCGTGCAGGCGTCGGAGGCGGTGTTGGCGGCAGTGTAAGAGAAGAGATTATTTCCGCTTCCGCTTCGGCTTGGTCTTGCGCCAGCGGTCGGCCAACGCGAGAAGACGGGCCAGCGGCGCCTCAAAGCCGGGCAGAAGGTCGGTGCGGTAGACGCCGTGTTCCGGCACGACCTCCTCGGCGGGTTTGCCCGGCACATTGCGATACACGGTCATCGTGCGCTGGAAGCGGTCGATGATCCAGTATTCCTTGACGCCCACCGCCTTGTACTCCCGTCGTTTCTCCTCATAATCCCGCGACTGACTTCGTCTTCCGCTCGATACGAACTCGATCGCGATCGTGGCCACGTCCACTTCCGGATCGGGGAGACGGCCGAGCCCTGCCCAGATCACTCGGTCGGCGCGGCGACGACTGCCCTCGGTCGGGATGTAGCGCTCCGGCAGCGTTTCGTCCAGCGCTGAGCCCTGCGGGTGATCCGCTTGGTAGTTCCGAAGCAGCCGGCCCAGTTCGTCATTTGGACTTGCCTCGGCCTCTAATGGAAGCGGCGACACGATAAGCACTCCATGAATGAGTTCGTAGCGGTAGCAGTCGTCGTAGTTGGTGACGGCGTCAAATTCCTCCGGGGTCATCAGCATCCCGTTGGAACGGCGGCCGAGCCGTAACGATCGCCGCTTCAGCTCGCTTGGAATGGGCACGGTGCTCATGGGAAGGCCTCGCTTGGCGCTGGGCGCTATTTCTCTGCATCATCCTTTGCGAACGGAACGGAAACAAGCCTACTTGGCCGTCAGCGCGAGGGCAAGACGACGCCGAAAGTGCAGAAAAACGCCGCTTGCTAGACGCATGATTATCCGCGCCGCATTCAATCGCTTGTCAATCAATAAAGGGGGAATGATCGGGCCCCCCGGTCCGCGTGCCAGGGCGCATGCTGCGTTTGCGCGTTCGCAAAAATGGATTGCTTGCATTGCACCTCACACACACCCCTCGCCCCATTTCGAGGGGGGTGCAACGAATTCGACCCGACGAGAGGCGACGCGTCCTGTTCCGTAACCCGCGTCGCTTTTGATGGTTGAGGCAAAGTGGCTGCGGAATGGCACAAATATCCTCACGCCTGTCGTCATGGCGTTTTCGCTCCGGGACCACCCTTTCGGTGTAACGATGCAACGAATGGCACGGCGCGGCATCCGCTCCTCGTTGCGTCATTTTTCAGGCAGACGCGCTATCCGTGACCTAAGCTTGCCTACGAGGTTTCCTAATCTCTGGATAAAGGAGGGTCTGTCCATGGAACCCATGACGACAGCCAGCCTGGTCTCGTTGATGGGCCTGCTTACGGTCATCGCCATTTGGTATTGGTGGGGCCGGAAAGCGGTTTCGACAACGCCGACGCAGGCCACGCCGGCCCCGCAGCCGGAAGCCCCCAAGGCTTCCTAAGCGGTCGGCCCCTACAATGTAGGGCGGACGGCAGGCAGGGACGCGGCTTCACGTTGAGGCTGCACCCGTCCCCTGCCCGCTAGTCCAAGTGCGGTCGGCCGCATGACCCCGATCTACCTCGACAACAACGCGACCACGCCTCTTCTTCCGGCCGTCTGGGAAGCTATGCGGCCATTCTGCATTTCCACGCCAGGCAATCCCGCCAGCAGCCATTACGCCGGACGCAAGGCGCGCCAGGCGCTTGAAGACGCGCGCGACCAGGTCGCCGCCCTGCTCGGAGCACACGCCGACGAGGTCATCTTTACCAGCGGCGCGACCGAGGCGAACAACCTCGCGCTCTTCGGCCTCGCGGGCGCGCCGCCGGGGCATATTGTCAGCAGTCCGGTCGAGCATCCCTCCGTCGCCGAGCCCGTCTTGCAGCTGAAGGCGCGGGGGTTTGAAATCGCGCGGCTGCCGGCGACCTTGGAGGGCGTGGTTCCGGTCGAGACGCTCGCGCCGTTGCTTAACTCCGAAATGCGGCTCGCCACCGTGATGCTGGTGAACAATGAAACGGGGGCCGTGCAGCCGGTGTGCGAATTGGCGGCGGCGCTGGAGGCGCGCGCGTTCTTTCATTGCGATGCGGTGCAGGCGGTGGGACGGATTCCGGTCCATTTCCACGAGCTGGGCGTCACGTCGCTGGCGCTCAGCGCGCATAAGTTTCATGGACCGAAAGGCGTGGGGGCATTGCTGCTGCGCCGTCACGTCAAGTTGCAACCTCTGTTCTATGGCGGCCATCAGCAGCAAGGACGCCGGCCGGGCACGGAAGCGGTGCCGCTGGCGGTCGGTCTCGCCGCTGCATTGGCGCTGGCGGTGAAAGAAATGGCGGAGCGCACGGCGCACACCCAGCGCTTGCGGCAGCGCTTCCTGGATCATCTCCGAGCGACCGCCGAACCGATTGTTGTCAACGGCCTGGAGACGGGCGGCATTCCACACACATTGAATCTCTCCTTTCCGGGTTGTCGCGCGGACGTGCTGCTGATGAAGCTCGATCTGGCCGGCATCGCGTGTTCAACGGGCTCGGCGTGCTCGAGCGGCTCGCTGTTGCCGTCGCCGGTGCTACAGGCAATGGGCGTGCGCGACGAGGTACTGCACTCCGCAATGCGCTTCAGCCTCAGTCATCTCCTTACCGAATCGGAAATCGACGACGCGGCCCGGCGAATCGCGGCTGCGGTCGCACGCTTGCGCGAAAACTCACGGGTCGATTAGCCGCGACACGGCGTCTTTCGGAGCGGAGCGCTCTGATGCACGCTGCGTGTGCCGGCTATATAAACCGGGATTCTGCATTTTTTCATTTGACAGCGCACTGCCTCCTAGTGTACTACAACAGTGTTACACATGGCGCCGCTCGGCGTCTTCCGATAAGGCGGCATCCACAGGCTACGCGGAGGAAATACCATGCGGCGCGCCACTCGACCGAAAAGCGCTGGACCGAGAGCTATTCTGTTTCTGTTTTCCGCCGTCCTTTTGGCGCTGGCCGGCGCTTATCACGCCGGTTCGTTCGCGGACGACAAGCCGGCGGACGCCGCGCTGCCGCCCGACCTGGCGCGTGTACCGGCCGATGGCCTGATGGTCGAGTCGATCAACGTCTCGCAGCTGTGGAACCACGCCACCATCCAACAGCTGCGGCAACAAGCGGCCAAGCTGGTCGCCGACGTCGCGGACCCGATCGAGAAAAAGATCGGGCTGCCCATCGCCGACATGAGCCGGGTCACGTTCGCGATGTCGCCCCTGAACGGCGGGGGCGGCTATCACCAACTCCGCTTCGTCACAAGCGTCAAACCGATCGACAAAGCGCGGCTGCTTGCCAAGCTCGTGCCGGACGCGAAGGAAGAAACGCACGGCGGGGTCACCGTATACACGAACGCCAACAACCAGGCCCTCGCGTTTCTGGGCGACCGCTCCTACGTCGTCGATGAAACGCGCATGCTGGGGTCGTTTCTTGAATCGACCCCGGCCAAGGACGGCGGACTTGCCGAGGCGTTGAAACTCGCCGCCGGAAAATACACGGCGGTCGTTGGGCTCAACCCGACACGCCTGGCTCAGGAAGCGGGCAACTTCGTTCCTTCGCCTTTCGCGGCGCTCGTGCCGTTCTTCAAGGCGAAGTCGGCGGTGCTGCTTTGCGATCTCGAGAAGGACTTGCGGGTTACCCTGCGTGGTTCTTTCGACAACGAAGCCGACGCGAAGGCCGGGGAGAAAGCGGTTCAGGACGGGCTCACACTGTTGCAACAATTCCTGCCGATGGCCATAGACGAAGTCGCCAAGGAAAAGGACATGGCGGCGCTTGCCGAGTTGTTGAAGCAATTCCAGGGCTCGGTGCAAGCCGCCGCGCCGCAGCGGACGGCGACGGCGGTAGAGCTGAGCGTGCAGCTGAAGACGGACGTTCCCGGCGCGACGGCTTCGTTGATTGCCGCCGTGCAAAAGGTGCGTGAAGCCGCCGCCCGCAGCCAATCGCAGAACAATCTCAAGCAGCTCGCCCTCGCCATGCACAATTACAACGACACCAACAACTCGTGTCCCGCGGCGGCGATCTACAGCAAGGACGGCAAGCCGCTCTTGAGCTGGCGTGTCGCGATCTTGCCCTACGTTGAAGCCGACGATCTCTGCAAGCAGTTCCATCTCGACGAGGCGTGGGACAGCGCCCACAACATCAAGCTCCTCGACAAGATGCCGAAGATTTATCTGCACCCCAAGGACAAAGAGGGGCCGCCCTACGCAACGCGTTATCTCGTGCTCACCGGGAAGGACACGCCGTTCCAGGGCACGCGGGGACCAACCATTCCGCGGTCGTTCCCGGATGGAACATCGAACACGATCATGTTCGTCGAAGCCGACAAGGCGGTGCCGTGGAGCAAGCCAGAGGATTTGCCTTACGACGCGAAGAAGCCACTGCCGAAGTTCAGCACGCTCTTCGCGGGCGGGTTCAACGTGTCGGTGTGGGACGGCTCGGTGCGGTTCGTCTCGGACAAGATCTCGGAAAAGACCATGCGGGCCGCGATCACGCCGGCGGGCGGTGAAGTGTTGGGCGCGGACTGGTAATACGGCCGCCTCCGGTGAAGAGGGGTGGCGTGAGGCAACGGTGTCCCCCCAGACAACTCCTCACCGCCTACCCCTCTTCAGCGGGGGCGAAGTGCGCGGCCGATGTGACGCACTCGCCGAGCGAGTTGACCACGCTGGCGATCGTTTCGGGTTTCCATTGTCTCTTCTTATCACGAAAGGAGCTTGTTCATGCAACGTTTTCGAAAAGCCTGGCGCGGACCGGGCGTGCTCGCGCTGCTGCTGGCGGCGCTGGCCGGCGCCGGGATGGGGCTGGGCGCCGACGATAAACCGGCCAAACTGCCGACCGACCTGGCGCGCATTTCGCCCGACGCCATCTTCGCGGTCACCTTCCGCGTGGCCGACATTTGGAATTACGAGGGCCTGAAGCCGGTCCGCCAGAAGATGGCCAAGGAAACCGGCGAGCTGGTCAAGGACCTTGAGAAGACGCTGGGCGCGCCGCCTGCCGACATTGAGCGCGCCACGGTTGTCGTTCCCGAATTGCAGATGCGCTACGGGCCGCCCTTGTTCGTGGCCACGACGAGGCCGTATGACAAGAATCAGGTTTTGGAGCGCATCGCTCCGCAGGCGCGGTTGGAAAGGGTTAACAATCTGGCCATCTACGTGGGCGACCGGGAACATGCCGTCACTTTCCTCGACGACAGCAGCTATATCGTCGGGCACGTAGAGACCTTAAAAGCGCTGCTCGCTCAACCTGTGGCGAAAGAAGGCCCGCTGTCGGCGGCGCTGCAACTCGCCGCGGGCAAGCACATGGTGTCGGGCGGCTTCAACACCCGTCCGGTGCTGCCGCTCGCCGCCCAGTTGCCCGCCGAGGCCGACGCGTTCAAGCCGCTGCTCCACGCCCAGGCGACGAGCGGCGTCTTCGATCTCGATACCGAACTGAAAGCGACGTTGCGCGCGACGTTTGGCGACGCCGACGAGGCGAAAGCCGGTGAGAAGGCCGCCAAGGCCGGCATCGAGATGATTCGATCCTTCCTGCCGATCGCCATTCAGGAAATGTCGCGGCAGCCGGAGGGCCAGCCGGTCGTCGCGTTCCTCAAGGACGTCGACAAGACCCTGGGCGCCGCGAAACTGCAAAACGACGGCAAGGAACTGCGGCTGGACGTGCAGATGAAGATCGACGCTCCGGTCGTGACCGCGTCGGTGCTGAGCGCCGTCATGAAGGTTCGTGTCGCCGCCGGCCGCATGCAGAGCGCTAACAACTTGAAGCAACTCGCTCTCGCCATGCACAACTACCACGATGCGTATGGCGCGTTCCCGCCCAACGCGATCTACGGCAAGGATGGCAAACCGCTCCTGAGCTGGCGTGTGGCGATTCTGCCGTTTATCGAACAGGACAATCTCTACAAGGAATTTCACCTCGACGAGCCGTGGGACAGTGCCCACAACAAGAAGCTCTTGGACCACATGCCGAAAACGTATTTCATGCCGACCCAGCAAGCCGGGCAGCCGCCGTTCACCACGCGCTACCTCGCGTTCACCGGCAAGGGGACAATCTTCGAAGGCACGAAAGGCATCAAGATTCAAGACATCACCGACGGCACGTCGAACACCATTATGTTCGTCGAGTCGGCCAAGGGCGTGCCGTGGACGAAGCCGGAAGACCTCCCCTTCGACCCGAAGAAGCCGCTGCCGAAACTGGCAGGCGAGGCGCCGGGCACATTCCAGGCGGCGTTCTGCGACGGCTCGGTGCGGTCGATGATGCAGAACATGAAAGAGGATTTGCTGAAGGCGCTCATCACGCGCAACGGCGGTGAAGTGATTCCGCAGAATTGACGGTATCCCGACGCGCCGGACAACGAGCGTCAAGAACGGGAGCCCGAAGCGCACAGTGCGGGAGTCAACGTACCCGCGCTGGCGCTTCGGGCTCTGCTCATTGATCGCGCTTCTCTGGCGCCTTGCGTTCCGCGTCAAGCCGCCCGCGCAATTTGGCGTCGCGGAGCTCTTGCGCTTGGCGGAACGCTTGGTCAGCCGCTTGTTGCGCTTCGCTGGCGAGCGCACGTTCGATGTGGGCTCGGCGCTGCATGCCGAACAGCATGACGACGAAGCCGAGCACGATCACGCCTAATACGCCGGCGAGCGATAAGGCGATCGCCTTCCAGCGGCGTTTCTGCTGTTTCACCAGTTCGAGTTGTTCCAGCACTTCATCGAGCGGATCGAGCATATTCCGGCGCCTCCATAAAGTGGGGTGCGTCCGCCAGTATACCCGCGGCGGCGTCTCGCGTAAACGCCTTGGCAAACCGCCGCGCGAACGTATCAATAACCATTCATCGCGTCTGAAATTAGCGCCGATTGCAGAGCGAAGGCGGCAGGAGACGGACATGGGCACGATGGTGGACTCGAAACGGCAGATTTTCACCGGCGTGGTCGCGCCGCAATTCGGCGAGGCGGTGATTCGGGAGACATGGCCCTCCGTCGCCGCGACGCCCGGCGTGGCCCAACTGGGCGCCGCCTTGCAGAAGAGCATCATCCTCGCGCCGCTCGGCTGGCTGCTGCTGGCGCCGTTTTACTTCAAGAAAGTTCTTCCGTTCGTCGGCCGGCGCTACACATTGACGAATCGACGCCTCATGATTCGCGGCCTTTACCCAGCCAAACCAAGCCGCGAGGTCGCGTTGGCCGACATCGACGACGTCCGCTTCCAGCCCGGCAGCACAAACACGTTTTTCCGCTCGGCAAATCTTGAAATCATTTCCAAGGGGCAAACGGCGATGACGCTGCACGGCGTCAAAGAGGCCGATTCGTTTCGCCTCAACATTCTGAGCGCCATCAACGCCTGGATTCCGGGACGTGCGAATAAGCCGCCGCCGCCGGCGAGTGCGATGAAGTAAGCAGGGAGGGTTGAGGATTGAGGGTTGTGGATTGAAGATTGAAGATTGAAGATTGAGGATTGAGGATTGAAGATCGAGGGTTGAGAATTGAGGGTAGAACTCGGAGAAAAGGGGAAGCCCAAGATGGCCCTGATTTCCAGCTTTCGCGAATTGGATGTTTATCGAGTGGCGCGCGAGAACGCCCGCAAAGTCTTTCTTGTCACTCAGAGATTTCCTCGAGAAGGACGATTTTCTCTAACCGATCAGATTCGTCGCTCCTCACGGGCCGTTAGCGCAATGATTGCCGAAAGCTGGGCGCGACGCCGATACCCGGCAGCGTTCGTAAACAAGCTCGACGAGGCTCAAGCGGAAGCCATGGAAACGCAAGCATGGTTGGATCATGCTCTTGACTGCGCCTACATCATCGAACCGCAGCATCGCGAATTAGATGCCGGCTGGCAACACGTCGGAGCCATGCTAAACCGCATGATGGACCGAGCTGCCTCGTTTTGCAAATCCGCGCGCTAAATTCAGTCTGTTTGTGCTTCCATCCACTATCTTCCATCCTCAATCCTCGATTCTCTATCCTCTATCCTCGGCAGCGCTGGTATTCGCTCTCAAACAGCGGTAAAACAGGGGCATGGCGATCCTCGTTACGCTCCGTGGTCCGGAAGTCGGCCGGCAATTTCCGCTGGACGGCCGCACCATCCGCATTGGGCGACAACTCGATTGCGACATTCTCCTGGAATCGACGGCGGTCAGCCGGCGGCACGCGCAGCTCGTCGTGGCCGGCGACGGTTTTCTGGTCGAGGATCTGGGCAGCAGCAACGGCACCTACGTCAACGGTGAGCGCGTCTCGGGGCAAGTCGCCATCCACGAGAACGACACGCTGCAAGTCGGCCCGTATTTGTTTGGTTTGCGCGCCGATGCCGAACCCGAATCGACGTTGGCCGAGGACGGCCTCATCGTCCGCGAGCAGGTGCCCGCACAACCCGCGAGCCACACGCTCTACACGCAGAACCCGGCACACAAGCTGCAAGTCGTTCTTGAAATCTCGCAGCTCCTGGCCCGCACGCTTGAAATCGAGCCCTTGCTCGGCAAGATGCTCGACCATCTGTTAAACCTTTTTCCGCAAGCCGAGCGCGGCATGGTGCTGCTCGGCAACGGCGACCGCCTCGCCGTGCGGGCGCAGCGCAGCCGCGACGAGGACGATCGCGGCGCCTTCGCGTACAGTCGGACGATCGTGCATCAGGCCCTGGAAAACGGCGTCGGCATTTTGAGCGAGGACGTTCGCGCGGATGGCCGCTTCGCGACCAGCGCCACACTCCTTAATTTGAGCTTTCGGTCGCTGCTGTGCGCGCCGTTGATCGGTTCCGACGGCCGGCGGCTCGGCGTCATTCAACTGGATCGTTCGCGGGCCGGCACCACGTTTACGGGCGATGATTTGCAACTGCTGACGGCGGTTGCGCTGCAAGCGGCGGTGGTGCTGGAAAACGCCTCGCTGCACGCCGAGTTGGTCCGCGAGGCCCGGCTCCGGCAGGAAGTCGAGATGGCCCGCGAGATTCAGGAAGGCTTTCTGCCGACGAATTTCAAACCACTCGGCGAGCGCAATTTCGAGCTGTTTGCCCGTGTCCACCCGGCGCGCGAGGTGTCGGGCGATTTCTACGACTTCTTTTCGCTCGGCGGCAAGTTGGCGTTTTTTGTCGGCGACGTTTCGGGAAAGGGCATGCCGGCCGCCCTTTTCATGGTCGCGGTCCGCACGCTCTGCCGTCATCTCGCTCCCGCGGCGCACGGTCCCTCCGAAACGCTCACCGCCCTCAACGACGCCTTGGCGGTGGATAATCCGTCGGCGATGTTCGTGACGTTGGTTCACGGAATCTACGACCCGACAACGGGTGAGGTGGTGTTGGCGTCCGGCGGCCATCCGCCGCCGCTGCTGCGCCGTCCCGACGGCACGGTCGAACCGGTCGCACTCCCGACCGGCCGGTTGCTCGGCTACGGCGCCGGCAATCTCGGTCTGGCGGATGTCCGCGTCACGCTGGCGGCGGGGGAAACGCTTGTCGTCTACACCGACGGCTTCACGGAGGCGCGCGCGCCCGATAACGAGACGATGTTCGGCGAGGAACGGCTGCGTGCAGCGCTCGGCGGCGTGCGCACAAACTTGCCGTTGGCACAGTGCGATGAGGCGGCGCGCGACGCGGTCGAGAGCTTCACGGGCAGAGCCGAGTCGCAAGATGACATGACCCTGTTATTATTGCGCCGAGATTGAGCCGGTTTTCTGTTGCCGCCCGGCCACGCGGCGTTATGCTGTTGCTCGTCCTGTTCGATCCCGTTCATGAGGAGCGTATTATGAGAGCACGCTTGCTGCTGCTCGTCGCCGCCGGGTTGCTTGTCGCCGCGGACACGCCGAACGACGACGCCAAGAAGGAACTCGACAAGTTCAAGGGTACGTGGAAAGCCACGGCGGGCGCGCAGGACGGCAAGCCCTTCCCCGACGAGGACCTGAAAACGCTGGTTCTCACGTTCGCGGGCGACAAGTACACGGCCAAATACAAAGATCAAACGGAAGCCGGCACGATGAAGCTGGACCCCGCCAAGAAACAGATCGATCTCAACATCACCGACGGCGAGGATAAGGGCAAAAAGCAATACGGCCTCTACGCCGTCGACGGCGACACGCTGAAGCTGTGTTTCGCCATGCCGGACAAGGAACGGCCCAAGGAAATGGCGGCGAAAGAGGGGAGCGAGCACGTGCTCGTTACGCTCAAACGTGAGAAATAGGACCACTCGACCGAAAGGCAAATCCATGAAGAATGCAATTCTCTTTGTCGGCATCGCGTTGCTGCTGGGCGCCGACAAAGCCGACAAGCCGGCAAACGACGTCAAGAAAGACCTCGACCTGTTCCAGGGCACTTGGATCGTGGTCTCCCTCGAAACCGAAGGCGGCAAAGTCGAAGGCGACGCCGTGAAGGGGAGCAAACTGACCGTCAAAGGCAACGACTTCACGTTCGACTCGATGGGCGTCATCTACAAGGGCACGTTCAAGATCGACCCGGCGAAGAAGCCGAAAGAGATGGATATCACCTTCACCGAAGGGCCGGAGAAGGGCAAGAGCGAACAGGTCCTTTATGAAGTGGACGCCGACACGTATAAGCTCTGTTTAAAACCCGGCGGCGGGGAACGGCCGAAGGCGTTCAAGGCGACCGATGGGTGCATTATTGAGGTGTTGAAACGGGAGAAGAAGTGAGCACACTCTCCACTCGTTTAGCGCCAGTTCGCAGAACCGCCGGAGGACCGCCGTTGGGGCTGGCCCCGCTGGTTCTGCGAACGACCGCTAAACGGTGGCGACTACAGACGACTCCCCGCCAGTGAAATGCAGATCAACTCCTTATCATTCCGCACGTACAAACACTTATTTGCGAACGCCGGGTGGCACCAGACCACTTCGCGGCCGCGGCTGGTCAGTGTCGGTTCGATGATGTGGGCGCGGTCGATTTCCTTATAACCCTTGGGCGACAGGTCGGCGAGGATGAGGTCGCCGTGGTCGTTGAAGATCCAGAAGCGCTCCCCTTGCGGCACGAGGAAAGCGTTCGCGAAGAGCTGCTTTTTGCCGCTCGTCGCGTCGTAAGTTTCCCAAATGCGTTCGCCGGTCTGGGCGTTGACGCAGCGCAGCTCGCCGAACGAACAAACGCCGTAGACGTAGCCGTCCTTGACGACCGGCGTACTCATGAGCGCGTGCAAGCCGTCGGTTTTGGAAAGGCTCGCGTTTTCCTTCGACCGCCACACAACGTCTACGGCGGGCCGTTCGGGCAAGAATTTGAGCATCAACGAGCCGTGGTGCGGTTCCGTGAGATAGAGGAGGTCGCCCGATTTTTTCGGGGTCGCGACGGTGATGCCGGGCCGTTCCGGCGGCTTGCCGGGGAACTTTTGCGACCAGAAGAGCTGGCCTGATTCCGGATCGAGGGCGTTCACGGCTTCGGTGTGAAAGACAATGAGCTGGCGATGCTCCCCCGCTTCAAAGATCATCGGCGGGGCGTAGCCGACTTCTTCAACCATCAGCGCCTTCCACAATTCTTCACCAGTCAGTTTGTTGAGCGCGACGACGGCACTCCCATCGCCGCCGCACAGGCTAATCACTTTGTCGCCATCGACGAGCAGGTGCGCCGAGTAGCCCCAGAGCGGCGGCTTCGTGTTGTATTCCTTGGGCAGGTTCTTCGTCCACACGAGCTTGCCGCTGTCGGCTTCGAGGCAGCAGATGTCGCCCATCGAGCCGAGCGTCCAAACGTAGCCGCCTTTCACGACCGGCGTCGTGCGCGGGCCGCTGGGGTAAAGCACCTTGTAGAGGCAATCGTATTCGTGCTTCCACAGCTCCTTGCCGTCTTTCGCGTCGAGGCAGAGAACGCGCTCTTTGCTTTTGAGGCCGTCCTTGCCCGGAGTTTCGGACCCCTTCTTTACTTCGTCGCCTTCGCGATCCATGACGTAGATGCGACCGTCGGCGACCGCGGGACCGGAGAAGCCGCCGGCGATGGGAACACGCCAAATGACTTTCGGCCCGCCCTGCGGGAACTTCGTCAGGATGCCGGTTTCGCGCCAGACGCCGTCACGGTAAGTCCCCAACCACTGCGGCCAGTCGTCGGCACGAACCGCAGAAGCGAGGGCGGCGAGCAGCGGACCAACGAGCAAAAGACGCAGCGGCGGCCGACGGTGCATGGCAAGTCTCCGGGGAATTCATCGGGAAGGCAGATGTGTCATTATGGCGAGCGCCGGCGGCAGCGCCCAGAAGAGTGGGACGAAGCCAGGGACGAAATGGCGCACCGCCGCGGTAGAAGTCTCTGCTACGTGTCGCGACATCCGGCGGCAAACGTAACGCCTCAGCGCCCCTCGTTCGACACCACCGGCAACGGCGCGCGTTCTTTCTGACCTAAGCCAAAGAGCTTGCCAACGCCGCGAATCAGCCGCAGGACCGGGTCGTAGAACTCATCCACGACACGCTCTTTCAGCGGAATAATGCCGTTATCGGTGATGTGAATGTGTTCCGGGCAGACCTCGGTGCAGCATTTCGTAATGTTGCACAGGCCGATATTGAGGTCTTCTTTCAGCAGCCGGAGCCGGTTCGCCGTGTCGAGCGGGTGCATTTCCAAGCTGGCGACGCGGATCATAAACCGCGGACCGCCAAACAACTCGCCCCCCTCGCCCGGCGGTTTGCCGGCCTCGCCCATCATGTGGTGATCGCGGAGCACATGGCAGGTGTCCTGGCACAGGAAACACTCGATGCACTTGCGGAATTCCTGAATACGATCGACTTCCTCCTGGCTCATGCGCCAAGTGCCGTCGGGCGCGTCGGGCGGGCGCGGCTTGAAGGGCGGGATCCTCTTGTTGATCGTGTAATTCCATGACACGTCCGTCACGAGGTCCCTCATGAGCGGAAACGCGTGCATCGGTTCGAGGATGATGGGCGCGTCCATCGGAATCGTGTCCATGCGCGTCATGCACATGAGCCGCGGCTTGCCGTTGATCTCTGCCGAACACGAGCCGCACTTGCCGGCCTTGCAGTTCCAGCGGCAGGCGAGGTCGCCGGCTTGCGTCGCCTGAATCTGGTGTACGCAGTCGAGGACGACCACGCCCTCGCCGACATCCACGGTGTAATCTTTGAACTGGCCGCCGGACTTGTCGCCGCGCCAGATGCGAAAGGTGGCTTGTGGCATGAGTTATTGTCCCGCCTTGCCTCTTCCGTTTTCGCGTCGCACCTCGAGGTTGTACACCCACACGCCGAGCCGGTCACGTTCCCTGGTCAGTCGAAAACTATGTCCAAACACCTTCGAGTACAACCAGCCGTCTTTACTTGGTACGGCAACATAGCCGCTTTGTCGCCAGCTCAGAATTTGAAAGTTGATGGCGTCGCCACGAGCATCGATAAGCCAGTATTCCGGAATTCGGGCCCGATGATAGGCCTCGCGCAGCAGCTTTTTGTCCTTTGACACAGAGCTGTCGCTCAGGATTTCGAGCACCCAATCTGGAGTTCCTTCCAGCGCTCGCCGCGAATCGTTGCGAGTGATGAACGAGAGTCTTCCCGACTCGAGCGTTTCCCATCGCGCGGCGATGGCGTCAGGGTTATTGAAGACGTCGGCTGCCTCATTGCAGAGCAGGACGCCGTCCGTATAGAGCTTGCCGAAGTTTTGTTGCGCCAGGAGCGTGTACAGAGTGGGGTAAACAGCGTTCTTTACTTCGGCATGGGTATCAATATTCTCTTCGCTCATGTCCACGCTCACATCACCAGCGTAGTAGGTCACGCGCAGCTTCTCGGGAAATGAATCCGCCGACACCCACTTGAGAAAACCGGCGTACGTGTGCGCTTCGCGGGGGATCACAATCACCTTGGGACCGTCCGCTTCCCATTGAGTTTGCCCGCACCGGTCTGCGGCGTTTCTGACCTTCTTGTGGTCCGGACGGGGGGGGCGACGCCGTCGTTTCGTCGCTGTTACGGTCATTGCCGTTCTCCTCTTTTCCCGCAAGGCGCTAGCGCTCGCTACGCCAATTCCTCCGGCAGCTTTCCTTCGTTCTGATCCTTGATGACGTCCTTCAAGTCCGCAGGCATCTCCGGGATGCGCTCAAGCCGAATTTGCATCCGGCCGTCGTCGCCTTTCCAGACGACGCTGTTCACCTTACCGAATTCGTTGCTGTTCTTCTTCGGATAATCGTCGCGGAATTGACCGCCGCGACTCTCCTTGCGCAAGATGGCGGCCCGGGTGATGGCTTCCGACACCGTCAGAAGATTGGGCAAATCCATGCACGTGTGCCAGCCGGGGTTGTACTCACGGTTGCCGACCGCCCGCACTTTTCGCGCGCGCTCCCACAGTTGGCCGAGTCCGTCGAGGGCGCGCGACATTTCGTCCTCCTTGCGGACGATGCCGACGAGGTCTTGCATCATGTCCTGCAAGTCGGTCTGCACTTTGTACGGGTTCTCCTCGCCTTGCGGAGCGTCCATGAAGGCGAGCGACCAGCGTTCGGCTTCTTGGAGCTGATCGGCGTGGACCTGGCCGGCCGCTTGTTCCTTCGCGTACTTCGCCGCGTATTCGCCGGCGCGTTTGCCGAGGACAAGCAGATCGGAAAGCGAATTGCCGCCGAGTCGATTGGCGCCGTTGATGCCGGCCGCGCATTCGCCGCACGCGAACAGGCCGGGAATTTTGCCCGACATCTGCGTATCGGCATCGACGCGCACGCCGCCCATGACGTAATGCGTTGTGGGGCCGATTTCCATCGGCTGCTTGGTGATATCGACGTTGCCCAGCTCTTTGAACTGGTGATACATGCTGGGCAGCTTCTTCTTCCAATGTTCGGCGGCGTTGAAGCTGGAAACGCGCTTTCGCATCCAGGTGGCGAACGTCTCCAATTCGAGGACGACGCCGCCGTGCGGGCTGCCGCGGCCTTGCTTCACCTCGCGAACGATGCAGCGGGCGACATGGTCGCGCGTCAACAGCTCCGGCGGCCGGCGCGAATCCTTGCCGTGGAACTTTTCGCCGATGACATAGAGGAAACCTTCCTCCTCATTGTCGGCGGTTTGCGGCTGGTAGTTGTCCGGGATGTCGCCGAACATGAAGCGCTTGCCTTCGCTGTTCCGCAACACGCCGCCCTCGCCGCGGACGCCCTCGGTGACGAGGATGCCGCGGACCGACGGCGGCCAGACCATGCCCGTCGGGTGGAACTGAATGAACTCCATGTCGATCAGCTCGGCCCCGGCGTTGTACGCGAGCGAATGGCCGTCGCCGGTGTATTCCCAACTGTTCGACGTGATCTTATACGACTTGCCGATGCCGCCGGTCGCGAGCACGACCGCCTTCGCCTTAAACAGAACAAAACGGCCCTTTTCGCGGTAGTAGCCGAACGCGCCGCTGATGCGGTTGCCGTCTTTCAAAAGGCTAATGATCGTACATTCCATGTAAACCGACATGCCCTGATGGATACCGTGATCCTGGAGTGTGCGGATCATTTCGAGGCCGGTGCGGTCGCCGACGTGGGCCAGCCGCGGATACTTGTGGCCGCCGAAATTGCGTTGCAGAATGCGGCCGTCTTTCGTGCGGTCGAACACCGCGCCCCATGCTTCCAATTCGCGAACACGGGCCGGCGCCTCCTGGGCGTGGAGTTGGGCCATGCGCCAGTTGTTGACGTACTGCCCGCCGCGCATCGTGTCGGCGAAGTGGACCATCCAGTTGTCGCGGTTATCGACGTTGGCCAGCGACGCCGCGATGCCGCCTTCGGCCATCACGGTGTGGGCTTTGCCCAGCAATGATTTGCAAACGAGTCCGACGGAGACTCCCGACGCCGACGCTTCAATCGCGGCGCGAAGACCGGCGCCGCCGGCGCCGATGACCAGGACATCGTGTTCGTGCGTCTCGTAATCCATCATTGAACCTCAGTTTGGCCGCCCGTCTCGGACGGGCGCTTTTGCGAAAGCGCCCATCCGAGACGGGCGGCTAAACGCGCTAGATAAACCGCAAATCGTGCCAGTACCCTGCCGCGCACATGCGGATGTAGAAGTCCGTAAACCCGACGCTGAACAGCGACAGCCAGGCCCACAGCATGTGGCGTTCGTTGAACGACGTTACGCAGCGCCACAGTTTGTAACCGCCGCGTTGCTGGGCGACGTTGTGCGGGCAACTAAAGCAATCGAGCCGGCCGCCGACGAGGTGCCGCAGCGAGTTGCAGCCGAACGTGAAGCCGGCGATCAAGACGACGTTCACCGCCATGATGAGGGTGCCCAAGCCCATGCCGATCTGATGTCCGCCATCCGCAAGCAGATTGCCGGCCCGGTCGGTCGGCCACCAGAACGCATAGATCACGTCCCACGTCAGGAACACGATGAAGAGGAGCGCGAAGTAGAGGAAGTAGCGGTGGATGTTTTGCAATAAGAGCGGCCAGTGGTTCTCGCCCCAATAGCTCTTCCGCGGTTCGCCGACGGCGCACGCGGGTGGGTCGGCCCAAAACGCCCGGTAGTACGCCTTGCGATAGTAGTAACAAGTCAGCCGGAAGCCGGCTGGGAAGATCAGAATCAACATCGCCGAGCTGAACGGGAACCAACTCGGCCACCAACCTGGCTTCGCAGCGCCGCTCCAGGCGTGATGACTCTGTGCGTCGTAAATCAGCGGCGAGCTGAAAGGAGCGAGATACGGCGCCACCGCGGGATTGTCTGCACCCCAGAAATGATTTTTGTCGCGCCGAATCTCGAAGTATCCCGGCACCGCGAACACGATGACGTTCGCGTAGATCAGGAACGCCAGCAATCCGACCAACGTGAGCAGCGGTCCGGCCCACCAGGCATCTTTGCGCGTCGTCGCCCCGAACCCCTGGTGCGCTTCGGGCAGGCTCACGGTCGCCATGAAGGGTCTCTCCTCGCGGGGCCGGCGCGATCTTGCTGGTGGGAACAGGGGTTTTGTACGAGTGAGGGAGGGGTTGGCTAGGTGAACCGCGTGCGCAAAGAACATCCGGAAGCGGGCGTGGCCCAGGGGGGCTCGGGCCGAGCGCGCCGCTTCCGGAAGGTTCGGACGCTTAAACGGCCCCTTGCGGAACCGATTCAAGCCGACATTGGCCTCTCCACGGAGACTGGAGAGAGCTGTACACGCTTCGGGTGGGACGCAGCCTTCCCAAAAGGGGAAGAAAGGATCGCCGACAGCAAACAGAAAGGGCGTGGCCTAACGACCACGCGATCATCTTACGGTTGCCGGCGGACGGGTGTCAACCGAAAAAGCGATAAGTGCAACACTCAACGCTCGCCGGCGAAGGTCGCGTAGCACGTCTCGGTTTCCCAGAGCTTCACTTCGCTTACCGGAAATCCTTGGGAGCGGACAAAGTCGTAAATGAGTTTCGCGATATTCTCCGCCGTCGGGTTCACGTCCATGACGAAAACCGGCTCGCCCTGTTGCCGAAGAAACGGCAGCATAGGATCATCGCGGTGCAGCAGCATTTTGTGATCGAGCGTCTCGTCGATCCATGTCTGCACGACGTGCTTGATGCGCGAGAAATCCATGACCATGCCGAGGGGATCAAGCCGGTCGGCTTCGAGCGTGAGGACCGCCTTGCCGTTGTGGCCGTGAAGGTGGCGGCACTTGCCGTCGTAATCTAGGAGACGATGGCCGTAGCAGAAGGTGATCTCGCGCGTGACGCGGTACATCGATTATTCCTTGGACCGTCTCAAATAAAGGGGTTGGGGACGCTCATGCGAAATTCCTGCCCCTTCATTTTAGAAGCTGTTCGAGTTCCCCAACTTCGTGGGTATGCCCGGATTCGTTACTTACATTACACCCCACACATACGAAACCTCGATTTTGGGGAGGAGTGCAACGAATCGGCATTCGAGCGTTTTCCTATTCGTATTGCTGCAAGACGCGCACACATAAGGAGTTATGTCGTTGGGCAGCGTGTCGCCGATGCGCCGCGTCGTATCGGGAAACGTTGCTTACCGCCAAATCAAGCAATTGGCGTGTAAGGAATGTAACCCAAAGCGCCGGCCCATTGTTCATCGGGGAGGGTCAAAAACAAGCAGGGTCCGGAGCTCCAAGAGCAACGTTCCCGACCCCGTTTCGATTAAACGTTCTGATACTCCGTCCGGTCGACCATCGCCGCATCGGCGAAGGCATTTCGGCGTTCCGCGCATTTGTTGCAGCGTCCACAGTGCCTGCCGCTGATCGGTCGGATGCAGGAGAATGTCAACTCCAAGGGGAACCCCCGACCGCGGTGCATCACTTCGCGCTTACTCAAGCCCGCATACGGCCGCAATATCCGGACGCTGCCGCCAACCGCCTGATTCACCACATTCTGAAACCCCTCGAAGAATGCGGAAGTCGCATCGGGAAAGGGATTGCTTTCCAACGGCGCCAGCGCGACCTCCGGCACGTTGTGCAAATGGCACCAGAGCATTGCTTTCGCGAGGAGCAGCACGTTTCGGCCGGGAAGAAAAACCGCTTCATCGGGCGAAGCGGCGTCGGGCACGTCACGGCCGGTCGTGCTCCAGTGTTCGCCGTACACGTCGGTCACGGGCAGGTCGAGGATGTGCAATGGCCGCAGTGTCGGCGCGTGAATTGCTTCGAGGAAACGGTACAGATGCCGTAGCTCGTCCGGCTCCCAATAAAGGCCCTGACGAACGTAGAGCGGGTGGACCGACGAATGATTCGAAAGAGATTCGGCGAGGAGAATAGCGCTATCGAGTCCCCCGCTGACGAGGACGGCGAGAGCGGGCCGAACGGCGGCGGTGGCTGCGGAAGGCATCGCCTTCATTGTAGCAAACGCGCTGAGCCCGACGCGTCAACGACGGCTGCCGGCGCCCCTCGTTGACCCGTCGGGCTCGAACGTTTTTACTTCCCTTGCGGCGGCAGCGGCGCCCGCACCAACTCGATGTCCTTGATCCACACCGTTCCGCTTCCCTCGAAGGTGAATTGGAGCTTGATGAGGTCCGGTTTTTCACCTTTCTTCAAGTAGAACGGAATCTGATACTCCGCCCAGTCCGTCGTGCCTCGGATTGCGTTGCCGAAACCCTTGGAAAAGGCTTCCCCTTCGGGAAAGCGGCACCACATGACAAGATAGGCCCTGCCCTTCACGTCGGCCGACTTGATCTTCGCTTTGTAAAGCACCGTACAGTCGTCCACGCCCGGATCTTTCACCTCGAAGAGAGGGATATTCTCGCGTTGTTCCTTCGCCTCGATCTTCCAGCCGCTCTCCGCGGCCGTGACGCCGTCCCGCGCGATCGGCTTGGCGTCCACGGGATTGAACTTCTTGATGACCGCGTTGTTCGATCCCTTCGATCGGAAGCTCACCGTCACTCTTGTCTTCCCGCCGCGCACAATGTCGAAAGTCTCCTTGTCCGAGCTGATCTCCTTGTCGCCCGGCAGTTCCGTCGCAACGAGTTTGTACTTACCGCTGCGCATGTCCTGCGCGCCGAGCTTCACTTGATACTCGCGCTTCGAATCCTGATCGATGATCTTGAGCGTCTGCCCTTTGGCGGCAACCGCGACGCTATCGTCCGCGGCGTCGATAACGAATTCGCCCTTGTCCGTCTGCACGTAGATCATGACGCCTCCGAGGATGAGGACGGCGAACAAAGCGGCGGCGGCAGCGATCAACCAGAGGCGGCGGCGCGCGGGTTTCTTTGAGCCCGTGAACGGCTCCAGCGCTTCGGCGACTTCCGCCGGCGTCGCATAGCGCTTCTCCGGGTTCTTCGCCATCATTTTCTCGACGACGCGGGCCAACTCGATCGGCACTTCGGGCCGCCATTTGGCAAGCGGCGTTGGTTGCTGTTCCGTGTGCGCCATCAGCTTGTCGAAAACGCCCTTCGTCGGAAACGGCACCCGTCCCGTCAGCAGGAAGTACAGCGTGCAACCCAGGCTATAGATGTCGGCTCGGATGTCGGCGGCGTGCGCGTTCGTGATCTGCTCCGGCGCCATGTAGTCCGGCGTTCCCATCACCGAACCGATCTGTGTCAACGATTCGCGCGATTTTTCATCCGCCGCAAGCTGCCGCAGATCGCCCTCCGCAAGGGACGGCACCGTCTCACTCGCCACGCGAGCGAGGCCGAAGTCGAGAATCTTGACCTGGCCGTTCGGCGTAAGCATCAAGTTTTGCGGCTTGATGTCGCGGTGAACCATGCCATTTTCCGCCGCCTTTTGCAGCCCCAGGGCGGCTTGGCGGACATAGTCACAGGCGCGCTCGATGGGCAACGGCCCTTCGTGTTCGACGACGCGGGCCAGCGTCGTCCCCGCCACGAATTCCATGACGAGGTAGTGCATGTCGCCCACCTGTTCCGCGTCGTACGAATGAACGATGTTCGGATGATTGAGCTGACCGGCCGCTTTCACTTCACGGCGAAAGCGTTCGACCATCGCCGGCTTGTTGGTGAGACTACGGTCGATGACTTTGAGCGCGACGGACCTTTCCATCAGTCGATGTTCTGCCTTGTACACGACTCCCATCCCTCCCACGCCGAGCAGTTCGACGATGCGGTACCGCGGATGCTCGGCCAGCTCCGGCGGGACCTCCAAGTCGCTCGTTGACTTGGCGGGATGAACGAGCGTCGCCTGTTCACGAAACGCCTCGGCCTGCTTTTCCGAGGGCGGCAACGTGGAGCGGGCGTCCGCGTCGGGCTCGGTCGCCGACGAGACGGCCGAGCGCAGGAGCGAAACCAATTGATCGTCCGGCACCGTAACGAGGGACTCGCAGCACGTCTGGCAGGCGGCGACATGCACTTCGATTGCGGACGCCTGGTCGGCATCGAGCTGTCCGAGGCCGTAGGCCCGTAACCGTTCCGCGTCCGGATGGGCGGCTGGACTGGCGTTCATAGGTTCGCTCCTTGGCTGTGGATCAAGCTGGCGGCTTGATCTACATAGGAAGGACACGACTTGTCGCACTCTTTCAAGAAAATGTTCTTCAATCGAGCAGTTCGCGACTTTCCTGGCGCAGCCGTTGAAGAACACGAGATTTGGCAATACACACAGCGTTCACCGACATGCCCGACTCCGCGGCAACCTGCTCGGCGGGCAGGCCCTCCAGGACATGCCGGCGGAAGGCCAGCCAGGTACCAGACGTGAATTGCGGCTCGGCAAGCTGCAACAAGCGGCGGGCGACGTGCTGATCGTGTTCACGATCAAACAGCCGGCTCAGATCGCTGTCCGGTTTCGCGAGCTGTTCGAGCAGCGCTTCCACTTCGCTGCCGCCCGCCGTCGGCCGGTAACGCCGATCGCGCCAGAACTCGCGCAACCGGTTGACGAGGATGTTCCGCAGCCAGCTTCGGAACGCGCCCGTTTGCCGGTTGTGCTCGAACCGCGGCAGCTCGCGCACGACGACGGCCAGCACCTCTTGCACGAGGTCGTCGACATCCGATGTTTGCAGGGAATAGCGCCGCAGCCAGCTCGTCAGAAGCGGCGTGTACAGATCGAGCAGAGTTTTCCAGGCGGAATCGTCGCCCGGTTGGCGCAGCCGATTCAGCAGCGTAGCGGACGTTTGCGACATGCGGTCTCCCTCGCGGACTTCGTGCATTATGGCGAGCGGAGGCGCGGAGGCAATTGTTTCGTTGGTGAGTGGTGAGTGGTGAGTGGCGAGTGGTGAGTGGTCTCGTTGGTCTGGTTCCCAAACGCCCGTTCGGGAACCCGGTTCCTTGATACCGTGTTTCGTTCCGCTCACGTGCGAAACAGAGTTTCGCGAAAGACATTCCGAAACAGCGTTTCGGAATGAGACCACTCACCACTCACGACCCTTCGCGTTGACGCTGCCCCGCGCTCCGGCCTATGATGGGGCGACGAAAGGGACCCTTATGCGTCCGCTCGAAGACCTCGACGCCATCGTCCAGCGCAACGAGCCGCTCGCGCCGTACACCTACCTCAAGATCGGCGGCCCGGCGGAAATGCTGGCGCAGCCGCGCACACGCGATGAGTTGGCCGCGGTGGTTCGGCAGTGCGGGCAGGCGAAGTTGCCGCTGCGCGTCCTCGGCGGCGGCTGCAACATCCTGGTGCGTGACGAAGGCGTCCGCGGCGTCGTCTTGCGCCTCCACGAGCCGGCGTTCACGCAGATCCACGTGGAAGGCCGCCGCGTCCGCGCGGGGAGCGGCGCCGCGATGTCCGCGCTGATCTCGCACGCCGCGCAACACGGCCTCGCGGGGTTGGAAACGTTGGTCGGCATCCCCGGCACGGTCGGCGGCGCACTCCGTTGTAACGCCGGCGACCGCGCCGGCGACATCGGCCAGTACGTCCGCCTGGTCGAAGTTCTCGACACCGACGGTGAAGTGCAAGTCCGCGAACGCGACGAGCTGCGGTTCGGCGAGCATTCGAGTAACCTTGACGACCTGGTGCTCTTGACCGCGGAATTCGAGCTGGAAAGCGACAACGCCGACGCCATCGTGAAGCACATGCGCAAGGCGTGGATTCAACGCAAGGCCACGCAGCCGCTCAGCTTTCAGGCCGCGGCCCGCGTGTTCAAAAACCCGCGCGGCCTCAGCGCCGCCCGACTCATTGAACAGACGGGCCTCGCGAAAACCAAAGTCGGCGGCGCGGAAGTGAGCGAGCGGGACGCCAACTTCATCCTCGTACACCCCGGCGCCAGCAGTCGCGATGTGCTCCGGCTCATCGATCTCGTTCAGAGCAAGGTGCAGGAGCGCTTTGCCGTGGCCTTGGAGTTGGAATTGACCGTTTGGTAAGCGGTGCAAAATGTTCGACGCGAAGGATGCGAAGCGCGCCCGCAGCGCGAAAGGGAAAGGAAGCCCGCCGGTCCCGGCGGCGTCGTACGTTCAAAAGCCGATCCTGCTGCTCATCCTTCTGCCGCTCGTCGCGGTGATCGGTCTGATTCTTCTTGGGCGACAACTTCACGAGAAACTCCGCGGCGATGAGCGCTATCGCATCAGCCTTTCCGAGGTGGAGTGCATGCCGCCGGCCGGGATGGAGCGTGCGGACTTTCTCGCGGAAGTGCAGTATTACAGCGGCTTGCCCGATCAACTTCATTTGCTCGAGAATGATTTGACGACCCGCCTCGCCGCCGCGTTCGCCAAAGATCCGTGGGTGGAAAAGGTGCAGCGCGTCGAAATCGCGCCGCCGCGACGGGTGTGTGTTCGTTTGCGCTATCGAACGCCGGTCTTGGCGGTGCCGTACGCCGGGCAGACGCGGGCGGTGGACCGCAACGGGGTTCTTCTCCCCGCCAGCGCGTCAACGGACAGTCTGCCGGTATTCCAGGGGACGCCGAAGCCTCCGGCGGGGCCGGCGGGGACGGCGTGGGGAGACGAGGCGGTGGAAGAGGCGGCACGGAACGCAGCCGAGCGCGCGCGCTAATCGCGCCGCTGCTGCATCCAATACTCACGGAAAGCGCGCAGGCGAGGAAGCGATTCCCGGTCCTTGAGCCGATTGGTAGCGGCCTTGCTTGCGATAATATCGTCGAGATGACAAATGGGAAAACTCTCGACCTCAACGTGCCGGCGCCATGCGTTTTCGAAGCATTCGATGCCGTCGGGCGCAAAGACCAGGTCGAGGTCGAATGGGCCGTTCTTTAGCTGGATGAAATCCTTGCCGCGCTCCATGTCGGCCACCTGTTCAGCCGTCAGCGCGAAGCCCAGATCAAGCAGTGCCGCCGCTAGGGCGCGTCCATTCTCCGGCGACTTCGCCACAAAGACATCCGCGTCTTGGGTTGTGTCTGGAAAGCCAAGCAACACGGCGCCCGATTTGCCGATGAAGAGATAACGCACCGCGTGACGTCCAAAGGCGTCGCGAATGGCTACCGCCTGACGATAATCAAACGCTGCCATAACCTAACCACGACGGCAAGTTCTCAGCGCACCAACGGCGGTAATCCGCCGTGGTATCGAAAGCGCGATACGGCGCATCATCGAGAACCGGTTTGTACGTCTGAATAAACGCATACTTGCAGCGCGTTTCCAAAGGGCGGCGCGCCGCGGCCTCGAACTCTTCGAGCCACTCCCGCGGAATGGAAGCGAGGGCATGCGACGGAGGCGCTTGTTCCGAGTCCACTGACATGATTCTTGTTTCCTCAGGGACTTGAGGCATCGGCATCTTAGCACGCCGGCCCGGTGGGCGTCATGGCAAGGCATCGAGCAAGAACTGCGACCACGTCTCAAATTCCTCGCGACGCGTGCGCAACTCTGCCAGCGTTACAAAGCCTGCCTGCGTCAGCGCCTGCTCCCGCCGTTTTACCTTCGGCGCCGTCAGTTCAAAAACATGCACAATGCCGAGATGAACCTGACCTACGGGCGTGGAGTCGTCATTAATCAGGCCGATGCAACGTTCTTCGTAGGGGCTGTCGAGATACACCTCTTCCGCGACTTCGCGGAACATTGCCTCGCGATACGGGCTCTCGAACAGGCCGGCGTCCTCCGCGGAGATATGGCCGCCCACGCCGATCGAGCGCAGCGCTTGCAGCCGGGTTTCGGTCGCCTTCTTGCCGCGCGTGTAGGCGAACACCTGGTCGCGCCACTTCATCACGACGTAGGGGACAATTTGTTTGAAATTCGGATCGCTCTCCATCTCGGAACGCGGCCGATAACGAAGATGGCGTGGGTCGAGGAGCCGCGGCACATAATGTTCCACGCGCGGGCTGAACCCTTGAAAAATGCCGGCCTCGTGAAAAATGGCGGTAGGAACGACCAGGACGCGTTCGGCGGATTTGTCGGCCACGAGAGTCTCACTTCGCCAATTTCTCTTGCAAGCGCTCCACCAGTTCCGTCGCGTTGAGCGCGGGATCGTCGAAGCGATCGATGCCGTGCTTCCACGCCAGCGCGCGTAGTTGCGCTTCCAGCGAACCGACCGACGACAGCTTGCCGGGATTTCGCTGTGGATCGGGTGTGCCGAGGCGTTCGTCGATCGCGGCGAGCAACTGTTCGGCGTCCGCGTGGTCCGGCGCGGCAACATCGAGTTTGGCCGCAAGGTTGTGCAACGACTGTGTCAGCCGTGTGCGCTCCGGCGCATCGAGCGTCTTGGCCGGCGGCAGTTTTGGCAAAGCGTCGCGCTGCTGCGCGGCGGTCGGCGCCGCGCGCGGTTTCGTCTCGGGGTCCGGCTGCGGCACGAGAAGATTCAGCAACATCGGGATTAGCAGCATCGCCGCAAGGATAAAGAAGCTGAGCTTCAGCGTGTCGCGCCGGCTGCGCCGCGACAGCAGCGTATCCAAGTCGCGCTGGTCGCCGCTCTCCGCCGCGATTTGCAGGTTGCGCTCGTAACGGCCTTCCGGGTAATCGCCGGTCTCTTCGTTCTTCACGTAGTGAGCGAACTCCGGTCCGGCGGCGTGCGGCGTGACGAGGGCGTCGAAGCCGAGCGCGTTGCCAAACGCGAAGCTCGCGGGCCGCAAATGAGCGCGGGTGCGCGTGGGAAGGAGCGTCCACAAATACCGGATCACGTCAACGTCCGGCGCGGGCCGCTCGAATACGACCCGACCGCCGTCCACGAGCACCTGGCAGGCGCCGAGTAAATTCGGCCCTTGGTCGCGCTGGAGGACTTGCTTAACCTCATCGGTGGTGCGCGGCGGCAGTGGCGTGGCGGGTAATTCGAGTGAGGGCAACTCGCCCCGAGCATTCCAATCGGGCGGCAGCTTGTCGGCGAGCGCAAACGGGTCGCCGCCAAATGCGTCATACGCGGTACGCGGGAAAACGAGGAGGCGGAAACCGAGCGCCCCCGGTCGGCCGGCATCGTCGGTCCCCTGGTCGGCGACCTGGACGATGGCGATGTGCTTGCGGTCAAGGGTCTGGACGAAGACCGCAGCCGTACAGTACGCGCCCGCCGGCCGTTCGCCGAATCCGATACAGAGGCGTTCGGCCTCCGGCAGCCAATCCTCACGGAAGCCGGCGGATTTGGCCACAAAGCGGTAACCGCCGCCGGCCTGGCTGCCGTACAGCGCTTGTTCAATCACGATTACGGACATCCGCGGTCGTACTCCACGCGCCCCTCGATCGCTTATTCAATTGTAGGAAGATGGGGCAGAGCGAAGTCGGATTCAAACGTGACGCGATTCGGCCCCGACCAATTCTCGCAGCCGAGCAGTCGGATCGCCAGCGGGTCGTCGTCGGCCGAGTCGATCACAACAACCGCCCGCCGCCAGTAGTCGTGGTCGGTCACGATAATCCGCACCGGGTCGCCCAGCTTCCAGCGAATCCGCCGTGGAAACTCGTACTGCCATTGCGGGTCGTACTGGTTGACGGTGATGTTGCTCGGCCCGTAGCGCACGCCGGCGACCTCGATCTCGACGGAGAGGTCGGGCCCCAGGCTAAAGAAGCGGGCGACCTTCTTGTCGAAATGGCCGTCACGCAAGATCACGCGATACTCGCCGACCGTCGTGACGCGCTCGCTCCAGCGCAGTAGCTCCGTGGCGGCGGCCGTGAATTGACCCTGCGGATGCACCGCGAGATACGACCGGCAGCGCGCGACTAGCTCCGGAATATCGCCGGGCTTGTTGACGAAGTGATCGCGCACCGAGCGGAAATCGTGCCGGTCCCAATCCGCCTCGATCGCGCGCAGTGCGGCGGCCGCTTCGTTCGTAAAGACGCCGCTGGAATGCTTGTCAAGGTAGCGCTGGTAATGTTCGCGCCGCGTTTGGAAGTTAAGCGGTTGGCGGGCCGAGTAACTACGCGCGATCTCAATGTCGCCGCTTTCCAGGCGGTTGACGTAACCGTCCCGGCGCTTGCGCACTTCTGCTTCATAGGCGGCGCCGGGGTAGCGGTTGAGGAACCGATCCGCCTGTGTAATGAGCGCGAGTAAATCGCTGCCGTTGCTATGCTCGGCGGTGACAAGGTCATCGTAAGCGGCCTGCGCGCGGTGCGCGATCTGTTCATCGCGGCGGACTTTGATGGCGGCGCGCAACTGCTGCAATTCGCCGGCGACGTCGTTCTCCGGATAGTCCGCCCGGAACCCCTGGAACTGTTGCCAAACCGCCTCCGGGTCCGCATCCGGGTCGGCGGCGCGGCGGCGCAGCTCGGCCAAACGCAACTCGCCCTTTTGCAGGCGCGCTTGCCGGCTCAGATCGCGCAGCCGTTCCGCTTCCGCGCTTGCTGCCCCGGGACGCAGCCAGTTGCGCGTCGGATGCCACGATTGAAAGCTCTGCCAGCACGCCAAGACG
Organism: Gemmataceae bacterium; assembly: GCA_041499805.1. Lineage (GTDB taxonomy): Bacteria > Planctomycetota > Planctomycetia > Gemmatales > Gemmataceae > JBGQKZ01. Next base: position 87,661 of record JBGQKZ010000011.1, read on the forward strand.
GCGCTCGGGTCATCGACATGATCGGCGCCGAAGCGCGCGGCCCGCTGATAGGCGAACGCGTCGTAACCCCAGACACTGCTGAAGAGCACGGCGACACTTGCCGCAATCGTCAGAAGACGACGGCGGCGCTGTCGCTGCTTCGCGCCACGGAGCCGCTGCTGGTGCTGCTTCGTGCTCGAAGCGTCTGGATAGCGGCGGACGACGCAGGCGACACTCCGTTCCACGTGCGTCATCTGCGGCGTCAGCGACCAGAGTCGCTGCAACCGGCTCTCGTCCTGCGTTTGCAGCGCGTTCGCTAACCAAATCAGCGGCGCGCCCAGGTTGCGCGGCTGTACGAGCGCCTCGGCCGCGCGCCGCGGATTGAGACAGCTCACGGCGAACAACTCGCTCTGCGGGCAGTGCGTCCGCAGCGCATGTCGCGTCATCGCGAATGCGTCGGCCCATTGCGTGCTCGCCGCCGACTCCTCTACCAGATCGGCCTTCGTAAGCAGCAACGCCACGGGCCGTACCATCGTGCGACCGGGCTCGACAGCGAGATAGTCCTCGATGAGCTGTTCCACTTCTTGCTGCCGGCGGAGACACTCGTCCGCCGTGGTCAGAGCATTCGCGTCAAGACAGATCCAAAGCGCATCGCAATCACGCAGAAAATCGCGAATCGGCTCTTCGCGGCCTAGCGCGACGTGCTCGCCCTGATAATCCTTGAACAATAGCTCGATGCGCGTCGAACCGTGATAGAGATGAAAACGCAGTTCGGTTTCCGCCAGGGTCGCGGGCAGCGGCTGGCCGGCTTCGAGTTGAAGGAGCTTGTCGGACAGATACTCTGCCGTGCGCACATCGGCCGCCGCGAGACGCAGATCGGGTAGCCGGCCGGCGACCGCTTCGCGGTAGAGGACCGTCAACAGCGTCGTCTTGCCGACGCCGCGATGGCCGAAGACGCCGACACGCTGGGGCCGGCAAAGCTGTTCCGTCAGATGAACCGCGGGCGCTGGGTTGCGCTGCATGGTGAAGTCCCCGGGAGCAAGGGAACAGAAAGACCGTCTGCCTATTGTACTTCGCTACTCAAATCTTGATATTGGAGAAGACAGGCGGGACGCCTTGCAGGCTCGCAAGCGGAGTTGGAAATGCCGACGGCTTTAGCGCTCACCGAACGCTCGCGGACCGTATACAACCTCGACGGGACGGTCGCACGAGCGCGAACGCGCCCGGAAAGTGGGAAGTGCCAGAGCTTGCCGCACCGGGATTCTTCCGCGCGGTTGAAAAGGATCGCCGTGATTTTGGCGGCGGGCTATCTACTTTTCGCCCACGGCTGTCACGGCAACGAAGACAACGAATTGTTCGCGCCTTCTACTGCCCAGGTATCGGGTTACAGTTTCCAAGAGTAAGTGCCGCGTGGGACCGATGGGTCTGATAAGTCCCATCGGTCCCATTTGGATAGCGGGACGCATCACGGAATCATACACCGCCCCTTAGAACTGCGGCACTTGCATCGGCAGCGGTTGCTTGAAGAAATCGAATTTCGCGCCGTTGAACTTCAGCTTCGTAAGCTCCCGCTGCATTTGTTGCAGCTTCGGATCGTCGATGCTGTCGTAACCGCCTACGCACACGACGCTGCTGTGGCGGGTGTGCAGCACATAGGCCTCTAACTTGAGTTGCGGGTAGTCACGGAGCACCTTGGCCACCTCGTGCGCTTGCAGCGCGCTGGCGGTAAGCACATCGCGCGACGATTTTCCAACGCCGAGCTTTTCGAGGAACGTGCTGGAATCGGACTGCGATCCCGCCAACGTCGCGGGGCCCTGAAACTCCTTGATGGCCAATGTCCAAGGCTTGCGGCATTTGAGCAGGCTATATTGCTCGTCCTCGTTGAGCTTTTTCAGGAATGGATCGGGTTTGTTGTCGACCGCTGCCTTGTCCATCGGCACGGTCGGGTTGCGCGTCGCGAACGCGTGCATCAACGGATGATCGAGCCGTTTTTCCCCCGGCACTTCCTTCCCGTCCGGGCCCACCTTCCCGCCGACGGACACGGTAGTCACGAACCGCAACCAGCCGACGGTGATGTTGTCGCTCGCGATGTCCGCCTGAACGCGTTTCTTGAGTTCCTTGACGCCTTTGCTTGCGGCATCAAAGTCCTGGTAGCCGCCAATCAGCACGGCGTATTCGTTTTCAACGCGCGTGCCGCGAATCTTGCGCCGATCAACTTCCGGAGTGAGCTGCCGAATTTCATTGATCTTCGCCTGACGCTCTTGCCGCTCCTTTCGGTTCACGAAAAACGTATAGGCCGGCAACTTGTAGGTTTGCCGAACGGCGACGGCGAGATCGTGAGCACGCGCGCCGGCGTCCTCTCCCGTGAAGCCGGCCGCGCAGATGGCGAAGGGGCCCGCGGCGGGCGTGATTTCGTATTCGTCGACATTGATCGTCGGCGCCGGCTGGGCATTGGCCTGGCGGACGATGATCAGTACACACGCGACGGCAACGGCGACTACGAATTGCTTCATCCTGCGCTCCTTTCGGCGATCGGCAGTCGGCCGCCGGCGGGCCGCCGGCGGGCGCTTGAACTGCATGTGGGGGGCGGGACTTTAGCAGAAGGGCAGGAATTGTCCAGAAGATTCCAAACGAAGAAGTGTTGGTTTGCGTGGTTCGCGTTCCGGTCTACGCAGTCGCCTCAAACGGCCAACTCGCGCCGAGCGCTTTGCGCTGCGCAGCGGTAATCGCGTCGACGCCCACCTTCCCCAGTTTCAGCAGGCGATCCAGTTGGCTGCGGGTGAACGTCGCTTCCTCGCCGGCGCCCTGCACTTCGACGAACTGCCCGGCGCCGGTCATAACGAGATTCATGTCCACCTCGGCGTCCTTGTCTTCGCGGTAATCCAAGTCGAGCAACTCGACGTCGTCGAGCAGGCCGATGCTGATCGCCGCGACACTGCCGCGCAGGATACCGGCCGGCCCACCAAGGACATTCTTGTTCGCGGCGAGAGCATCGACGAGCGCGACGTAGGCGCCGTTGATGGATGCGGTGCGCGTGCCGCCGTCGGCCTCCAGAACATCGCAGTCGATCCACAGGGTACGCTCGCCGAGCTTTTCCAGATCGACGACGGCGCGCAGGCTGCGGCCAATGAGGCGCTGGATTTCCACGGTGCGGCCGTCGATTTTGCCGCCGCGATCGCGCGATTTTCGCGTGTTCGTGCTGCCAGGCAACATACCGTATTCCGCCGTGAGCCACCCTTTGCCGCGGCCGACGAGAAACGGCGGTACGGCCAGTTCGACGGTGCAGGTGCAAAGGACCGTCGTGCGGCCCATGTGAACAAGCACGCTTCCGGGCGCTTGGCGCGTGTAGCGGCGGCGGAAGGTGAGCGGACGCAATTCGTCGTGCCGGCGGTTGTCGTGGCGCATGCTGGGCGGGATTGTAGCGCGAGCGAGGCTCGCGGTCAATTCGCCGCCGTAAACAGGAAGACGTTCCGTAGGCATTTCCCGGTGATATTGGTTACAGTAGAAAGACATCCCATACGGAGGAATCCATGAGTACGCTTGTCACACCGCCGCCGGTCGCGCCGCCGCCGCCCGTCGCCGAAGACTGGACCCAGAAGGGGCACATTGTCCTCAATTGCGTTCCCTGGGAAGGTTATCTTGCGATTAGCGATGCGCTCGACGACCAGCCAGTCCGGATGAACTATTGCGAAGGGAGCCTGGAGATCATGACCGTTTCGTGGGTACATGAGCTATTCAAGTCGATGCTCCGCCGACTCATTGAGATACTCACCTTCGAACTGGAGATCAACATTGCCAGTGGCGGCTCGCTGACCCTTCGCAAAGAACTTGCGAAACGAGGAATGGAGCCGGATGAATGCTATTGGATTCAAAACGAGCAGATCATGCGGACCAAGAAGAAATACGACCCCGTCGAGGGACCGCCACCGGACTTGGCGATTGAAATCGAGGTTTCCCGAACCATCGTCGATCGACTTGATATTCTATCCCGCTTTCGCGTGCCCGAAGTGTGGCGGTTCGACGGGCGAACGGTGACGATTCTACTCCTCGATGCTGAAGGGAACTATGTCCAGTCGCCGAGGAGCCTCGCCTTTCCGTTCTTCCCGGTCGCCGAACTGCCGCGGTTTCTGGCGATGCGCGAAACGATGGGCGAAACGCGGGTCGTACGGGCTTTTCGCGATTGGGTCTGCGAGCAGCGGGCAGCGTGGGGACGATAAGACGATGGTAAACAGGATCTTCCAAGTCTCATCCTGCCGCGCAACTACGCGATGCCGTCAGAAATCGCTTCCCGGTGGCTCATTCGGCCGCTAATATCGGAAATGCTCCGGCACCTCATTCATTCCGATCTGGGCAGACGCCAATGTTGCGCCGTCTCCATGTAAGTCTTGCCGTGCTTGCTGCGTTTGGAACACCTGACGTCGCGTATGCCGGCATGCCGTCCGTTTCGCTGTCGGACGTGGCCCGGCTGCGGCTACAGACGATCTCGTTCTTTCTCGTCATTTTTCTGATCGCTGGCAAAGTGATCCAAGTGTTGTGGAACCGCCTCGGCCACGATTGGACAGTGCTGCCGCGGCTCAATTATCGCGGGGCATTGGGGCTCGTGTTCCTGTGGGGACTGCTTTTCGTCGTCGTTTTGACGATGATATCCGGCGCGCGGGAGTTGCTGACTCCCGGCGCCTGGGAAAAGGATGGCGTGACGTACAAGCTGGCGAATGGTTCGCCGGCGGCGGCTGCCCCGGACGACCGCGAACGCCGCGATTGGGAGCGCGAGCGCAAGTTGGACCGCCTGCGCATCGCCTTATGGAAATATGCGGCGGCGCACGAAGGATCGTTTCCGGCAAGTCATAGCAGTTCCGAGATTGCGAGCGGCGTCTGGCAGACGCCCGACGCCTCCGGCATGGCATATGTCTACATCGCCGGACGCAAGGCGGACCGCGGGGCGGCGCTGCTCGCCTTTGAGCCGGACGTGTTCGGCGATTATCAGCTTGTTCTTCTAACCAACGGCGAGATTCGGCGGACGACGGCGGAACAGCTCGATGCGGCGCTCACTGCGGAGCAAAACCCATGAGGCGTGCGCTCGGTTGCACCGCATTGGTTCTCGGCAGCGTGTTCGTTCTGCTCGCGTGCCTGGGTTTCCTGCTGCCGTTCGATTTTCTCTTTCAATTAACGTGCGGCTGGGTCCTGTATCTCTGGCGCACCGCCCCTAATTGGTCGATCAGCGGCGAAGGGTTCCTCACCGGCGGCGTCTGTTTGGCCGTCTTCACCTTCGGCCTGCACCGCTTCATGACGTGGTTCTATGCACGCCGCCAGCCGGCCGAGCAGTGCGAACCCGCGGTGTGGCGCTGGCGTTGGACGTTGAGTAGCGTCGCCATCATCGTGTTGATGTTTATCGCCGGCATCGCCATCGTAGGCGTGACGCATCAAAGCGCCTGGCTGGTGAGATCGCCGGAACCGCTCGTGGAGGGCGGCCGTGGCTTCGCCGCGCGCATCCAATCGCAGAATAATCTGAAGCAACTTGTGATTGCCTCTCACAATTACTTGGAACAAGAGGGAGTCGGCCTTCCGGCCGGGGCCGTCGCGGATAAGCAGGGCCGGCTGTTGCACGGCTGGCAGACGACGCTATTGCCTTACATTGAAGAACAGAAGGTGTACGACCGCATCCACCGGGACCTGCCGTGGAACCATCCGGATAACGCCGCGGCATTTCGGACGCGCGTCCGCACGTACGAACAGCCGCTCGTCAAGGAGGAACACGACGAACGAGGTTACGCGCTGAGCCATTACGCCGCGAATGCCCGCGTTCTCGGTGGCACGACGCCGCGTAGGATTGAGACAATCACGGACGGCACGTCGAACACGATTCTTGCGGGAGAAGCAGCAGGGAACTACAAACCGTGGGGCCACCCGGTCGGTTGGCGCGATCCCGCTCTCGGTATCAATCGCACGCCGGATGGTTTCGGGAGCCCCGTGAAGGGAATGGCGAATTTCGCATTCTGCGACGGCAGTGTGCGTACCATTCGAGATGACATATCTCCCGCCGTACTGAAAGCGCTGAGCACGCCGGATGGGGGCGAAGTGATCCCCGACGATTACTGAGAGGCTTCCTTTTCATTCTCGTCTGGCATCATCAATGCCAAAGCCCATAGCGCGAGCGAACCTGTGCATGGCGCGATCCTTCGCCGGCGCACACAGCGCACCGTTCAGGGGGTAGCGGCCTGCGCTTTGGTCCAATCCTGAACATAGGCGACAATCTCCGCCGAGCCGGAGCCGAAGCGGCGGGCGGCGTGTTCCCGGGCCTCGTACCCTTGCCCTGTCCAATCGAGCCGGCCGTCCTGCCAGGCGCCAACGACGGGCATAAGTTTCGGGATGTATCGCTTGAAGTCGGCCGCGCTTCGGCATTCGGCCGTGTTGAAGACCTCAACGACCGGCATCGGCTCTGAATTCCGAGACAAGGCGCCGGCAACCACGTCGAGGAGGCGCATGTCGAATCCCGACCAGGTGGCGACGCCGATGAGCCAGCGCTCCCCGCTTTTGGAAACGGGGTCGTCGGGCTTCCACGGACGTAACGGACTCTTGTCCAAGAGCGGCGCGAACCGGCGATCAGCCCACGTCGGGTCTTGCCAGGCCTCCTGGAGCCGCGAACTCTGCACGAAAAGGTCGAAGAACTCAATCATGGCTCCGAATACCGTCGGACACCGTTGTGGAATTCGGCAAGCCGCTTCACCGCGGTCGCTTGCCGCGCGTCACCTTGGCCCGCAGCGCGCGTGATCGTCCCTTCTTCTTGTCCCCCAACAACCACATCAACAGCGCCTTCTGCGCATGCATCCGATTGCCCGCCTGTTGAAACACAATGCTGCGTTCGCTGTCCAAAACCTCGTCCGTCACTTCCTCGCCGCGGTGGGCGGGCAGACAGTGCATGAAGCGGGCGTGCGCGGGCGCTTTCGCCAGCAGCTTGCCATTGACTTGATAGCCCGCAAATTGAGCCAAGCGTTGAGCGTGCTCGGCTTCCTGACCCATGCTGGTCCAAACGTCGGTGTAGATCACGTCGGCGTCGCGCACGGAGTGGCTCGGTTTGCCGTTTTGCAGCACCGGGGCGTTCGGTACTTGGCGTTTGAGCGTTTCCAAGAACGGCTCATCGAAGCCGTAGCCGTCCGGGGCCGCGAGGACGAAGCGCACGCCGAGCTTGCCGCAGCAGACCGCGAGCGAGCGCGCGACGTTGTTGCCGTCGCCGACGAAGACGAGCGTGCGCCCTGCGACGTCGCCAAATACTTCGCGCATCGTGAGGAGGTCCCCTAGCGCCTGGCACGGATGGTAATAATCCGACAGGCCGTTAATGACGGGGCACGTCGAAAATGCGGCGAACTTCTCAACGGTTTGATGGCTGAACGTCCGCAGCACGACGGCGTCCACGTACTGGCTCATGACGCGGGCGAAATCCTCGACCGGCTCGCGCTTGCCGAGGCCGACCGAGTCGCCGCCAAGAAAGACGCTTTGCCCGCCGAGCTGCGCCATCGCCGACTCGAAGCTGACGCGGGTGCGCAGCGACGGCTTCTCAAAAATCAAACCGAGCACGCGGCCGGCAAGGCTCGTATTGCGCTTGCCGCTCAAGTGTTCGCGCTTCAGCCGGGCCGCTGTGTTGAGCAAATCGTTGACTTCGTCGGGCGTGAGGTCGAGGAGGTCGAGGAAATGGCGCATGGCGGTACCGATTGGAGATTGTAGATTTCAGATTGCAGATTGCAGCTCAATCTGCAATCTGAAATCTCAAATCTAAAACGAGTCAAGTCTTCTGTGCCAATAACACTTCTTCCAAGATGTCGCACCCCGCCGCGAGCTGGTCGTCGTGCAGCGTCAACGCCGGCAACAGCCGCAGCACGGCGCCGTGCGTGCAGTTGATCAACAGCCGTCGCTGGAGGCATTGTTCCACGATCGGGGCGCCGTCGGTCGACAGCTCAATGCCAATCATCGTGCCCTTGACGCGCACGTGTTGAATCCACGGGCAACGCGACCGCAGCTTCTCGAAGCGTTGCTGGAACTGCGCGCCGATCGCTTCGGCCCGTTCCAGCAGGTTATCTTTTTCAATGGTTTCGATGGTGGCCAGAGCTGCCCGGCAGGCGATGGGGTTGCCGCCGAAGGTGGCCGCGTGCGTGCCGGGCCGGAGCTTCTCGGCGACCTCCGGCCGGGCGACGATGCCGCCCATTGCAATGCCGCCGGCTAATGCTTTCGCGAGCGTCATCACGTCCGGCTTTACCGACCAATGTTGATGCGTGTACCAGCGGCCGGTGCGGCCCATGCCGGTTTGCACTTCGTCGAACATCAGCAGGAGCTTGTGCTTGTCGGCCAGTTCGCGCAGGCCTTCGAGATAACCGTCCGGCGGCAAGTTAATGCCGCCTTCGCCCTGGATCGGTTCAAGGAGAATGGCGCACGTTTCGGCATCGATCAGTTTGGCAACGGCGTCGAGATCGCCGAACGGCGCATAACAAAAACCGGCAAGAAGCGGTTCGAGTCCTTGATGGTATTTCGGCTGCCCCGTCGCGCTCAGAGCCCCCAGCGTGCGGCCGTGGAAGCTGTTGAGCATCGTGATGATTTTGTACCGCCCCGGTTTGCCGTTGAGCCGGGCCAGCTTGATCGCGGCTTCCACCGCCTCCGTGCCGCTATTGCAAAAGAAGCACTTGCCGTCCCACCCGGTCCGCTCGCCGAGCGCCTGCGCGAGCTGTCCCTGCGCTTCCGTGTACCAGGTATTCGGCACGTGAATCAGCTTGCCGACCTGATCGCGCACCGCTTCAACGACCCGCGGCGGACAGTGACCGAGTAAGTCGCAGCCCCAACCCGGAAAGAAATCGAGATAGCGATTCCCTTCCGCGTCCCAGACATACGAGCCCTCACCGCGCGCCAAACACACGGGATAACGCGTGTAGTTCGCGATGACGTATTTCTGGAATTGCGCGATGGTTTCTTGCGTTGTCATTTGTCAGTTGTTCGTCGTCAGTTGTTCGTTATCCGTGTGCGCCGGGCGACGGACTACGGACCAAGAACGATTTCCGTCCCGATGCCGTGGTGCGTGAAGATTTCGAGCAGCAGCGCGTGGCGCAAGCGGCCGTCAATCATATGCGTTTTGCGAACGCCGCCGCGCAGGCTGTCAAGGCACGCTTCCGCTTTCGGAATCATGCCGTCGTCGATGACGCCGCGCGTAATGAGCTCACGGCAGCCAGCGGTGTCGAGGCTGGGAATCAAGGAACTCTCGTCGTTGCGGTTGCGGAGGATGCCGGGCGTGTCGGTGAGAAAGACCAACTTCTCGGCGGTAAGGTTCGCGGCAACGGCGGCGGCGGCGGTGTCGGCATTGACGTTCAGCCACGCGCCCGCCGTGTCCAATGCTAAGGAGGGAATCACCGGCACGACGCCGGCCCGGCTGAAATCTTCTATGAGCGCGGCATCGACGCGCGTCACCTGGCCGACGCGCCCGAGATCAACGGGGCGTCCCTCCGCATCCGGCAGCTGCAATTGGTCGCCGAAGAGGCATTGCAGCGGCCCGCTGTGCAAACCGACCGCCCTGCCCCCCAGCTCGCGAATCTGGCGCACGATGTCGGCGTTGATCTCTTCACGCAGCACCTTGACCACGATCGCCAGCGTCGCCTCGTCGGTGTAGCGCCGGCCTTGCACCTTGCGGGGCTGCAAGCCGGCGGCTTTCATCGCCCGGTCGATCGGCTTGCCGCCGCCATGCACCAGCACCGGCCGCATGCCGACCGTTTCCATGAAAACCACGTCGTGCAGCGTGGCGCGCAGCGTTTCCGGCTCCTCCATCGCACTGCCGCCGAGCTTGATGACCGTCAATCGGTCGCGGAATTTGCGGATGTAGCCGAGCGCTTCGACGAGCGTTTCTGCTTTGCGAATCGCGTCGTTCATCGGCCTGGATCTCGCGGCCGCCGAAAAAGGGGCCTGGAACTTTTCTTCAGAGTTCCAGGCCCCTTTTTCGGCAGCCGCTTTTGGCCTCGATGGGGCGAAAAGGAAGAATTGATTGTAGACCAGCCTCAAGCGCCGTCAATGGCGAAAGGGCAAGCAACGCAAGCCTGGCGGACCGTTCCGAAATGGCGAAAGTATCCTGTTGAATCCGTCCTGCAGCCCCCGTATACTTTCCCCGGACGACTCGACAGCCGCGCCGGCCGGGTGGCCTCGCAACGCTGCCAATTGTTTCACAAGGGAGGCTTGTCGAATGAGAGCTGCATTCACCTTGGTTCTGGCCTTGGCCATTGCTCTGTGCCTGGTCGCGGGCGCACAGGCGGCGGACAAGGAAGTCACCCTGAAAGGCACGATCACCTGCGCCAAGTGCGACCTTAAGGTCGAAAAGGCTTGCGCGACCGTCATCAAGGTGTCGGAAGACGGTAAGGACGTAGTCTACTATTTCGACGCAGACAGTGGCAAGAAGAACCACAAGACTATCTGCCAGGAAGCCAAAGAAGGCACCGTGACCGGCACCGTCAGCGAGAAGGACGGCAAGAAGACGGTCAAAGTCAGCAAGGTTGATTTCAAATGAGCACGCCACGCCTTGTGGCAGTGCTTATCCAACGCCGTTGCCTTTCCCTCGCCGGGGAGGGCAACGGCGTTTTTGTTTCGGCCCATCGGCAGTCGGCCATCCGCCAAGCGCCTCGCGGCATTTAGCCGAAAGCCGCTGGCCGGCAGCCGATCGCCGACTGCCGATTGGCCGGCAGCCGGATGCCGGGTAGGATAGCAATATCCGTGGAGGAACCGCTTCTGTGAGAATCATTCTGGCCAACCCGCGCGGCTTTTGCGCCGGCGTCAACATGGCGATCGAAAGCCTGGATCGGGCGCTGGAGTTGTTCGGTACGCCGATTTACGTCTATCATGAAATCGTCCACAATCGACCTGTCGTCGACCGCTTCAGCAAGCGGGGCGTCGTGTTCGTAGACGACATCAGCGAAATCCCGTCCGGGGCGACCGTGCTCTACAGCGCCCACGGGGTCGCCCCCGCGATCCGATCCGCTTCCACCGAGCGCAACCTGCGGGCCATCGACGCCACCTGCCCGCTCGTCACTAAGGTTCATCTTGAAGCGGTGCGCTTCGCGAAGGAAGGCTACACGGTCTTGCTCATCGGCCACGAGGGACACGACGAAGTGCTGGGCACCATGGGCGAGGCGCCCGCCAGCATGTTGCTCGTGCAAGACGCCGCCGACGTGGACCGCCTCGACCTACCGGCCAACGCCAAGGTCGCGTATCTCACGCAGACGACCCTCAGCGTGGACGACGCGGAGATCATTATCGCCGCTTTGCGAAAACGCTTTCCGCAAATCGTCGGCCCAAGCCGGGACGACATTTGCTACGCCACGCAAAATCGGCAGGAAGCGGTGAAGGACATCGTGCCCGAAGCCGACGTGGTCGTGGTGCTCGGCAGCCGCAACAGCTCCAACAGCATGCGCCTCGCCGAGATCGCCCGCAGCTACGGCAAGGACGCGTACCTCGTCGATTCCGTTCGCGAAATCGCCGGTGACGCCTTCCGCGGCGACGAGACGGTTTTGATCACTGCCGGGGCCAGCGCGCCGGAAGAGATGGTTGAGGAGTGCGTGGCTTCTTTGCAGAAGCGCTACGGGGCGACCGTGGAGAGCCGCACGGTGCGCGAGGAACATGTGAGCTTTCCTCTGCCGCGCGAATTGCGCGTGCTGGCGGGCTAGCTCTATTGGAAAGTGAATAGTGCCATGTCGATCACGGTCGTACCTTCGAGCATTGGTCCGAAAGACCATGGTCGAGAAATGACGCTCGAGGCCTTCGACGATAGTGATTTCCGCGAAGGGTACAAGTATGAACTCATTGATGGGAGAGTCTATGTGACCTACCTGTCTGAACTACCAGAAGACATGATCGAACAATGGCTCTTTATCAAGTTACTGGCCTACAGCGCACTACGGCCGGACATCATCAACCACGTCGCGAATAAGGCACGTGTGTTCGTTCATCGTCGTCGGCGCGCCACTGTTCCCGAACCGGATATTGCGGCTTATCATGACTTCCCTCACCGCGCGCCGCTGTCCGAACTTCGTTGGCGACAATTGAGCCCCATCCTAGTAGTGGAAGTGCTGTCGCGCGCCCATGCCAAGAAAGATCTCGTCCGCAACGTGGAACTCTATCTGCAAGTGCCCTCGATCAAGGAATACTGGGTTCTCGACGGGCGAAGAAACCCCGAACGCCCAAGTATGCGTGTATTCCGCCGGTCCCGCAGCGAATGGCGCGTCAGAAACGTGGCCTTCGGCGATAGCTACACCACACGACTGCTGCCCGGTTTCGATTTGGTGATTGATCCACGCAGTTAAGCTCAGCGAATGGACCTCTCCCTCAACTACCTGCCCCGTCTGCCGCGCCGCAAGGACTTCCGTATCGGCTGCGTGGGCGCCGGCTTCATCATGCGCGACTGTCATCTCGTCGCCTACCGCCAGGCCGGGTTCAACCCGGTCGCCATCACATCGCGCAATCCAGCCCATGCCAAAGCGGTCGCGGAGCAGCACGGCATTCCGCGCTGGCACGCGACCGTCGCGGAACTACTGGCCGACAAAGACATCGAAGTGCTCGACATCGCGGTGCCGCCGGACGTGCAGCCTTCCGTGATCCGTTCCGCAGTCGCGCATGGCGACCACCTCCGCGGCATTCTCGCGCAGAAGCCGCTCGCCATGAGCTATCGCGAGGCGAAGGAGTGCGTCGAGGTGTGCCGAAATGCGGGCATCACGCTTGCGGTCAACCAAAACATGCGCTACGACCAGTCGGTGCGGGCGCTAAAAGACATTCTGACCCGCGGCTGGCTCGGCCAACCCGTGCTCGGCACGATCGAGATGCGGGCGATTCCGCACTGGATGCCGTGGAGCGAAGGGCTGCCGTCACTGTCCACGTTCATCATGAGCATCCATCACCTCGACACGTTCCGCTATTGGTTCGGCACGCCGGACCGCGTCTTGGCGAGCACGCGACCCGATCCGCGGACGCGCTTTCCACACACGGACGGCATCAACCTTTACATTCTCGAATATGACAACGATTGCCGAGCAACCTCCTGGGACGATGTGTGGGCCGGCCCCGCGCGCGAGGGAGCGGAGTCGGACATTTACATCCGCTGGCGCGTCGAAGGGACCGATGGACTGGCCCGCGGAACCATAGGCTGGCCGAGCTATCCGGCGCGCACGCCGAGCACGCTTGACTTCACGACCAAACAGCAGCCGGGCTCTTGGTTCCAACCGCGCTGGAAAGAAGTGTGGTTTCCGGATGCGTTCGTCGGAACGATGGCGCAGCTTCTGTGCGCGGTGGAGGACGGAAGCGAACCGGAAATCAGCGGGCGCGGTAATTTAGAGACGATTGCGTTGTGTGAGGCGGTGTTCGTGGCGGGGAACGAGCATCGCCTGACGTCAGTGCGGGAATTCTTGAAATGACGCTCACGAGCTTGCATGCGCGTGCGCCGGCAGCACGTCAGACTCCCCGCCTTGGAGATTGCCGACTTGGAAATCCAAAGCAGCGACTGCCGAGTCGCTGAATGTGCTTTCCTCGGCATAGCCCGTCCACTCCCATTCGCCCCCCTCATAATTTTGCGGAGACCCAACCCTCCATTGCGAGGCAAGCCGCCACGCGAGCCGCAGTGTTTCGACGATTGCCTCCGAGACATCGCCGCTCGACACCGAGGAAGTGAGTACGGCGCGAAAGAGTCTTCGTCTTTCCAGTATTTCGCGCATTCTGAAACATGGGTCATTGGTCCGAGTAAGTCTGTCAAACGCGTGAGTACGATTTGCGCTTTCACAGGGGACTTTACTCGCAAAAATACTTGTCAGTGAATTCGGTTCATCGCACTCGGACCTTAATGGGAGAGTCTGCCGTTCGGCGTGACGTTGATATACTTTGCGCCGCCTGCGCCGGACTTGGCGAACAAGCCCCAGCGCTGGACGCCGCGTGTCGAAAGTTGCACGTCCCACTCTCGTGTAAAACTTTCCACCGCCGCCAATCCATGGGCAATTCCTTCGACCCATTCATTCCCGGATCGGTCGAGGTAGCCGCCGCCCGGACGTCGAGGCAACGGATTGCCTGGATTGTATCCTCTGGGCGGCAGATAACGATTGGGTCCTTGGCCATGTTGGCCTTCGGGAAGTCCGTGTCGGCCGGCGGAGCGCAAACGTCTTCGAATGGTTGTCATGAGCGCTCATGCCATCGCGCGTTCCACCACCCGCCCCGCCACGTCCGTCAAGCGCTCGTCACGCCCACTGTGCCGGAATGTCAGCCGGTCGTGTTGCAGCCCAAGCAGGTGCAAAATGGTGGCGTGAAAGTCATTGACGGAGATGCGCTCTTCGACGGCGTTCAGTCCAAACTCGTCGGTCGCGCCGATGGCCTGCCCGCCCTTCACGCCGCCGCCCGCCAGCCACATGGTGTAGCCGTACGGATTGTGATCGCGCCCCTTGCCGCCCTGCGACATCGGCGTGCGGCCGAACTCGCTGGCCCAGACGACCAGCGTTTCGTCGAGAAGTCCGCGCTGTTTCAAGTCTCTTAACAAAGCGGCGATCGGCTGATCGACGTGGCCGCACATCTTTTCGTGATTCGAGTTGAGGTCGTCGTGCGCGTCCCACTGCGTGATGAGCGGTCCGCCGCCGGAATAGAGCTGCACGAAGCGGACGCCGCGCTCTACTAATCGCCGGGCCAACAGACAGCGGGCGCCAAAATCGGCCGTGCGCTTGTCGTTCAGCCCGTACATTTCTCTCGTCGTCGCCGTTTCCTGCGCGAGATCGACCGCCTCCGGCGCGTGCTGCTGCATGCGAAAAGCCAATTCATAGGTCGCGATGCGGCCGCTGAGCTCGGTGTCGCTTGGGTCGAGATCCAGCTCGTTCATCTGTTTCAAGAAGTTGAGCGTTCGTCGCTGCTGTTCGGGCGTCACGTCGGCCGGCGGCTTCAGATTGAGAATCGGACTGGAGCCGCGGCGGAGGACCGTCCCTTGGTAGACCGCGGGCAGGAAGCCGGCGCTCCAGCACGGCGCTCCTCCTTCGGGCACGCCCTCGGGCTGCGTCATCACGCAGTACGCAGGCAGATTGTCGCTGACGCTGCCGAGACCGTACGTCACCCACGAGCCAAGGCTGGGCCAACCCATCGTCGTGCGGCCTCCGTGCAACTCATACATCGCCGGCGCGTGAACCGTGCTCGTACACCAGCACGAGCGGAGGAAGCAGATGTCGTCCACGCACGTCGCCAGGTGCGGCAGCAAGTCGGAGACATCCAATCCCGACTTCCCGTGCTTTGCGAAAGTGCGTGTGCTGCGCAGGAGCGGCGTGTCGCCCTTCGTGAATTGACTGACCGGCTTGCCGAAGCTTGGCGGCAACGGTTTGCCGTGCCATTTTTCCAGCGCCGATTTCGGGTCGAAGAGATCGACCTGGCTGGGCCCGCCGACCATGAACATGAAAATCACAGACTTGGCCCGCGGCGGGAAATGTGCCGGCTGCCGCGCCAGCGGGTTGGCGTGCGCCGCTCGCATCGCGTCGGCGCCGAAGCCGTCGCGCGCGAGCAGCCATGACAACGCAACGGCGCCGAAGCCGCCGCCGGCTTGGAAGAGGAAGTCGCGGCGCGATTGGGCGAGCGGCAAGTGCGGCAGCGGGATGTTCGTTGCGAGAGTCATGCCTCCAACCTAACGAGCATCCTTAGCGGCGACAATCGTTTTTAACCTGCGCGGAGGCTTACGCGCACCGCGACGACCGCGCGATTCACAATTCCAACCCGAACTGCGAAGGATCGCCAAAGTGCCGTACGTGAAGTGATTCAAGAACGGAAAGCAGGCGACGCCGTCGAACCCTGCAGGCAGTTGCTGCACGGCTGCGGCTCGCACATCGCGGTCGAAACCCAGCGCAGGGATTTGAACGCGCACGGCATAAACCGGGAAGACACCCACGTAAGCGCCCGCGATTCGAACCTAAGGATGAACGATCCCGCTGCCGAGCAAACACGAATTAACGTCAAGAAGCAGCTCCGTGGAATTGTGGCGCGCACCTGCGCCGCTATCCGCCAAGATGGTTCGGGACCATCGCGAGGAGGCGGACAGGCCTAACATTACCTGAATCGCTGGACGGCCCACGTGCAGCGGCCACACAATTCGGGGCATTATGTGGTCTCCCAAACCTCCATGACTTCTTCGGGGCGCCCTGCTTCCAAACAATATAATCTGGTCGAATCCGGGTCGACGCGTCGCAGTGCTTCAACCGTTTCGGTCAAGTCGTCGCCCACGACAACGACTTGACCGTTCGCGATCCCAACGAACTTGCCCCGATACGGCGACTTCGGGTCGGCGAGCGCCTCTTCGTTAATCTGCCGCCCGAGCTCACGATTTACATCTTCAACCGACGGCACGGTAGACATGGCAACGTCCTCTAAGCAATTCGACCCGCTCGCTCATATTATCGCCTGCTCGAGTAATTCGACTGTCTAAGCCGTCTTGCGTGATCGCAAGTTCTTTTGTGACAATCCTTCGCACAGGATGGACCCTTTGACGAAGGAGATAGCCGATGGAACGGCGCTTTGAGCTGCGCAAGGACGAACTGCTGGCGGGATGCC
>JBGQKZ010000012.1:0-103008 GCA_041499805.1 Gemmataceae bacterium
CATTGCAGATGCCGAGGATCAGTTTGTCCGCATCGCGGAAACGCCGCAGGCTCTCTCCCAAGAAGTGCGCCAACTGGTTGGCGAGGATCTTGCCGGCGGCCACGTCGTCACCGTAGGCGAAGCCGCCTGGCACCGCGAGAATCTGGTAGCGGTGCAGCAGGCCCGGCTGTTCACGCAGCCGATTGATGTGGACACGCTCCGCCACGGCGCCGCCGCGCTCAAACGCAAATTGGGTCTCGGCGTCACAATTGGCACCAGGAGCCCGTAAGATCAAGGCGCGCGGTATGGCCATGGAGCTAACCTACGTAAGAACTGTAGCCCTATGCGCTTGACAGGCGTCCCAAGCCTGCTCATAATCATCTTTGTAGCGACCAGACGCACCCATCGCTAGTGCGACCAGCGGGATTGGGTCGAGGGGTTTAGCCCTCAAGCACAGCCAGATGGGAGGCGGCCGTGGATTGTTTCCCATTTCTTGGCAAGGAAGGCTTGACATCCTGCCGATTACCTGTCTATACTTACCTTTGTCCCGCTTACTGAGGCGGGAGCTATCAACACGGCAAGAATGATCAACATGCTGTGCATCCCTTTTGGGGATGAGCGGCAGTTTGTCATTTGGAAGTTGCGGTTAGTGACCCTCTGGGTTGACTCGATCGCAATGAGCTGTGATTTCCATCGATCTTTGACAATTCGGTAGCACCTACAAGCCAATGCGAGGATGTGGAATGCCTTGAGGCATGACACATCACTTGCACGCAACAGCATCGGCTGTTGCTTCAAGTTCTTTGAGTCGTGCCGCAAGGCGAACTCAAACTCTGATGCGGCTCGTGGTTCCTGGTCGGCCAACAGCCTTGGGCTGTTAGGTTGTCCAGGCCTGCGGGCAGCGATTAGTTCTCGGCCAATCGGCGTTCTGCCGCAAGCAGCACGCGGATTGCTCAAGCTAATTACTTTTGAAGGGTTTGATCCTGGCTCAGAACGAACGTTGGCGGCGTGGATTAGGCATGCAAGTCGAACGAATCCCCAGGGGCTTGCTCTTGGGGGGAAGTGGCGAAAGGGGCAGTAAAGCGTGGGTAACCTACCCCGTGGACTGGGATAGCCCTCCTAACGGAGGGGTAATACCGGGCGATGTCGCAGCGACGCCTGTCGCAGCGACCAGAAGAGTTTCGCCGCGGGAGGGGCTCACGTGGTATTAGCTGGTTGGTAGGGTAACGGCCTACCAAGGCCAAGATGCCTAGCAGGTGTGAGAGCACGACCTGCGCCACTGGCACTGCGACACTGGCCAGACTCCTACGGGAGGCTGCAGTCGAGGATCTTCGGCAATGGGCGCAAGCCTGACCGAGCGACGCCGCGTGCGCGATGAAGGCCTTCGGGTTGTAAAGCGCTGTCGAGGGGGAGGAAAGCCCGCAAGGGTCTGACCTAGCCCTGGAGGAAGCACGGGCTAAGTTCGTGCCAGCAGCCGCGGTAAGACGAACCGTGCGAACGTTGTTCGGATTCACTGGGCTTAAAGGGCGCGTAGGCGGTGGCGCACGTCCGGGGTGAAAGCTTTCGGCTTAACCGGAAAAGGGCCTTGGATACGGCGCCGCTGGAGGGAGGTAGGGGCAGGTGGAACTTCCGGTGGAGCGGTGAAATGCGTTGATATCGGAAGGAACGCCGGTGGCGAAAGCGACCTGCTGGACCTCTTCTGACGCTGAGGCGCGAAAGCCAGGGGAGCAAACGGGATTAGATACCCCGGTAGTCCTGGCCCTAAACGATGGGTACTAGGTAGTGGACTAAACATGGGTTCCCTGCCGAAGCTAAAGTGGTAAGTACCCCGCCTGGGGAGTATGGTCGCAAGGCTGAAACTCAAAGAAATTGACGGGGGCTCACACAAGCGGTGGAGCATGTGGCTTAATTCGAGGCTACGCGAAGAACCTTATCCTGGACTTGACATGTGCGAAAGCGGCAGGAAGTAGCGGCCGGAAACGGCCCGCCAACGGTATCCAGTCCGGAACCTGCTACAGGTGCTGCATGGCTGTCGTCAGCTCGTGTCGTGAGATGTTGGGTTAAGTCCCGTAACGAGCGAAACCCTTGTCTCCAGTTGCCAGCGGGTTATGCCGGGGACTCTGGAGAGACTGCCGGTGTCAAACCGGAGGAAGGCGGGGATGACGTCAAGTCCTCATGGCCTTTACGTCTAGGGCTGCACACGTGCTACAATGGCGTGAACAGAGGGAAGCAAAAGCGCAAGATCAAGCAAATCCCAAAAAACACGCCCCAGTTCAGATTGAGGGCTGCAACTCGCCCTCATGAAGTTGGAATCGCTAGTAATCGCAGGTCAGCAACACTGCGGTGAATGTGTTCCTGAGCCTTGTACACACCGCCCGTCAAGCCACGAAAGGGAGGGATATCCGAAGTCGCCGTGCCAACCGCAAGGGGGCAAGCGCCGACGATAGACTTCCTGATTGGGACTAAGTCGTAACAAGGTAACCGTAGGGGAACCTGCGGTTGGATCACCTCCTTTCTAAGGATGAATCCGTCCGGCACTCACGGCTGGACAACCAAATCATGTACCCCATGACCTAAAGGCGAAGACACCGATCTCCTCATTTGAATCGAGAACCCCGCCGGGTGCGAATCCGGCGGGGTTTTTTTGCGCGGTGCGGCGCCGTCTGCGGCGATACAATAGACCCGGATGCAGGTATTCGACTGGTCGATTGAAGACGTTCTGACAGCGCATCCTGACTTGTACCTGGAACACTGCGCTGCGATGGCCGTCGCGCTGATGAGCGCGTGCGGGCCCTCTCCCTGTGAATTCCGCGTGACCTGCGAAGCGTTCCAACCGGCGGCATTACATGGGGAGCATTCATTCCTGGCGCGGGTGGCTTGGAGCCCTGCAACGGAACTTGCCGGAGTAAGGGTCACGCGCACCGAGCAACGAAAACCGCTCGTCGAGCGTGCCGCCGTCGCACTCGCAGCATTGGCGTTTGCCCGGCTTGTGCCCGGCGGTGGCCTTTGTGTTACAAGGCAGGGGCAACGCGCGGATTATTGGCTCCCGGAGATTCGACGCGCCCTCGAAGTGAGCGGCACGGAGCAGCCGCGCGAACTGAGGAGGCGCCGCAGCAGCAAGGAACGACAGGTGCTCGCGAATCCGTTTCGTTGGAATGGCTACGTTTTTCTTTGCTGCTTTCACGCGACCGAGCGGCTCATCCGGTGGTCCTATCACACGCAGGAGCCAGTCCATGGTGCGAACTAAGACGAGAATGGGAAGCCCGGCTCTTGAGCGCATGCTCGGCGAAGCATCGTGGCTGCTGTCACACGCGGAAGCGCTTCGCGTGTACGGCCGCGGCGAGGAATCGGAAATCGAACTTGCCCGTGCCGCCGCGTGTGAAGAACACGTCGCCTGCCTGCTGGAAGCCGATGGCCGGAGCGACGAAGCGGCGGTTCACCGTGTCAGCGCCGCGTCGTGTTTCGAGCAGCTCAGCCAGTTTTCACGGGCCGTGACTCTGCTTCATGCCGCACTTTCGACCGAATTGCCGGCGGACTACCGACGCCGCATTGAGGCACAACTGGATAAGTGCTTGAAACAAGCGCGCAAGGAACTGCGGCGGCGGACGGCCGGGAATGGCACGGTCGTCGTTCGGCGCTGAAGGGCTGAGTATTCAGTCGCAATTCGGCAGGCCAATGCAGATTCTAGCGCAGTGTGCTCCGGGCGAAGACACCGATCTCCCCATTTGAAACGAGAACCCCGCCGGGTGCGAATCCGGCGGTTTTTTGCGCGGTGGCCGGGGCGGTCGTCGGTAGATGATGGCCCCGTGACGCGGTAGAATCAAACCGTCGTACAACCGGTTGTCGGAGAAATGTCATGTCCGCAGAGCGGCTGGCGGACGCCGGAATAAGCCTGTCGATACCGCTTTCCGCTTCCCCTACGAAGCGGAACGGCGAAACCCGTCGCAGTACCGAGCGACAAGCCCGGTGGAAACGTGTCCTCGACGACCTCGATTGGCTAGCTCGCCTGGAAGCCGATTGGGACCGACAAGGGCCGCTCCCCGCGGATTTCCCAAACCCGCTTCGCCCACATTCCATCGCCACCAGCGGCGACACGAGTTCGCGAATGGCGTCGAACACGATCTGAAACGAGGCAGCGTACTTTTTCTCCAGCGCGTCGAGCCGTCGGGACCAATTGGCATGCACCGCGAGCATCCGCCGACGCCACACGAGGGCTCGCGGGATTTCGACCGCTTACCGGGACGGCTCGCTCGCTGTGCGCCTATCCGCGCCGCTCAAAGAGGTGTGATCGCGAGACTCTAAGGAATCTGGCACGTCGCTTGATGCAAATTGCTGCAGCGCCGTCTCAAGATCCGGCGCGGTCAATCTTACGAATTGAAGTAATACTCCTGCGTCGACTCAAACAACACCCGGATGCTGCCGAGGTCCAGACTCGAAAGAACCCAGAAGTTCACCTCCGACTGCGACGGCGGTTGCGATCGGTGCAGCAATCCGGAGTAGTATGCCCGCACCATGATGCCGCGATATTCCGTCGACTTCAAGAACCCGAGCGCCGCTCCTTGGCGGCCCACGGATGGCAACAGTCTCACCCAACTCGTCACTTCACTCTGTCCAGGGGTGCGATTCAACAGCAGGCGATAGAGCGCCCCGACAAAGCGCTCGTCGGACGTCCCGCTGCTGACCAGTGTCTGCGCCCGGTAGTAAAACTCGGCGGTGGAGAGGATATACGAGAGAACTCGTTCCTCGGAGTTTCCCGCCAAGAGGAGATTGACCCACCATTGCACCTCGCTCGCCGGCGGCGCCGCCGCTCGGCCGAGAAACGTGACGTACCATCCCTGGACGAGGCGGGTGCGAGCTTCAGGAGAGAATTCGATCCCTCTTGCGACCGCCCCTTGGCCACGCTGCGCGAAAATCCCGGACCAGTAACCGACGTCCGCTTGCGACGCCGGGCGGCCGAGGGCAGAGGCGTACAGCGCCTGAATAAACCTTGGAATTTGAACGGCGTCGTCCACGTTCCGCATGATGTTGACGGAATGGCCGTCCCGGACTCGCGTCACCGCGAGGTCGGGCAAGCCGTCCCCGGTGAAGTCGGCTACCGCGGTCCAGCCCGGGTAGTCGAAAGGGCTGTATTGCACCGGACTTTGGAACGTGCCGTTGCCCTGTCCCAGCAGCACCGCCACGGAGCCGGGTTGCGGCCCTTCGTTTTGGAACTCGGCGCCGCCGGCATTGATGCCAACGTTCGTGACGACCAGGTCCACCTTTTGGTCGCCGTTGACGTCCTCCGCACCGACGCTGCGCGGATACTCGCCGGTCACGATGCCGATCGCCGGCTGAAATGTCCCGTCGCCCCTGCCGAGAAAGACGTTGATGTTGTAACTGTAATTCGAAACGACCACGTCGAGCTTGCCATCCCCGTTCAGGTCGGCGGCCATCACGTCTTCGGGATTGAGAGTGCCGTCCTCGGTCCCGGCCTGCGGGCTGGCATAGTGGCCTCCGAGCGTGAAGGTCCCGTCGCCGTTGCCCAGCAAAATCGACAACTCGACGGTGCCGGTGGTCGTGCCGCGTCCTTGGCCGTCGGCGGTTGCCAGGTCGAGTTTGCCGTCACGGTTGAAGTCTCCCGTCGTCACCCAGCGCACGTAGTGCAGCACCATGGGGCCGACAAGGCCGGCCTGAAACGTGCCGTCGCCGTTGCCCGGCAGAACGATGTAACCCCCGCTATCGGCGGAATTGCTCGGGAGCGTCGCCACCACGTCGAGTTTGCCGTCGCCGTTGAAATCACCCACCGCCCACCCGCGGGCATACGTGCCGCTGACCGTGAACGAGGACGAGTCGATGCGCGACTGGAACGTGCCGTCGCCCTTGCCCAACAAAATGATGGGATGATTGGCGGTGTTTATGTTTCCGGGCAAAAAGAGGTCGAGCTTGCCGTCGTTGTTGAAGTCGGCGACGAAAACGCAGCCTTCGATACTCTCCCCGACTGCATCCTGGACAGCAGGTCGAAACGTGCCGTCGCCGTTGCCCAACAGCACGTAAGCGGAATTGTCCACCGTTTGCGCCTCGACCAGATCGGGCTTGCCGTCGCCGTTGAAATCGCCGGTCGCGACGCTGATGGGGGCGGCGTTGGGGATGTAGGGGTCCGGTTGCGTGCCGACGTTGTAACTGACCGGCAGGGCAAAGCTGAGCAGCCGGCGGTCTTCGAGTGCCTCGATACCAGGCCGAAACCGCGTCGCCGTTCGCGAGACTGGTTTTACCGGTACAGACTTGCGGTTCAGAAAGCGCCGCCACATGGCAAAAGGCATGGAGAACCCCTCGATTGAACCGGTCGGCAAAGATCACGGAACCTTGGGAGGGGACATTCAACGATAGCTCACGCTACCGCATTGATCCCGTGCTGCCTCTTCATGTGGACAGGTATTTGTCGAAAAAGTTCCTTCGAATAGACGCGTTGGGATGCGTTCCCAGGCTGGTGAAAAAAATCGCGGCAGCAAAATGAAGGGACGCAAAGGCGGACGCGGATCAAAAACCGAACTAATTCGCGTCTATTTTTTTCGCGCAAAAGAGCGCAACGGTGCCGCTCACCCTTCTTCTTCCCGCGCAAAGCCAATTCGCCCACGTTTCGGCGCGACCGCCGGCACCAGGAGTTCGCGAAAGGCGTCGAACACGATCTTGAACGGGGCAGCGTACTTTTTCGCCAGCGCATCGAGCCGTCGGGACCGATCGGCGTGCGCGATGGGCATCTGCCGAAGCTGGACGAACGCCCGCATGATTTCGACGTGTACCAGGACGGCCGGCTCGCTACGCAACACGCTGGATCGCATTGCCACACCGTACTCCGTGAAGGCGCGGAGAGAACGATAGGGACATGCA
The DNA here is from genome assembly GCA_041499805.1 of Gemmataceae bacterium. Classification (GTDB taxonomy): domain Bacteria; phylum Planctomycetota; class Planctomycetia; order Gemmatales; family Gemmataceae; genus JBGQKZ01. Next base: position 6,847 of record JBGQKZ010000012.1, read on the forward strand.
ACTTTGCGGCCTGGCTTCTGCCCGTTCCCTCGTGGAAGCAAAACGCCGGAGAAAAACATGACAAACGGCGCCGTCGGACGTTAGGATTCACAAATGCACGGCGCCGCTCGACAACCGATTGCGCAATTCGTCGTGAAGCTCCCGTGCGGTGGGGCAACCCGGGCGGTCGCGGTCGAACCGATGAACGATGAGCACGCGCGATGTTGGCAAGCCCTCATCCACCGTGAAATCGACAAGTCGCACGAAGTTGGCGCGGACAAGGGTTGGCGCTGGCGGCGGATCCGAGCAAGGATACGGTCTTTTCTGCGGCCAGCGCGCGCCGTTGTCTTGGCGTTATTGGCGGAGCCAACTCCGTTGATTGATTCGGCTGCCGGCGTCGGCCGCGGAGACGCCCGTGATTTCGTTCGCGCGGGTGAATGACGGCCGGTATTTCTTCTATACCCCGCAGCCGCTCGCCGCGCACGCGAAAATGGACCCGTTTCGCCCGGTAGTTGCGCCCCGGGCGACAGGGAGCTAAGATGCCCACACCTATGCGTGTTTTCGCCGACCTCGCCGCTCGGCACGGCGTTGATCCGAACGACAACGACGCGGTGGATGAATTCTTCGTCCGCGAAGCTCCGAACCTGCCGCCGGAACAGCAGTCGCGCATGTTGTTTGAGCTGCTGCAAGCGGACTCTTCTCCTATCGGCACGGATCAGGCGTCGGGCGTCGGCGTCACGGCGTCGCCGGAGCAGATGCTCGTGCCGGCCGACGTACTCGCGGAATACGCGCGCATCTCACGGGCTGCCGCCGAGCGGATGGTTGAACTTTCTCAAGCTCATTTCGAGCGCGCCCTCGACGCGGCGGAGCCAGGCTATCCGCAAAAGTTGGTCGAGAACTCTGAAGGGAGGTAATCGACCCCTCTTTCGGACCGCGCCCGATTCGTTACATGCGTTGCACCGAGAGGACCGACGGCGAGCGAATTACAGGTCGCGCGTCGTCCACGCCGGACGAGCGTTTCGGCGCTTCTGCGTCGGAACTCTTTCGGTGACATAGATTTGCTGAATCAGCGGACCGGCATCCTGTTCGGCCAGATTCGTTACGCCCCCCTCAAAACGCGCGAAAAGGTGTGTGTGGGGTGTAATGCAAGTAACGAATAATTCACCCTGCGAGCGTCTCCATGAACACGAGAGAAGTCGGTCCCACAACCTGCCGCCCCCGCCCTTGTGGAGCTTGTTTCCACCGATTTCCGTTAGAGATCGCGAACAGATCGCCTGCACTTGACGCCAATACGATATCTCTGTGCATTTATTGGTCCCTGGTCATAGCCGCTTTCGATCGGCATCGATTGGAGCAGGAACATGAAAACTTTCAATAAGCACCATTGCCGGTGGAATAATGCTCGTCCCGACGCAACTCGCGGGCAGAAAACGACAAAGGGAAGGTTGCCGGTTGAAAAACCGGCAAAAAGCGGCAATGGAAAAACGGGCAAGAGAACAGTCCCCATTTCGGCCTTGAGAAAGTTGATCGTGGCGGGGTTTATCCGGCCAGTCCCAACTCTTGCTTAGCTCGCACACAGGGCGTCGGGCGCGCACTGAGCGCCGCTGCCCTGGACAAAACCGCTCTTTTCGCTTACAATGTAGACAATTGAAGACATGTATCGTTAACGTAGACGGAAATCCGTTCGGAGGTTTGTTTGACGACCGCAACGATGGTGGAGCCCAAGGGCGGCTTCCACGACCTAGCTCTCTCCCCTTCGCTGGTGGCGGCCCTTGACCGCGTCGAGTATCTCGAGCCCACCCCCATTCAGGCTGCCCTCATCCCCGAAGCACTGACGGGTCGCGATGTTATTGGTCAGGCCCAGACCGGCACCGGCAAGACGGCGGCGTTTCTGCTGCCGTTTATGAACCGCTGGCGCGACAACAACGAGCCCGGTCCGCAGGCCATTGTCCTGGCGCCGACCCGCGAGCTGGTCGTGCAGGTCGCCGAAGAGGCGAAGAGACTGTCGCCGAGCCGGCATTGCCGGGCGGTGCCCATTTACGGCGGGCAACGCTTTGGCACGCAACTCACTGAGATGAAGAAGGGCGTAAACATCGTCGTCGGCTCGCCGGGGCGGGTACTTGACCACCTGTCGCGCGGCACCCTTTCGCTGGCCCGCGTGCGTTATGTAGTGCTCGACGAGGCCGACCGCATGCTTGACATCGGCTTCCGGCCGGACATCGAGAAGATTTTGCGCCGTTGTCCGACAGAGCGGCAAACGCTGCTGTTGTCAGCGACTTTGCCGCCGCCGGTGCTGCGGCTGGCACAGCGCTACATGCGCGACCCGGTACACATCAATTTGTCGCCGACGAACCTCACCGTTGACAATATCCGCCAGTCGTACATCACGGTGGATGAGGACAAAAAGCTGGAGCTGCTGCTCAAGGTGATGGAGCGCGAGAAGCCGCGGCAGTGCATCATTTTCTGCGAGCGCAAGCGCTGGGCGGACGATCTGTACCGCGACATGAGGCACAAACACAAGCGCGTCGCGGCCATGCACGGCGACTTGCAGCAATCGCAGCGCGACCGCATCATGCAGGCCTTTCGCGACGGCAAGATCACGTACCTGGTCGCCACCGACGTTGTCGGCCGCGGCATCGACGTGACGAATATCTCGCACATCATCAATTACGACCTGCCGATGGACCCCGAAAACTACGTCCACCGCATCGGACGCACAGGCCGCATGGGGGCGGACGGCATCGCGATCGCCTTCGTGACCAAGGAGCAGGGCGAGCAACTCACCGCGATCGAGACGTTCATCAATCTGCAAATCCCGGAGGATCGCGTGCCCGGGTTCGAGGCGTACACGCCGCGGCCGCCGGTCGTAAAAAAGGAAACGCCCAAAGCGGCAGCGCCGGTGTTCGGGCGGCGCGTGAAGCGGTATAGCAACCGGCTGTAAGGTCGCCCGCATTGGGGCAATCCACGATCGCGAGCGGGGCATCACCCCGCTCTTTTTTCGCGCCGCATCCGCTTGAGGTAGGATCGTTCCGCCAAGCCCGCGCCGCCAGCCGCTGCCCTCGGAAAGCGCCACCACTTGCTCTTCTCCCGCCGTCGCCCAGCCGTTACACTCCCCAGCGCACGTGCTGAAAGGAGCCGGCCCATGGCCACAACCAAGCCAAGAGGGATCATCGCGGCCGCCTACGAGGATGCCGCCAGAGAATATGCGCGCAGCTTGCCGTTGGAGCATTTCATGGAAGCCATCGGACAAAGCAAGCAGCGCGAGATCACGCTGGAGAGCCTGGCGTTGCTGAAGGCACGGCGGCGTGACGTACAGGTCTTCAACGAGCTGCTGGTGCAATATCCGGTGCCGGGCCAACGGAAACCGGGCCAGGTCGTGCCCGACAATATGGTGTTGATCGGCACGGAGCCGGTTCAGGCCGAAACCAGCTTCAATGTGCCGCTCGAACCCATTGGGCCTTTCTGGGTTCTCGAATACGTTTCCAAGAATAACAAGCGAAAAGACTACGAAGACAATTTTGACAAGTACGAACGCGACCTGAAGATCCCCTATTACCTGACATTCTACCCTGATAATCAGGAATTAACGCTCTACCATCACACCGGCAAGAAGTACGTGTCGGTGAAGCCGAACAAACACGGCCGCTATGCGATTCCAGAGCTGGACTTGGAAGTCGGCCTTGTGGACGGCTGGGTGCGGTACTGGTACGAGGGTGTGTTGCTGCCCCTACCGGCAGACTTGCAGCGCGACTTGGATGCCGCGAATCGACGGACTGCGGAAGTCGAGCGGCAACTTTCCGCCGCGAAGGAAGAGCTGACGCGACTCCGCGCTGAGTTAGCCCGGACGCCAGGCCGTCGTAGTAACGGAACCAAATCCGATCGTTGACGGCGCCGCGCCGTCGCCATTTCCTTTTCCCGGACCCATCAAAGACGGTGAGCGCTTCAGCAATTGGCGTTCACCGCAAAAGAAAAGGCGCCCGCCCGTTGGCGGGCGGCGCGTCGTTTTCGGACTCCTCTCTATTAACGCCGTTGAAAAAAGGGCCGAGAGTTATCGGGCTCCCAAAACTCTCGACCCTCTTTCAACGGTCCGCCGAGAATTCCGAGCCAGTCGTCGCACGCGTCTGACTCGTCCCTTTTTCTCCCCAGGCCAGGCGGTCCGTATGCACCGCCGGTCCGCTCTTCCCCCTCCCCCGCCTTCATTGGCCTCACGCGAGGCCGTCCGGGTGTTTCCCCGCGCCCGGCCTGACCCGATCCCGTTCCTACCTTGAGGGTCTAACCCGATGCACCCGTTGCGTTCATTTTTTCACTCGTTTCGTCGTCCCGCCAATTGTCGTCAAGAAACGATCCGGTCCTACCGGCCGGCGTTCGATGCGTTGGAAGCGCGTTGGCTGCCGTCAGCGGTGACGCTGGGCGCCGCCGCCAATTATGGCGTGCTTGCCCTGCAAAACACGCAAATCCAAAACAGCAACGCCTTCATCAACGGCGACGAAGGCGTGTCGCAAGGGGGCAGACTCACGAACTCGGCCGCGTCTACGATCACGGGCAATGTCTACGAGTACGGGAGTGGTCAATACAGCGGTTCCGGCACGCTGGGAGGCGCCGTCATCAGCGACGCTGCTCGTTTGAGCCAAGGCGACACCGACGCCCTGACTGCCGCTAACCAAGCCGCGGCGCTGACGCCGACGCAAACACTGGGAAGCGTGCGGACGCCGACAACCTTGGCGGGCAACGGCGGGTTGAACGTCATCGCCGTCAACGGGAACATCACCAGCTCGCTCATCTTGACCGGCAGCACCAGTGATGTGTTCATCGTGAACGTGACGGGAGCGGCGACGCTCGGCGGTAGCGCGACGCTGGGCGTGGGCGGCGGCGTAACTGCCGACCACGTCTTATATAACTTCACCGGCAACAACAGCACGATCAGCACGTCGGGCGGCAACGTCCTGAACGGCACTCTGCTCGCCCCGACCTACAGCTTCAGTCTGGACGGCACCGTTAACGGCGAGATCGTCGGCGGCAACGCGAGAGTGGGTCTTCTCGGCGACCTCCTCGGCCTCGGTTCGAAGATAACGCTGTTCACGGGCGCTCATGTGAACCAGGTGTCGTTTGCTTTCCCGGTGGCCACGGCCAGCCTCTCAGGGCATGTATTCAAGGATGCGAACAGCAACGGCGTCCGCGACGCCGGGGAGAACGGCCTGGGCGGCGTGCTGATCACGCTGAAGGGGACCGACGTCAACGGCAACTCGGTGAATGTGTCAACTTACACCGACGACACGGGCGCCTACAGCTTCACCGGCTTGGCCGCCGGGAACTATACCCTTGTCGAAGGCATGGTGGACGGCTTCACGCACGGGCAGGCCAGCCCCGGCACGGTCAACGGAGCACAAGACGGCAACTCGGACAGCGCCGTCATCTCCAGCATCACGCTGCACGCGGGTGATAACGGCGTGAATTACGATTTCGCGGAGTTAGCGGGCGGAGGAGGCCCCAACTCATGAACGGACGACTGCTGAGCCTTCTCGTCATTCGCGGTCGGCGCGAATCGGCGTCACTGACAACTTTCCCGGCGAGCGGCCGCGCCCGGCCGCTCGCCTCAGTTAATGCCACGCGCGAATGACATGCCTGCGTCAAAAAAATCGACTTCGCGAGTTGCTCTCTTGGAATGATGAAGTATGCTTTCCGCGAATGTTTGTGCGGTAACAGGAACTCCGCTGTTGCCATCCGGCGGAGTAGCTTTGAAGCGCCAGCCGATCCCCCATGCCTGCGCGGCTGACGCGGCCTGGCCTGCTTTCTCCCCACGCGCCGTTTTTCCGCCGCCCGTAGGGACGCCCACCTACCGAGGCGTCCCGCCTCGTTCGTCGCTCCACCAACGCTGTCGCCTCTTGACAGGCATTGAACCGATGACCGATCTCCCGTCCTCGGCATCCGGACTTCTCTGCGATGCGATTGTGCCGCATCGTCTCTCCGACCGCGCACTTCTCAAGCACTTTCAACAAGGGAATGAGGACGCGGCGACCTCGCTGTATCTGCGTTATGTCAAGCGCGTGCGTGCGTTGGCGCGGAACCAGTGCTCGCCCGAACTGGCGCGCTGCGTAGATCTCGACGACCTCGTGCAGTCCGTGTTCGGCAGTTTCTTCCGAGGCGTGCGCAAAGGCCGCTACGACGTGCCGGACGGCGAGGAGCTGTGGCGGCTGTTCCTCGTGATCGCGATCAACAAGATTCGCGCCCGCGCCGCGTACCACCATGCCGCCAAACGCGACGTCCGCCGGGCCGCCAACGCCCATGCCTACGCGCAGGCACTGGAAAACCTCGAACAGGACGAGGCCGGGCAGGTATTTCTGCGCATGACCATCAAGGAGGCGCTGGAACGGCTGCCCCCGGAGCCGCGGCGTCTGGTCCAGTTGCGAATGCAAGGTTACGAGGTCGCCGAAATGGCCCGCCTCACGGGGCGCTCCAACCGAACGGTCGAGCGTCTGCTGCAAGACGCGCGCAAACAGTTAAGCAGGTATTTGACATGATTACCCTAAGCGACCAGCGCGCGAGCGCGGCAGCATCGTCGCCGGCGCTGGAACTGGACGACTTCGTGCGGGCTTTTGAGGTAGCGCACGCGCGCGACGGCCGCGCCGAGCTGGCGGATTTTCTGCCGGCTGCCGGCCATCCGCTGCGCGGGCCGGTTTTGCGGGAGTTGGTGCGCGTCGATCTTGAATTCGCCTGGAAATGCGGCGAGCCGCGCGGCTTCGAGGAGTATCAGCGACAGTATCCGGACTTGGCGAATGATTCCAGCGCGCGCGAAGAAATCGCGTTCGAGACGAGCCGGCTGCGCGCACTTTACGGACCTTGCGCACCGCGAAGCGAACAGCAAATCGCCGAGCCGCGGACGCGCCTGACGCCGCGACGCGCCGCGGGCGCCGGTGTCAGCACGCCGGAGACGCCGACGCGGCTGGTTGACCGTGCGCGACACGACCCGTTCGACTTGCCCAGCGCGGACATCGATTTCCTCGCATCCCGAAAACCGTGCGACGCCGAGCAAGTCCTGCGGCCACACCCGATGACGGTCGCTTTTCCCGAAGTGGGCGACGAGTTTGTCGGCTTCCAATTGCGCGAAGAATTGGGCCGTGGCGCATTCGGCCGCGTCTACCTGGCGCAACAAGGCGACCTGGCGAACCGGCTGGTAGCGCTCAAGGTGTCCACGCAACTGCGCCATGAACCGCAGACGCTCGCGCAGCTTCAGCACACCAATATCGTGCCGATTTATTCCGTACACGAGGCCGAGCGTCTTCAGGCGGTGTGCATGCCGTACCTCGGCGCGACCACGCTGGCCGACGTGCTACGTGAAGTTCGTACCCGTTCGGCGCCGCCCGAGTCGGGCAAGGGCTTGGTCAGCACGCTCCACAACCGGAAGAGTCAAACGCGCTCCGGCCTGCGCTCGGGCCCGACGCCCGCAACGGCGCACGATGCCGAGGAAGCCGGCCCGCTAGCGCCGCGCGGACGGACGGCGGCAACGCTCAAGATGCTGGAGGGCTACACCTATGTGGAAGCCGTCCTGTGGCTTGGGGCACGCTTGGCGGATGGTCTTGCCCACGCCCACGAGCGCGGCATCCTGCACCGCGACCTGAAGCCGGCAAACATTCTGCTGACCGATGACGGCCAACCGATGCTTTTGGACTTCAACCTTTCCGCGGACGTCAAGGAAGTCGGCGACGCATCGGCGGCCCTGGTCGGCGGCACACTGCCGTACATGGCGCCGGAGCACATCGAGGCGTTTCGCGGGGCGCGTCGGCCGGTGGATGCCCGCAGCGATCTTTTCGCGCTCGGCATCATCCTGTACGAGATGGTGTCGGGACGGCACCCCTACCCCTGTGCGGCGGGGCCGCTGAGCGACGTTGTGGACACCACGCTGGCGGCCCGCCGCCAGCCGCCGCCCGGCATCCGCCGCTTCAATCCGGCCGTGTCGCCCGCGGCCGAATCGATCGTCCATCATTGCTTGCAGCCCGATCCCGCGCGGCGTTATCAATCCGCGCAGGAGCTGCGCGAAGACCTCGATCGGCACCACGTCAACTTGCCGCTTAAGTACGCGCCGGAGCCGTCGTTGCGGGAACGGCTGGTCAAGTTTCGCCGGAGGCATCCGCGCTTGCTCCTGTGCAGCGTCGCCACGCTCGCCGTCGTGGTCATCACGGCTTTGGCGGCGTCGTTCCTGGCGAACCGCGCGCGTCTGGTGCGAGTAGAGAACATCACGGCCGCACGCGACTCCTACCGGGAGTTCCGCGACGAGCTGGTCGCGGTCCAGTCGCTGCTCACGCCGCGCAAGGAAGAGGGACGCGAGCGCGTGCGGGAAGGGATCGACCGAGGACAAACGCTGCTGGCTGTCTACCAAGCCGGCGACAATCCGGAATGGGATCGCGAGCCGAAGGTCGCCCTGCTCGGCGAGGACGAACAGAAGCATCTGCGCGACGGCGTCACCGAGCTGGCGAAATTGGTGTCGCAAGCGCAGAACCAGCACGCGGCGGGCGAAGCGGAAGTCGCCCAAATGCGGCGGCTCGGCTTGAACCGGCTCTTGGCGCGCGAGTACATCAAGCAAGGCGATTCTGGCAAGGCCTTGCCGCTCGCCGAAGAGGCGACGCGCCAAGACCCGCGCAACTACTGGGGTTGGTATTTGCTCGGCAATTGCAGCGATGGCGTGTTGCTGAACACCGAGGCGATTGCGGCGTATAGCGTCTGCGTCGCGCTCGCGCCGGGTTCACAGCCGGCCTACTTCAACCGCGGGCTGGCGTACCTGCGGCACAACGATTTTCGTCGCGCGGCGGCCGACTTCGGCGAGGCCATCCGCCTCCGCCCAGACGAACCGGAAGGCTACGCTCACCGCGCCATGGCGCGGCGGCACTTGAAGTTGTATGCCGAGGCCCTCACCGATCTCGATCGAGCCATCGAACGGGACGCAGACTCGACGCGCCTCTACTTCTTGCGTTCGCAAGTGCGCGAACAAGCCGGCGACAAGGACGGCGCGGCGCGCGACCACGCGGAAGGCCTGCGGCATGTCCCGCGCGACGAGCCGAGCTGGATCGCCCGCGGTTTGGCCCTGAAGGATCGCGAGCCGGAGGCTGCGCTGGCCGATTTCGACGAGGCGTTGAAGTTGAATCCGCAGTCCGTCCCGGCGTTACAGAACAAAATTCACGTTTTGTCCGAGAAACTCGGGCGGCTGCGCGAGGCGGTCACGCTGCTCGACCAGGCGGTGGCGCTGAGCCCGGAGCACGCCCCGTTCCTGGGCGGCCGTGGCGTGCTGCGCGCGCGGCTTGGCGATCGCAACGGGGCCCTGGCCGACGCCGAGGCCGCGTTGCATCGCGAGCGCAATCCGTTCCGGCTCTACCAAGTGGCGTGCATTTATGCCCTGACCTCGCGTCAGGAAGCGGCGGATCGCTGGAAAGCATACGATTTGCTCGCCGCTGCGTTGAAAGGCGGCTTCGGTCTGGACCTGCTCGCGACGGACGACGACCTCGACCCGCTGCGGCAACAGCCGGAGTTTAAGCGCCTGGTTGAAGCGGCGACGGCAATAAATACCCGCGGCAAGGCCAACTGAAGCATTCTCACCGGAAAGTTGCAAAAATCATGGCGGATGAGAAGCCGGTGTCGGCTACTCCCTGATATCGCAATCCTTCCCCGATTCGTTCTGCGTTCGGAGTCCCCTCCGGACGACGGTCAACGTCACGCGACGTTTGGTCCCGGCGAGTGGCACAAGGCGGTACCACTCCCCCTTTGAATGGCCGGCGACCAACGTTTGAAAGGCAACCCGATGAAGCGGCCCCGTCCACTCAATGTCGAGCGGCTCGAAGACCGTCTCACCCCGACCACGTTCGGCAATCCCTGGCCCGATGCCAGCCATCTGACTTTGAGCTTTGCGCCGGACAACACGTCAATCGCAAACCAGCCGAGCGTTTTGTACAAGACGCTCAACGCCCAGGCGCCGACGAGTGCCTGGCAGCTTGCCGTCCTGCAAGCCTTTCAGACGTGGGCGGCCAGCGCCGAACTCAACATCGCCACACAAGCGGACGGCGGGCAGGCATTCGGGTCCCCGGGCGCGCCGCAGGGCGACAGCCGCTTCGGCGACCTGCGCATTGCCGCTTTCCCGTTCACGACGCAGAACGCGGGCATGGATAGCGTCGCGAGCGGCTCGCCGTTCGAGACGGACGCCGGCACTGGATCAGGCGACCTGCAATTCAACAGCGCCTACAAATTCTCGACCAGCGGCACTTCCGGCTACGATCTCTTCACGGTCGCCCTCCATGAAGCAGGCCATGCCCTCGGCCTCGACGACAACAACGATCCAACCTCGGTGATGTACGACGTGTACGCGGGCCCGCGCACCGGCCTTAGCACGGCGGATATCGCCGCCATCCAGGGACTGTACGGCCCGCGCGGCTCAGATAGCAATGCGACGCGTGGCGCCGCCACGCAACTCAATTTGCTTACCAACACCGACGGCTCGCTGGCGTTTACCGCCAGCGGCGAACTGAGCGGGCTCGCGGACAACGATTTCTATTCCTTCACGACTCCGCTCAGCGCCGGCAACCTCATTATCAACGTCAACACGGCCAACGTGAGCCTGGTGACGCCGAAGGTCACGGTTTACAACGCCTCCGGAAAGGTGCTCGCCACAGCCAGCACGACCGATCCGCAGGCCGGCGGCGTCACGATCACGCTTAACAAGCTCTCGTTGTTGACGACGTACTACGTCAAGGTCGAGGGAGCGCGCAACGATGTGTTCGACGTCGGCGCCTACCAATTAAGCGTCAAGTATCTGCCGCTCGTGAACTCGCTGCTCGGCTTCACCACAAGTCTGCTGAACAACACCGTGACGACCGTCGGCGCCACGCTCATGAATACCGATGCTCATAGCAACGACAGTTTCGCGAGCGCGTCGAGCTTCCAGCAACCGTTCGTCCGGCCGGACGCGCGTTTTGCCTATGCCATGAAGGCGAGCATCGGCGACTCTACCGACGTGGATTTCTACAAGTTCAAAGCGCCCACCGTGGCGGCGGGCCAACCCAACGTGATGACGACGATGGTTTGGGGACTCGACCCCGTGGCGAACAACGGCCTCACGCCGCGCGTCACCGTGTACGATGCGAATCAAAACCTCGTCGCGGCCGACGTCCTGAAGAACGACAACGGCACCTACATCTTGCAAATCGCCGACGCCGCTTCCGGCGGGACGTACTATGCCAAGGTTGCCGCCGCTACGCCTTCAGGAAGCAATAGTACCGGCAACTACTTCCTCGGCATTGACTTCACTGCCGTCGCCGTGAGCCTCGACACGTACGTTGCCGGGTCGCTCGATCAAACCAAGCCGCAGGCGGCCTACAGCCTGGCCGTGTCGCAAATGCAGTTGTTCCATTTCGTGCTCGGGGCGGACGCACCGGGGGCCCTCGTGGACGAAGCGGTGCGCATGACGATTTATGACGCCAACAACAACGTCGTACTTTCGTTCGCGACCCATGCGGGCGACACGGTCAGCCGCGACATCTTCCTGGCTGCCGGCAACTACACGGTGCGGTTCGCCGCCGGCACGAAGGATGGCAGCGCGCTGACCGGACTGAACTACCGCCTGCGCGGCGCGGTGCTCACGAACCCCATTGGACCGGAGCCGACGAACTCCGCCGGCTCATCAAGTTCGTCGAGCAGCTCGTACAACTGGACCGGCGGCACGAACAGCGGCACGTCGCCGCAGGATCCGTACGGCAGCCCGTATTCGACGGTTTAAGAGAGCGGGGACAGGACCGCTAAATCCAAGCCTCCTGTCCCCTTTTTCGTGGGACCGCCAAGTAGGAATCTGGAAAGTACGCCGCGGTAGTACCGCCTAATTCTTGGTAACCACGCTCTTGCGGTCGCGGCCGTTGACGCAGTGAATCGGTCGTTACAGGTTCTGCCGCGATCACACGCGGAAAACCGTTGCAGAACCACAAAGCCGGTGCGACAATTGCGACCGGTCTGGTCTGAACGTCGGGAACGCCCGGCAGGAAACGCACAGGCTTCAGGGAACCGCGAGCCGGCCAGGAGCAGGTCGGCACGGAGCCTTGTGTTCGGCTTGCACAGCGCGACGGCTTTGCGGACCAAACCCCCTCTTCGTTATCGGGGTCCGCCAAATCGTCCTGATTCGGCTTTATCTACCCGTCGGCAACGCTCGATTCAATCTCACAAGACTCAACGGCGAGGCTTTGGGCGGACCCCGCGCGCCGGGCGGCGTGCCGCATCGAGATTCCAGTTCGTCCAGCGCGCCAGCATCCGAGGCCGGTCGATTGCGCCGGCACAGAACTTATAACTGGAGGTTTTCGATGTTTCGTTCCTGGATCCGTCCGCTCTCTAAGAGGCGCTCCCCACGAATACGCCGTCCGCAAACGCGTCTGCGGCTTGAGAGCCTGGAGAATCGCTGCGTGCCGGCGATCACCGTTAGCGTGTCGAGCCTCACCGCCGTGGAGGGGCAACCCAACGTCGGCATTCAGGTGGCGACCTTCACCGACACGGGCCTGGGCATCGGCAGTTACAACGTCACGGTCGATTACGGCGACGGCTCGACCCCTTCGACCAATGGGGCGACCGGCAATGATCCGAATCTCACGGTGACCAACACCAGTCCCGGAAACTTTAGCATTACGGACAACCATACGTTCCGCGATGAGGCCGTCGCCCCGGCGCATTTCACGATCACCGTCACCGTCCAGCAAGCAGTGCCGCCCAACACGTCCGGCGGCGGCACGGGTACCGCGACGGTGGGCGACGCGGCTCTGCACGAGGGCGGCACGCTGAGCGGCGTGACGCAGACGAACTTTTCCGGCGTCGGTGGCACCAATACGTCCGGCGCGGCGCTCACGGCGTTGAACGCCTTTGAAGCCGCCATTGGCGGCGTCAACAACGGCGCCAACCCGCCGCCCCAGACTGGCGGCTTCCGCGCCATCAACTGGGACGGCGTCAAGCTTGACGGCACCGACTTCGGCGGCAGCACCACCGTGATTTCGCAAGGCAAAACGGTCGGCATCCCCACGAACCGCTTCCAGGAACGCGGCGTGCAATTCGAGGAGGTGTACGCGGTGAGCGGCGACGGCTTCCAGAGTGTAAATCCGAACGTCAGCGCCGCGCTCTTTCCTGCCTTCAGCCCAAACAACACGTTCGCGATGTTCAACCAGAACTCGATCGGCCTAAGCTTCGTGCTGCCGAGCCTCCACGCCGGCACGCCCGTACCGGCGGCGACGACCGGCTTCGGCGCCATCTTTCGCAACGTGGAAATCGCCGGCACAACCAGTATCGAGTACTTCAGCGGCGACCGAAGCCTGGGCAAGTTCTTCGTCCCCGTCGGCACGCAGGGACAGGCCGAATTCCTGGGCGAACTGTTCTCCAGCCCGGTCGTCACCAGCGTTCAGATCACGCTCGGCACCGACGTACTCTTCAGCTTCAACGGAACGACGTTCTCATCCAACACCGCCGACAGTCCAGGGACCGCGCACAACCTCGTCGTGACCGACGACTTTGTGTACGCGGAGCCGACTTCCCAGGCCAACGTGACAGCCCCAATCAAGCCCGTGGTGGGGACGGCATTTACCGGGACGGTCGCGACCTTTACCGACGACAACCCGAACGCCGTCCCCAAAGACTTCACCGCGACCATCACTTGGGGCGACGGGCACACTTCGCCCGGCACGATCGCCGGCCCGGCCAACGGCGCCTTTACGGTGAGCGGCACAAATACCTTTGGCACGCTTGGCTCTTTCCCGATATCCGTTCTTGTTCAGGATCTTGGCGGCAACGAAGTGAGCCTGACGAATAAGGCAAGCGTATCCGCGGGCGATCAAAACCATCGCTTTGTTGCGCAGGTGTATTCCGATCTGCTTGGCCGGCTCGCCGACAATCCTGGCCTGCAATACTGGGGCGGCTTGCTCGACGCCGCGATTCTCAATCGCAATCAAGTAGTGTCCGGCATCGAGGCCAGCGTCGAATACCGCACGCTCGAGGTGAATGGAGCGTATCTCTCCATCCTCCTGCGGAACGCCGATCCGGGCGGCCTGAATTTCTTCGTGCCGTTCCTCGCCAACGGCGGGACGGTGGAGCAGATGCGAATCGGCCTTGCCAGCTCGCCGGAGTTCTTTGGACTCGCCCAGAGCACGGACACAAATGCCAACGCCACAACGTCCGGCCAGAAGTTTGTGGACTTCCTTTATTTGAAAGTGCTCAATCGCAACGCAGATAGCGGTGCGTTGAGCTTCTTCGGCCACCTGGTGGACACGGGCACGCCGCAAAGCACGATCGCAAACGTGATCGTCATGAGCAGTGAGGGCTTGGGGATCGTGGTGAACGGCCTGTACACGAGCCTGCTGCACCACACTGCTGACAGCGGCGGTTTGAATTTCTTCGTCAACGCATTGCAAAAAGGCACACTGCGCGACGAACAAATCATTGCGGCGCTGGCAGCGTCGGATGAATATTTTGCACGCGTGTGACAAGAGACCCGGCCTTCCGCTCGTTGTTTCGCGTCCTCGCATCCGGCGCGGCGCGAAACGACGGCCGGGGTCGGTCAACTCGTTTGTGAAGCGCCCGCCGCCCGCCGTTTGCCCTTTTTAACACACCTGGCAACGCACTGCTTCTTGAGTCTTTTTGGTCGCATTCGCGAAATTGTGCCGAACGCGGCCCCCTTCCGCCGATACATTCCATACGGCCGCGCTATCCGAGCGCGCACGGGCGGCGAGGGGACCATCTATGCCTCGGCAGATACTTCCGTGGGCAGTGTGCGGCGGCGTGATCGCCCTAGCGACCGGCTGCATACATCCGGTACGTGAGCAGGTGGACAGCACCGTCTGTTGCCTGGCCGCGAAACCCATTGACATCATGCCGACATCGTCGCAGCCCGCACGTACCGCAAGCGGTCTTGAAGGCGACGCACGCGGAGACGGCGAGGCGGAGGAACCACCCGGCGAATTTGCGATCGAGCGCGCTCCCGATCCACGGGAATCGGACGCGAGCGGAACGCGCTGGCGGAGTTCTCGTTCGCGCACGGCTCTGCCATTGGCTCAAGTTGCCCGCGTCGAAGAGGCGCCCCCGGAAAAGCCCCCGGCGGCGGGCGTGCCGGAGCGCTTGCAGCTTCCCCCCGACTTGCCCGGCGCCCAGTCAATGCCCGTCCCCGAATTGCCGACCGAACCGGAAGCGCGCAAGCTGGCGATTCGCAAGCTCTTCCCGCCTTTGCCGCCCTTGGGCGCCGATCCAACACCGCGGCCCGGTCCGGAAGACCGGCCGTTCACTCTCGCGGACTTGCAGCGGTTGGCGCTCAGCAACAGTCCGCTCATCCGGCAGGCGGCCGCGAAGGTCGAGGCCGCCCGTGGCGCCGCGCTGCAGGCTCGCGCCTATCCCAACCCAAGCGTCGGCTTCGAAGGCGACACGATGGGCACCGGGCGTACCGCCGGTTTTGTCGGCGGCTTTATCGAACAGCTCATCAAAACGGGCGGCAAGCTGAAACTGGCTCAGGCGTCGGCGTTGATGGACCTCGCCAACGCCGAATTGGCCCTCCAGCGGGCCAAATCCGACCTCGTCTCGCAGGTCCGCACCGGCTATTTCGCGGTGCTCAGCGCCGAAGAGAACATGAAGGTCAACCGCGCGCTCGTCAACGTCACCGAGGGGAAGTTCTACAGCACGCTGATCGAGCAGGCCGTGGCCGGCTTCGGGGTGGCGCCGTATGAACCGAAATTGCTTCGGGTCATCGTCCTGAATACGCGGTCGTCGCTGATGCTGTCGCGGAATCGATATACGTCGGCCTGGAAATCACTGGCGGCGACGCTGGGCTTGCCGGGACTGCCGCCGACGCAAATCGCGGGCAGTCTCGAATTGCCGCTGCCGGCGTATGACTATGAGGCGATCGCGGCCCGCATGCTCGCGGGGCACACCGACATTCTCGCCGCGCGAAACGGAGTGCAGAAAGCGCGCTACGATCTGCGGCTGGCCCAGGTCGTGCCGGTGCCGGACGTGGATGTGCGCCTCGTCGTGCAAAAGGATTACACGCTGGCGCCGTTCGACGTCGTTTCGACGGTTCAGGTCGGCGTGCCGTTGCCCGTATGGGACCGCAACAAGGGCGGGATCATGCAGGCACAGGGCAATCTGCTGAACGCCATCGACGAAGAGCACCGCGTCCGCGACGACCTCCTGACCCGTCTGGCCGACGCGTTCGAGCGCTATGAGAACAACCGCCACTTGCGCGCCTCGTACTTGAGCCAGGCCGGTGAAGCGGTGCAGGCCTATCGGTTGGCGCTGTTACGCTACGACGTTGATCCGAACGGCGTTCAGTTTTCGGACTTGCTCGCCATTGAACAAACGCTGGTGAATTCGATCACGAGCTATCTCGCGGCGCTCGCAACGCAATGGACGGCGGCGGTGGAGGTGGCGAATCTGTTGCAGACGGACGACTTGTTCGGCGTCAATGGCGACGTGAACGCACCGGCGAACTGTCCCTTGCGTCAACTGCTCGAGCTGCCATGCACTCACCCGTGCTCGCCGCTGCCGCCCGCTGCCGCGCTGCAAGGGCCTGACGGCGGCTGGCACGCCGCCGTGCCGATCGGGCGGTAATGTGCCCCGGCGGTGGTGAGTCAATCATCGTCTCGATCGGGCGTGCGCGGGTCGCTTTTCGGCTGGGCGGCAAGAATCATTTGCGCACGCAGCTCCATTTGTGCTGCCTCCCCCGCGCGGCCGGTCTTGTTCAACAGCGCCGCGAAGTGCTCCAATAGTTGGGCTACGTCCGGATGATTCTTGCCGAGCTTCTTTTCACGGATTTCAAGTGCCCGCCGATAAAGAGGCTCCGCGTCATTGAATCTTGATTGTTCGCGGTACAATTCCGCCAACCCGTCGAGGAATACCGTCACGTCGGCGCTCTCCTTCCCTTTCGCCTTCTCCGCGACTGCGATGCCGCGCTGCAACGTCGCCTCGGCCTTCTTCGAGCGGCCCGTATCCGCGTAGAGCCGGGCAAGGTTGTGCAGCGGGAAGAGCAGATCGGCATTCGCCGCTTCGCCGAACTTTTCCCAGATGCCGATTTCCCGGTGATACAGCGCTTCGGCGTCGGCGTAGTTGTTCTGCTTTTGCGCGATGGCGGCCAGGTTTTCCAAGATCGGCGCGGCTTCCTTCGATTCGGCGCCGAACAGTTTCTCGACCATTGCGAGCGATCGATGAAAAACAGCCTTTGCTTCCGGCAACTTGCCGCGACGCTGATAGAACTCGCCCAGGCGGTTCAAACAACTCGCCAGGCGTTCGTCATCCGGCAAGAGCTTTTCCGCTTCCGACACAGCCTCCTGGTAGAGCCGTTCGGCGTGTCGGGGCTCGTCCACCGCCTCGGCCCGCCGCGCGGCCTTCAGTTTCGCCTGCCACAGCGTTTTTGGATCGACGGCCGCTCCGGTCTCGGGCGGCGGCCGCTCGACTTTGGCACAGGCGCAGATGGTCAAAAGTAGAGCCGCCGCCGGCGTGGCGAGGCGTCGCATCCTTGACCGGTCCATGGCTCACCCCTTCTGGTCGTAGAAGCACGTGAAGCGGGTGCCGAGCACCGGCCGCAGCAATTCCGCGAGAACGTGAAGATTAGGAATCTCCGCGGTAGGGACGGTGCTCCACGTCCCCCATTTGCCCTTCTTCTTGATCGTGATGGCGGATGCGCCGATATGCAATGTTTCCACATCGCTCCACGCGAGCGTGGCCTTGGCCACCGTGATCGCCGCCGTATCGACCGAGAGCTTCTTGAAGTCCAGGAGCCTCTGTTCGTCGAACGCCGCCTGGAGTCGCGGAAGCAAGTGCTTCAAGGTTTCACGTTCGATGACGCGGCCGAGGTCTTGCAGCCCGGCTACATGATCCTCGAAGCTGGTTTCTTTTCCATTCTTGAGCCGAACAGTGTAGACGAGCGAACCGTGCGCGAAGCGCTCCCAGGCGTTGGCGGAATATGTCTTGCGCAAGACGCTGTCGATCTCCTCCCAGAAAAATGCCGAGGCCCGGTCGCCGTCCATGCGTACGAGACCCTCGGGATAGACGAGCACGCGCATGCGGCGGTGGCGAAAGGCTCGGACCGCCAACATGACCGAACCGGGCACCATGACGCAGCCGAGCAGGATGAGCTTCCACAGGTGGGCGACGGCGCCGCCCTTGTGGCCCCAGATGAGGATCGCCACGGGGAACCCAAGAAACGCGGCCCCTGTAAGGAAGACGAGCGGCGCCAGCAACATTTGCACGAGCAGGCGGCGCCCGCCCGCGCGAAACTCCGCCGTGGGCGTTCCCAACTCGGCGACGGGGTCAGCGGCGTCATCGGCGAATTCAGAGTCGTTCCAGGTTTCCTCCATGGGTCGCCGTCTCCGTTCCGATTGTGCGAAGCGTTAGTTGAGCCAGCGGTCGAGCCAATCATAGGCGGCCTTGCGGACGTCGGGCGGGAAATCATGTTTACAGTCGGGGTAGTTTGCCGCCAGCTTCTCTTTCACTTGGAGCAGCTCATAGACCGGCTGGGCGGCGGTGATGCAGTCGCGCACGCCGCTCACCTCGAAATTATCGTCGTGCAACGGCGCGCTGGCGAGAAACGCGCGCGGGGCAAGCGCCGCGACCACTTCGGGAAAATCGAACGGCACATTCTTCGGTTGCAAAGCAAACTTCGTGGCGATCAGCGGCATGTAGCGGGCGCTGGTCCAACCCTTGAGGTTGCCGTGGTAGTATTTCGGAAAGCTCGTGAAGCCGCAGTTCGAGACGATCGCTTTGATCCGCGTGTCGAAGACGGCGGTGAACATTGAATTATGGCCCCCGAGCGAATGCCCGATGCAGCCGATCCGCTCCGGATCGACTTCGGGCCGGCTTTGTAACAGATCGACCGCCCGCATGTTGTTCCAGATCGCCTTCATGCTCCCGCTTTGGTAGCTGCTTTTGCCGAACTCATAGGCGTAGTCGCCGAAGCTTGGATAATCGGGGCACAGAACGACGTAGCCGCGCTCCGCGAGATGGACGCCGATGCGTTTGTTCTCTTGCGCGCCGAGACCCGCGGGCTCATCCTTGCCGATGTTGATCGTCTGGTGCAAGACGAGCATGCCCGGCAACTTCCCCGCGTGCTTGTGCGGCACAAGCAGCCAGGCGGGAACGCGCTCGTCTTTCTCGGTCGCGTACGTGAGCTTGTAGCGCGTGTAATTAAGTTCGCGCTGTTCCTGAGAAATGCGGACGTCGAGCGGGACTCTCCGGCTGTCGGCGGGCAACGGTCCCATGACCCGTTGCATGTTGGCAAGAATGTGGGCTCGGCGAAGCGCCCAATCAGCGGGCGTGCGAACGGCGTGCTCGATTTGGTCGGCGTCGCGGTAGACCAGCAGATGGGACTTGTCGGGGTAGAACGGCGGCTCGGCGGCAAAACCCGCCACCGTGGACGCGGCGAGCACGGAGAATACCCATCCGAACGTCGCAAGAGATCGGGCCCGACAAGCAACCAACGAACGCATCGCAAATCCCTTTCCTCAGCATCCTCCGCGTCCGCCGCGGCGCGCGTGCGAAGCCGGGCCGTATGATAGCACCGCCGCCGGTTTGCAGCCAGTTTTGCGTGGCGCTGTTTGCTTTGTTATCGTGAGGGAATCCCAAGGAGATACGTCATGCTCGTCGTGATGCACAGTCACGCCACGCCGCAACAGATCGACCTGGTTCTCGACGCCATCCGGCACATGAAGCTGACGCCGCACCCCTTGCCCGGAGCGACACGGACAGCGATCGGCATCACCGGCAACGTCGGCACGGTCGATCCGCGGACGCTTGAAGTGTTGCCCGGCGTGATGGAGCTGATCCGCGTCACGAAGCCGTTCAAACTCGCCAGCCGGGAAATGCACGCGGAGAATACCTTCGTTCGTTTGCCGCAGACGACGATCGGCCCCGGCACGTTCACGATCATCGCGGGCCCGTGTTCGGTGGAAAACGAGGCCATGATCCTGCGCACCGCCGAATTCTTGATGGCGCGCGGCGTCCGCCTGATGCGCGCCGGGGCGTTCAAGCCGCGCACGAGTCCTTATGCGTTTCAGGGTTTGGGAATCGAAGGGCTGCAAATTCTCGACCGGGTTCGGCAGAAGACCGGCATCGGCATCGTGACGGAATTGATGGATACCGACAACGCCGATGCCGTAGAGGCGGCGGCCGACGTCATTCAGATCGGCGCCCGCAATATGCAGAATTTCAGCCTGCTGCGCCGTGTGTCGCGCGCGGCGAAGCCGGTGCTCCTTAAACGCGGCCTTTCCGCGACGCTGGAAGAATGGCTGATGGCCGCCGAGTACGTCATGGCGGGCGGCAATTACAACGTCGTTTTGTGCGAGCGCGGCGTCCGTACCTTCTCCGACCATAGCCGCAACACTTTGGACCTGTCCGTCATTCCACCGGCCAAGCACTTGTCGCACCTGCCGATCCTGGTCGATCCCAGCCACGGGACCGGTAAGCGCGACTATGTGCCGCCGATGGCGTTGGCGGCGTTGGCCGCGGGGGCGGATGGGTTATTGATCGAAGTGCATCCGGAGCCCGATCGGGCGATGTCGGATGGAGCGCAGTCGTTGAACTTCGCGGCATTTGAGACATTGCTCGACTCGTTGCGGAATTTGGCGAAACCGCTTGAACGCACAATCAATTGATCGGAAATCCGAAGCCTGACGCGAGGCCCGAGATTGCCGCCTGCGCTTCGCCTCCCCATCAATCGCCGAGCTGCACGCAGACGAGTTCGTTATCGTCTCGAACGTAGAACCGCCCATTCGCCAGGGCCGGATGTGCCCACGTGTGGCCGCAAATCTTCGAGCGCGCGAGTTCTTCGTATTTCTCCGGGTTCGGCTGCAACAGCACCACGTTGCCGGAATCATCCAGCATCAACAGCTTTTCGTCGCCGGTCCGCAAGAGCGATGCGTGATACTGCCCGACCTTCGGCTTGCTCCACAGCACCTTGCCGGTCGCGGCCTCCAGGCAGTACAGCGTCGCTTCGATCTTGAGCGCCGGCGGCTTCGTGCCGGCGACCATGTAGACGTGTTTACCCACCGAAACCGGCGTGGAGAAGTAGCTGGTTAGCAACGGGTTCTTCCAGACCTGTTCCACGCTGGATGCACCGTTGTTTTGGATCGTCCGCAACCCGACCGTGCCGGTCGTGATGGAGCTGGCGAGCAGCAGATCGCCCGCGCGTGCCGGCGTCGCGGAGCTTTCTTGCAGCGCGTCGACGAAGGGATACTTCCAACGCACGGCGCCGTCCGCGGGGTTCAGCGCCACGACATTTTCAACAGTCAGAAAGACGGCCTGGCGCTCGACCGGCGTGACAAACACGCTCGGTGATGCGTAGCTGGCCTTATCGTCCAGGCATTGCCATGCGACCTCCCCCGTCTTCACGTCGAAAGCGACGATGGACGCGCCTTTCGCACCGACGCTGACGAGCGCCCGGCCGGCCGCGACAAGGGGGGAACACGACATGCCAAAGAGGAGATTCTTCGCCTGGAACTTATTCAGCGTATCGACTTGCCAGGCGAGTTTGCCGGTCCGCGCGTCGAAACAGGAGAGCACGCCCGTGATGCCGAACGAGAACACGCGGCCGTCGCTTACCGCCGGGGTGGCGCGCGGGCCGTTGCCGAACAGACTGGAAAACGCCGCGCGCGGATAGGCTTGACGCCAGATCTCCTTCCCGGTGGCCGCGTCGAACGCCGCGACTTCTTCCTCGTTCTTGTCTTTTACCTTTGTGTGCAGAAAGACGCGGCCTTCGACGACCACCGGCCCACTGTTGCCTTCGCCAACGGTTCGCCGCCAGAGGACCTTGGGGGCGTCTTTCCACGCCGCAACCTTTTCCGTTGTCGTGGCGTCGCGATTCGGGCCCAGCCACTGCGGCCAGTCGCCGGCGAACGCGGGGAGCGCAGCGAGAAGAAGAACGGCAAGCGTGCGCAACTCGTTCATTGCGAAGCTCCTTCGACGGCGGCTGCTTTTCCTTCGTTCAGAAAATGATGCAGCGGCGCGTAACGCCATTCAAGTCCATTCACGGCGGCGAGTTCCTTCAGTCGCAGCAAGTATTTCTCAGTGATCGCGTTGCCCGTCTCCTGATACGCCGGGTCGCAGTAATAAACCCGGCAACCGAGCGGACGCGGTTCGCGCGCCGTGCAAAGATTGCCTTTCTGGAACGGGCAGAAGTCCGACGACACCGGCGCCTCGTACGGCGGTGCGGCGCTCAGCAGCACGTTGGCTTCCAAGTTGCTGATAAACAGCGTATGCGCGTACTCTTTGAACCGGCAGCAGCGGCCGCTCGCGACGCACACCGGCCCCGCGGCGGCGACTTCGCGGTCAACTTCCGCATACAGTTCCAATACTTGCCGACGCACTGCTTGCATCTCGCGTGACTTATTCTCAAATCTGGATTTCGCGCAGCCGCCGCGTGATCTCGTCCGCAGAGATCAACTCCCCCTGGCCGGCGCCGGGGCAACCTTTGCAGGTGCGTGCCCAAGCTTCGGGGGTTGCGACCGTGCTTTCCCAGAACGGCCACGTGCGACATTGCCGCGGTCGAACCGGGTAGATCGTGCAGCCTGCCGTCGCGCTGTAGAAGGTGCAGTCGCCGTTGTCTCGCTCCCGAAGCGTGCGGCCGCGGTGAGCCCGGCGGGTGAACAGTGCCCGCGTTTCGTGCGGCTTCTCGCCACGGAAGCGTGCGATGGCGTCCAGCTCCGCGTCATCCACCCAGACGTACCCTGGCGACCCGGTGCAGCAATGCCCGCACTGTGTACAGCTAAAACGCAACCCTGCCTGGTACCACGGTTCGGGCATGGCCATTTTCCGGGGCGACGGTTCGTAAACCTCCTCACTATGATATGCACTTCGCCTCCGCGCCGCTCGGTCGTTCCAATCGCTACAACCATCCCGCCGTTGTCGGTCGTTTCACGCGCCGGCCATTGACGCGCTGCGCCATCGCCGGCATTCTGGAATGAAGCTCCGTTCCGCCGTGTCGTCGCCCAGGAGAGACCGATGCGTACCCGCCTGTTCACCTTCGTCTTGGCCTCCCTTCTCGTTGGCGGACTGGCCGCTTTTGGCCAGAGGGATGCGGTGCAGTCCGGCTTGCCCGCCGGCGCCGACATCCCGTCGCCGTTCCACGCTTACATCGTCAACGGCAAGTACAAAGGCCGATACCACTGTCTCGTCTGCGAGCGCGGCCTCGACCCGACCGTGGCGCTCTTCGTCCGTGGCGTCCCGACGAGCGAGCCGTTCGTCAAGCTCTTGAGCCAGCTCGATGCCGCAACGCAGCAATTCGCCGGCGCCCGCTTCGGCGCGATGGGCGTCTTCACCGCGGACGACCTCAAAGACGAAGCGGAACGCGACGCGCTCGCCGTCAAGATCGAGGACGTCGAACGCCAGGCGAAATTGAAGAATGTCACGCTCGCGATTGAAAGCGTGAAGAATCTGCAGGACCCGAACGATCCCAAGAAGGGTTATCAGCTCAATCCACAGGCGGAGCTGACGGTGCTGCTCTACAAGCAGCAACACGTCGCCGCCAACTTCGCGTTCGCCGCCGGCAAATTCACCGATGCGGACGTGGCAAAAGTTATGAAGGCGGTGGCGGAGATGGTGACGAAAAAGTAGGGGCGCGTTTTCGCCCGTTCGCGCAAATGAACAAAGGCGGTCCGTGGGTGGGACCCGCCTTTTTTTTGACGATTACGCCACCGCGTCGAGAGGTTCGACGACGGGATCGATAAGGCGCGACCCTTGCAGCGGAGCGAGCCCGCGCGTCCGCACGAGGAGGACCGCCCCGCCCGTGCGTCGTTTTTGCTCTGCCAATTCCCGGCTATGAGCGTTGAACTCGGGCTCGCCGTCGATTTGGAAGTAAACCACGGGCGCGCCGCGCAGAAGATCGTCCATTTCTGGATGATCGAATACGAATTTGCCAAACTCCGCGGCCAACTCGAGTTGTTTATCAGCAAATTGCGCTGCGTCGATCATGGCGCCAACTCCTTCAAGAAGCGGTCTCGGTGCATGCGCCAATTGCCACGCAACTCTTCGATGGCATACGTGAAAGTTTGGTTCTCATCACCGACGTTCGTCGCTGCCTTTTCCTGAGAACCGTCCGGATGCAGCGTGTCTCTGTGGCAGAAACCGTGGGCGTTATCATAGCGAACGACGCTGTGCCACGCGCCGGCGAGCCAACATTCCAATTGCACCGTGAAGCGTTCAACCTTTTTGCCTCGGCGCTGATACGAACACCTCAGTAGCGCCGCGCCTGGGAGCAACTCGATGAGCCAAGCTTCGTCCCTCACGGGGGATTCGCTCACGGACGCATCCCTACTTGAGTTTACTGTAAGCAGCGCACGTAGGCCGTGCCAGGCGCGCGTTTCGTGCAACTCCAGCGCGCCCGAATGGCACGGCAAGGCATCACGGCCGCGAGCGCGGCCCAACGCCCGTGAACTTCACTTCCGGTTCGTTCAAATCGACGACGACCGTTTCATTCGTTTCCGCGACCGCGACGTTGCCTGCCGTGTCGCGTACCGTCAATCTCAAAAAGACTTTGCTCGGAATGTCGAGCGGGACCTTCCACGCGAATTGGCCGGTGTTCTCCATCTCCGGCGCGCCAATGTAATGCCATTCGCCGCCTTTGCGGTCCGACCATTCCAGCGTGATCGGCGTTCGGGTCAGGTTGGTGTCCGTCGCGGTCCAATGGAAGACCAATCCGTCGCGATGCTCCGGGTCGAGTTCCGGGGCGAACAGCTCGGCGACGGGCGGTTTCGTGTCTACTTCCACGCGCATGTCGGGAACGTCGCCGCTCTTCGGCTCGCGGCGGCCTTTGCCGGCGCCGCTCTTCACGATGAGCCAGAAGCCGTAAACGCCATCTTCCGGCAGGGTGACGGTGACGGAGCGTTGCAGCGAGCCGCTGAGCGCTTTCGCATCCGCGAGCTGCGTCAGCGCGATCCGCTCCTCGCCATAGTGCTGCCAGGTGAGCCCGTCGTCGCGCGTGATGAAGAGATCGACTTTGTCGAGACCCGACGAGCCGTAGCGCGTCACCTCGTAGTGCAAGGTTACCTGAGTCGTGCCGACCATCTTCGCCGGCGGCAGCGGAGAGCGTTCGGGACGAGCGCCGCCGGGCGCCCCGAAGGCGCTGCTACGTTCGATTCGCGGCGTGGAGCTGGCGACAAGCTGGTTGCCGGTATTCGGCCCCGGAATGATGGGTTGCGGTGAACTCCACGACGGCGCGGGGCGAATCATCGTCGCCTGCTGCACCGGCGACCAACTTCGCTCGGAATTCGACGTTGGCATTTGGAGCGGCTGCGACGGCGGCGCACCGGCGCTGGCCGGTGGCGTTAACGCAGGCGTGCCGGCGTTGGCCGGCGGCGAGAGCGGCGGCGGCATGAGCGCCGATTGCGCTCCGGAAGAAGTCGGCGGCGCCGGCGCCGCGGCCACTTCTGTCTGGCCTTGTCCCACGTTCTCAGCCAAATCCTTCACTTGCAGCCGCACCGTTACCGGCCCCGTGCTGTTCGGCCGGAACGCGACTTGATTGACGCTCGGTTGGATCCCGGCCACCGCGGCCCACTGGCCCGCCGCCATCTCGGCCGTGTGGTATTCCAGTTTGAGGCTGTTCCAGTCCGGGTACTCCTCTTGGATTTCCCAGCGGACGACGATCTCGTCTCCTTGTCTTTCGGCCAAGAGGCTCCGCACGTCGGGTCTTACCGTGTCCACCATGATCTTGGTGCTTGGCGGCGCTTTGGTGATGTCGCGCGGCGATTGATTGCCGTCGCGGTCGATAGCGGCAACGCTGAACCAGTATTCGCCATCGGCCGGTGCGTAAAACGTGAACGCCGGCTTTTCCGGTCCCGCCACGCCGACCTTTTGCCACTGCTGACCCTGGTCCGCGGAAGAAAAGAGCATCAATTCCCGAATCTGGCCGCGGAGCGACGGGTCGAGGCGGATGGGGATCGAAAGTTCCCGCGCGCTGACGTGCGCGACGTCGGGCGGAGTGGCCCCGACGGCCAGCAGGAGTCCGGCCAGCACCCATGTTCCCGCGCCCATCGCAGCCTCCTCCTGTAGAGACGCTCCCCCGCGCCGCCGGCTGGCGACATCGGCGCCGCCTTGCGGCGCGGAGGGAGTGTCCACTTTAGGTCTTAATCGGATTTCCCGGCGAGAGGCTTGAAGCTTTGCCGATTTTGCGGCCTAACTACGGCGCTTTGGCGCTTCCGGCAACCACGGTGGGACGAGTCAAACACAGCCGTTTGGCGCGGCGGCACGTCGATTGCGTGAGTTTGGGTGGAAGCGGGTACCTTCAGATCTTTACACATGAAGGAGAATTCTCATGGCCACTACTCGTGACAAGGTAAAGGACAATATCGGCAAGGCCGCCAAGAAGGCGAAGAATTGGACCGACAAAGCGGCGGATAAAGCGAGTGCGACGGCGCGAGAAGTCGGCAAGAAGGTTCAGAAAGCGGGAGAAAAGATCAAGAAATCGGCCGAATAATGGCTTCGGTCCACCGCCGAGCAGGCAAGCGCGGGTGTCGCGTCGCGTCGCCCGCCTTCCTCACCGGTTCGCAGTCGGTGTCTCTCTGGCTCGGCGTCTGCGATGCGCTTTTTTTGGGTTGGACGACTCTCTGCGAAGCGATTCGCTTATCTTATTTCGTAGAAACGAGTTAAGTCGATTACTAACATCGAGATTAAGAATGCGCCTTTTTTGCCCTATTGGAGTGTTTTGTTTGTTATCCATTTTTCTCTCGCTGGGACAAGGACTTACGGAATCGATGTCAAACATCGGTAACACGCGCCGCGGCTTGGACGAATCTTTACATTCGTTGCAGCGTTGCATTTCGTTGCACGACGGGTCCCCGTGTTCGTGCAAACGTACGCACTGCATCAGCCCCGTCGCGCGTCGTCGGAATGACAAGACCGAGCGGAAAGCCGGTTCACGGTAAACGACCTCGCTCCGATTGCGTCCATCTCTATAATCGGGCGGTTCGCGGTCCGTCCACCGAACGAGGAACAACGGAATGTTCCAGCGCCTCGATCATCGCCTCGGCCACTACGTGCTTCTTCTCGCGGTGGCCGTACTTCTCTATTTCCCCAATCTCGGCAAGCCGAGCCTCTGGGATATTGACGAAGGCAACAACGCCGAAGCCGCCCGCGAAATGCGCGACGCCGGCAATTGGATCGTGCCGACCTTCAATTTCCAGTTGCGCGTGGACAAGCCCGCCTTGCTCTACTGGCTGCAAATCGCGGCATACGAGAGCTTCGGCGTCAACGAATTCGCGGCCCGGCTGCCGTCGGCGCTGGCGGCGTTGCTGACCGTTCTTCTCGCCTACGAGTTGGGCCGTCGAATGTTTGATCCGCTGACCGGCCTGCTTGGCGGGCTCGTGCTCGCGACGGCCGTCATGTTCACCGCCGCCGCCCACTTCGCCAATCCAGACGCCCTGCTCAACGCTTGCACGGTCCTTACATTTCTCTTCGTGTGGCACGGCATCGACGCGGGCGGTCGGAACTGGCTGATCTGGACCGGCGTCAGCAGCGGTTTCGCGGTGCTGGCAAAAGGCCCCGTCGGTCTGGTGCTGCCGTCCGCGGTGACGATGTTCTTTCTCCTCTGGACGCGACAATGGCGCCGCCTGCTCGACGTGCGCCTTCTAGTCGGCGTCCTTGCGTTCCTCGTCGTCATCGCGCCATGGTACGCGTGGGTCGGCGTCGAGACGAAAGCGGAATTCTTGCGCGGCTTTTTCCTGCAACACAACGTCGGCCGGTTCCTGTCGACGATGGAGAATCACGGCGGCCCGCCGGTGCTCTACTACCTTCTCGTGCTCATCGTCGGTTTCACGCCGTGGTCGCCGTTCCTCGGTCTCGCGCTCTGGTACGGCATCTGGCCCGCGATTCGCGAGCCGTGGACCCGCTTCCGCGGTTGGTGGCGACACGCGGTAGCCGGCGAAAGCGTCACGATCGAAGAGAATGACCAAGGACAACGGACGCGCGCCGCCTACCGCTTGCTGTGGTGTTGGGTCGCCGTCTATTTCCTATTCTTCTCGATCTCACAAACAAAGCTGCCAAACTACATTCTGCCGTTGGCCACGCCGATTGCCCTCTTGCTCGGCCGGTTCTTGCAACGCTGGCGCAGCGGGCAAATCCAACTGCCGGCGTGGGCGGCGCACGCCAATTTTGCCGGGCTCGCCGTCACCGGCGTCTGCGTGATCTTCGGCCTCCTGCTCGCGGGAGGCGCTCTTACGCTCCCCATCAAAGGGCAGCGGCTGCCGGGCCTGGAGGTGTGCGCGATTCTCGGCGTCATTCCTCTGCTTGCGGCGGCAATCGCATGGTGGTTGAACCAGCGACGCCTGCTGGGACGATTTGTCACCGTGCTGGCTCTGGCGGCAGTGTTGTTCACAGGCGCTGTCGCCGCCTGGTGCCCCGAGCAGATCGACACGTATAAGGGTCCGCGCGCGCTCGTCGAACAGTGCGGCCTGTTGCAACCGGACCGCGAAATTCGCGTCGCGTCCTACCAGTATTTTCAGCCGAGCTTGGTGTTCTACTGCCGGCGTGAAGTGAAGCGCTTGGAGAAGGAGTGCGAGGCGCTCGATTTCTTGGAAACGCCGCTGCCGGTCTATCTCTTTGTGCCGGCGCCGGTGTGGGAACAATTGCAAGCGAAGGTTGACGGTCCGGTTCGTGTCCTCGGTGTTCATCGCGATCTGCTGCGCAATTGCGATGTTGTCGTGGTCACGAACCAATAGCCGCCGGCCACGCTTTCACGCCGCCCGCCGCTTCGCCGGCGCCTCCAAATTGATCGTGTTCCGCACGACGTAGGACGTTTTCCCCTGGCTCTCGAAGTAGGTCCGCGTCAATAGCTCACCGAGCAAACCCATCGACAGGAACTGCACGCCGATCAACTCAAGCATCACGCTCAAGAGCAGGAATGGATTGCGCGTCATCCACAGCGTAGGATCGTGCCATTTCATAAAGACCGTGGCGAGCAGACTGAGCACGCCGAACCCCATCGACACGAGAGCCGCGTAGCCGAAAACGTGCATCGGCCGCGTCAGGTAGCTGTGCAGAAACTTTACGGTCAACAGATCGAGCATGACACGCACGGAGCGCGACAGGTTGTACTTCGTCTTGCCGGCGACGCGCGGATGATGCCGCACGGGAATCTGCACCAAGCGGCCGCCGCACTGTTGCAGCAACACGGGAATGAAACGGTGCATTTCGCCGTACAGGGGCAGGTCTTCCACGAGGTCGCGGCGCATCGCGCGCAACGTACACCCCAAGTCCTTGAAATGGAACCCGGTCACCTTGCGAATCAGCCAGTTCGCGACGCGGCTGGGCAGCGTGCGAATCAGGAAATGGTCCTGCCTCTTGGCGCGCAGGCCGAGCACCGCGTCGTAACCCTCGGCCAACTTGTCGAGCAACAGAGGAATGTCGGCGGGGTCGTTTTGCAGGTCGCCGTCCATCGTCACGAGGATATCGCCGCTCGACCAGTCGATGCCGGCTTGCAAGGCGGCGGTCTGACCGAAATTACGACGCAGGCGGACGACCTTGACGCGCGGATCGCCCGCCGCCAGCTCTTCCAGGCGGGCCGCCGAGCCGTCTACGCTGCCGTCGTCCACGAAAAGCATCTCGTAGTCGCGGCCCAGCGGATCGACGGCGTGACGAACCTGCTCATGCAGCGGCCGCAGGTTGTCCACTTCGTCCTTGATCGGGATGATTACCGACAACTTCGTCATCGCCTCGCACCTCGAAACGCGGAAATCGGCCGAACAAATATAACACGACGCCGAACAGGCTCGCCGCCGTGAACGCCGCGAACCATAGGAACGACAGACTCAGCGCCGTCGCCGCGGGAACTCCCAACGGAGCGAGCAGCAGCACCGTGCCGCCTTCGCGCACCCCCATGCCGTTGAGACTGATGGGGACCAGCGTCATCAGCGTCACAAGCGGCACCAGAATCCAGTAGTAAGCCGCCGGCACCGGCGCATCGAGCGCCAGCCCCACGAGCCAGACGAGGGCGACGTTCGCGACTTGCACGCACAGGCTCAAGGTCAGCGGGACGGGCCGCAAGGCCATAGCAAGCACGGTCGGGAGTTGCGCGAGGAAACGGTCGAGACGGTCCTTCCGTGGCCGGCGCGGAAGCGAGGGCTGCCGCGAGCCCGCGCGTACGCGTCGCGCTGCCAGCATTAACAGGCCCGCGAGTCCCAGCGCCGCGCAAAGGCCGATGCTCCACACGCTCCACGGAATCCACTGCGGCAGATCGAGAGGACACAGCGCCGCGGCGACACACGCCATCGCGATCAAGACCAGCAGACCGCTCAAGCGATCGACAAAAACGCTCAAAAAGGCGTCGAGGCGGCGCCCGGACCGGCCGTCGAGATACAACGCCCGCACCACGTCGCCGCCCACGGAGGTCGGCAGCACGAGGTTGAAAAACATGCCGATGAAGTAGAAGCTGATGTAGTGCCTGAGCGGCCGCCGGAAGCCAAGCGGCCCGGCGATGATTTGCCAGCGGATGCTGCTTAAGACTTGCGTCGCCGCGTACAGAAACACGCCGAGCAGCCACGGGATGATGTCGAGCCGTGCGAACGCGTGAGCCACTTGTGCCCAGTCTGTTTTCCACGCGATGAAGGACAGAAGCGCCGCGCTGCCGCCCGCGCGCAGTAGTTTCCCGCCGCGACGGGCGGGGGGCGTGCTTGATTCATCAGTGGGCGGCGTTTCAGCGGCTGTCACGGACTTCCAACTCCTGATACAGCGGCTCGGATCCGGTCTTGTAGAACTCGCAGTGTTGCTCCGCGACCATGTCCACGAAGAGACGATACTTGCCCGCCTTCTGCAAAGCGGGCACCGGCACAATGAGATCGATGCTCTGTCCCGGCGGCACCACGGCTTCGAACAGTCCGGTGCGGCCGTACGTCACGGGGATGCCGTCCGGATCACACAGAGCAAAGGTGGCGTGTACACCGGCGTTGCCGCCGGCTCGAAGCTGCCAGGCCCGCACCGAAATGTTGTGCGCTCGAATGTGGAGTGCGATCGGCTTGCCGCGCGGCAGCGTCGTGAATTCGTCCGTCAACTCGATGCGGCAGCGGCACTCGCCGGGGCAGTAGTCGTCCTCGATCCATTGGCGGAAGTTCGCCCGCGTGTGCGTTTTGTCCTTCACCTGCAACCATTCCGCGTACAGGTCGAAGAACTCGTCCAGGTAGCCGGGGTGGCCAAGGGCGAGGTGGCCGTAGCGAAGCGCTAGTTGCCGCCGGGCCGTGTCGAGAGGCACGTCGTAGCGCAAGAGCAGCAGCACCGCGGCGGCGAGCCCCGTTCGGTCAGACCCGCGATTGCAGTGAATCAACACGGGGTATTCCGCGTTGTCGATGACTTCCACCAGGCGGCGCATCTCGTGTACCGACGGCAGCCGGCCCGCGGAAAGACACACATCCTCCTGGGCCACGTCCAAGTTGTGCGTCACTCGGCATTCATCGACGTACCATTCGAGCGGATTGCAGCAGCCGCGCATGTTGACGACGGTGCGAATGCCGTACGACTCGATCAGCCGCTCGATCCGTTCCGGCGATGGCTGCGACGAGCGATACACCGCGCCCGCAACTACGGTGTGAAAGTTGCGCCCGAGCAGGACTTGGGCGGCTTCCGCCGTTGTCGCCAACACGAGGCCGATCGCGCAACCCAGGAGCACAACCCGCCGAAGAGAACGCGGCTTCGCAGGCTCGCGGGTCGCGGGCATGAGGTGATGCTGCTCCGTGAATAGTTGCTACGCCGTTTCCGGATCGGACTGGAACGCGGCGGGTTTGTTTTCGGGAATTCATAGCAGAAGGTGCAAGGAAGCCACGGCATGATGCCAGAACCGTTGCGGACGGACCAGTCCGAATTGAATCGCACAGCCAAACAACGCTTCAGCCCGGCGCGTCTAGTGATTGACGACCGTGCGAGTTACGATTGCCAGCGAATCCTCACAAGACAATCAATTTGACGAAAATGGAGGGACGAATCATGCGGCGGACCTTTTGGGCGGCCGGGCTGACCGGCGTGGCGGCAGTGGCGACGGTTTTGGCGTTGCGACCCATCCCGGCGCCCGCCGGCAACAAAGATGCGGACGCGGTCGTCAGCAAACCGGCAGCGCCGCAGTTGCCGGTGTCGCAGGTAGTTTTGTTCAGCAGTGGCGTCGGCTACTTCCAGCGCGAGGGCACGGTTGACGGCAGCGCCCGCGTCGATCTCACCTTTCCAGCGCAGGAAATCAACGACCTCCTGAAAAGCATGGTGTTGCAAGACCTTGCCGGCGGTCACATCGATGCGGTCAGCTACGACAGCCACGATCCCATTGATAAGACGCTGCAATCGTTTGCCATCAATCTCACCAGCAATCCGTCGCTGGCACAGATCCTCAATCAGGCACGCGGCGAGAAAATAGAAGTCGCGCTGCAAGCCTCCGTTACTACCCAACCGGGCACGCGGACCGGCACCGTCATCGGCATCGAGCAGCAGCACCAGCCGGCCGGCAAGGAAGGAACCGTCGACGTCGCCGTGCTGAATCTTTGGTGCGCCGAAGGCATGCGCAGCGTGAAGCTTGGCGACGTGCTGCGCATCCGCTTTCTCAATCCAGTGCTCGACAGCGAATTCCGCCGGGCGCTCGAAGTCCTCACGCTCTCACACGACACCCAGAAGAAAGCAGTGTCGTTGCAATTTTCGGGCGAGGGCAAACGGTCCGTGCGCGTTGGCTACGTCGTGGAAAATCCGATCTGGAAAACGAGCTATCGCCTGGTGCTCGACAAGAACGGCAAGCCGTTCCTGCAAGGTTGGGCGGTCGTCGAGAATCCTTCGGACGAAGATTGGAAGGACGTGCGCATGGCGCTCGTAAGCGGCCGGCCGATTTCGTTTCAAATGGACCTCTACCAGCCGCTCTACGTCCAGCGGCCCACGGTGGAGCCTGAATTGTTCGCTTCGCTGCGGCCGCCAACCTATCAGGGGGCAATGGATGAAAAACAGCCCGCATCCGCCGCCATGCCCAAGCTGCGCGCCCCTGCGTCTAGTCCAGCGGCCGGGCTGGAGGCCAAGGACGCACGCAAGGAAGTTACCGAGCAATTTCGGCGGAATCGCAACCTATTCGGCGCCGAGCGTGACAAGGAAGCCGCCCTCTTCCTCAAGGACGAGCAATTGCAAATCGGGAAGAGCATCGCCTCCGCGGCGTCCGCCACGCAGCTCGGCGATTTCTTTCAGTATGCCATCGATCATCCCGTGAACCTGCCGCGTCAGAAGTCGGCGCTCTTGCCGATTGTGAACAAGGACATTGAGGGGACGAAAGTCAGCATCTTCAACGAAGCGACCCACGCCAAGTTCCCGTTGCTCGGTCTGCGGCTCAAGAATACGACCGGCTTACATCTGATGCAGGGCCCGATCACGGTGTTTGAAGACAACAGCTACGCGGGCGATTCGCGCATTCTCGACTTGCAGCCGAAGGAAGAGCGACTTTTGAGCTACGCCATTGATTTAGGTACCGAAGTCGAAACGCATCTCGACCGGGCGCCCGAACCCGTTACCGCGGTGAAGATTTACAAGGGCATATTGCACACGACGCGCAAGATCACCGAAAACAAGGTCTACAACCTGAAGAACCGCTCCGAGCAGGACCGCGTCGTGTTGCTGGAGCATCCGATTCGCCATCAGTTCAAGATCACCAGCAAACAGAAACCGGTGGAAACTGCCCGCGATGTTTACCGCTTTGAAGTTAAGCTCCCCGCGGGCCAGTCCGCGAAAGAAGTCATCACGGAGGAGTTCGATCAGGTGACGCAGATCGCGCTCACCAACTCCGACGATCAAAGCGTGCGCTATCTGCTGACGCTGCCCGTGCCGAGCCCGAAGGTTCGCGAAGCGCTCGAAAAATCGCTCGCTTACAAAGCGAAGCTATCCGCCACCCAAATAGATTTGCAGCAGCAGGAACGGCAGCTCAAGACCATCACGGATGACCAGGCACGGCTGCGTGCGAATTTGAAAGAAATGCCGCCGACCGCCGCGGCGTACAAGCGCTACCTGGAAAAGTTCGACACCCAGGAATCGGAGATCGAACGGTTTCAGGCACAGATCAAGAAGCTGCAAGACACGGAAGTGCAACAGCGGAAAGAAAACGAGAACTACCTCGCGAATTTGACGCTTGAGTAACGAACACGCGCTTACCCGCAGCATGGTGGGGCACGTTTGCAACGTGCCCCACCGTCCGGACTTCAACTTCTCAGAATCAGAAACAATAGTACGGTCACGGCGGCGTTGTTGACGCCGTGCGCGACCATCGCGGGTAGGAGCGATCCCCGCCATTCGCGTGCCAGGCTGAAGGCGATTGCGAGCGCCATCAGCGCGGGAATGGTTGCCAGCCCCTGCGGATGAATTGCCGCAAAGAGGAAGCTCACGACCAGCGCACTGCACAAGATGCTGAGCGCCGGCCCCCATCTCTCGGTCGCCTCGCGCAAGTGGCGGTACAGCACGCCGCGGAACATCGTCTCCTCCACGAACGGGGCAATCACGCCGGCGACGAGGAAAATCTGAGCGATCTCCCACCACGAAGCGCCAGCGGCGAAATTCAGAAGCGGGTGAGTCGGCGCGTCGCTCGGTCCAAAATAGTCGGGCCCGCCCGCGCCCGTGATGTTCCTTTCGAGCATGAGTAGAAGAAAGGTGAGCAGCACACCGACCACGAGCAAAGGCAGGGCGGCCATATAGGTCGGGATGCCCAAAAACAGCTCCAGAAATGGATTGCGGCCGTTCGTCCAGCCGATGTCGCGCCGCACCTGCCGCCAAGGGATGCCGCGCAGTACCGGCCAGGCGAGCGCTGCCAGACTAAGGAGCGCCCCAATCGAGCTAAGGAGCAATTCCTGTCCCGGAAGTCGAATGAACATCGCCCCAAACCCGAGCGCGTAGAACAAAGCCATCCAGACCGCGAACGTCTCGGCATAGATCGCGCCGTCGGTTTGCCCGGTGGCGATTGCACGCCTGAGATAACCGACGCCGAGAAACACGAGGAACATCACCAGCGCAACGAGCCCAAGAAAACCGAGCACGAGCGCGGCGAGGATTATCGCGAAGTACGCGGTCGCCGCGCGGTGCGCCCCTTGCAAAAGCGCCTCGCGCTGCCCCGCATGCGGACCATCCGCCGGCGCGAGCGCCAACGCGCCGAACCAGCCGAGTCGCTGTCGCAGCGCTTGTCGCTCCATTGGGGTTAGCGACGGTCCGGCATGATCTTGTCTTTCGTAGTCCGCATAGAGCCGGTCGAGGATGTCGCACAGCGCTTGCTGTTTGTCCGTGAGTTCGATCCCGTGCGTCGCCGCCCGTTGCTTCCATTCGCGGAGTTGTTCCCGTGCTTCTTTGGGACCGGCCAGCTCGCCCGCGAGGACGACAAAACGCAGCCGCTGTTCAACCGGTCCGGTGTCGAGCGACGCCTTGAGCTGTTGGTAGGTTAGTTCGCGATTGCCGGAAACCTGCGTCAACCCGACGAGCAGGCGCCCTTGCAGCTCCAGAGCGACCGCGCTGGCGGCATCCGCAGCCGCTGCCTGCCGCTCGCGCGGAGAGAAGTGCCGCAGCACCGTCGGCAGCGCGACGAGTGGAATGATGATCAACCAGGCGACGAAGGCGTTCCCGCGCCGCCTCGGCGTTTCCTCGAACAACGGATCCGGATCAAACGAGACGCTCATGCCGTTGATTCTATCCGGTCGCTCGCGGTACACGATTCACGTCCTCGCGGGCGCGAATCGTGCATCAGTAGGCGCGCGGCCTCGGGCCGCTCACTGCCAGTTCCGCGCCACCCGTTCTACTTCTCGAAAGACACGCAGCAGATTCCCGCCCAGGACCTTCAGGATATCCTCTTTCGAATACCCGCGGTTGAGCAACTCCTGCGTGATATTCGGATAACACGACACGTCCTCTAGCTGCTGTGGCACTGCGGTGATGCCGTCGAAATCAGAACCGAGACCGACGTGATCGATCCCCGCCACCTTGATTACGTGCTCGATATGGTCCACGACGGTATGGACGCTGCCGGTCGGAATCGGATGTTCCTTCTTCCACACTTCGAGGGCGCCCTGAAAATCTTCCTCTTTCGGGTATTTCGCCTTCAGCTCGCGCACTTGGGCGAACATGTCTTTCATAACGCGGGCCGCTTCCGGCACGATGAAGCCGGGGAAGAAATTGATCATCACGACGCCATTGTTCTGCTTTACGAGCTTGAGCACGTCGTCGGGGACGTTGCGCGGGTGATTGGCGAGCGCGAACGCCGACGAGTGCGACGCGATCACGGGCGCCTTGGTGACACGCAGCGCGTGCCGCATCGTGTCGGCGGAGACGTGCGAAATGTCCACCATCATGCCAAGCCGATTCATCTCGCGCACGACCTGCTCGCCGAACGGGCTCAGGCCGTTGCTCTTCGGCTTGTCGGTCGCCGAGTCGGCCCAGTCGAGCGTTTCGGAGTGCGTCAGCGTCATGTAGCGAGCGCCGAGTTGGTGCAGCATGCGCAGCACGGCGAGCGAGTTGTTGATCGAGTGGCCGCCCTCCAACCCGATGAGCGACGCGATCTTGTCGCGCTGGCGGATGCGCAGGATATCGTCCACGGAAAACGCCAGCTCGAACGTGTCGGGATACGTGCTCGCGAGCCGATAAATCACGTCGATCTGTTCGAGCGTCGTTTGCACCGCCTCGCTGCCGCGGGTGATGTCGCAGGGCACCCACGCGGACCAGAACTGCGCTCCGACGCCCCCTTTGCGCAGCCGGGGAATATCGGTGTGCAGCTTCGGCTGGGGTTGGTTGAGATCGACCTTAGTGAACGTGCCTTCCTTCTGCTTCCGCAACGCCCACGGCAGGTCGTTGTGGCCGTCGATGACAAGGGCCTCGCGCTGGATGCGCAGCGCTTCGTCCGTAACTTTGACGGGGTCCCGCGGCTTCGGTTTGCTCGGTTCGTCCCCGGCCGCCGCGAGGCCAAACGCAACCAAGAGCGGCGCAATCCACCAGCGACGCGACATGTCGTGCCTCCCATTTTGCAAGAGTGTCCGATCACTTTCGCAGGTAGCGGGAGTTGTGGCAAGTAGTGAAGAGAACGCAAATCGGCGCGCGGCAATCCGTTTGACCGATTCGTCCTATGAGTCCTGTGCGTCGTATGTAGCGAAATCCGAATCACCCAGGCAGGTCGCGGAAGATGTGCTCGAATTGATCCTTGCAGAGTTGAAACGCCTGCACGAGCGCCGGATCGAATTGCCGGCCGCTTTCTTCCGTGATGAGGCGGACGGCGGCATTGTGCGGCACGGCGGGCTTGTACGCCCGGCGGCAGCGGACGGCGTCGTAAACATCGCACACCGACACGATGCGGGCCGCCAGCGGAATGTCCTTGCCGGCGAGACGGTCCGGATAGCCTGTACCGTCGAAGCGTTCGTGATGGTGGCGCACGACGGCCAAAGCGACATCCCAGAAGCCGGTCGAATCGCCGTGCTGTACCGCGACTTCGCGCACGGTGTCGCTACCGATCACCGTGTGCGAGTGCATCATGAGTCGCTCTTCATCACTGAGCTTGTCCGACTTCATCAGGATATTGTCGGGCAGACCGACTTTGCCAATGTCGTGCAGCGGGGCGCAGCATTCCAGCATTTGCACGAAATCGGCGTCCAGCGCTTCGCCGAAATTGCCCATCCCCGCCGCTGCTTCCGCGAGGTAGCGGCAGTAGCGCTGCATCCGCTGTAAGTGGGCCGGCGTTTCCGCGTCGCGGAACGTCACCAGCCGCGATAAGGCGATCACCAACGCGCCGCGCATGTGCGTCAGGTCGCTTTGCCGTGCCGCGAGCGTTTGCTCGAGGGCGTGATTGATCGCCAGCAGCTTGCGATTGAGCAGCTCGTCTTGTTCGTGGCACGCTCCGTTGCGCGGACCAGCTGCTTCTCGAACGCCGGAGTCGGCAAGAACCTTCGAGCGCGCCGGTGCGGAAAGAAACGGTAGGAGCGCTTTCATCACCGCTTGCGGCCTTGGATAACGATCGTCCGGCCGTGTCGCCATCATGCGCGTGATGACCGCGTCGAGTTCGGCCGGAGCTTCGGGCCGCTGCGGACGCACCGACGGCGGCGGCAGCGTCTGCCGCGCCGTCAGCGCCATGGCGAGATTGCCGTCCAGTGCAAACGGCGGCTTGCCGGTCAGGCACCAAAAGAGCGTCGCGCCCAGCCCGTAGATGTCCGCCCGAATATCGACAAGACTCGCGTCGCGGGCTTGTTCCGGCGCCATGTAGTCCACGGTGCCGAGCACCGCGCCCGGCTCGGTCATGCGGCAATGGAAATGGCGGACGAGTCCGAAATCCACCAGCTTTGCTTGGCCGTCGGGCGTGACCAGGATGTTCGACGGCTTGATGTCGCGGTGAACGAGGTGCTGTTGATCGGCATGTTCCAGGGCGCTGGCGACTTCATACATAAGGTCGCACGCCCTGTCGATCGCCAGCGGGCCGTCTGCATAGACGATTTCCTGCAGGTCGTGCCCGTCCACGTATTCCATCACGTAGTAGTGCATGCGCGGCCCGTCCTCCTGGTCGCCCCCGGTTTCGCCGGCTTCGATCGCCTGGACGATGTTGGGATGCT
Organism: Gemmataceae bacterium; assembly: GCA_041499805.1. Taxonomy (GTDB): domain Bacteria; phylum Planctomycetota; class Planctomycetia; order Gemmatales; family Gemmataceae; genus JBGQKZ01. Next base: position 45,351 of record JBGQKZ010000012.1, read on the forward strand.
GAAGGCGGGCAATCGCACGAACCTCGGCATAGAAGCGGCGGATGTCGCGCTCGTCGGATTCGCCCGATGCCGACAGCGACAACACCTTGATGGCGACTTGCCGCCGCATGTAAACGTGCTCGGCCTTGAAAATGATCCCCATGCCGCCGGCGTTGATCCGCTGCAACACACGGTAGTTGCCGATCAGCAACACGCTTCCCTTGCCGCCGGCGATCAAGTCGCGCTGGAACGGCGTGAGGAGCTTATGTTCGAGAAGTGCGTCGAGCGCTTCCGGAATGGTTCCCCGCGAGGCGATTTGATCGCGTACGCTGCGCGGGAGCGCTTCCCATTCATCCGCGAGGATGAGCGGCGCGTGCAGCAGCCGTTGCAAGAACGACGGCACCGACAACGGGGCCGGATGAGCCGTCGCCTCGGCAAGCGGAGCGGACGAAGCAAGCAGGCCGGGGCCGAATCCCATGAAAAATGCCCTGAGCGGTGGCAATGCGACGAAGGTCGAATCGAGGCGTCGCGGCCGCGGAACCCCCGACCCGCCTCGGTGGGAAAAATCCCCTGGAACTATAGGTCAGTAACGCATTCGCTGCAAAACGAGACGCTCACGGACGCACCTTCGCGGACAGATTGAGGAATCGTCGCCGCGGCTTCACTTGCACGCCCGCAAGAACGCGACTAGGTCCGCCAATTCGCGCGGTGTCAGCTGCTGATCCAGACCGGCCGGCATGATCGAAACCTTGCTCGGCTGGAGGTCTTCGATCTCGTCGCGTGCGAGGCGCACCTCATCCGTGGCGTTCAGAGTGAGCACGATCTCATCGGCGGCGTCTTTCTTAAGAATGCCGTTGTAGACCTTGCCGGCCTTCGTGGTCGCAGTGAATGGCTCATAGCTGCGGACGAAGCTTGCGCTTGGAAAAACGATCGATTCGAGAAGGTCGCGCTCGATGCGAATCTGGCCGATGCGGGTCAGATCGGGACCGATGCTTCCCCCGACGTAGCCGATCTTGTGACACGAAGCGCATGCCGCCTTCGTGCTGTTGAATACCGTCTGGCCTCGGCGGATGTCCCCCTCCTTCACGAGCGGCAGCATGTGTTCGAGTTTCGCCGCCTGGTCGGCGACGGCCGCGTCGAGCGCGGCGTAGAGCTTCGCCGCTTCCTTCTGAACCATCGGGCCGAATTTCTCCAGCTTTGGTTTCACCAAATCGGTGCGGAGCGAGGCACGCACGGCCGGCGCGTTGAGTGCCGTGAGCAAAGCAAAGCCAACTTTCTCATCGTTGTTTCGTTCAAAGGCTTCGAGCAGCTTGGAAAGCTCAATCGGACCGACGGTCGGAACGATCCTGACCAATTCCACGAGTTGTTCGGCCGTCAGCGACGCGCGCGTGACGACGTCCGCCGCTGCGGAACGCACCGCGAGGGACTGCTCGCGGTCCAACCGACTCAGTACGAAGCGGAACAGTTCGGCGTCCAGGCGCAGCTTGCCGGGCGGCGGCGTCGCCAACGCAGCCAGGCGCACGGCTTCTGGCTGCTTGGCATCCTGCCCGACTCGCAACAGTGCCTCCGTAAACGATGGCGGCAGGGACTTCGCTGTGGGCAGCGCGCGGGCGGCAGCCACGGCGTCACGCATCACGTCCACGTTTCCCGAATCCATCGCGCGCGCGATTTCGGCGTACCAACGCTTCGGAGTTCGCTTCAAGCCGGCCCGAGCCATCGCCATCAACGCCACGCGCGCTCCCGCGGGGAACCGTTGCCAAGCACCAACACTGTTCGCGAGGAGTTCCTGCACGGCGCCGCCACTCGCCAGCCGCGTCAACTCGGCTGCCAATTGCTCGCGATGAACGGCGTCCAGGTCCGCGGTCAAGCATTTGCCGTAGTATTCAGCGAGTTCGCTCCCCCATTCCGGATGATGTCCGACGATCCAAATCGCGGCGGCCCTTAACTCGTGATTCGAGGAACTGAGATAGGTGGTCACTTCCTGTGCCGTCAATTTGCCGCTCGGCGTCTGGTCACGCACGAGTAAATGCGCTCGACGCGCACGGAGATCTGAGTCGCGCTCGCTGCTAAGTAACCAGCCCGCGTCCAACTCTATCAGCGCGTACGTTAGCGAATGTTCCAACGTGCGGTCGGGATTCTTGTGGAGCGCGTTGATGAGGGCGCCGGCAATTTCCGCCGCCAAGTGGCGATCGCTGCTGCGGCCGAGCGCTTCGGCGGCAGCACGACGGTTATGGAGCGACCCGCTCCCTAAGAGATCGCACAGGGCAACAAATCCTGAGTCGTCGCGCCAGACACTGACTGCGTGAATCGCCGCCTGGCGAACACTTTCATCCTTGTCAGCTAATCCTGTTGCGGCCAACGAACGTGCGAGGACGCCGTCGATTCTGCAGGCGGCCCAAACCGCGTTGCGACGGCGCTCAATGGACGATTTTTGGCTCGCCAAGGCCGCCGATAGGCTTTCCAGCGGCTTCTCGCCCAATTGCGCCAACGTTTCGATAGCACGGCGCCGGACCACGGGACGTTTGTCGTCGAGCAATCTGCACAACTCGTCGGGCGCTTCTCTCGCCCAAGGGATTTTCTGCCCACGCGGGTCCTCGACTTTTGTCGCGCCCGCCTTGCGAATGCGGTAGATCGCGCCCAACACGTCCGCCTTCACGAGCTGCGAACTTGGACAACAGAGCTTGTACCACCCGCCCGTATCCAGAACGAGCAAACTGCCATCGGCGTCTTCGAGCACGTCCGTCGGATGGAAATCGTGACTGTCGGAAACGAGAAAATCCTCGTCCTGCGTGCGGAACGTCGCGCCATCGGGAATCAGAATGTGCCGGCTGAGCTTGCGCAGGTTGAACTGGCACGCAAAAAGATTGTCCTTGTATTGCTCGCCGAAGGCGGTTGACTCGTAGCGGTGCAATCCACACGGGGCCGCGGGCCCAAAGTGCGTCAGCACGGGCATGAGATCGGGGCTCGTCCACTTGTGGATCGGATCGTGAATGACGTCGTGATCCTTGCCATAAATGCCGCCGTAGATCGCGTGAACCAAGCCGTCACGCCGACCGCCGCCAGGATGTTGAAAGAAGGTCGTCGTAAAGATGCGTTCGCCGCCCGGCGTGAAGACGACATCCACCGGGTTATCCATGCCGCCGGTCATCACCGGCTCAATGCCGCTGCCGTCCGGCCGGGCGCGAAAAATGTGAGCGGCCCGCGTCACAAATGGCGGTTTGCCCGGCTGTTGATATTCCTGCTTGGCGAACGCCCCTTTGCACCAATAGATCCACCCATCCGGCCCGAGGTACGGCCCGTGCAAATCGTTGGCGCAGCCCGTCAAGGTCTTGCCCTTGAACCACTCGACACGCTGATCCGCCACGCCATCGCCGTCGGTATCGGTCAACTTCCAGATGCTCGGCGGCGCGGCGACGTAGAGCGAGCCGGCGTACCACATCGTCCCTTCGGGGAACATCATCTTGTCTGCGAAGACCGTCGCCTTGTCGAAATGGCCGTCACCCTTGGTGTCTTCCAGCCGCAAGATGCGGTGCGGTTTCTTCGCGAGCTGGTCCTGCACTTTTTCGTTGGAGCCGGACGAATCGGAAACATAAAGTCTGCCCTGTTCATCGAAGTCCGCGGTGATCGGCCGATTGACGAGCGGCGGCCCGGCGGCTAATTCGATCTCAAAGCCGACCGGCAGCGTGAACGTGTGGCCGTTCAGTTGCACCTGATGCGTCTTCGGCGTCGCCGGTTCTGTCCCGGACGCGAAGCAGGCCAATACCGCGGGGAGAAACACGCCGGCTAATGCCATCCGCCTCATGTGTCGTCTCCGTCCTACTTCGCGGTTTGCATATAGGTGAACAAATCGACGATTTCCTGCATCGACAACGGGTCGAGCAGTTTCTCAGGCATGAGCGATACCGGCGACGCCTTCATCTCTTCAATCTGCTCGCGCGGGAGCACCGTGCGCATGTTCTTCGCGTCAAGCAGCGTCATGGTCTGCGGCGTGGATTCCGCCAGCAAGCCGGTCAGCACGCGGCCGTCCTTGGTCTCCACGACATACGCCGTGTATTCCGGCCGGATCGCGGCGTTCGGATCGACGACATTCGTGACGAGGAAATCACGATTGTTGCGGTCGGCGCCGGTCAGGTCCGGTCCGATCTTGGTCCCCTCGCCGAGCAATTGGTGACATGTCGCGCAGTGCTTGGTGAACAGCATTTTCCCATTCGCCGGATCGCCCTTCATCCGGCCCAGCTCATGGCGAATGCTGTTGATGCGGGCCGTCATCTCGCCCGGCGTCGCCTTGCGAATTTGGCCGTAGTGCTTTTCAAGAATCTTCGTCAACTCGGCGTCGTTCAGAGTGGCAATTTGGCGGAGTTGATCGGCGCCGAGCGACTTCCCATCAATCTTGCCGGCGTCGATTTCCCGAAGGAGAGCGAACGCGGAAGCCTTGCGGCTGCACAATAGGTCGAGCGTCCGCCCGCGCACCTCGGGCCGCAGTTCTTGGAAGCGCTGGAACAGTTCCTCGGCGATCCGCGGTTCGGGATAGCGGCGCAGGGCCGCCAGCGCGGCATGCTGCACGACGATCGATTCCTTGCCGCCGACCAGACCGAGGAGAACGGGTACCGCTTCCGGCTTGCCGGCCTGGCCGACCACGTCGAGCAATGCTGCGCGCTCGGTGTCCGGCGTCTTGCTGTCGCGCACGGCGTCCAGGGCGCGCCGGTGCGCTTCGGCGCTCCCCAAGCCAAGGCCGAAACGAATCAGGAGCGACGTCACCCGGCCCTCGCTCCACAGTCTCGCCAGCGCAGGTCGAAGCGACTCCGGCACGCTCGGCAACGGATGCCCGGCCAGCTCCTTCTCGATGCCACGAATCACCAACTCGGTCTCGGACGCTCCCGGCGCCAACGCGAGCAGTCGCGCGCAGGCTTCGTATCCGGCGTCCGTACCGTCCGCCGCGTAGCGTCGGCCCAGGCGTTCGATGACAACCTGTCGCACGAGTGGGAGCTGCCACGTTTCTTTGCGTTCCAAGAATTGCGCGATGCGGTCGCGATCTGAAACCGCTTTATCTTCAACGGCCCACCAGAGGAGGAGCGGAATGTGCGGGTCGTGCATGTCTTCATCGCGGCGCAGGAGCTGTTCCACGATGGGCAACGAATCCCGGCCCGGAAGCCGTTTACACGAGCATGCGAGCTGGCTGCGCACATGACAGTCCGGCTCGGTGCGCGCGAGCGAAGTCAGTCGCGTTTGAATCGCCGTGCCGATGCGCTTCGCGTCGCCGAGAAAGCGGATTGTCCAGACACGCACGTCGGCGTTCTCGTGTTCCAGGTAGCGGAGGGCGACGTCCTCATTGAAACCGCCGCTGACATAGAGAGCCCATAACGCTTGCAATGCCAGGTCGTCGGTGTTGTCCTCGATCAATCGCCGCAGTCGCGGCCAAACCAATGCGTCACGCCGTTCCGCCAACAGCCGCCGAGCCTCGCCGGAATACCACGAGTTCGGATGCGACAACAGATCGACCAGCTCGTCGCTCGACTTCTTCCGCAGATCGAAGCTGCCCGCCGTCTTCAATCCTTTCGGCGCAACGCGATAGATACGGCCCGTCGTCTTGTCCCAAGTATCCACCGGATCGACATGGTTGGAGCGGATGTCGTACCAATCCGCAACGTAGAGCGCTCCGTCCGGGCCGACCAGCGTATCGACCGGCCGAAACCATTGATCGTCCGTCGTCAGCAGCGCGCCGCCCCAGCGCGACGTGAAGCTCGATGCTTTCTGGTCGAACGGATGCCAGTACACAGCACCGTGCAGCAGCGAGCAGGAGATGTAAACGTCGTTAAACTCTTTCGGAAAAGCTCCGCCCTGATAGACGATGCCGCCGAGCGAGATGTGGTCGCCGGCTAATCGTTTCGCATCGGCGTAGGGGACGTGATCGAAATAGCCGAACGTGTACGGATTGTGCAACGGCACGTGCTTGGCGAAACCTTTGACGTAGTAGCCGCCCTGCACCTGATGCAAGGCCACGACGCCCCCGTAGTTCGTACCCGCGATGGCGTTGCCGTGACGATCGAAGTCGAGCCCCCACGTGTTGCCGCCGCCTTCGGAGAACAATTCAAATTCCTTCGTCCGCGGGTGGTAACGCCAAATGCCCTGTTGAAACTCGGCGAGCAACGGGGACAGTTTACTGGGAGTTTGCGTAAACGGTCCCCGTTGTTCGCCGGCGCGGATGTGGGCCGTTACGGTGCTCCCCTGGGTGCCGTAGAGCCAGCCGTCCGGACCCCATTGCAGCGAATTGGCGACGGCGTGAGCGTCCTCCATGCCGAAGCCGGTGAGCAGCACTTCAGGGTCGCCGTCGGGCGCGTCGTCGCCCTTGCGGTCGGGATAGAAAAGGAGATACGGTGCCTGCAAAACGAAGACGCCGCCGTGGCCCAGCGCCAGGCCGCTCGCCAGATTCAGCCCGCCGACGAAATCCTTGACCTTCGCGTGGCGATCACGCATACCCCCCGCTGACGCGGACGGGCTCGCCCACTCTTCAACGATCGTGACGCGATCCGCCCCCTTCGGCCCGCGCGGCGGCGGCGGCGGTACGCGGTCGTAGGCGGTGCGAAGATACTGATCGACCTTCACCGGTTTCAATCCGGCCGGCGTTGGGTACTGAATGTACTGCACTACCCACATGCGGCCGCGGTCGTCAAAGGTAATTGTGACCGGCTGTCGAATCTCCGGCTCGCTGGCGATGAGCTGGACTTCGAACCCGTCGGGAACCTTGAAGCGTTTCAGCGATTCCAGCGGCGACAATCCGCCGGCCCACGCCGTGACCGCTCCAAGCGCAAGGAGGAGTAAGAACACAAGCAACGAGCGGCGGAACACGAGTCGTTCTCCGGCGAAGGCGGGATGTTGACGAGGTTAACAGGCGAAAGAACGCGCCGCAAGCAAGTCCTCCCGTTGGCAGTGGTACCGTTCGACCTCAGAAACCCGGTTTCTGGGAGAAACCGGGTTTCTGATTCGTCCCGTGAGATCCCGGCGACGTGTGTTGACACCTATGGTCGAGAGACCGTGCCACAACTGGACGGCCGCATGGCGCCGATCAGACGGCCGAACAAAACCGGCTGCTTGACCGCTGCCGGCCGGCACGGTCTACTGTCGTGGTATTAGCCCCACGGGAATGTTGGATCGCGAACGAGGACATCATGAGCGTCGCAGTCGGCGAGAAGATTTCGTTTCTTGAACTTGCCAAGCGCGTTATCGAGAAGGAAGGCAAGCCGATGACACGGGTGAGCTCTGGCAGAACGCGGAGCCGTCACAGACCGTCCTCGGCGCCGAACTAGATTAGCCACCGCTCGGAAATCCGGCGGGGACGTTCCTCGCCTCCTCTTTGAAAAGGACCTCCCGATGTCATCCTCCGCCGAGCCGGTCATCCGCGAAAACTATTTCGTGCCGGTCCCCGACGAGATCACGGCGCACGATCTCCCGGTCGCCGGCACGCTGCCCGCGCAGCTCACCGGAGTCTATTTGCGGAACGGCCCCAATCCCCGGCCAGGATCGCCCTACCCTTTCATCGCCGGTGACGGCATGGTCCACGGCGTCCGTCTCGATGCCGGCCAAGCGCGCTGGTATCGCAACCGGTATGTCAAGACTAGGCGGGACGCCGGCATCCGCGGTGGCCGCTCGTCCAATACCCACGTCTTCGCCCACGCCGGACACATCCTTTCTTTTGTTGAGGTGGCCCTGCCGGTCGAAATTGACCGGGAACTGGAGACCGTCGGCCCGGTCGATTTCGGAGGCATCGACACGGCCTTCACCGCGCACGGAAAGATCGACCCCGGCACGGGCGAGCTCATCGCCTTCGGCTACCAGTTCGCGAGTCCCCATCTGACGTACTACCGCATCGATCGTGCGGGACAGGTCGTCGAACGCCGTCCCATCGACATGATCACCCCCTGCCTTATGCACGACTTCGCGATGACCAAACACTACGCCATCTTTTTCGACACGCCGACGGTCATGGTTTCGGACTGGGGCGGCGGCCTGCCGTTCCGCTGGCAGGAAGGGCGCGGCACACGCATCGGCGTCGTGCCACGCCAGGGCGGCCCGGCACGCTGGTTCGATGTACCCGCGTGCCAACTCAGTCACACAGCCAACGCCTTCGAGCACGACGGCGTCATCGTCGTGGACGGGATTCGCACCAACCGCTTCCTGGCAGAGATCGCGGCCGATCCGCCGACCCTGTATCGCTGGGAGATTGACCTCGCGCGCGGCGTCGTCACGGAAGGGGCGCTGGACCACCATCCCGTCGAGTTCCCGCGCGTCGATGAGCGGCGCAACGGCCGCCCTTATCGCTATGCCTATACCGTTGAGTACCGCGATGTAGGGCCGGCGGGCCCGCCTGGAAGTGCGCTGTTGCGCCGCTACGACGTGGAGACCGGCACGTCGGTCGCGAAGGACTTCGGCGTCCGCTATGTGTCGGGCGAGCCCGTGTTCATCCCGAAGTCTGCCGACGCCGCCGAGAACGACGGGTCGGTACTCGCGCTGCGCTATGACCGCGAGCTGGATCGGAGCGATCTCGTCGTCCTCGACGCCAACGACTTCGGCGGCGATCCGGTGGCCGTCGTGCAACTGCCGCGACGGGTGCCGATCGGGCTCCACGGGAGCTGGGTGGCGGGGTGATGCGGGCGTCGGTTCCAGACAAAAGGTTGTGGCGAGGTCTCCTGACATCGCCAGTCCAGCGACCGAAGGTCTCCAAAGAAGTTGAGACCTACGGCCAGGCGCGTGGCACGGTCAGGAGACCGTGCCTGAACAGAGGTTGTGGCACGGTCAGGAGACTGTGCCTGAACAGAGGTTGTGGCACGGTCAGGAGACCGTGCCTGAACAGAGGTGAGTCAGTTGCCAACCGCAATAATGACGTTCCCAGCAGGCGTGGCATGTCCCGTGTGCGGCGGGGTCGTCGAGGACTGGCATACCGAGTGGACCGATCCGGCTCACGGTTCTGACTTTTACAAAGGCCTGCGGTCGATCGATTGCCCACTTTGTCGCGGCTGGGTACTTTATCAAGGGCAGAAGATTCAGGTTGTGCCGCCTGGTGCAAATCCGCAGAGGACAAGACGGCTGCCGCTCCAGGCGGCTCGCTGGGCGAAGTCGCAGTCGCGGCACGGTAAGCTGCGTGATTACATCGATCAAAGCGTACCCGGCCGGCAGTATCGCGATTATTTTACCGATCAAGAGATTCAGGATGCGGACGCAGACGCTCAGGCGGACCCGAGGTATTAACCAATGTTGCTGACGAACCGTGAGCGAGAATTCCTGGCTGCCTTCATCCACGAGGCGACGACCGACCCGTTCAAAGGTCCGGCAACGGAAGAACTTCACCGGCGCGATATTTACTACACCGACCTTAGCCATCTGCTGGCGGCATACTATCGCGACAGTCCCGGCGACCAAGAGGGCTTGGGCGGCAGAAATGTCCCAACGGCGCCCGCCTGTCCCTGGAGAGATCGGGAAGCGGCCACTCATCGTGATCGCCAAGTCGAAGTAGAACTGGGACGAGCGCGCAGCGAGCCGGCGCCCTGAGCGCGGGAATCGGCTTCGAAGCAACGGGTGAAGCTGACCGTGGTCCCGCGACGGATGGTTATCCGAGTTCGGCGGCTGCCCCGCGTGAGCCGTCTGCTGAGCTGAGTTGTCCAGCGACAAACCTGTTGGGCTGGGGCGCTAGGCCGCCGTTGGGTGAGTCGATGGCTACTCGTGCTTTGAGGTCAGTACGCTGAAATCCACCAAATACTCGAACCACCTTTGCATTCAAATCGTATCACCGGTGGCGTCGCCAACGTCCATGCCGTGCTTGCGAAGGGAGCGAGCAAACATGACGCGACTCATCAAGGGGATAACCCTGTTCTGGGCCCTGTTCGCGGTGGGCGTGGTGTCGGGGGCTGAACTCAAACAAGCCGACAAGCCGACGCCGGCTCAATCCGAAAAAGGGGTCTGGAACTCTGAATGCAAAAGTTCCAGACCCCTTTTTCGGATTCAGAGCCTCATCGAGCAACTGGGAAACGATCAGTTCAAGGAGCGTGAGCAAGCGAGCGCGGAATTGGTGAAGCTCGGTAGCTCGGTCTTGCCGAGTCTAAGGGAGGCCCGCCAGAATCGAGATGCCGAAATCCGCCGCCGGGCACAACGGTTGATTGAACTGATCGATCCGCCGCCCGCCATTCGTGGGGTCAATCCCAATCCCGGCAAGTGCTACCTCTGACCCTCGTCACCTCCGGCTCGCCTGTAGCAGGCAGTCTCGGACGAGCAGGGCAAGTTTGTCCTGTACGATTTGGATTGGGAGCATCTCTTCAACCTTCTCGTCGGCGCCGCCACTGGGCGCGTTGCATGCCCCAATTCAAGACGAGTGGCGTCCATCGTTTTGCTGCGGTATTCTGAATGCGCTCGATCGTCAAACTGAGGATGTTGCGCCGTGCCGCTGCTGGACCACTTCCACCCACCGTTGAGCGAATGCCGCCATTGGCATTCGTTCCACAATTCCTGGGCGACCTACCTGTCATCCCAGCTCAACGGACTTTTGCCTTCTGGCTACTTCGCCGAGGCGAATGTGCAATTCGGCGTGGAGATCGATGTCGCCACGTTCGAAGAGTCCGGCGTCGCTTGCGCCCCGACGGGTTGGGCGCCGCCGCCACCGCCGGCGAGTCATCCTTTCGACATGGCTGGCGTCGTGGTCGAAATCGGAGTCTTCAGCCGGTCCGGCGGCCCGCAACTGGCTGGGGCGGTCGAACTCGTCAGCCCGGCCAACAAGGATCGGCCAGCGCAGCGAGAGGCGTTCGTGTCGAAGTGCGTGAGCTATCTGCAGGCGGGTGTTGGGTTGGTGCTCGTTGATGTCGTGACCGAACGACCCGGCGATCTCCACCGCGAGCTCCTCGTACGCTTGGGTGTGGGCGACCCGGGGCCGGGGCCCGCCCTAAGCGGCTCGGCCTTCCGGCCGGTGGAACGCGACGGCGTCAAAGTGTTGGACATCTGGCGCGAGCCCATCGCCGTGGATCAACTCCTGCCGACACTACCTCTCTGGCTTCGCGGCGGATTTTGCCTGCCGGTCGAACTGGAAGCCACGTACGAGCGCACCTGCATCGAACAACGCGTGCAGCCCGCGGCGTAGCGCGATATGCGCCCAAGCAGGCACTGCACCGATCGCCCCGGGCAGGAGCGAGTTGGTGCTTCACGGCTGATCGCGGGCGTTCGGCGACGGTGCAAGGGAGAAGTGTCCAAGATGAATGAGCCAGCCGCCCCGATCACCATCGCCCTTCGCATTCCGGGCCAGTGGTCGCATCCGGGAGAACTGATCGAGCGTCTGCCGGCCGGCTGCCGCTTAACGCCTGAGGCACTGACCTTGCCGGATGGAACGCGGGTCGACTTTGGCGCCGCCGACGCCGACGACCAATTTGCCCAGATCTTTCGCTCCTCCTGCCGGCAGCCGGCGACGGCGGACGAACTGGCGACGGTCGATAGCTACACCGTGAACGTCTTCCTGAGCGGTCCCGGCGGTTCGATGCAGGCCGCCCGGAAGATGATGCAGGCCGGGTTGGCCATCGTGCGGGCCGGCGGCGCGGGCGTGTTCATCGACAACAGTGCCCTCGCTCATGGCGGGCAAAACTGGCTGGAGATGGCCGAAGACGGCAGCCCAGACGCGCTGAGCTTCGCTTTCGTCGCCATCGTCAGCGGCCAAACGGACGTGTGGACGATGGGCATGCACGTCTTGGGCTTGCGCGACGTCATCATGAAACGCGTCGATGCGGACGGCTTTGACATCATCGAGGTGATCCGCTACTTGTCCGGAAGCGACAAGCCGATCGACGACGGTCATGTGTTAGCCGACCTGAACGGACCGCGTTTCCAGGCCTTCACGCAAGACAGCCCAGAGCGAATGCTGGGAACTCCCATGCACAATCCATTCGGACGATTGAAGCTGGTGAGCATGCGCGATATCGCTGAGACGAATTAAGTCGGGGTTGAATCCATGGCTGTGAACCGGGGTATCGCGACATCACATGGCCACGCAATGCCGTGGACAGAGCACCCGGCGCATTTGCCATAGGAAGAGGATGAGGAGCGAGAGCACGAGTAAGAGAAGGATCAGATCCGTTTGGAGTCCTGTTGGTTGCGCAGCTGTCAATTATCCTCTTCTAAATCTTACTCTTCATCTTTCTCGGTTTCTCGCGTGCGGCCTCCGGCCAATCCGTCAATCGAATTCTGACCCAGCACTAGAAAACCCGGCAGAAGATCGCCTTCAAATATCGTCCCTCCGGCACGTGAACGAGAAACGGATGATCCGCTCCCGCGCCGCCGACATGGAGCACCTGCACCGTTCTGCCCGCCTGCCACGCCGCGCGCCGCAGCATCTCCAGAAAATCCTCCTCGCCGACCAAACCCGTACACGAACACGTCAAATAAATGCCACCGGGCGCGACCGCTTGGAGCGCCAGGCGGTTCATGTCGAAGTATTTCTTGAGGGCAAAGCCGACTTCTTCACGATCGCGTGTCTGTTTGGACGGATCGAGGACGACTACGTCGAACCGCTGCCCCGTCGGCAGAATATCCCGTAGCCAAGGAAAGAGGTCGGCCTGGACGAAGCGAATGCGTGCCTGGTTCAGATTCGCGTTTTGCTTGGCGAGGAGGATCGCCTGCTCATCGAGATCGACGCCGACAACCTCTTCGGCGTTGCCGAGCGTTTTCGCATAAACGGCGAAGCCGCCCGTGTTGCAACAAAGATCGAGCACGCGTTTGCCGGCACAGAAACTGGCGAGCAGCCGGCGGTTGTCGCGCTGGTCGGTGAAGAAGCCGGTTTTGTGCTTGCTCCCCGGAGCGACGCGGAAACGGACGCCGTGCTCGATGATAACCTCCGACGGCGGCGGCTCCGGCGCACGGCAGTTGAACGACTCCTGTTTTTGCACGTGCTCCTCGGCGAACCAGTAAAAACGGCTCTCCGGAAACATGCCGGCGAGTGCGTTCTGAATCGCCTCGCGAAAACGGTACATGCCCGCCGAGAAGAATTCGAGGACCAACGTCGAACCGAATCGGTCCACGACGAGACCGCTCAGGTTGTCGCCCTCGGAGTGTACGATGCGATACGCGGTGGTGACGGCGTCGAGGCCGAGCAGATTGCGCCGCAGCGTCACGGCCTGTTCCAACCGGCGGGCGAAGAACGCATCATCCAACACTTCGTTGGCATCCGCCGTCAAGATGCGAAGGGCGATGCGCGAGTGCCCGTTGTAGAAGCCGCGGCCGGCCCACTGCCCTTCGCGATCGATCACGTCCACCACGCTGCCGTTGGCAATGCGTTCGGCCGGCTTCTCGACCATCTTCTGAAAGACCCACGGGTGCGAGGAACGCCGGACGATCTTCAGGCGGACTTGCGGCAACGGTTTCGGCTCAACGTCCATGAATCTTCCCGCGCGAGAGGCGATACGGACGTTATAGCGACTCCGCCGGAACCTTGATTCCCTCGTCCCGATCTCTGATTCCCGCTTGATTCGGCCGCCTGGAATGGTAGTTTAGGTGCTTCATCTAAATTTAGTTCGCCCGCTCCTCATATCATCGAAGCAGGAACTATGCCGGCTGAAACATCTCCTTCTGAATCGTTCCGCGTTGAGCGGCATGGCGACGTCGCGGTGATCATCCCGGCGCCGGAAGTCGAGAGCATGCCCGAAAACCTGATTCAGCAAGCGGCGCACCTCGTGCTGGCGCCGCTCAGGGCCGATCCGCCTGCCGGGCTGGTCATTGACTTGACCCAGGTGCGCTTCTTCGGCTCGGTGTTCATCTCGTTTTTGTTGCGCTGTCACATGCTCGTCAAGAAACACGGCAGCGACGTCGTCCTGGCCGGCGCCTCGGACCGTATTCGCGAACTGCTGCACCTCACCGCCCTCGACACACTCTGGGCCGTCTACGACACGCGGGCCGAAGCTCTCGACGCCCTCGGCGGTTCCGATTGAAAATCGCGAACGAGAATCAGGGAGCCCGACGCGCGAGTCCGGCCGCACGGGCTTGCGCGTCGGGCTCCCAGACCTTTCCGCCGCCGCACCGCGTGACCTACAATCTGATAAAGAAAAGCCCAGCACCCGGCGTCGAGGATAACGCCGGGGCGTCCTTCGGAAAGAACCATCCCGCGCCCGTGGATGTTGCCCATAAACAAGGATGACGAATGAAAGACCCCGCACCCGCCGCCGGCAACAACGCCTTCGAGCAGGTCCACGAAAACGACGAGGCGCAGCCCGAGGAAGGCCGGGCGTCGGTCAGCGTCGAGCAGCTGGTCGCCCAGCTCAAAGAGACCGCCGACAAGCTCATTCGCGATCAGACCAATCGCGGCGACGTGAAGCTGCTCAGCACCGCCCTCAAAGAGCTGCGGTACGCCTTCAAAATTTTCGCTCCGTACCGCAACCGCCGCAAGGTGACCGTCTTCGGCTCGGCGCGCATCGCGGCCGATCATCCGGCGTTTCAGCAAGCGGTCGAATTCAGCCGCCGTATCGCCGCGGCCGGGTACATGGTCATCACCGGCGCCGCCAGCGGCATCATGGAGGCGGGCCACATCGGCGCCGGCCGCGAGAACAGCATCGGCGTGAACATCCTCCTCCCGTTTGAACAGTCGGCCAACGCCGTCATCGCCGGCGACGTGAAGTTGATGCACCTCAAATACTTCTTCACACGCAAGCTGCTCTTCGTAAAGGAGTCCGACGCCGTCGCGCTCTTCCCCGGCGGCTTCGGCACTCAGGACGAAGGCTTCGAGGTCCTCACGCTGGTGCAGACCGGCAAGAGCCATCTGTTTCCGATCGTCATGGTCGATGAGCCCGGCGGCACGTACTGGAAGAAGTGGGTGGAGTTCGTAAGCGAGGTGCTCGTTGCACGGCGGCTGATCTCGCCGGCCGACATGTCGCTCTTCAAAATCACCGAGTCGGTCGAGGACGCCGTTCAGGAAGTCTTGCAGTTTTACCGCGTATACCACAGCATGCGCTACGTGCGCAACGACCTCGTGCTGCGGCTGCAACATCGCCTGAGCGACGAGCTTGTTGAACGCATCCGTGTCGATTTCGCCGACATCACGCGCGCCGGAACGTTCGAGCAGATCAGCGCGCTGCCCGCCGAATCGAACGACACGCAAGTGGCACATTTGCCGCGACTGCGCTTCCGTTTCGATCGCCACGGCCTCGGCCGGCTCCGCCAGCTTGTCGACTTCATCAATCGCGAAGGGTAACGGGCTGTTGCAAATAGGGGTCGGGAACCCTGAATGCAAGGGTTCTCGACCCCTTCTTGCAACTGCCACGAACGAACGGACAGTGCGTCGCACTGGTTGGTTGGTCAAGAATTGCCGCGAACGGCGCCGCGCTGCCACGCGAAGGCCGGCGGACCGAAATACTTGCGGAATTGGTCTTCAAACACCGGCGCCAACCGCCGGGCGGTCTGCGGCTCTCGGTGTAAGCTGCCAAGCGTGTAATCGACGAGGTTATCCGCCAGGCATTGTTCGTCCGACTGGTTGGGATAGCGACTGTGCAGCATCGCGAGCCACACGGCGTCTTTCGACTTCGCCGTCTGCGAAAGTCGTTGCACGCCTTCGGCAAGGTCGCAGCGGCCCGCGACGAGATCGTCGGCGGCGTCACGGAGTTCCGCCGAGTAAATCTGTGCCATGCGGAGCCGGACCATCAGGCGGTCGGTCTCCGCGGCGAGAGGCGGGTCCGGTGCGTACGCGAATTGGTCCCGCGGATCAACGGACCAGAGCAGGTAGCCGCTGTACGACACCACGCCGAGCAGCGCACTGCACCCGAAATTCAACACCAGACTGCCTGCACGCGGCCGGTAAAAGGAAATCACGGCGATGAGCGTGACGACCGCCGCCGCCGTCCCCGCCTTGAACGCCGCCAAGCCGCCCCACGCAAACTGATTCAAGAACCAGCCGGCGACCGGATTGCTTTCATAAACGGACTCCGGCTGCCGCTGCAACAGCAGCCACGTCAGCACAAAGTCCGCCATGCTGAGCAAGAAGAACAGGCTCACCCGGCGTGTATAGGGAATGTTTCTGAACATCCGTTTATGTCTCGTTGCGGTCCATTCCGGTTTTCAAGGCGGGGGGCGCCGTGGCGGGAGCAAACGGCAGGCGGACTCTTATCAGGCAGCCGGCGACGAAACAACTCTTCCGGGCGATCCACCCATCATTCTATTCGCTTCCTTGCCACCGACTATTTGTCTTCGTCGCCAGGACCTCATCCATAAGTATAGAGCGCCTTTCGGGCCGTTGAGGTTCGCGCCGGTTTGCCGCAGCCGCACAGGCGGGCGGAGCGGGCAATCCGGGCCTTCGCCTGCGCGAAAGGCGCCCTCTAATAATCTCATGCACGCGGGCCGGTGATTGCGGACAGGAAATCCGGCAAGGAATCTGTTACCGCAACAGGACGAGATCGATCGGGTTGAGGGCGCGCGTTTTCCAGCGGGACGGATGACAGCGGGCGGCGGCTTTCCTTCAATCATTCTCGCGTGGAAGCCGTTTCTTGCCTGTTGGGTATGAGCCCAGCCACGCGGGTAAACCACCCGCGTCGTCTTTGATCCAACGCTCGCGGAACATGTGGAACTCGTGGGCGTCATCCTGCCAAAGCACGTAAACGTAGGCGAACGGCCGCTTGTCACGCGGATTGGCGGAGGCATCCATGTGCATGCTGAGGCGAACCCATTGCAGTTGGACGCTGCCATACACGTTCTTGAACGCCCGCATCCGCTCGGCGTAGGTAGACGGCTCCGTCTTCCGCTGTTGCGTGAGCCGTGGGTCGATCTGCGCGTAGCACTTTTGCCAGTCTCCTTCGTTAAACCGGCGATAGAATTGCCTGCCTCGCCTTCGGAGATTCTTGCGCTCGGAAGCAACACGTTGTGTAGAACGAACGGCTCGTTTCATGGTTAAATCGTTCCCGATGAGCGATGGAGATTGAACCATTGTCCCGTTTGCCGATCGCCGTCTTCGGACCGCGCAATTTTCGGCGCCCCAGCGTCTCCCGGCAACGCGAATTCGTCGGCATCCCTTACCTGTTCGTGAAATGATCCGGGTCCTCCATGTCCCGTTATTTGGCGCCTCGGTCAAAGGGCGCCTCGCGATCCTCCACTCACCACGCTCTCCATCCGCACCGCCAATCCCAGCGCACGAACCACCTGTTCGATGCGCTCCAACTTCGCCGAAGCGTATTCCGTCGCCTCATAGCGCTGAATTTGTTGCTCTTTCAGCCCAAGCCGCCCGGCGAGCTGTTTCTGGCTCAATCCGGCGGCAATGCGGGCCTGGATCAGCAGGCGCGGCAATTCGTCGAAGGACTTGACACGCAGAACGCGACGCCGACGCGAGCGTAGGCGATCATACTGCTCCAGTTCGCTCCGCAGGTCGGCGAGCTGGCTGCGTAGGGCCTCGGTCTCGGCCTTGTGTAGCACGGGATGCACGTTGCCGGCGGGTCGCTGGCGGAGTTCTGCCAAGGCTCGCTCGAACTTCTCAGATTGGACTTTAGTGATGGCGTATTGCCGTTCGTTTTTGATCATGGAGCAAACTCCAGCAAGTCGAGCCGAACGATCCCCTTTCGCTGACCCGTGTCGCGGTCGGTTTGGAAAAAGTCCAGGAAGGTCGCGCCGCTGCCGCCTTCCGTGAGGTGTGCGGGGAAGAACTCGCCGCGGTATTTCGCTTTCTGGGCGGCCCGGCCGTGATCGAATGCCAAGAACACCCGATCGAGCCGATGGAGAGCGACGCCCGCCGTGTCCCAGCAAGCATCGTAGTCGCCGGGACTCAGTTTCGCCGTTACAAAGCTTCCATTGATGTAGACGTACCGGCATCCGGCTGTCTGCAAGGCCGACAGAGCGGCTCGAAGGCCAACGAGCAGATAGCGCCGACGCCGCGTCGTTCCGAAGCGCTCGAGAAACTCCGGCCAAAACGCCGAATGAACGCCTTCCGGCAAGTTGCCCGATGGCTCGAACGGCGGTAGCATCACACAACATTGTAGTTGTGTTCAACGGACGGAACAACCAGAGCTACGCTGACCCCCTTGAAAGACCCACTGGCTCGCTCCGACCACCTTCCGCTCGCTTTCCGTCTCCGCGCCGCCTCCCGCGTGGATAACGCCGAACGAAAAGCCGTGTGATGGATGTTGTGCTGTCGCCAACGAACGTTCACTTCACTTATTGCATCTATTGCATTTGCTTCCGTTTTACGATATTTGTCCACGGAGGTGCAACGCCCGTGACTTCCCGTCCGGTGATCCCGTGTCCAAGGCAAAGCAACGACATTCTCCCAGCCCGCCGGCGCGATCGCGTCCGCGCGGGAAGAAACGTGGCGACCGGAACCGGATTGAAATCCGCGTGAACGGAATCCCCGTGGTCGTGTCGCCCGGCTTGGAGGCCGCTGTGCAACGCGCGTACAAACGATTGTGCGAACCCCTACCGACGGAATTGACGACAACGCAGGCCGCGGAATTCCTGGATGTCTCGCGGCCGTTCGTGATCAAGCTGATCGACCGCGGCGAATTGTCCTGCCGCATGGTGGGCAAGCACCGCCGCGTGTTGGTTCAAAGTCTGATGGAATATCGCGAAAAGACATTTCAGACGGCGAGACCGGCGGCAGACGAGATGACGCGCCTGGCTCAGGCAGCCGGCCTCTATGAAGTGGACGGACCTCCTCCCGCAAGGCATTGAGCGGCCATGCAAGCGGTGGTCGCGGTTTACGATGCCTGCGTTTTGCACCCGGCTTTCTTGCGCGACCTGCTCGTGCGCTTGGCGATTTTCGGCCGGCGGACGGGTTGGCTGCGCGCCAATGGACGGGCCGCATTCATCGCGAGTGGATTCGCTCCGTGCGACGGCGAAAACCGGATCTTCCCCTTGCGGCTTTGCGCCGTACAGCCCAACTTATGGACGAGCACGTCCGCGGCAGCCGTGTGCGCGGCTACGAGCGATGGGAGCAGCGGCTAACGTTGCCCGATCCCGATGATCGCCACGTGTTGGCCGCCGCTCTGGCGTGCGCCGCCGATGTGCTTGTCACTTTCAACACGAGCGATTTTCCCGCCAACATCTTGTCGCCTTTCGGCATGACCGCCGTCCCGCCGGACGAGTTCTTGCTTTCGCTGTGGGAACCGGGCCTCGTCGCCGACGCCATCGCGGATCATCGGGCCGCCTTGACGCGACCGGCCCTGACCCGCGTCGACTACCTTGAAGCGCTTCGGCGAAATGGGCTGCCAAGAACGGCAGCAGCCCTTGAGGAACACTTACCCTGAATCTCTGGTCAGGGAATTCCGTTCGGCGTGATTCTTGTCACCATGTTTTGCTCTGCACTCCACCGCCGTCAATCTCTGAATCGCTCATCGGCCAACCCCCAAATCTGCGCCGCGTCGTTCCCGTTCGGATCATAACGTCGAGCCAACACCGTTCTTCCGATCAGCATGCCGACGCCGACGAGGGCGAGGAAACCCAGAGCGCCCGCGAACAGGGGCGCCGGGATGAGCACATTGCCCGTCCGCTCACTAAAACTGAGGAAAATGCAGCCAAGAATCGCAATCGGAATCACGCCGAGCGCGAGACACGCGCCGACATTCAGCATCCAGCGCCGGTGCAGCCGGCAGGCCTTCGGGATCATTTCTTTCTGATACCAGCCACACGCCGGGCAGGGAACTAAATCAATCCCCGTCGCCAACACGTGGCGTAGGTCTCGTTCGGCCCTCGCGCGCAGCGTCATGGCGACCGCCAAATATCTCATTGGCGCGACCCCGGCCGGTGCGCCGCAAATCATAGGTATAGGTCTCGCGGCAACGCTCGCAGCGGACACGTTTGGTCGCATTCCCTCGTACCGCAGCTTCGGCCTCACGGGAAAGCAGGTGGCCGACAAGGTGGAAGGCGTGAAACCACATGGCGTGATTCTCCAAACGGGAATGCACAACCTCGTGTCTCGACGCGGACGCTCTTGCGCTCCGCTCTAATTCTTCCCATCCCCCTTCCCCGCCTCCTTCTTCTTCAACATCGGATTCTGATTCCGCTGCCGCATCCATTTCCCCATCTCGTCAAACAGCTTCGCGAACTCCGCGCGCGTGATTTTTTCCGGCAGTTTGAGGCCGCTCGCCGCCTATATGGCCGGCTCTCTTCTTTGGACCCGCGCCGTGCCCAGCGCTTCTCTGCCAGCCGCGCGACCGCGCTGCATAATCTACATCGACGGGTTTAATTTCTATTACGGCGCCCTCAAAGGCAGCCCGTACCAGTGGCTCAACCTCGAGCGCTTTTTCACCCTCCTCCGGCCGCACGACGACATTTGTCGGATTCACTACTTCACCGCTATGGTCACTGGACCGACTCTCCCGGATCAGCAGACCTATCTGCGTGCCGTCGCCTCGCTGCCGCGGCTCAACGTTGTGCTGGGAAACTACAAGGCCAAACGGGTGAAATGCACGGTTACCGCATGCACCTATACGGGTGCCCGGCGATTCAACACCGTCGAGGAGAAGCGAACCGACGTGAATACTGCCGTGCAGATGTTGGAAGATGCTTACGAGCAGCGTTGCGAACAGCTGGTGCTCGTTAGCGGTGACTCGGATCTCGTTCCAGCAGTGTCGCGCGTTCGCGGACTTGGGAAAAAAGTGCTTGTGTACATCCCGGCTCGTGATCAAACACGTGGCGCGGCGGTGGAACTTCGTTCCGTCGCCGACGCGGCCAGGATTCTTCCGCTTACGCTGCTGCGCCATTGCCAATTCCCGCTGTCGCTTCCTGACGGCGCCGGCGGCTTCATCTCAAAACCTGCCTCCTGCTCCTGGTAGGGGATTGCGCGGCCCGGCACCAGTCTCGCCCACTCATGGCAGAAAAACTACAGCACGAAACTCGCATTTCTGACAGCCCTCAACGGATGCGCACGCGGACGGCGTGAAGCTCAGTAAACATCAATCACCGCGGCCCCAAGCACGTCCTTTCTCGGCGTCACGCCGAGACCCGGCGTCGTCCCCGCCGCC
Source organism: Gemmataceae bacterium (assembly GCA_041499805.1). Taxonomy (GTDB): domain Bacteria; phylum Planctomycetota; class Planctomycetia; order Gemmatales; family Gemmataceae; genus JBGQKZ01. The sequence goes on from JBGQKZ010000012.1 coordinate 66,278, forward strand.
AGCCGTCCGTGGACGCGTCGCGGCGCCCCGTCGGCGGTCGCGACGGTCACGTAGTTGTTGAAATCGGTCGCCGTGAAGAGGAATTCGGGCGGCGTGCTGTGCGCCAGGTGCGCGATCGCCGCGGTCACGATGTCGCCGCCCCAGCTATCCTCCAGCGTCATTGCGATGCCGAGCGACACGCAGAGATCGCGGGCCTGTTTGGCTTTCGTCAGGCCGCCGAACTTGCTGATCTTGATGTTCACCACGTCCATGGCGTGGTCGGCGTGGCCGCGCAGCAGCATGTCGATGGAATCCACGACTTCATCGAGCACAAAGGGATGATCGGTGTGCCGGCGGACGGTGAGGCACTCGTCGTAACCGAGGCACGGCTGTTCGATGTAAACGTCCACGTCGCGGACGGCTCGGACGACGCGCAGGGCATCGTGCGTCAACCAGCCGGTGTTGGCGTCGGCGATGAGGCGGTCGCCGCGTTGCAGTTTCGCGGCGACGACGCGGATGCGGTCGATGTCTTCCGCCGGGTCGCTGCCGACTTTCAATTGAAAGCGGCGATAACCTTCGTCCCGATAGCCGGCGACGCGCGCGGCCATTGCTTCCGGCGTGTCTTGGGAGATCGCGCGATAGAGCCCGAAGTCGTCACCGTAGCGGCCGCCGAGCAGCGTGCAGACCGGCTGGCCCGTCGCCTTGCCGAGCAGGTCCCAACAGGCCATGTCGATGCCCGACTTAACATAGGCGTGCCCCTTCAGCGCGGCGTCCATGCGGCGGTTCAATTTCTGAAGTTCAAGTGGGTCTTCGCCCAGAAGATGCGGCCCCAACTCCGCGATGCCCGCGCGCACGCCATTGCCGTACGCCGGCAGGTAAAACGGGCCAAGCGGGCAGACCTCGCCGTAGCCGGTGATCCCAGCGTCGGTTTGCACCTCGACGACGGTGCAGTCGAAAACCGTCACCGCCTTGCCGCCGGACCAACGGTAGCAGCCCTCGTGCAAGGGCAATTCCAGCCGGAAAGCACGGATGCGCGTGATTTTCATTGGCGTCAGCTCCGATTGACCACGGGATCCTTCCCGCAATCTTGCGAAAGCGCGAACACGATGTCTGCGGCATCATAACTTCCCGCACTAAGTCGATCCGCGCGCGTGGCAGAAATGTAACACATTCGCCACAAAGCAGTTAGGCTTCAAGCGCCCCGTTTATCCGACACGAGACGGAACACGTAAGTTCTTATTCAATAAATACTTAAATGTCTTTTCTTCCACCAAAATCGACGGCGGCAAGAATAATATGAACGTACGTGTTTACTATAAAATCAGTTACGACATAACGGCCCAATTCTGCCAATGGGGGGAGGGTGGCAGAAAAGGGCAGGAATAACAGCAAACCACGGAAATCACGGGAAAATCGCACGGCATTCCTGCCGCATTGCCGGGAATTCGACCCCGAATTTCCATATTTTTCTTCCAATTTTCTCGATCCTCGGCCACTTCTAGGTAGACAGGTTTTTCCGCATCGCAGCGTTTGCCGAGAGCCGCAAGACATGGACAGGAGGCAGGTGTGAGGCCGCGGTCCACGCTTGAACTCGCCATGAGCGGGCCTTTCGACCACGAACCGGAACGATTCCCGTCGCTGTTCCGCGACGAATCGAGCCCGCCGGAGAAGGTCAAGCTTTTCCTGCGCCTGTTCCTGCAGAACGAGCGGCGGCTGTATGCCTACATTCTGACGCTGCTGCCCCATCGCGCCGACGCGGACGATGTGCTCCAGGAAGCGAGCCTGGTGATGTGGGACAAGTTCGACGCCGAGCATCCGCCCGAGAACTTCGCCGCGTGGGGCTGCCGCATCGCCTATTTCAAGGTCCTCGATGCCTGTAAGAAGCGCCATCGCAGTCACGTGCTTTTCAGTGAGGCATTGATCGATCGGCTCGCGGAGACGGCCGTTGAGCACGCCGATACGCTGCAACTCGATGAGCGGCGCGAGGCGTTGGCCGACTGCCTCGCGAAGCTGACGCCGCAAGATCGCGATCTCCTGGCCCGACGCTTCGGCGACGGCGCCACGACACAATCGACCGCGGAACAGGTCGGCCGCTCCGTCGCCGCCGTTTACAAGTCCCTCGCGCGAATTCGACACGCGTTATTCGACTGCGTCACTCGATCCCTTGCACTAAGAGGACAGGCATGAGCCGCTCAACACAAGACTATACGGAACTACGCAGCCTGATCGACGCGGTCTGCGAAGAGTCGATCACGGCGGAGCAAATGGAACGGCTCCAATACGTGCTTCTCACGCATCCCGAAGCGGAAGTGTACTACGTGCAGTACATGACTCTGCATGCGGATTTGTGCCACAGTTTCTCCACGGCGCCGCGGTCGGCAAGGTCTGCCGTGGGCGACGTTGCACCGGCTGCTCCGACCGTGAAGGACACGGTGCCCGCATCCCGCCGTCGGCAAACCTCCTTGTCTCCCCGTCTCCTTGCCTCCTTGTCTGGCTTGGCGGCGGTGGCGGCGGGGTTGTTCGTAGCAATTCTGCTGCTGCGGACAGGGCCGACGCAGGTTTTGCCGGTCATCCACGGGGCTGGCGAACCGGTGGACAACACCGTCGCGGTGCTGCTGCATGCGCCGGGCGCTGAATGGGACGCGGCCGACGCACCGCCGCGGCCTGGCGCTCCACTGGCGCCCGGTTGGCTGCGTCTGAAGTCGGGATTCGCCCAAATCGAGTTCTATAGCGGCGCCAAGGTGATTCTCGAAGGCCCCGCGGAATTGCGGCTAATCTCGCGCTCCGAAGCATATTGCGCGAGCGGCAAGTTGCGCGCGGTAGTGCCGCCGCAGGCACATGGGTTCACGATCGGTTCGCCCGCCGTCGATCTGGTTGACCGCGGCACGGAGTTCGGCCTGAACGTCGGCGCGGGCCGCAAGACGGAAGTCCACGTCTTCGAGGGCAAGGTCGAGTTGTTCGATCCCGGCGCGGACCGCGAGGCCGCGCCGCACAAGGATTTGACCACCGGACAGGGCGTCCGCGTTGAAGACGCCGGGACGCTGCGGCCGATCCCGTCCAATCCTGCGGCTTTCGCGACGGCGCACCAACTCGCCGATCGCGCGTCTACCGCAGCAGAAGGCCGCCAGCGGGATTGGCTCGCCGCCAGCGAGAGGCTCCGCCGCGATCCCAGCCTGCGTGTTTACTTTCCGTTCCAGGACGGTCCGTCGTGGAGTCGCACCTTGCTGGATCGGGCCGGCCGCCGTGAGCAGCCGTGCGACGGCGTGATCGTCGGCTGTTCCTGGGTTGCCGGGCGTTGGCCGGGCAAACAGGCCCTGGAATTTAAGCGCGTCAGCGACCGTGTGCGCTTCAGCGTTCCGGGCGAGTTCGACGCGCTGACCATGATGACGTGGATCCGCGTGGACGCTCTGCCGAATCGCTATTCGTCGCTGATGATGACCGACGGCTGGGACATGGGCGCCACGCACTGGCATATCCGTGAGGACGGCAAGATGTCGCTGGGCGTCAAGGGATTCGACTTCGCGCCGGGCGTCAACTATTTCACCGGCCCGGTGTTCACGCCCGCACACGTCGGGCAGTGGACCCATCTGGCGATTGTCTATGACCGCGCGAGCGACCAGGTCGCTCATTATGTCGATGGCAAGGCCGTCAAGAGGGTGCCGCTCAAGATGGATGTGCCGTTACAGATCGGCAACGCGGAGATCGGCAACTGGAACCCGGCGTCGCACTCCGACACGTACCCGATTCGCTATCTCAGCGGCTGCATGGACGAGTTCATGATGTTCGCCCGCGCCCTGGGCGAGCAGGAAATCCGACAGGTTTACACTCAGGGCCGGCCGCCGCAGTGACGACGCGAAGAAGGTGCAACGACGGGACGATGGCACGTGACGATGTAGTGCGAGCTTTCGACGGATGAACGCAGCCGTGACGCTGCGCCGCGACATCCTTGCTCGATTATTCCTTTCCCCTTGCGAGGAGGTGTTCTCATGCGACAACGGCGGACTCATGCCCGCGGGTTTACACTGATCGAGTTGCTGGTGGTGATCGCGATCATTGGCATCCTGATCGCCTTGCTCGTGCCGGCCGTGCAAAAGGTGCGGTCGGCCGCGCAGGCCGCGGCATGTCGGAATAACCTGCATCAGCTTGTAATTGCGGCACAGAACTACCACGATCAGCTGGGCTCCTTCATGCCGGGCAACGGCATCCCACCGGGGCAAAACCCACCGACTTTTACCGGCGTCTGGTCCGACCCGCGCTTCCGGGGCCTGCCGTACGGCACGTTTGGTTGGCCCGCGTATATCCTGCCTTATGTCGAAGGCGACACGATCTACCGAAGCATCAACTTCAATGTGCCAGCGTTCACGCCGTTCTTCGAGGAATACGGCAGCATGACAGGCGGCCGGCCGCAGCCTTATGGCGATCCGCAAAATCAAGTGGCCGCTACGAGCATGCCAAAAGTCTTCATCTGCCCGGCGTCGCCGCGCGGCCGCGCCTTCAACGAGGGCTACATGAAGGACTACGGCATCAACGGTGGCATTCAATCCAAAGGCTGTTGCGCGGAACGCAGTACGGTCAAGAGCGCCGAAGGCATGGCCTGGCTCGGCAGCTCGGTACGCATGCTCGACGTGAAGGACGGCACCAGCAACACCTTCCTGTTCTTCGACCTGATGAACTGGGCGGAACACGGCCGGATCGATCAGGGTTTCGGCTCCAACCCGTTCTTCTTCGTGAATGAAGCGGGCCAGGGCTACGTGACCGGCTCGACCAACGGCACCGTCGCCGGCGCCTGGCCGCCCAATGACGAAACGCCGAACACGCGCGGCCCCGAAAGCGCCCACACGGGCGGCGTCTTCGCGGCGATGGTGGACGGCCACGTCACCTTTGTTGCGAATTCGGTCAACACGACCGTCTACCTCGCCGGCTACACCCGTATGGGCGGCGAAGTGAGCGCCAGTGAAGAGTTCTAAGCGTTGCCTTGACCGCCGCCCTGGGCGTCCGCGCCGGGGAGGCGGCTCTCTCTCCAGGGAAGCCGATTGAATCATGATGCGACGAACGCTACCGAAAACCGCGGCGGTTGTACTCCTGTTTCTCCTCGCCGGCGGGTGTGGCGGACCGCTGGTAAGCGCCACCGGCAAGCTCACGCACAAAGGCCACCCCGTGCCAAGCACACTGCTGACATTTCTTCCCGACGACGGCGGCAGGGCCAGCCACGGCCTGACCGACGACAACGGCGGTTTCAAAGTAACGTACAGCCGTACTGAAACCGGCATCACGCGCGGCAACTTCACCGTCGTCGTGCGCTACATCGTCAGCGCCGAGGAGGAATTGCACAAGATCCCGCCGAAAGCATCCGACGACCTGAAGGCCGTCATCGCCAGGTACGCCGATCCGAAGACTTCCGGACTCCGCGTTGAGATCACCAAGGGCGGGCAGTTTATCGAGATCGACTTGCCGTGACGCGCCCGGATCGTCAAAGTCACGTTGCGTTTGTTTGGGCGGACCTCTACTATTAGAGGCAGAATCATGCCAACCATCTTCGGACTTCTGCTTCTGGACCTTTTGATCCCCCTGTTGGGGGGCCGGTCCTAGGTACGTTGTTTCTGCAAGACGTTCATGTTTGCTGACATCGGCCCTGGGACCTGCGAGGTCGCCAGGGTTTTTTGTTTGAATGGAGCCTGCGATGGCCGACGACCGTATCCTGATTTTTGACACGACGCTGCGTGACGGCGAACAATCTCCCGGCGCCAGCATGAACCTAACCGAAAAGCTGGAGGTCGCTTTTGCCCTGCGCGACCTCGGTGTGGACGTGATCGAGGCGGGGTTTCCGATCGCGTCGCCCGGCGATTTCGAGGCGGTGCAGGCGGTCGCGCGGCAGGTTGAAGGGCCGATCATCTGCGGTTTGGCACGCTGCAACCCGGCCGACGTCGACCGGGCCGGCGAGGCGGTGCGCGACGCGGCCCGCGGACGTATCCACGTGTTCCTCGCCACCAGCGCCATTCACCGGGAATTCAAACTGAGGATGGCCAAGGAGGAAATCCTGCGCCGCGCCGTCGAAGGCGTCCAGCGCGCGCGGGAGCTGTGCGCGGATGTCGAGTTTTCACCCGAAGACGCCTCGCGCACCGAGTTGGATTTCTTGATTGAAGTGGTCGAGAAGGCCGTTGAAGCCGGCGCGACGACGATCAATCTCCCCGACACCGTCGGCTACGCCGTGCCGCAGCATTACGGCGAAATCTTCGCCTACATGAAGAAACACGTGCGCGGCATCGAGAAGGTCGTGCTCAGCGCGCATTGCCACAACGATCTCGGCATGGCGGTCGCGAACAGCTTGGCAGCGGTGCAGAACGGCGCGCGCCAGGTGGAATGCACCATCAACGGGATCGGCGAGCGCGCCGGCAATTGTGCGCTCGAAGAGATCGTCATGGCGGTGCGCACCCGTGGCGATTACTTCGGCTACCAGACCGCGATTAACACGAAACGTCTCTACCACACGAGCCGGCTCGTATCGCACGTCACCGGCATCGCGGTGCAGCGAAACAAGGCGGTCGTCGGCCAGAACGCCTTCGCGCACGAGTCCGGCATTCATCAGGACGGCATGCTCAAGGAACGTTCGACTTACGAAATCATGAACCCGGAAGACGTCGGTCTGCCAAAAACCGAACTGGTGCTCGGCAAACATAGCGGCCGCCATGCGCTGCGGCAGCGTATCCAGGACTTGGGCTATCACCTGACCGAAGAACAGCTCATGCGCGTCTTCGAGGCGTTCAAAGCGCTGGCCGACCGGAAAAAGGAGATCTACGACGCCGACATCGAGGCGTTGGCCGAGGCGCAGATTCACAGCGGTCCGGCTTTGTGGACACTAGAAGCGATGACGTGTAACTCCGGTTCGGGGACTTTGCCGTCGGCGGCGGTCTGCTTGTGGCACAAGGACGGCACCATCTACCGCGAGGCCGCCATTGGCGACGGACCGATCGACGCCGTCTTCAAAGCAATCGAGCGCATCACGGGCGTAGAGGTGAAGCTGCGTGAATTCCAGATACGCAGCGTGTCGGTTGGCGAAGATGCTCAGGGCGAGGCCCGTGTCGAATTGGAGCATGAAGGTCGCGTGCAACGCGGCCAAGCGGTGAGCACGGATGTCGTGGAAGCAAGTGCGCTGGCGTTTCTCCAGGCGATCAATCGCCTGTGCATGCGCCGCCAGCCACGGATGAATCCGCAGACGGAGACGTTGGTGGCGAGTTGACCGCTTACGCAAGTCGCGGCTAGGCAACTCCGAAAAAGGGGTCGTGAACTCTGAATTCAAGAGTTCCCGACCCCTTTTTCGGAGTGGCGCTATGCCGCAAGTGGCGCCGCCGTGCGCCGCGGCCGTACCCTGATGTTGAATAGCCCGAAAATTTCGTCCTCCGTCATCCCAAGCGCCGGCGGCTCGTTCTGTTCGATCAATTCGTTAAACAGTTGCCGCTTTTTCTCCAGTACCTCGGCGATGCGGCTCTCGATGGTGCCCGGGCTAATGAATCGCGTCACGAACACCGGCTCTTTCTGCCCGATGCGGTGGGCGCGGTTGATCGCCTGATCCTCCACGGCGGGGTTCCACCAGCGGTCGAACAGGAAGACGTAGTTCGCGAATTGCAAGTTCAGCCCCACGCTTCCCGTGCCGTAGCTCATGAGGAGGACGTGCTTCACGCGATCCTTGCGGAAGCACTCCAGAACCTGCTGTCGTTGGCGGTTTGGCACACGGCCGTGAAACTGAAGCGGACCGAACGCTGCGAGTTCCCCCGCCAGGTATTCGAGCGGCTCGACCCACTGTGAAAAGACGATGGCCTTGCGCCCGCTGTCGGCAACTTCAGCGAGATCGGCCTGCAATTGGTCGAGCTTCGCGCTATGCTTCGTCGCCGGGTCGAAGTTGCAGATTTGCTTCAGACGCATGATCAGCTCGAAGACGTGCTGCACAGTGATCGTATCGCCGAGGGAGTTCAGCCGGATGATTCCTTGGCTTTCGGCGAGGTTGTACGCCGCGCGCTGCGCCGGCGTGAGCTCCAGATAGCTGTCGCGCACGGTCTTTGGCGGCAAATCGGTCAGCACGTCTTCCTTCGTGCGTCGGAGAATACAGTCGGACGTCAATTGCGGCAGCCGTTTGGCCGGCGTTTCGGGCGGGATGCGCTCGGCGTCGACGAAAGCAAAGATGTTGACGAGATCCTCGTGTCGATTCTCCACCGGCGTCCCGGTGAGGGCCCAGCTCCGCGACCGGTGAATGTTGCGTACGACTTGGGCCGTCTTCGACTCGCGGTTCTTGATCCGCTGCGCCTCATCCAGGACGACGACGTCGAAGCGAACTTCCTCGTCCGCGACAATGGCGGCGTCGCGTGTCAGCATCTCATAGTTCACGAGCTTCAACGGGCAATTCGAGATGCACCAGGAGGTGTGTCGGCAGTCCGCGTCGCCGCCGATGATCTCGAAGGGCAAATCCTCCGCCCAGGTTCGGAGTTCACGGGACCAGTTGGTGACGAGCGGCTTGGGACAGACAAGCAGCGCCCGGTGGATCAGGCCGGCGTGAAAGAGCAACCGCAGCGCGAGAATTGTCTGCATCGTCTTCCCGAGACCCATTTCGTCGGCGAGCAGCGCGGACGTGCGCGGCATCAAGAACGCGATGCCTTCCAGCTGATACGGATAAGGAGGGGACGGCAACTGCACCTGACGGCCGGCGAACAGGCTCTCCAGGGGCGGTTGCAGGAGGTAAAGAAGGCGTTCTTTCAAGTGGACGAGGTCGGCCGGCGGCTGCAAACGTGTGCCTTTGCGTCGTCGCGGCATCTCAACGCGCGTCGGCGGTTCCTCGACGGATCGATCCAACCGCGGTGTTGCCGGGTCCGACACTTCCGCCGGCGGCGTCGGGAAGCGCCAACTTTCGGTCGTGACTTCCAGGCCGAGTTTGCCCAGTGACCGCACCCACGGTTCCGTGCCGAGCAAACGAGCTTCTTTGACGCCGACCTTCAACGTCGGATCGAGGCGCGGCGACGACAGAACTTCGACGGGCAGCGCTAAGCCGACGGCGCTGGTTTCCGCGTCGGACAGCTCATTTTCACCCAGCGACATCAGCAGCCGATGCACTTTCGCCGGCACCGTGAATCTGCACGCCCGCGACGATTCACCCACGGCTCATCGCCCCCATCTTGCGCGCTTCGCTCAGCGCTTCCCGAATGCGTGCGAACGGCTCGGCCAGGTTGTACGCGGGATCCAGGCGCCCAAGAAACTCGCTCGCCGCCTCGGCGTCCTGCGGGAAACGCGGGTGACAGAAGACGGGGCCCCGGCGGCCGAGTAAGCCGTTCCCGGGTTGATCGCTCTTCAACGGGTCGTCCTTCAGCAAGACGACCGGCGTATCCAAACGTTGCCGAAGTTCCAGTGCCGACTCACAATCCGTGACGATCAGTTGCGCGTGCGTCGCCGTCTTCTCCACAAGCGCCTTACCGACCAGTTCACCACAGATATACGGCTCGAGCGTGCCGCCGTAGAGGATTAGTTGAACTCGGCTCGGCTGCACCGAGGTGCTGAGGCGGAATTCAAGCGGCCTGCCCCAACTGTTGGTGACGAGATAGCCGCCAACATAACCCGCTGCTTCACGCAAGACGGTTAGATAGCCGAGGTTCATCGCTGCGGTAATCGAGCTGGCCACCACCCTTGCTCTCCGGGACGGCGACATGTGAACGGGCGTATCGGCACCGAGGCGTTGCCCGGCCATTCCTATCTGCTCGGGCTTTTCGGGGAAGGACTTGAGCCAGCCAGTGACTGAAGGCGGATCGCCCAATCGTTTGACTTCGTAGGCCGGCTCGCTAAGAAATCTGGCGTTTTTCCCTCAACTTCCCTACAGTGAGGCTCATTGATCGCAATAATGATCTTTGCGACTTCGCTTGAATCGGCCTGGGGCGGTAGGGTACCAATGTCTACTATGAATGGAGAACGCTCGCGACCCGGCGGCGTGTCGCCGGCGTCTGCGGCGAAGCATTCTGCCGTGGAAGGCGTCAAGGAGGCAAGCCGCCAGCTTCGCGGCACGATCGCCGACACACTCCAATCCGAGACCGATCATTTCGGCGACGCGGACAAGCAACTCATCAAATTTCACGGCAGCTACCAGCAAGAAGATCGGGATGCGCGCAAGCTGCGCCGACCAGGGCTGTCGGACAAACAATATCAGTTCATGATCCGCTGCAAGATTCCGGGCGGACGGCTTACCGCCGCTCAATACCTGGCGGTCGATGAGCTGGCGGAGAAATTCGCCAACGGTACACTGCGGTTTACGAGCCGGCAAGGCATCCAACTTCACGGCGTGCTCAAGAGTCAACTCAAGGACACGATTGCCGGAATCAACCATTGTCTGCTGAGCACGCTCGGCGCTTGTGGCGATGTCGAGCGGAATGTGATGGCGTGCCCCGCGCCCCATTGCCGCGACGGCGTTCACGCGGCATTGCAAGAAACAGCCACACGACTCGCCGCGCATCTAGCGCCGCGGACGCGCGCGTACCACGAAATCTGGCTCGACGGCGAGCGCGTCGGCGGGACCGCGCCGGAACCCGAGGTCGAACCGCTCTACGGCAAGGTCTATCTGCCGCGAAAGTTCAAAACCGGGCTCGCCTTGCCGGAAGACAACTGCATCGACATCTACGCTCAAGACCTCGGTCTGCTCGCGCTCGTCGAGAATGGCGCCATCATCGGCTACAACGTGCTCGTCGGCGGCGGCATGGGCATGACGCACGGCAACGCTCAGACCTTTCCACACCTTGCGAAACCGATTTGCTACGTGCCGGTCAACGAGGTCGTCGCCATCGCCGAGGCGGTAATCAAGCTGTTTCGCGATCACGGCCATCGCGCCGACCGCAAGCGCGCCCGCATCAAGTATCTGGTGCATGACTGGGGCGTGGAGAAGTTTCGGCAGGTGTTGGCCGAGTACAAGGGCGGGCCGCTCCTGCCGCCGCGGCCCGTGGAGGTAAGCGGTTTCGACCTGCACCTCGGTTGGCATCCGCAGGGCAACGGAAAGTGGTATTACGGCCTGAGCATCGCCAATGGCCGTGTAAAAGACGACGGTGAACTTCGGCTGCGGACCGGGCTGCGCGCGCTCGTTCAAACGCTTCAACCCGGCATTCGCCTCACGCCGAGCCAGGACATTCTGCTATGCGATCTGCCGTGCGGCGCCAAGCGCCAAATCGATCGCCTGCTCGATGAGCACGGCATTCCACGTCCGGAGCGGCTTTCGGAACTTCGCAAGTACAGCCTCGCCTGCCCGGCGCTGCCGACGTGCGGCCTGGCGCTCTCGGAATCGGAGCGTGTGTTGCCGTCGCTGCTGCCGATGCTCGAAGCGGAGCTGAAGCGGCTCGGTTTGGACGAGGAAACGATCACCGTGCGCATGACCGGCTGCCCGAACGGCTGCGCCCGGCCGTATCAAAGCGACATCGGCATCGTCGGCCGCAGCGGCGACAAATACACGCTGTTTGTAGGTGGTCATGTTCTTGGGCACCGACTCAATTTCGAGCTCCGCGATCTGGTGCCGCTCGCCGAAATCGTGCCGCTGTTGGTGGTGTTGCTCGAGCATTACAAATCGGACCGGCTGAAGAACGAGGGTTTTGGCGATTATTGCCACCGGCTTGGGGCGGGCCGCTTGCGCGCGCTGGTCGATGCTCCCGCGCCTCAACCGCGCTAGGCCACGACCCCGCCTTGACACGATTCGCCCAGCCGTGCTACAAGCCCCCATATTGCCAGCTTGCGCAAGGACGCTCCGGGCCTTGGAATGGGCCCGCCACACCCCACGGACGGGGGTTCCGATGATCAAACGCCGTAGCCAAATTCTCGTCGCCTGGTTCGTCCTCTGGGATATTCTGCTGACCGCGTCGGCTTGGATCGGGGCGTATTATCTCCGTTTCGAGTCGGGATGGATTCCGATCTTGAAGCCGGCGCCGGATGTCAGTCTGTGCTGGCGCGATCTGCCGCTTGTCATCCTGTTGGCCGCCATCGCGTATCGATTCACGGGCCAGTACACCATTCATCGCCTGCGTCGCTTGCGCGAAGAAGTCACCTGTGTGCTGAAGGGAACGCTCCTGCTGTCGCTGCTCGTGATGGCGACGATCTTCTTCAAGCATGACCACTACGAATCGCGCGCCACCATGGTGTTGTTCTCGGTAATGACAACCCTCGGCGTGCTCACCGCGCGGCGGGCAAGCTGGTCGGCGATTCGCTACCTTCGCAGGCAAGGCTACAATCAATCGTTTTCCGTCATCGTCGGCACCGGCCGTGTCGCGCGAAAGACGGCCCGCGCCCTCCGCAGCGCCTCGTGGATGGGCATCAAGAATCTCGGCTTCGTGGAAGATGAGCCAAACGCCTGGACCGGCGACCTCGATATCCTCGGCACCACGGCCGATTTGCCGCGGCTCATCCAGCAGTACCGCATCGGGCACATCTTCATCGCGCTGCCGATGAGCCGGTATCACGAAGCGCGACATGTGTTTGACACGCTGTCGCAATCCCTCGTGGAAGTGCGCCTTGTCGCCGACATCCCGAACCTCGCGGGCGTGTCGCTGACGACGACGAATCTCGATGGTTTGCCCCTCGTCAGTCTCCGCGAGAGCCCGCATTTTGGCCTCAATTTGCTGTTCAAGCGCGTTATGGACATTGTCCTGTCGCTGGCGGCGTTGATTCTCCTTGCCCCGGTGCTGGGCCTCGTCGCCTTGCTCGTGAAGTTGACCAGCCCCGGACCCGTGCTCTATCGGCAAGAACGCTGCGGCTTGAACGGCAAGCCTTTCTCCATGCTCAAATTCCGCAGCATGCGCCTCGACGCGGAACAACAGACCGGGGCCGTGTGGGCTCAGAAAGACGATCCGCGGCGCACGCCGATCGGTGCATTTCTGCGCAAAACGAGCCTCGACGAGCTGCCGCAGTTCATCAACGTTCTCAAGGGGGACATGAGTCTCGTCGGTCCGCGGCCCGAACGGCCGGTCTTCATTCAGCAGTTCACGAAGACCATTCCCAATTACATGACGCGCCATTGCGTAAAAGCCGGCATCACCGGTTGGGCCCAGGTCAACGGCTGGCGCGGCAACACGTCGCTTCGCAAACGAGTCCAATACGACCTTTACTACATCACGCACTGGACGCCGTGGCTCGACCTGCGCATTCTCTGGATGACCGTGTTTCACGGGCTGTTTCATCGGAATGCGTATTGAAAAGAAGACAGAACTCAGGAGAAATCGCAGGCGCGCTACACGTAGTTCCGGTAAGATCAAATTGGCGGCTGCTCCTGACTTCTGTCTTCTGACTTCTGTCTTCTCATGTTCATCGATCGCGTCACCATCTATGTCAAAGGCGGCGACGGCGGGGCCGGGGCGTGCAGCTTCCGGCGCGAGAAGTACGTGCCGAAAGGCGGGCCGGACGGCGGCGACGGCGGCGATGGCGGCGGTGTCATCATTCAGGCCGTTGCGGGAACCGACAGCCTCGCGGAAGTGGTACACAAAAAGCACTGGCGGGCGCCAAAGGGTGGCGGCGGCGCGAGCGACAACTGTCATGGACGCAAGGGCCACGACCTCATCATCCCCGTGCCGCCGGGCACACTTATCTATGACCGTGACCGCGGCAATATCCTCCGCGACCTGACCGAAGCGGGACAGGAAGTCAATGTCGCCCACGGCGGACGGGGTGGACGCGGCAACCGTGCATTCGCCACCGCCACCAACCAGGCCCCACGCGAGACGCAGCCGGGAACCCCCGGCGAGGAACGCTGGATTGTTCTCGAATTGAAGGTCATTGCCGATGCGGGTCTCGTCGGCCTGCCAAATGCCGGGAAATCGACGTTGCTGAGCCGCTTATCGCAGGCCACGCCGGAAATCGCCGATTACCCGTTCACGACCAAGCATCCGAACCTCGGCGTCGTCATGATCGGCGACGAGCGCGCGTTCATTCTGGCCGATATACCCGGGTTGATCGAAGGGGCGCACAGCGGCGTCGGTTTGGGACACGAATTTCTGCGCCACGTCGAGCGAACGCGCGTCCTGGTGCATCTCGTCGAGCCTCTGCCGCTCGACAGCAGCGATCCGTTGCAAAATTATCGAATTGTCCGCCGTGAGTTGGAGCTGCACAGCAGGGACCTTGCCGGCAAGCCGGAGATCGTCGCCGTCAGCAAAGCGGAACTGACCGGCAGTGAAGCTGTGCGTGACCGCATGGCACAAGAACTGGGACGCGACGTATTACTCATCTCCGCCGTCACGGGGCAGGGACTCTCCCGACTTGTCGGCGCCGTCGTCGAGCAACTGTCGCACCTGAGCGCCGAGGCCACGCCATGAAGCCGGACGTCGTCGTGGACATCGGCAATACGCGCATCAAGTGGGGCAAATGTTCCGCGGACGCGGTCACGGCAGGCGTCGCGCTTCCCGGCGACGACCGGGCTGCGTGGGAGAAACAAACGCGAGCGTGGGAGATTGATGGGCATCGCCTCTGGACGGTCGCGGGCGTGCAGCCGGCATGGCGCGCACGCTTGGTGGACTGGTTGAAAAGCGCCGGACACTCGGTGGCAACGGTCGATCAATGGGAGCAACTGCCGCTGCGCGTCAGGTTGCAGGAACCGGGCCGCGTCGGGCTGGATCGTTTGTTCAATGCCGTGGCCGCAAATTCACGCCGTATTCGGGGTTCCGCTGCCGTGATCGTGGATGCCGGCTCCGCCGTGACCGTAGACTATGTCGATGGGGAAGGGGCGTTCCGCGGCGGCGCGATTCTGCCGGGCTTCCGCCTCATGGCGCACGCGCTGCACGACTACACCGCCTTGCTGCCGCTCGTCAAAATGCCGGAAATTCTGCCCGTCGCGCCGGCCGACTCGACCGTTTGCGCCATGCAGGCGGGCATTTATTGGGCGGTCGCCGGCGCGGCAATTTTGCTTGTGCAGCAGATGAAGCGGCACGCGGGCGTCATGCCGCAGCTTTTCGTTACCGGCGGCGATGGCTCTCGTTTGCTTCCTGCGTTGCGCCAGGATTCAGACCTGCGCGAGGTCGATATCGTCTTCTGGCCGGAGATGACGTTAGAAGGCATCCGCCGAACGGCCGCGGCGATGCCGTGAAAACGGCGCACCGATCGTAAGAGGCGAGCACATGCCTGTGGAGTTGCCTACTGTCGTCGCCTGCCTGACGCCCCCGGGGGCCGGGGCCATCGCCGTGTTAGCCGTCCATGGGCCGCGCGCCTGGGATGTTGCGCGCCACGTGTTTCAGCCGCGCTCAAAGGACGCCGTGCTCTCGCAGGACGCCGCGCCCGGCCGCTTCTGGCTTGGCCGCATGGGCAATGAGGTCGCGGATCAAGTCGTATTGGTGCTTCGAAGGAAGGCGCCGGCGCCGTGGGTGGAAATTCACTGCCACGGTGGTCGGGAGGTCGTGCGGCTGCTTGAAGAAACGATCGTCGCCCAAGGCGTTGAACGTTGCATCTGGCAGGAAGCTGAGCATTGGGCAAACCCTGATTCCCTGCAAATCGAAGCCGCGATCCGCCTCGCGCGCGCGCCGACGACGCGAACGGCGAACATTTTGCTCGACCAGTTTCACGGGGCATTTCGGCGGAGTATCGAAGCCGTTCGATGTGCCGCCGAACAGGGTGACGCCGCCAGCGCCATTCGGTTGCTCGATGACATCGCTGATTACCGGGACCTCGGCCGACACCTAACGACGCCATGGCGCGTCGTCGTTGCGGGGGCGCCGAATGTCGGTAAGAGCAGCCTGATCAATGCGTTGGCGGGCTACCAACGCAGCATCGTCGCGCCGACGCCGGGTACGACGCGCGATCTGGTCACTATCCTCACCGCGATCGACGGCTGGCCCGTTGAGCTGGCGGACACCGCGGGACTGCGCGCGGACGCCGAAGCCCTTGAAGCCGAAGGCATCGATCGCGCTCGGCGGGCTCTGCAAGAGGCAGATCTGATTCTCTGGGTGCTGGACGCCGCAGCGCCGCGAATCCTGCCCGAATTCGAATCGCGGCGAATTCGCCTCATCGTCAACAAGATCGACCTGCCGGCGGCCTGGCCGGTAGACACGCTGCCGAACGCGATTGGCGTGTCCGCCCTTACGGGGGCGGGCATCGGCGGATTGTGCGAAGCGCTCGGCAGCTGGCTGGTACCAGCGCCGCCGCCCGCCGGCGCAGCCGTGCCCTTTTGCCCCGCCTTGGTGCGGCAGGTTGACGACACCCGCGTCTTGCTGGCCTCCGGCGACGTCGCGAGAAGCTATGAGAATGTGCTGCGACTGCTCAATCCGTGCGTGCGAGAGAGTGCTGCGCCATAAACCACCATCAAATAACACCTTAACCGGGCTTTGTTTCATTCGTTTCACTCGTTTTACCGAGCGCGCTTCGTTGCACCATGACCACCCCGTGAAACGATGAAACGTGAACCGAAGTCGTGTAAACTGTCGCAACCGTGAACTACTCTGGCATTGGGTCCCAATCATGCGACTTTGCAAAGTGCAGCTTGAAAGTGGCGACCTCCGCGTCGGCTGCGTGACGGACGACGAAGTGCGGCTGCTCGAACTCGCGAATTACGTCGGCATGAAAACGATTAGCGACGTGCTCCACTCCGATGATCCGGTCGCAACGGCGCGCGGACTTCTTGGCGACGAAGCAGCGCTGCCGTTGGATGAGGTGCTGTTTTTGCCGCCGATCGATGAGCAAGAAGTATGGGCGGCCGGCGTCACCTACAAGCGCAGTCGAGAAGCGCGTGAACGCGAATCCGTAGGCGCCGCTCGTTTCTACGATCTGGTCTACAGCGCGGAGCGGCCCGAATTGTTCTTCAAGGCGACCGCGCGCCGGGTGGTTGGACCGGGCAGCCATGTACACATCCGCGCGGACAGTAAATGGAGCGTGCCGGAGCCGGAATTCGCGCTCGTGATTTCGCCGCGAATGCAAATCGTCGGTTACACGATCGGCAACGACATGAGCGCCCGCGACATTGAGGGAGAGAACCCGCTCTATCTGCCGCAGGCCAAGGTTTACGACGGCTCGTGCAGTCTCGGCCCGGTGGTCGCGCTGACCGACGACATGCCGCCGTTGGCCGAGGTCTCGATCCGCCTCTTCATTGAGCGAGGGGATAAGAAAGCGTTCGAGGGAAGCACGAATCTCGCGCAAATGGCGCGCAACTTTAGCGAGCTTGTCGCGTGGCTTGGCCGCGACAATTCATTTCCGCAGGGCGTTGTGCTGTTGACGGGCACGGGCATTGTGCCGCCGGATGATTTTAGCCTACGTGCGGGCGACCGCGTTCACATCGACATCACGGGGATCGGACGGTTAAGCAACACGGTCGCGCAGCGGGACCGCTAATCGTGGTCTTAATATCTCATGTTCCGCACGCCGCCGCGCGCGGGTGAATCGTAAACCGGATAAACCTTTCAGCCCCTGCCGTGTACGACTAGCGGGTCTGGGGAATCCCGGGAGCCCGCGAGTCGATCTCTTGCGATCGCCATTTCCCCACGGCCGAATCCTATCTAACGATCAGCGGACGGCGACTCCGGAGGAGCCGCGCCGCCGGTCGGACGGTTTGCACTGCCCGACTGCAACCTCGCGCCAACAGCCAAGGGAGGGCGAAGGCATGCGACGCTTGTGGAAAACGAGCCTGGGCCTGTCGTTGGGCCTGCTGGCGAGTGCCGCGGGGGCACAAGAGCCCGAATGGCGTCCGCTCGGGCCGCCGGCTCGGACCCAGCCCGCCGAGCAAGGAGGCTCGCAGTTCGCCGTACTCCGCACCGAAGTGACGACTCCTCCTGGCCAGACCGTTGAAGCGCATCCGCTCGCGGTGTCGCTCGATCGGCCTACCCCGCTCGCCAGCGCCGCGTCGTCGGCCCCCAACTTGCAGCCCGCGTCGTTCCGCAACTCCGAAATGACGGGTTCGCGCTACGTCGCCAATCAACAGCCGGTGGAAGACCTGCCCCGCCCGATGCCCCTAGGCGGCGGCAAGACGAACACCGACGGCTTTACCGTGCCGCCGGCGCCGGGCGCACCGGGTGTCGCGTCCGGGACGCCGGCATCCGCTGCTTACCCCGGCGGTCCGGCCGATTGCTGGGGCGGCTGCGGCGTCACGAGCGGCGTTGGGCTGGACGGCTGCGGCGTCGGTTGCTGTGCGGACCCGATTGGCTGCTGCACCGACTCCGGCCATCGCTTCTACGCCAGCGTCGATTGGCTGCTCTGGGGCACCAAGCGCATGAACGCCCCGCCGCTCGTGACAAGCGGCACGGCGGCCGACAACCCCGGCATCCTCGGCCGTGCCGACACGACGGTGCTGTTCGACGGTTCGAAATTCGACTCCAACCCGGGCTCCGGCATCCGCTTCACCACCGGCTACTGGTTCGGCCCGTGCCAAGGCCTCGGCGTGGAGGCCAGCTTCTTCTGGTTGAACCCCACGTCGTCAAACTTCCTAGCCAGCTCAAGCGGCACTCCGAATTTGGGACGGCCGTTTTTCAACACGTTCACCGGCGCCCAAGGGGTCGAGGACGTGACGTTCCTGCCCGACGGCATCGCCGGCGCCGTTAATGTCCATCAGAACAGCCGGTTGTGGGGCGGCGAAGTCAATTTCCGGAACCATGTCTGGCAAGGCTGCTGGTGGAACGTGGATTTCCTCTGGGGATTCCGCTCTCTCGGCCTGGACGAATCACTCGGTATTACGGAAAACCTCACGACCGTCGGCGCGAATCCGAGCGGTTTGGCGACCGGCTCGACCATCCTCGTGCAGGATAATTTCGCGACGAAGAACCGGTTCTACGGCGGGCAGATTGGTTTTGACTCCGAATTCAGATGGCGTCGCTGGTTCGTTGACGTGAAGACCAAGATCGCGCTCGGCGGCACCGAGCAAACGATCAATGTCGGCGGTTCGACGGTCATCGCGGATCCGACCGCCGGCATCTCCCGGTTCGGCACGGGCTTGCTGGCGCAGCAATCGAACAGCGGCCGCTTCACGAAGGATTGCTTCACCGTTGTGCCGGAAGTCGGCATCAATGTCGGCTACCAGATCACCGACTATTTGCGGGCGTACGCCGGGTACAACTTCCTGTATTGGAGCAGCGTCGCCCGGCCCGGCGATCAGATCGACCGAGCCGTGAACCCGACCCAGATCGCCGGCAGCCCGGTGCCCTTCACCGGCCCGCTGCGGCCGGCGCCCGTGCTGAAGAGCACCGACTTCTGGGCCCAAGGTTTGAATGTCGGGTTGGAATTCCGCTACTAAATGACCGTGCTCGAATCGGTCGTAGGTCAGGTTTCCAACCTGACCGGACAGTTTGGAAAACGGTCCGACGCTACAGCCGAACGACGCACAGTGATTTTGGTCGTTCGTGCCCCCCTCTCCCCTTCGGGGATACGTGCCGGCGGTATCGGGAGCGTTCTTGCAATGGCGCATGCCTCCTCGCCCCCGGCCCTTCTCCCCGATGGACGGCGGGGGATTTCTTTGCCTCTAATCGCGGGAGGATTCCGCTATGACGATTTTCTCGTTCCTCCACCTCGTTCGCAAGGATGCCAAAGCCTCCCGCCGTCTGGGGAAGGCGCGGAAAGTCACGCTCCGTCTTGAAGCCCTTGAAGACCGGCGCGTGCTCAACTGCACGTCAATCAGCGGCTACGTTTACGTCGACGCCAACAACAACGGTTTGTTCGACGCCGGCGAGAAGCCGCTTGCCAACAATCAGGTGCAATTGCAGGACCTCAGCGGCAACGTCATCGCCACCGCCACGACCGACGCCAACGGTTTCTACAACTTCGACCATGACCCGCGCATCAACACAACCGCGACGACGTTGACGCGGACCCTCGACTTCAACAGCGCCACCACCGATTGGACGCGCACCGGCGCGATCGCTCAGTTCGATCCGTCGCTCGGCACGCTGACGTCGGTTGATATCGTGAGCAACGACAGTTTGACGAGCCAGATTCGCGTGGAAAACCTCGATCACACGGCCCAAAAGCTCACCGGCGTGATTTCGGGCGCCGTGACGCTGTCTGTGTCGGGCGTGCCGGCGCTCGTGTCGAACTTGTCCGCCTCGGAAGCTTTCAACGCGACCAGCTACGACGGCAAGCAAGATTTCGCGGGCGGCAGCGGCAAGGACTTCGGGCCGAAGGTCGCGACCGGCAACAAGACTGTGACCCTCACCGACGCCAAGAGCCTGTCCTTGTTCACGGGAACCGGCAACGTGTCGGTCGCGGCGAACGCCCACACGACGTCGATGGCGACCGGCGCCGCCAATCTGCTGACGCTCATTACCTCCACGGCCGACGCACACGTAACAGTCGTTTACCACTACACGCCCGAAAACTGCCTGCCCGCGGGCATGTACAAGGTCGTGCAACTCAAGCAACCCGCCGGCTACCTCGACGGCAAAGAATCCCACCAGGGCATCATCATTCCCGGCAGTGTCGGGACGGACTTTATCGGCGTGATCCTCAATGCGAACGGCAATAGCGTACACAACGATTTTGGGGAAGTGCCGCCGGCCTGCGTCAGCGGCTTTGTCTATCTCGACTCGAACAATAACGGGGTCAAGGATGCCGGCGAGCGCGGCATCGGCGGGGCGACGATCACGCTGACCGGCGTCAACGACCTCGGTAAGGTGATTTATCTCAACACCACGACGAAGGCCGACGGGTCGTACCAGTTCAACGATTTGCGTCCCGGCACGTATACGGTCGTCGAGAGCACGCCGGCAGGCTACATCGACGGCAAGGATCAGGCCGGCTCCGCGGGCGGAACGGTAGGCAACGACCTGATCACCATGATCCATTTGAACCCCGGCTGCAACACCGGCTACAACTTCGGCGAAATGCTCCCCGGCTGCGTCGGCGGCTTCGCCTACATTGATGACAACAACGATGGGAATTTCGGGGCCGACGAACTGGCGATCCCAGGTACGACGATAATCCTTTCCGGCACGGACGATCTGGGCCATGCCGTGGTGGCAGCGGCTGTTACCGGAATGGACGGCTCGTACGAGTTCGATAACCTCCGACCCGGCATTTACCAGGTCCATGAACTCCAGCCGCGGGGTTTCCTCGACGGCAAGGACACCCTGGGCAGCCTGGGCGGCGCCAAGGCCAACGACGTGTTCTGGGTCGCCATCAACTCCGGCCAGTGCGGCAACAACTACAACTTCGGCGAAATCCTGCCGCCGCCGCCGCCCAACATTGTGCCGACCCTGCCGCCGAGCAAGTGGTGGTTTATTCATTGAGCGGGGAGTGATGAGTGGTAGTGGAGAAAGCCCACGGATTGCTGTCCGCGGGCTTTTTTTTGACTCAAAACTCACCACTTACCAGCCTAGTAATGCGGCGGCAGCGTCGCGCTCTTCAGCCACGCGGTGTACCACAGGTCCATTGCGAATTGAGCGGCGACGCGGCAGCGGTCCATGATGAAGGCGCGGCTTTCGGGGGTCGGCTGGTCGAAGGCGCCGGCGGCGTCGAGCTCGTAGCAACGCGGGATGTGCGTATACGACTCTTTCAACGCCTTGTTGACGTGAGCCCAGACGTCGTCAATTTTCTTCGGCTCCAGTCCGCGGCAGACTTCTTCAGGGGCGAATTGGTTCTTCTCGGGGAAACCGTCGATTTTGGCGTGGATGCCCTTCTGGATCGCTTTGCCGTCCGCGCCCTTCTTGCCGTCGTAGTCGCGCGTCGTGTGCAGCGGCATCGCGGCGTCGCCGGTGAAATGGGAAAGAATGCCGGCATAGACGAGGCACTTCGCTTGAATGGCGGGATTATCCTTCTCCGCACGCAGGTCGTAGAAGGCGCACGTCAGCCGGTCGAAGTTCTCCATGAGTGCGTACGGCAACATGCCGGTGCGCTCCGGACGATGCTTCAACTTCGCGATCAGCGCTGCGGCCTGGTAACGATCGGCGGGAAGATCGTGTCCTTCGAGATCTTCCAGGTCGATGAAGTGGTCCGGCGCCTCGGCAGCCCGCAGGTACACAGCGTCGCGATTCTTCCAACGGTCGGGATCGCCGGCATAGTGCGCGAGCGCTTTGCCGCCGGCCCGGAAGAACGCGGGCATGTCTTCGGGCAACCGCGCCGCGGCGGCCTCGGCGATGGCGCCGTGCCCTTTGATCCACCACGCAGGGGCCGTCACGGTTAGCGTGCCGAGCACAAGGACCGTGCCGATCATGAATTTGCGCATGAGATGCAGTTCCTCCAGATGCCGCACATTTCGTTGTCCACTTTTTGGACAACTCCTACGTCACGGGATGGAGAACCCCGGTTGACCGTGCAAGGTATGCTCCATCCGAACGCGGGGCAAATGAATTTCTCGTGAGGGGAAGCTGTACCTCTCGCACCGAGTGTGCCGAAGAGGATATATGCAGAGGAGCGCCGCCGCCTTCGGGACGGGGACGGTCCGACTCAGGAGGATGCCATCGTGAAAGCGATGTGGGCAGGAAGCCTGGCAATGGCGTTGGCCGTGACGACGTGCTCGGTCCACGCGCAGGACACCGGCTGGCGTCCGCAAGGTCCGTCCGCGCCCGCCGCGAGCGCGGCGCCGCTGGTCACGCTCGGCAAGCCGGTGCCGCTGCGGCCGTCGAACCCAAATCCGAACATGGGTGTGCTGGCGACGTCGTATAACTCGGGCGGCGCGACGATTCTGCAAACGCAAGCGACCGATCCGCTGGCGCCGCCCGCCGTGCCGCCGCCGGGCCTGGCGCCGCCGGTGCCCGTGCCCGTTCAACCTCCCGCGTCGATCGGCGGTCCGCCCGTGATCGGCCCGGACCCCCTCTGGGGCGGCGGCTGCGTCGATCAGCCGGCCAACCTCGGCGGCGCTCCCGCGGGCAACGGCTTCTGGGACAAGTGCGTCGATACCGTCGGCGGGCACGGCAATTTCTGGGGCACACACAATAAGTTCGAGAGCGATCATGGCTTCGACGGCATGGTCTCGCCCGTCAGCAATCCGTTCTTCTTTGAAGACCCGCGGTCGTTGACCGAAGCGCGGCCGTTGTTCATGTTCCAGGCGATCCCGCACAAAAACACCCTGTTGCACGGCGGCGACATCGAGTACGTCGGTATTCAGGGACGGGTCGCTTTCACCGAGCGTTGGTCGTTCGTCGTGAGCGAGCTGGGCGGCATCTTCATTCAGCCGAACACCACGACGAATGGTTTCGCCGATGCAAGCAGCTTCGCGCAGGTGACCCTCGGACCCAAGTTCACGTTCATCCGCGACGAGAACAGCGGAACCGTCGCCGCGATGGGCTTGAATTTCCAATTCCCCACTGGCTCGCAGCAAACGTTCCAGGACACCGGCACACTGTCGCTGGAGCCGTATTTCAGCTTGGGCCAATCGTTCGGCCGCACGAGTTACGGCAACGCCAACTTCCTGATGACCAGCGGCTTCGACTTCGCGACCGACAACCAGCGGAGCGATTTCTTCTTTGCCAGCCTGCACCTCGATTACGGCTTCGTCCAGAGAATCTACCCGCTCGTCGAGCTGAACTGGTTCTCGTATCTGAGCGGCGGCAATGCCCATGACTTCGGCTTCGAAGGCCGCGATCTCTTCAACTTCGGCTCGCGTCACGTAGCGAGCAAGAACGACTTCACCATGGCGCTCGGCATGCGTTACAAATTCAACAACAACGTCCAAGCCGGCGGCATCGTCGAGTTTCCGCTGTCGGGCTCGTCGAATCAGCTCATGGATTACCGTCTCGGCTTTGATGTGATCTTCCGTTACTAGAAGGCTTCCCGAAGCGGTCGCGGACCAAACCCAGCCGCGGCAATACCTCGATTCCTGACCTACACTTTCATGTGTGGGCAAAAAAGGGGTAGGGCCATGCGTGCATTTCTTGGCGTGATTGTGGTCGTGCTTATCCTTGGACTCTATTGGCAGTTCATCGGCCCGGAGTCTTCGGAAATCTGGTATAGGATCGGCTGGGCCGTCGCGGGCGTCCTCGGCTGGTTGGCCTACAGCTTCATCGCGGGCGGCAGCTTGCGGTCCGCGGGGCACAACGGATAAGCGGTAGCCGCCGGCGTTCCGCCGCAGGGCAGGAGGGCGGCTTGACCGATTGCGGCGTCGAAACGTGATTGAGTAGAATTGCAGCATGGAAAAAGTTGTTTGCAATGTGGCCGAAATCGACAACGCCGACCGGCGTGCGCTGGAGCACGTGATCGGTATGCAGCTTTCGCCCGATCATCAAGTCATCATCAATGTCGTGAACCGCGACCTCTCCGAGTCCGGCGCTCCTGACGCTCCTACTTCCGAAGGCATTCCATCCTGGTGGAACGTGTACGAAGGGCTGAGCGACGAGCAGATCGATGAGTTCGACCAGGCCATCCGTAAGCGGGCCAATTTCAGCCGCGTCTTCGAGGAACTCATGGATCCGGCCCTCCTCAATAGCCGAGGCGCACCATCCAAATCCGCGCTTCGGGGATGCGCTAACGCAATTTGTGGCACGCTTTGAGTTCAGCGGCATCAATCGCAAACTCTCCACTTTCGATGTCGATCGCATCAAACTTGCCCATGTCGTCCGCCTCGAGATTCGGACGTGTTGAACAGAGTTTCCCACGATTGAACCATGCGGGGTTTTTCAACCGGCAATCTTCTCGAGGATTTTGAGTGTGAGGCGAGGTGAGCGAGACCGCGCCGCTGCCGCATCCCGGTTTATGCGTGTCCGCTTTTGTCCGGTTTTTAAACCGGACATTTGTCATTTCTCGTTTTATGATAAGGAGTTGCATCGCAGCATGCAATATCCTACCGGACATGATGTTTATTGGGCTTTTCATGCTTTTCCTCGAGACGTTCGGCGATCGAAAGAGGCGGCGAACTTGCTGAAAGTAAGTGTACATAATTATCGTATAGAAGTCAAGGGGGGAAGGTGGGTCCTGCACCAGGATCGTGAAGGAATTGGTTACGCGGTAACCGAGCACCGGCGGCAACGTCGTGGGGTTGGCTGCGCCTGGATCACTTCGATATTGATGTCCGATGTTTTCATCTTCAAGTCGGCGCGGCCACGGGCGATCACCAATCCTCTGCCTCCGCGCACACCCCCGGACGCGAACGGTTTCGGGCGGTAGAATAGCCGCGTGGCGCACATTCGGCTCACGAGCGAGCCGCACAGAACGGCTTCTACGGATTCCATCGCGGCAGTGACGGCCGTGCCGCAAAAGGGGCACCGGGCGCTGCGCCGCGGAACGTGCCCGCGTTCCCCAACTGGGTCGCGGTTGAACGATGGATGAATGGAGTTTTGCATGCCCGAATTGACCAATGATGACCTTGTCGTCCTCGGCGCCGGTCCGGGTGGTTACGCGGCGGCGTTTCTTGCCGCCGACAAGGGGATGAAGGCCACCCTCATCGACGCGAATGAGCGGCCCGGCGGCACGTGCCTTCTGATTGGCTGCATCCCGTCGAAAGCGCTTCTTCACGTCGCGAAGCTGATCACCGACGCGCGCGACGCGGATAA
The DNA here is from genome assembly GCA_041499805.1 of Gemmataceae bacterium. Classification (GTDB taxonomy): domain Bacteria; phylum Planctomycetota; class Planctomycetia; order Gemmatales; family Gemmataceae; genus JBGQKZ01. Next base: position 91,639 of record JBGQKZ010000012.1, read on the forward strand.
GATCGGGCTGCACTTTGAGAAGCCGAAAATTGACATCGCCGGCGTCCGCGGCCATGCGGACAAAATTGTCGGCGGCATGAGCAAGAATCTCGCGGAGCTGTGCAAACGGCGCGGCGTTGAATACGTCAACGGGCGTGCGGCGTTCGCCGACGCGCAGACGTTGCAACTTGATAACGGCGCGCAGCGGCGTTTCAAGCACTGCATCATCGCCACCGGCTCCAGTCCCACCCGGCCGCCCCTGTTCAATCTCGAATCGAAACGGCTCATGGATTCGACCGCGGCGCTTCGGTTAGAGGAAGTGCCGCCCTCGTTGCTCGTTGTCGGCGGCGGCTACATCGGGTTGGAGCTGGGCTACGTCTACGCGGCGCTCGGCAGTCGTGTGACGGTCGTCGAATTGACGGACGGCCTGTTGCCGGGCGTGGACCGTGAGCTGGTGCGGCCGTTGCAGGCACGCTTGAACGGGCTCTTCGAGAAGATCCTCCTCAGCACGAAAGTCACGAAGATCGCCGAGACGAAGAAGGGCATTCAGGCGTCGCTCGAAGGTCAAGAAGTCGCGGACAAGGAACCGGTGTTCGATCGCGTGCTCGTCGCTGTTGGCCGGCGGCCGAACAGTCAGGGGCTCGGCCTGGAAAAGGTGAACGTGGAAGTGGACGAGAAGGGTTTCGTCAAAGTAGACGATCAACGGCGGACCACGGGAGCAAATATCTTCGCCATTGGCGACGTAGCCGGCGAGCCGATGCTGGCCCACAAGGCAACGCACGAGGGGAAGATCGCCGTGGAAGCCATCTTGGGCGAGGCGGCGGCGTTTGATTTCCGCGCGATTCCCGCCGTCGTCTTCACCGACCCGGAAATCGCATGGTGCGGTTTGACCGAGGCCGACGCCAAGAAGCAGAATCGCGACTTGAAGGCGGTGCGCTTTCCGTGGGCCACGTCCGGACGGGCGGCGACGCTGGGACGGACCGAAGGTTTGACGAAGTTGCTTCTCGATCCGCAAACCGAGCAGGTGCTCGGCGTCGGCATCGTCGGCGAGGGCGCCGGCGAGCTGATCGCCGAGGGCGTGTTGGCGGTCGAGATGGGCGCCACGGCGCGCGATCTGGCTTTGACCATACACGCGCATCCGACGTTGTCGGAAACCATCGGCGAAGCGGCGGAGACGCTGTACGGGACGGCGACGCACTTGTATCGGCCGAAGCGGTGAGGTGGCGGGATTGCGAGGTGGTGAATTTGTGAGAGAACGGGAGAAGGGGTGAACGGGAGCCGGGAAAAAACGAACGCGGGCGGTAAGTTCTCCCGCTCACCCCCTCTCCCGCGCCGCGTCACTTACCCGTCGTCGAAGGAAACAGCTCCGGCCCGTCGATCTTTGTCGGCGGCGTTTTCAATCGCGGCGTGTCCGATGCGGGGATTACAACCGGGCCTTGAGTTTGCGACGGCGCGCTCGTTGAGCGCAACGGCGTCAAGCGCGGGGAGGGGGTGCTGCTGCCGACCGCGACTCCCGGCATCGGCGCGAGCAGCGGCGGTTCGTCGGATTGCGCGACGGCAGCGCCCTCCTTCTTCGGCGTGCGGTAGCCAGCCCAGTAATAATGGAGATACGCATAGCGGGCCTGCAGGCGAACGCGCATCGACGTGTCCTGAGCCATCGCGCCTTCGAGCGCCAGGCCGACTTGCTGCGCTACCGGCCGAATCTTGCTCAGCGTGTCGGCCACCTCGGCGCGGACGCCGGGCTTCGGATCGTGCAACAACGAGTCGATCAGCACATTGACGGCGTTCGGGAACGCGGTCAAGTCATACTGACGCAGCTCCTCGGCGGCGGTGCTGCGTTTATGCTCGTCTTGATCGGTTTTGAGCGTGACAAGCAGCTGCGGCACCCGTTCTTCCGCTTTCGGCTTGGGATGCCGGCTGAACAGGCCGCCGGCCCACACGGGCATGGCACAGCAAAGGATAACGACGGGCGCCAGCAAACAATGCGGTCGATTCATAGCCGTTCTCCACGCCGGGCGACTGGGCGACTGGGCGGCTGGGCGTCCCAGGCTACGCTGCCCGGGCAGTTTCGGCGTCTTTTCCACGAAGTAAGATCGGCGGAAGATAGGGAGTTGCCAACGGCAAAGGGCTGCGTCGGCATCGTTGTATGAAGCGGGTAAGCGCACGGCCCGCACGGATTCCCACGCTTTCCTCGGCGAAATTGACCATGCCGCGTAAACCAAGCGACCGGCAAGGTTCCCGAACCTCTCCCGGCTTACCCGTTACGTCGGCGTTCGAGGCGCAGCGATGTTGGTTTGGCTGTTCTATGCGATGAGTCTGATTCCCCTGTGGAAAGCGTGGCAGGCAAACCGCGCGACCAGCTTAGCCCACACCATTATCTGGGCGTTTGTCGCCTGGGCCGCCTGGGGATTCGCCATTGGGGCGGGTACCAATGAGCTGGCACGCTACGTGGCCCTGTCGTTGACCGCGTGTCTTCCCGTCGCCGTGCTTGGCGCGCGGCAGCCGGGCTTGGCGGCATGGAACTTTGTCGTGCTCGGGTTACTGGCGGTATTTCTGTTGCCCTTGGCCCAAGGATGGGGCGCGCTTCGGGCGAGCACGATTCAGGCCGTGTTTTTGAGCGCGATTCTTTTCTTTGGGTTCTTGAACTATGTCGCGACCCGGTTCGCGTTTGCCGCGCTGCTCGTGGTTGGCGCCTGTGAATTGCAACTGTGGGTACGATTCGACAATGTACTCTATGCGTCGGAACACGCGGTCAACGGGCTGCTTGTTTTTGCCCCGTTGCCGGCCTGGGCGCTATCGATGTGGACGCCAGGGAAGACATCTCTTGATCGCTTATGGATCAGTTTCCGCGACCGCTTCGGCTTGATTTGGGCGTTGCGGGCACGCGACCAGTTCAACCGCGCCGCGGCTCACACGGGATTGTCCGCGCGACTTTCGTGGAGCGGCTTGCGGCTTGGAATGGAGGATGAGGCAGCGGAATGCGAGACGATCCTGCGATCTCTGCTCAAGCGTTTTGGGATGGCGGATAGAACTGTTTAGGTGCGAGCCTCGGGCGAGCGCGGACGGAATCTTGTGGGATGCCGTCCGCGCGCCCGAGGCTCGCGGCCGGAAGAGTCGCTAATAGCCGCCAGGACCGAGGCCCGCACCGCGGCCCGAGCGCGAGCCCGCGCCGGTCGTCGGCCCGCCTTGCGCCGGGAAGGCGGCTTTGTCATCGCCGCTCTTCTGAATCATGTCCTGGTTGAGCGAGCCCTTTGGATAGGCGACCGGCTGCGAGAAGCGCGGATCGTCCGTCGGCGGGATGACGTATTCCTCCGGAGGCGTCGGCGGCTTGATTTGCTGCCGTTCCGTCATGGCGCAACCCGCGAACAACAAGAGTGCAACCAGCCCATTGTGCCAGCGGTGCATGGGCGCTCTCCCACCCGTGAAAAACGAGGCGCGGACGACATCCCCCGGCCGTCGGAGCGGGAACTATAGCCGGCGATGGAGACGGGTCAAGAGGGGTTCTGCGGATGGAGGATCGAGGATCGACGATCGAACCGATTTCGATCCTCAATCCTCGATCCTCGATCCTCTTATTTGCCTGCTTTCGCAATACTGTACCGCTGCGCCACGGCAGTCCAGTTCACGACGTTCCACCAGGCGTCCACGTAGTCGGGACGCTTGTTTTGGTACTTGAGATAATAGGCGTGTTCCCAGACATCGATGCCCAGCACGGGATACTGGCCGTCCATCAAGGGGCTGTCTTGATTTGCGGTGCTGAGGACTTTCAGACTGCCGCCGGCGTAGACGAGCCAGGCCCAGCCGCTGCCGAAGCGGCCGGTGGCGGCTTCTTTGAGCTTCGTCTTGAAAGTCGCGAAATCGCCGAAGGTCTTGTTGATGTCGTCGCCGAGCGGGCCGCTCGGAGCGCCGCCGGCGCCTTTGGCCATGATCTCCCAGAACATCGTGTGGTTGGCATGGCCGCCGCCGTTGTTGCGGACCGCCGTGCGGATGTTCTCCGGGACCTGGTTGATCTCGCGGAGCAGCTGCTCGATCGGCTTGCTTTGCAGGTTGGCCTGGCCGTCGAGGGCCTTGTTGAGGTTGTCCACGTACGCCTTGTGATGGCGGTCGTGGTGAATCTCCATCGTCATCTTGTCGATGGTCGGCTCCAGCGCGTCGGTGGGGTACGGCAGGGGAGGCAGGGTGTAAGCCATGGTGTCCATCTCCGTGGTGTCGCGCGAACGGCCCCGGCGCCGCGGCCGGGTTCGCCGCGCTGTCAATCTATGCGGGCGAGGGACGAGGGGCGAGGTGTGCGGGGCGAGCGACGCGGGGCGGCCGTCCTCAAATCGATGCGGGAAGCGCCGCCAAGCGAGTTCCGTGCGCCATGTCGCCCATGTCCTCAAGGAAGCCGCAATTTCTCCATTTTTCCGAGAAACTGCTTGCGAACCATTCACAACTGTGCTGCAATAGCCGGCGAAAGGGAGACGTTTCCCCGAATGGTAAGCCTTTCTTTCAAGGAGGACAGGACATGTCCCGAGTTGCAACCCCTCCCCAGGCCGCGCCGGTGAGCAAGCCGCTCCCCATCCCGCACGACAAGATCGCCATGCGCGCCTACGAGAAGTGGGTGAAGCGCGGTCGGCCGCCGGGCACGGAAGTGCAGGACTGGATCGAGGCGGAGAAGGAGTTGAAGACCGAGTACGCGAAGTCCCCGATGGCGGGCGCCAAGCGGTAACCTCCGTTTCGAGTTAGAGAGCTCTTGCGCGCGGCCCCCGTCCCTCCCGACGGGGGCTTTGCGTTGCGCGTTGCTACAATGGCCGCATGACCCTCGCGCTCGACCCGCCGCCTGCGTCCGCATCGCCGCTGACGCGCCTCGACCCGCGGTGGAAACTGGCCGGCATCGTCCTGCTTGTCGTCGCCGTTGCGGTCCTGCAAACCCTCGCGGCGGCATCGGCTGCTTTGGTTGCGGCCCTTCTGCTCGTCATCACGGCCCGGCTGCCCGCACGCTGGCTGCTCACACGCGTAGCCGCGGTCGGGTTGTTCCTCGTCGTACTTGCGGTCTGGCTGCCGTTCACGCTCAATGGTCCGGGCAGCGTCTGGCATCTCGGTCCCGTCCGGCTCTCCGAATATGGATTGCGCATGGCGGCGCTCCTTTGTGCCAAGGCGCTCGCCATCGTCCTCTTGGTCGTCGTGCTGCTGACGACGGCCCCGCTCGACGCCACACTCAAGGCGGCGCACGCGTTGCGGGCGCCCGCGCTCCTGGTCCAGCTTCTCGCGCTCACCTACCGCTATCTCTTTGTGCTGGCCGGCGAGCTGGCACGCCTGCGCATCGCGCTCCGCGTCCGCGGCTACAAGAACCGAGCAAACCGGCATAGCTATCAGACGGTCGGCCACGTCGCGGGCACTCTGCTCGTTCGCAGTTATGAACGCGCCGAACGGGTCGCCCACGCAATGCGCTGCCGTGGCTTCGACGGCCGCTTTCGGACACTGAGCGAGTTTCATACCCGCGCGCCGGACGTGCTTGTCTTCGTGTCCCTTGTCACCCTCGCCGTCGGCCTGGGGTTGGGCGACTGGCTTTTGCGCTGAAAGGTCCGCCGTGTCGGCCGAACCCGCCATTCACATCCTGCATTTGCATTATCGTTACCCCGACGGCGTAAACGCTTTGAACAAGCTTTCGCTGGACGTGGCGGCGGGCGAATGCGTCGGGCTCGTCGGCCCCAATGGTGCGGGAAAGACAACGCTTTTTCTCTGCCTCGCAGGGGTGCTGCGCACGCCGTCGGGCACGATACGCCTCGCCGGCCTCGACCCCGCGGCACCGGCGGAACGCCGGCAGTTGCCGTCCGCAGTGGGGCTGATCTTTCAGAACAGCGACGATCAGATTTTCAACGCGACCGTCTTCGACGACGTGGCGTTTGGGCCGCTGAATCTCGGTTTGCCCGCCGATGAAGTGAAGGCGCGCGTGGCGGAAGCGCTGGCCCGTGTACACTTGGAAGGGTTCGAGCGACGCGTTCCGTTTCACCTCTCGGGCGGCGAGAAACGCCGCGTCGCCCTCGCCGGCGTCCTCGCCATGCGGCCGAGCATTCTCCTCCTCGACGAGCCGTCGATGCACCTCGACCCGCGCGGCCGCAGAGAATTGATGCACCTCATCAATGGGCTGGAGGTAACGAAGGTCATTGCGTCACACGATCTCGAATTCATCCTGCGGACGTGCGGTCGCGCCGTGCTGCTCGACGGCGGCAAAATCGTGGCCGATGGACCTGCGCGCACGCTCTTCGCCGACGCCGACCTTATGGAGCGCCACGGCCTGGAAGTGCCGCACAGCCTCACGCACCATCCCCCGGACGCCGGACACCATCACTAACGCGGCGCTCGATTCGTCAGCGCGTCTTCAGAGCCCGAGGGTTACGGAGGGTTGGCCCCTTCCCTCGCGAAGGCGTCGGGCGCCGCTGTTTATTTCGGCGCGCCGGGCGCGCCGCCAGGCCCCGGCGGCATGATGCGTAGCCGCCGCTGCACATCCACTTCCAACGCCCCGAAAAAGCTCTCGTGCCGATTGACCGCGAAGTGCAGCGCTTGCAGCAACCGCTTCGCCGTGAAGAAATTCATGATGACGCGATTCGTCATTTTGATCGGCTCGGTCGGCATCTGCCCCATTTGCGGGTTCAGGCCGAAATCGACGATCAGCTCCTCCGGCGTCCCCGTCACGCGGTACCAATTCGTGTAGCTGCTGGTCATCGCGCTGGCATCGACCTGAAACTGAACCTGCTGCCCCTCGGCCGCCGCCGGGGCTTTCGTTTCCTCTGCCATGATCGCATTCCCCCTGGTGTGAATAGGAATCGGAAATCGGAATCGGGAATTATGGGGTCCGATCCCTGATTCCCGATTCCCACCTATAGTTCGCCGTCTGATCGTACAACCGTCGTGCCGCCGTTCAAGAGACGAATGCCGGGGCGACGGATTGGCCGATTGACTCCCTGAAAAACATGAACGATGATGACGGCCTTGCCATTTGTTCTCGCTGGGGCGACGCGGCAAACTGGGGAAACTCTGATGAATCCGGGCTATCTGCTACGCGATGCTGCGAACGTCTTCAGCCCCGCCCTGTTGTTCTACAAAAATGTGATTGCTCGCAACATCGGGCACGCCATCGCGATGGCCGGCCAGCCGGCGCGACTGCGGCCGCACGTGAAGACGCACAAGACGCGCGAGATCGTCCGCATAGAGCTGGCGGCCGGCATCACCAAGCACAAATGCGCCACGATCGCCGAAGCGGAGATGATCGCCTCCTGCGGCGCTCCCGACGTACTTCTCGCCTACAATCTCGTCGGTCCTAATTGTGCCCGCATGGCCCGGCTCGTGAAGGGTTATCCCGCGTGTCGCTTTTCCGTCCTCGCCGATCATCCCAAAGGCGTTCAGGACTTGGCCGCGGCCATGCGTGCGGCGGGTCAGGCCGTCGATGTGCTCATCGACATCGACGTTGGCCAACACCGCACCGGCATCGCCCCCGGCCCGGCGGCGGTGGCGCTCTACGAAACGATCGCACGCACCCCCGGCGTCCATCCGGAAGGGCTGCACGTTTACGACGGCCACAATCATCAGGAAGCCCTCGCCGAACGGGAAGCCGCCGTCCATGGGCAAATCGAACCGGTTCTGGCGTTGCGGGATGTGCTCTTGAAGAAGGGCTTCCCCGTCGCGCGATTGATCGTTGGCGGCACGCCGACCTTTCCCGTGTACGCGAAGATGGATTATCCCGGCCTCGAATGCGCGCCGGGAACGTGTTTCCTCAACGACAACGGCTACGGCGCGAAATTCCGCGACCTTAGCGCCTTCGAGCCTGCCGCCCTCCTCTTAACGCGCGTCATCAGCCGGCCGACGGCGAATCGCGTCACCTTCGACCTCGGCTACAAAGCCGTGGCCAGCGATCCGCCCGCCGGCAAACGCTGCCTTCTCCTTGACGTGCCGGAGTACGAAACCGTGCTCCACAACGAGGAACACTTCGTCATCGAAACGTCGGCCGCGGAACGCTTCGCGCCCGGCGATGTCGCCTACGCGCTGCCGACGCACATCTGCCCAACTTGCGCGCTGCACCGCTTCGCGCAAATCGTCGAAGACGGCCGCGTCACCGATCGCTGGGAGATCGTTGCTCGTGATCGCGTTCTCACGATCTAGTCCGTCGAATGGCCGCGCCGCCCCCCGCCGCTATAATTGCCCGCAAGGCCCTTCCACCCCCTCGCGACACGGACCAGCTATGGACGAACCTCTCCCTGCCGACGCGCTCAAACCAAAGTACCGCCGCGTCGTGCTGAAGATCAGCGGCGAGAGCTTCGGCCATACCGGCACGAGCGGCATCAGCATTGACGCCACGCTCAACGTCGCCCGGCAGATTCAACGTGTCGTGCAGCGCGGCGTGCAGCTGGCCATCGTGGTCGGCGGCGGCAACATCCTTCGCGGCACCCAGTTCTCCGCCGGCGGCCGCGTCATCAAGGAACAAACCGCCCACTACATGGGCATGCTCGCCACCGTCCTCAACGGCATGGCCCTGCAAGACGCCCTCGAAAGCCTCGACTGTCAGACGCGCCTGCAAACGGCCATTCGGATGGAAAGCGTGGCCGAGCCCTACATCCGCCGCCGTTGTCTCCGTCATTTGGAAAAAGGCCGTGTCGTCATCCTTGCCGGCGGCACCGGCAACCCGTTTGTCACCACCGACACCGCCGCCGCCCTCCGCGCCCGCGAATTGGAAGCGGACATCCTGATGAAGGCGACGACGCGCGTCGAGGCCATCTACAGCGAAGACCCGTTCGTCAACCCGCACGCCGTCCGCTACGACAAGTTGACGTACGCGCAGTTCGTCCGCGATAATTTGCGTGTGATGGATATTTCCGCCATCGACCTGTGCCGCCTGGCGAAGCTGCCGATCCTGGTCTTCAACTTCATCAAGCACGAAGGCAACCTCGACAAGGCCATCGCCGGCCACGCGATTGGCACTCTCGTAAGTGAATCCGCGTGAACCCCGTTGGGCACGTTTGCAAGCGGTGCCCCACAATCGATCAACGAGCACCACCATGAGCAACGATGAAATCCTTTTCGACTGTGAAGAGCGGATGGAAAAAGCGGTTGACGTTTTCCGCAACGAACTGCGCGGCCTGCGCACCGGCCGGGCGACGCCGGCCCTCGTCGATTCGATCCGCGTCGAATACTACGGCTCGCCAACGCCGCTCAAACAACTCGCCCAGATCAGCACGCCCGACCCGCAACAGATCGTCATCCGCCCGTTCGATCAAAGCTGCTTGAAGGACGTTGAAAAGGCGATCCGCTCCAGCGACCTCGGCATGTCGCCGAACAACGACGGCAAGATGATTCGCCTCATCGTCCCGCCGATGAGCGGCGAGCAGCGCCAAAAGATGGTGGCCCGCATCAAGAAGTCGTCGGAAGAGGCCAAGGTCGCCCTCCGCAACATCCGCCGCGACGGCAACAAGGGCTTCGATCAGGCCGAAAAAGCCAAGGAAATGACCGAAGACGAACGCGACAAGGGCAAGGACAAAGTGCAAACGCTCCTCAAGACCTACGAAGACAAAGTCACCGAGATGGCCGAAAAGAAGTCGAAGGAAGTGATGGAACAGTAAGACGAATGCCGAATGCCGAATCAATGACGAATGACGAATTAATGCCGAATGCCGAATGTCGAATGTCATCATGCGAAGTCGGTCATTTGGGCATTCGTCATTGATTCGGCATTCGGAATTCGGACTTCGGCATTCGGGCTTCGGCATTCGACATCGGGGAGCCGGCATGGCCGACGTCTGGTCGTATGTGCGTTCGCCAGAGTTTCTCGTCCTAATCGGCTTCCACATTTTCGTCTTCGCCATGCTGGCCCTCGACCTCGGCGTCTTCCAACGCCGTGCCCACGCTGTTTCCGTGAAGGAAGCCGCGATCTGGAGCGCCGTTTGGGTTTTCCTGTCACTCGTCTTTGCCGGCTGCATCTGGCAATTCTGGCCCAACTGGCGTCCCCACGAAGCGGACAAGGGCGACGCCAAGGCCATCGAGTTTCTCACCGGCTATCTCGTGGAGAAGTCGCTCTCGGTCGATAATCTGTTCGTCTTCCTCGTCATCTTCCGCTACTTCGCCGTGCCGGCCCACTTGCAGCAGCGCGTCCTGCTCTGGGGCATCCTTGGCGCCTTGATTCTGCGAGCGGTGCTCATCCTCGTCGGCGCCGCCCTCCTCAGCACCTTCAGTTGGATGATTTACGTCTTCGGGGTCTTTTTGGTCTACACGGGCTGGAAACTCATCCGCTCGGTCGAACAGGAAATCGACCCCGCGAAAAACCCGGTGCTGCGGCTGGCCCAACGCTTGCTCAGACTGACGCCGCACTACGACGAACACCGCTTCTGGGTGAAGCGCGCCGGCCGCTGGCACGCGACGCCGTTGCCGCTCGTCTTGCTGGTCATTGAGAGCACCGATGTCGTCTTCGCCCTCGATTCGATCCCGGCGATCTTCGGCATCACGAAAGACGCGTTCATCGTCTACACGTCGAATATCTTCGCCATCCTCGGTCTACGGGCGCTCTACTTCCTGCTGGCCGGCTTTCTCGGCATGTTCCGCTACCTGAGCGTCGGGCTCGGTTTGGTGCTCGGGTTCGTCGGGCTGAAGATGCTGCTGGAACGTCCTCTGGCCGGCTTTTTGCACAGTCACGGCATCGGCGAAGAAGGGATGATTTTTCTGTCGCTGGGCGTGATCGCGGCGATTCTGACGGTGGCGGTGATCGCGTCCCTCATCGCCGGCCCGCGTGAGCCGCTGGAACAACCGCCCGAAGCAGTGTCCGAGACACCGCCCGCCGACGCCGCGACGGAACAAAATGGAACCCCGTGAACGAGAGGCGCTGCATGTCGGACGAACGACAAGAGCTTGAGGAAGCCGCCGCCAAGGTCGGCGTCGGTTCCTATCATCGGCACGTCCTGCTCTGCACCGGCCCAAGGTGCTGCACGCCGGAAGACGGTCTCGCCGCCTGGGAAGTCCTCAAACGTGAGATCAAAGAACGCGGCCTGACCGCCGGCGCAAACGCCTGTTACCGCACCAAGGTCGGCTGCCTCCGGATCTGTTGCCACGGCCCAACGATGCTCGTCTATCCCGAAGGCACGTGGTACCACGGCATGACGGCGGACCGCATCCCGCGCTTCGTGCAGGAGCATTTGTCGGAAGGGAAGCCGGTGGAAGAATGGATTTTCGCACGCAATCCGGTCGGTAAGTGACAGGCAGGGAGCCCGACGCGCAAAGCGAGGGCGTCTGTCAAACCAAAATAGAAATGTCCGGTCTTAACAAGGTAGAAATGTCCTCTTGGGCAATTTACGCCAAGGAGGGCATTTATCGTGAAAGGCTTCGAAGACCGGATCGCCATGAGTCAGCGCGAGCGCGATGCCTTGAAGG